>QCKG01000012.1 GCA_003215535.1 Prochlorococcus sp. AG-409-L18
CTTAAAAAGTCCCGTCTTATTGCTTTGGACTACTTACGCTTCGATCACGATTGATTTTTTATGGGAAGCACGTTTGGGCAACTATTTCGAATAAGCACCTTCGGTGAGTCTCATGGTGGAGGAGTAGGCGTAATTTTAGAAGGCTGCCCTCCAAGATTGGAGCTTGATATTGCCCATATTCAATCTGAATTAGATAGGCGTAAGCCAGGGCAGAGCAAAATTACCACCCCTAGGAAAGAGGCTGATCAGGTCGAGTTCTTAAGTGGATTGCTTGAAGACATGACTCTTGGTACTCCTATTGCCATGATTGTCCGAAATAAAGATCAACGTCCAGGTGATTACAAGGAAATGCGTCATGTGTTTAGGCCCTCGCATGCAGATGGGACTTATAATGCAAAATATGGAATACAAGCTCTTAGTGGTGGAGGTAGAGCTTCTGCAAGAGAGACGATTGCTAGAGTTGCGGCAGGTGCTATTGCGAAACAACTACTTGCCAAGACCAATGGCACAGAAGTACTTGCATGGGTAAAGAGAATTCATAATGTTGAAGCGCAAATAAATCCAGTGAAAGTCAAATTTGAAGAGATTGAGTCCAATATTGTTCGTTGCCCTGATCAGGTGACAGCACAGTTGATGATCGATCGAGTTGAAGAAATAAGTCGTCAGGGTGATTCTTGTGGTGGGGTCATTGAGTGTGTTGTCAGGAATCCTCCGGTAGGTCTAGGCATGCCAGTTTTTGACAAATTGGAGGCAGATCTTGCAAAAGCCCTTATGTCACTTCCTGCTACTAAGGGTTTTGAACTTGGTTCGGGATTTTCAGGAACTTTCCTTAAAGGTAGTGAGCATAATGATGCCTTCTTACCTACAAAAGATGGACGTCTTAAAACATCAACGAATAACTCAGGAGGTATACAAGGGGGGATAAGTAATGGGGAGGAAATTCTGATGAGGGTTGCTTTTAAGCCAACCGCTACCATTCGGAAAGATCAGCAGACCATAGATGCAGATGGTAATTCAATTACTCTTGCTGGGAAGGGACGCCATGATCCATGCGTTTTGCCAAGGGCTGTCCCGATGGTGGAATCCATGGTTGCATTAGTTTTAGCTGATCATCTTCTTCGGCAAAGAGGGCAGTGCAGCCTTTGGTGATAAAACCCAGGTAAGGGTCGGAACATGAACTGCTTAGGTGGCTTTAGTTGAGACTGAGTGGGTTTAAGAGTTGATTGATATTTTTATGTATATGTATTTAATGACTGCATTTTTAAGCCTGTGGATATAGAGGTGACTACTCTTAAGTTGAGATTAATTGGGATATTGCAAGGAATATGACTACTATGGTGTAATTAATCTGAGCTCTATGTCGATAAAGTATTGTCGTTAATATCTTTAATGTTGAAATTTCAGCCATGACTCAAGCGAAGGCCTCAGAGGCTCTTGTTGGGTTAATTCCCTGCCAATTGCAATAGCTCCAAACCCTTTCTTCAGCCAGGGATTTATATCTGAAATCTTCATGCCACCAGCTGCAATAATGAATGGGGTAGAGCCAAGAGGAACTTGGAGTTGATTCAGGTATTCAATACCAAGAATAGAAGCCGGGAAAAGCTTGACTAGTCGACATCCAAACTGGCTGGCTTGATAAATCTCTGTAGGGGAGAAAACTCCAGGGATAAGGACTTGCTTCAGGTTTTGAGCTTGACGCAGGAGCTCAACATCCCAAATGGGAGTCATCGCATATGCGAGGCCTAGATTCGCGACTAATTCCAGACTTTTAGGATTCGTTATCGATGCTGCCCCTAATGAGATCGAACCAAAACTCTGTTGCAACTCTTTCATTAGAGACGTCCAGCCTGGATGCGGAGACCACGCAATCTCCACATGATGGACACCTAGCGAATTAAGTTGTTCAACAAAATAAATCAAAGGACTATCTTTAACTTCTTCTTCCATATCCCTGGAATCAGGTCGTATCACAACTAAAAGAGGTTGGGCCTCAAGAGAAGCAATTAATGCTTCTTGCTGATCTATCCAGTTAGATAAGTAAGTGATGTCAGACGTATTCGGCTACTCGTACATCTCGATTAATCAAAAGATTTTGGAGATCTTCTGAATCTACGGTTTCTTTTTCTACCAACATATTTGCTAATTCATCAAGAACGGGACGATTATCTAATAGGACCTTATTAGCTCTTTTGTAAGCGGCATCAACTAAGTCAGAAACTTCTGAATCAATTGTTGCAGCTGTATCTTCTGAGAAGTCTCTTTCAGGGGCTATATCACGGCCAAGAAACATCCCTCCTTGAGATCTGCCTAAAGACAAGGGCCCTATCTTGTCACTCATGCCAAAGCGAGTAACCATTTGCCTCGCTACTTGAGCTACTTGCTTCAAATCGTTAGATGCTCCTGTGGTGACCTCGTCTTCTCCGTAGACAATTTCTTCTGCCACTCGACCACCTAAGGCCACAGCCATTTGATTTTGTAGATAAGACCGTGAATATAGACCTGATTCCATTCTCTCTTCACTAGGAGTGAAAAATGTAAGTCCTCCTGCTTGGCCTCGGGGGATTATTGATATTTTTTGGACTGGGTCATAATCGGGCATAAGAGCTCCCACTAGAGCATGGCCAGCTTCGTGATATGCAACAAGACGCTTTCTTTTCTCGCTCATTACACGATCTTTTTTCTCTGGTCCTGCCATTACTCGTTCAATAGCATCACCAATTTCATCATTGCTTACTTCTTTAAGCTCTCTGCGAGCTGCAAGGATTGCAGCTTCGTTTAGAAGGTTGGCAAGATCTGCTCCTGTAAAGCCAGGGGTACGACGCGCCACTTTGTCCAAGTCGACATCTGTTGAGAGCGTTTTATCTCGAGCATGAACTTTTAGAATTTGTAGCCTTCCACTGTAGTCAGGTCTGTCTACGACAACTTGACGATCAAAACGACCTGGACGCATTAAGGCTGAATCCAGTACATCAGGCCTATTAGTTGCAGCAACGATGATTATTCCAGAGTTGCCCTCAAACCCATCCATCTCTGTAAGAAGTTGATTGAGGGTTTGCTCTCTCTCATCATTTCCTCCACCAAGGCCGGCTCCTCTTTGTCGCCCAACAGCGTCAATTTCATCAATAAAGACTATGCACGGAGCATTTTTCTTTGCTTGTTCAAAAAGATCTCGCACTCTGCTGGCCCCCACTCCTACAAACATTTCCACGAATTCGGAACCTGATATTGAGAAGAATGGGACTTCAGCTTCTCCTGCGACTGCTTTCGCTAACAAAGTTTTCCCTGTACCAGGCGGTCCAACGAGAAGTACACCTTTAGGAATCTTTGCTCCTACAGCAGTAAAGCGATCTGGACTTTTCAGAAAATCAACTACTTCAGTTAGTTCGAGTTTTGCACCTTCTATGCCAGCGACGTCTCCAAAGGTGACCTGCGTGGAGGGTTCCATTTGCAACCTGGCTTTGCTTTTGCCGAAATTCATTGCAGGGTTCCCACCTCCATTCCCTTGAGCTCGCCGGAAAAGGAAAAAGAGTCCTCCTAATAACAAAACTGGGAAAATCAAGCTACTTGCCGCTTGTTGCCATGCACTTGGCTGACGAGTGGGCTGTACAGCAATATCCACGTTGTGCTTAGTAAGCAGGCTTAAAAGGTCTTTGTCCGGGGCAAGATTGACTGCTGCTCGGCGACCATCCATTTCAACAACCTGAGCTGTTCCTCGATCAGGAGAAATTAAAACTCTGCTTATTTGGTTCTCTTCAACGGCCTCGATGAAATCGCTGTACCGCAGAGTTTTGGTTGCTGTAGAAGGGTCAGGCTTGTCAAAGAAAGCAGTCCCAACAACGATTACAACAATCACCATGAGCACGTAGAGCCCAACGTTTCGCCAGCGTTTGTTCAAGGTTCTGTCACCTCAGATGAAGGGATGTTAATAGTTTTCTCCCCATCAAGTGGCTCGAAGTACTTCAACAACACTTTTGAAGGCGAACCATTCAGGGATTTCTTCTCCACTGCGCAGCATTTTGCGAAATTGTGTGCCGCTCAGCTTTTTGACATGTAAACCACGTGCTTCAGCGTGTTCTGCGGTTACATAGCCTTCTTCCTCGGTATAAACGAGATTTAAAGAAGGGACTGTTTCCATGGCTAATTCAGGAGCACATTCTCTTGCAAAATTTTGCGCATCATATGGACCATAGAAATCCTCTCCAGAGAGACTCGACTTGCAACCTGCCATATCGCGACCAATGATGAAGTGAGTACATCCGTAGTTTCTGCGGATAATCATGTGTTGGAGAGCTTCTCTAGGACCAGCCATATGCATTGAATATGGAAGGTAGGCCCATCTAATCCTTTGGTTATTGACTTCATCCGCTAAACGCTCATAGGTTTGAAACCGGACTGTCCCAGGAATGTCATCTTGTTGAGTCGGCCCGCAAGTTGGGTGTACGAGTACAACAGCTTTCTCACTGACATTGCTTGCATGTAAAGCCCTTGTGAAAAGTTCGTAGTGTGCTCTGTGAATTGGGTTACGACATTGAAATGCAACTACGTCTTCTTGAGCAGGTAGTTCAGCCCTGACTTGAGCAGGAGTTTTGCATGGGAAGACCCGATGAGGTAGCTCAAGACCTTTAATCGGACCACCTATATAAAAACGTTTGCGTTCAGTGGTGATCATCCTTACAGCCGGATGCTCTATGGAAGTTGTGCCATAACAACCTTTGGCTTCTAGTACTTTGTCTGGTTCCCATTTATCTTCTACCTCAATAACAGCCAGGTTTTGGTTTTTATAGGTCAGTAAGACTTGATCCCCTGGAGTTATGTCTTCTCTGTCAGTATCTAAAACAACCGGGAGACCAAATAAATAACCTGAGGTAGTCCTATTACTGGCTACTACTGAGTCATAGTCTGCTTGATGCATGAAGCCTCGTTCAGGAGAGAAACCTCCAATAACAAGCAATTCAATATCGCAAGCATTCCGATCTGAACACTCAATGGTTTTACTCGCACTTTCTTGAATGCTTTGGCGCATTTCCCCATGAACCATCAGATCAACCAGGGTTCCCCCATAGGGCGCTATGACATCTGAATCTTTTGGAGAGGACATTTGGCTGGTGATCATTACTAGCCCTGAAAGACTGGGAGATTCTCCCAGATCGAAGGTTGAAGATAGATAAATCGGATTTAAAATCCTTTAATCACTAAAAAGGGGCCTAAGGCAGGCCCCTTTATTAGGTTGTTCAGTTACAGAGAAAGATCAGTTAATTTCTGATCAAGCCTTACGGCCAAAGAGAACACCAGTGAGTTTTATGTCAACTGGTTCTTTGGAACCTAAATCATTGTCTGAAGGCTGAATGGCTACGAAGGTTCCCGCAAATGAATTAGTAGCTTCGTCGACACGGTCAATTGAAAGGGTGATTTGCCCCTGACCAGTCAGGTCTTGCTTGATGTTCTCTTTAGCTAGATCTTCATCATCGCCACCTAGGGCAACAAGTCCCTGTGCATAGTCAACACCAGTGTCCTTAGCACGACTCTTGGGGTCAAGGAAATCTCCTGTGCGGTAGCTAGGAACGAAGGTTGTCCCTTTGAACTCTGCTCCAGGAGAGATTGACTTGCTTCCATCAGCAATCATGTCTTTGACAGAGAAAGCTAAAGGAAACTCTTCTCCATTAGGGGAAAGAACAGTGATTAAAGCAAAGTCAATACCACCCTTGGCAGTAAATTTGCCACCAGAGAGGTCTCCATAGACCTCATCAATACTTGAGTTGTATCTAGGGCTGATGATCTTTGCAGGAACAAAATCAGCCTTTTGACGACGGGTAGCTGCCAGTTTCACAAAGAATTCTGTTGGCTGTAGACAGAGGTTCTTAAACTTTCCATCAGTGTTGATGGATCCCTGAGCATCAGCGGGGAGGGTTGCGCACTCGCCTGCTGCGCCGGTATTGACGACCCCGGCAAATTGGGAATTCCCCCTTTCATCGCCAAGCACAAACGCGGCAGAGACACTGCTTGGGGCAGCTGCAAAAGTGAGACAGAAAGCCAGCATCAGGGCCAGCAGAGGACGAAATCGCATGAGAGGAAGCCGAAAGGCCAGATGACTGCGGTAGAAACCGCCCAATGGATCAGTTGGGATCTTACAGGGGGCAAATGGGGCATTGGACCAGCCTTTTGCAGCTCTCAACAACCTGTCGCTTCTTCAAACACAAAAAAACGACCTTCAAACCCCCAAATCCCTTTCCCAAACTGGCTTTTTGTTTTTTTGCCCTATTTTAAAGAAATTTGGTGAATCAATTCATTTAAGGAATTATTGAAGGCATTTCGAGCAGCATTGCATCCAATAATTGATGGGCCAAGTCCAATTTGGAGGTAGTACGTAGTGGGCGAACCGTCTCATCAGGTCCCAAGAGGAAGCCTCCATTGGGTTGTTCTCCAAAGCCTTGGCCAGGACGATCAATGGGATTTGCCATTAGTAAATCGCATCCTTTAGTTACCTTCTTTGCTTTGCCCTGAAGAAGAAGTTCATTGTCATTCCCTGTTAACGCAGAAAAACCAAGTAAAACTTGCCCTATAGGTTTTTTTTGGACTAACTCAGCAAGTAAATCAGGTACGGGTTCAAAGGTATTACCAAGACTTTGTAGGAAGTTAACTTTGCTTAGCTTCTTTTCTGCACTGCCGCCGACCTTCCTTATGTCTGCGACGGCCGCTGCCATAGCAATTGCATTTGCAGAACTTTGGAGTCGTTCAAGTATTTTTCTCATTTGTTCTGCATTAGTTACAGCATGACTGCTTAAGCCTTCGAGTAAAGCTGAGGGGAGATTAAGTGGACCGTGCACTAGTTCGACTTTGGCTCCTCTTAGCTTTGCGGCCTGAGCAAGCACTACTCCCATCATTCCGCTGCTTCTATTTGTGAAAACCCTTGCAGGGTCTAATGCTTCCTCCGTAGGACCAGCAGTTGCGATGAGAGTCAGGCCATCCCAGTCTTTTATTAGTTTTCCGTGTTTCTCTTTTTGAATAATTCCGCTAGTTATGGCTAATTGAATGAGATCTATTTCAACCATCCGACCTTCTCCTATTCGGTCACAGGCAAGGAGCCCAGCGGAAGGGACAAGAGGCAAAATGTTTGGATTGCGTTGAAGTAATTTCCAATTGTTCTGAATAAATGAGTTTCTCCACATCCCTGTGTTCATTGCAGCAGCAGCAATGACAGGAACTTCAGCTGCCAATAAAACACTTGCGAGCAGACCTTCTGCAAGCCCTTTGGTCCAACGTGAAAGCGTAGAAGCACTTAATGGTGCGATGACAACTATTTCCGCCCATTCAGCAAGTTCTATATGTAATGGTTTTGGTTCATTTGGGTCCCATTGGTCTTTATCTTGATAACAACGGTTTCTGCTAAGGGTTGCTAATGCTAATGGGCTTACTAGTTGGGCCGCACTTGGGGTCACAACACAGCGCACCTCCGCACCTGATTTGATTAAAGAGCTGATCAGGAGAGGAGTTTTAACTGCAGCAATGCTTCCACACGCAGCAACGAGAATTCGTCGTCCTTTTAGGAGATATGTCTCCTCAATCTTCATCGAATGGTTCCTGATCTATTAAGTGTAGATAGGGAATTGTCAGTTCGGGTCTATGTATTGCTAGTGCCCGCAAAAGATGCCAGTCATTTAGGCCCTCAAAAGGTGTGGGGTAATCATCATCTTCTAGACGCTTTGCCAAGAGGGCCGTGGAAGCGTCATCAAATTCATTTAAAAGCTCCGGGGTAATGCGTCGCTCCTTTAATAATGATGGAACATTGGATCTATTCATTTGTCAGGATGAAACTATCCACATTCCTATTTTGCTCACACGCTAGCTTTCTCTAACAGGGGAATTAGCTCAGTTGGTAGAGCGCTGCGATCGCACCGCAGAGGTCAGGGGTTCGAATCCCCTATTCTCCATGCTGATTTTTAGGCTTTTTATTTCAAGGCAGAGTTGTATTTGTTTGCTCCAGTTTTCTGTGCAAAAAGATAGAAGATTGTATTTTGAACCCCTGACTTTTTTGAGATAATCATTAAGTCATGCGATTCAAGCTCAGACTTCAGCCTGGCGACCGTAACCTTCTCTTAGCTGGACTACTAGTTTTAGTTGGTCTTACTGTCCTTGCACGCCCCTCTGCTTTGCTTACATTTGGCTTTATTGCTCTAGCAGGCGGTTTGACTGCTGGAATGAAAAAACCACCAGATAGTTGATGAGGTAAAAGGGTTACTACGAAGAGACCGAATTCTCGATGTCGCAATCGAAACGTGAACAAGTGATTAGTCACCTCCGCTACATCCGACAGGAGTTGCGGGAGATGCATCAAGGAGTCATGCAAGATGGCTTATTGCCTGAACCAGGCGAAGTGCGTGGTGTTATGGCTCAGTTGGAGGCTTTGCTTGAGTTACTAGAAGGCAAGTCATCTCGCAAGCCAAAGGCTGAGGCAGGTTGAGGTTGAGCAATTACATTACACATTCGATTATGAGCGCTCATGATTATTATTTTATAAGCTTCAAATACAATGAAAAGATAAGATGATTATAAAGATAAAAGTATTGCAAGCTCTCCTAATGGATTGAGATGGGAATTAAACTTCAATCAACTGCTTTGCAACGAAATTTTGGTCATGCTTTTGAGAGATTAGAGCTTTGGGCTGTGAACCCTTGGCGAAGATATTCGTTGTTTTTAATTATCCTTCTGATCGGATTTTTGATTGGCAGCTCTATAGGTACTATTAATGGTGTTTTGGCTTTAATGGACCCTATAGGTGCTTTCTTTGTTGTTTTAATACTTGAACTAATGGTTAGGGCAAGAAGGCGATGGCCTACTAATCAAAGGTCTCATATTTCATTAAAAATAATTGATTTAGCAAGGTTTGGGTTGTTATATGGATTGCTCTTGGAAGGCTTTAAATTGTTATAGACTCAAAATCAAATCTAAGATATTTAACTATACTGCCTGTTAGTTTTTATAAGCATTCAAGATTTTTAGTTTGATTCTATGGCTGCCATTAAATAAAGGAGGGCCATTCTGATTGAGATTCCATTGCTAACTTGCTTTTCAATTAGACAAATGGACCTATCATTCAATAATGAGCTTGATATTTCTACCCCTCGATTTACGGGACCAGGGTGAAGGACAGGTATAGGTTTGCCGCACCATTCCAAACTCTTGTGAGTAATTCCATAGTCAATGTGATATCTATTAAGGTCAGTAAGTAGGTTCTGATTCATACGTTCTTTCTGTAAACGCAGTGTCATTACTGCGTCGGCACCCTTTAGGGCCTCTTTAAGCGGTCTCATTATCAAAATTTGGCCACGTTTCTGGATTGGGTCTTCAGCTTGTCCTGGTGGTGGGGCGTCTACAAAGTTTGCAAATTGTTCCGGAACCAGACTTGGAGGACCGCATAGAACAACATCAGCGCCACATGCTGTAAGTGCCCATAGGTTTGAACGGGCAACGCGTGAATGGAGAATGTCGCCAACTATTACTATTCGCTTCCCTAGAAGTGTTGATGGCAAAGGGGACTTTGGATTGAAAAAAGTTGCAAGAGTGAATAAGTCCAGGAGACCTTGACTGGGATGACTGTGAAACCCATCTCCCCCATTCAAGATTGCTGTTTTTGCACCCCTTTGCTCCA
This sequence comes from Prochlorococcus sp. AG-409-L18, assembly GCA_003215535.1. GTDB lineage: Bacteria > Cyanobacteriota > Cyanobacteriia > PCC-6307 > Cyanobiaceae > AG-409-L18. The sequence continues at coordinate 9,647 of QCKG01000012.1, forward strand.
AAGAATTGGCCAACTGTTCTGGCACATTTGAAGAGCTATGCCTCACGATTAATAAATCGGCACCCATTGCTACATATGTCAGTGCAGTATCTAAAGGTGTTTCGCCTTTGCTAATAGAACTGTTGCTTGGGGAGAAGCTCTGCACATCAGCGGAAAGGCTTTTAGCGGCAAGTTCAAAACTGCTTCTAGTCCGAGTACTAGGCTCGAAAAACAATGTTGCTACTAACTTGCCTTGTAAGGCTGGTAACTTTCTTGCACCTGTTCGAGGTAAGGCTCTGAATCGATTTGCTAGTTCAAGAACTGAACTGTAATCATCTACAGAAAAGGTAGATAGGTCTAAAACATGACGATGGGACCAGTTACTCATCGACTATCTGTTTGGGATGGAGTCCAAGCGACAGATGTTTTGGGACAGCGATCACCTTTGGCGCGTTTACTAACGCTACGACTCGATTGTAGGTACCACCGCCAAGGCAAATCCTTTTCTTGAGATATGCCGACCCTTTTTGTCCTTATTATTTTCTGCATAGCTGGGGAGAATGTTCGATTAGTCATCCACAATCCATTCTCTATTGAGATTGGCAAATTGTCATGGGTTCGGTTTAACCCAAATCTTTGAGCTAATAACCCTGGGCCAGACGCTATCCGTTCATCCTCTCCTGGTAGTGCTAGGGCCCTGAGAAGAACTCCACTTGCCCAGTTATCGCGATCCGTAACTACGTTGACGCAATGATAGATACCGTAAGTCAAATAGATATAAAAATGTCCTGGTGGTCCAAAAAGTGTTTCGTTGCTTTTGCTTCTGCGCGTAGATCCATGACATGCTGACTCAACTTGAGAATAGGCTTCCGTTTCTACGATCACTCCTGAAAGAATGTTCCCATTCTCTTGACGCTTGACTAATTCGCAACCGATTAAATCTGGAGCCACCTCTTCAGCTGGCCTGCAAAAAAAGGAATTAGGAATAACTTTGTTTTCTTGAATGGATTCGCTTTGAATTAAGTGAGAAGACATAAAGTCTCTTATGAGTTTGATCTTTTCATGAATCTCCTTTGTTTTTAAGCCTGAAAGGTTTTTGGACTCACGATTAAGTGCCTTTCAAAAAAATTTTTCAATGTCATCAATTATTCCCGGGCCTGTTGAAAACTCTAATGCCATTAGGCTAGAGCTTCTTAGTTGGCCTGAAGTAGAAAGATACCTCACTAATTGCAAGGGGGTGGTTTTACCAATTGGTTCAACTGAGCAGCATGGACCTACCGGAGCGATTGGAACTGATGCAATGACTGCAGAAGCCGTTGCATTAGAGGTTGGACGCCGTACTGGTGTACTGGTTACTCCCACGCAGCCTTTTGGTATGGCTGAACATCATCTTGGCTTCCCTGGCACAATGAGTCTGAAGCCATCAACTTTATTAGAAGTTCTAAATGATCTTTTTCTATCATTAATCTCTAACGGTTTTGAAAGGATATTCGTAGTTAATGGTCACGGTGGCAACATTGCTACTACTAAAGCGGCTTTTGCTCAAGTTCATAGCAATGCGCGAATGAGAAAGATTTCTTGTGCTTCAGAAGTTAGGTTTAAATTGGCCAATTGGTTTATGGCCCCATCAGTATCCCTCAAGGCAAAAGAGCTTTATGGTGAAAGAGAGGGGCAACATGCAACACCGAGTGAAATTGCTTTAACAATGCATTTGGAGCCAGATTTAATTCTTAAGCAACGGCCTCTTAATGATCCCGTGCCTGCAGGAGCTATAAATGGATCCGAGGATTTCCGTCTTAGGTATCCTGATGGACGTATGGGATCCGATCCTTATTTAGCCAAAGCAGATCATGGTGCGGTTTTGCTTGATAAAGCAGCGTCTTATTTGTGCAATGATTTATCCCAATTCTTAGAGGCATTATGAGTCAGATAAATTCTGAGGATGTTCGTAAAGTGGCCCAATTAGCAAGATTGGACCTTCCAGAGGAGGCTGTTGAAAAATATACAAGTCAACTTGAAAAGATTCTTGGCTATGTAGCTCAACTTGAAAAAGTGGATACGGAAGGAATACAACCTACTACTAGAGCTGTGGAGGTTGTAAATGTTGCTCGTGAGGACAATACTTTGAAAACAGATGAGCGTGAAAGCCTTTTGGCGTTAGCTCCTCAACGCGAAGGTGATTTTTTTAGAGTCCCGAAAATTTTATCTGATTAATTTCTTTTCATTTGGGGCAACTGCTGTTCGATGTAATAAATGTATCCACCTTTTTCTCCATTGATTATTAGGCATAAGCTTAGCAAGGGGCCTCATTTTGCTACGGTTCTTTTTATGACTTCTAACTCCTAGAATTATGTCATATAGAAAGTTAAAACCATCAGATTTTGTCTCGAAAATCCCCATTCTTTGCGGAGAGCCCTTTGCATCAAGAAGAGGCTTAGTAGCTTCGTAGGCTGGCTTATATTCAAACCAAGGTATAGACGGCCATAGATGATGAACGAGATGATAGTTTTGCCCCATGATTAACCAGTTCATAACTTTACTTGGATAAACTCTTGCGTTCTTCCAACGATTACGTGAGAGGAATGGACGATGAGGCAGGTAGTCGAAAAATATTCCTAAAGTCACTCCTACCATTAGAGCAGGACCGAACCATAAATTATAAATTACATTCATAAAATCAAAACGAATTCCTGCAATTACAATTGAAATAAATAGCCCCCTTTCAATACCCCATTGCATTAGTTCATAGCGTCTCCAGAGCTTCCTTTCAAAAAAGAAATACTCGTGATAAAAGAAGCGTGGGGCTATTAACCATACTGGGCCAAATGTACTAACTATGTGATCTGGATCATTGAGGGGATCATTTACATGGGAGTGATGCTGAAGATGCACTCTTGTGAAAACTGGGAAACTGAAGCCAAGCAAAATGGCTGCTCCATGACCCATGGCTTGATTTATCCATCGATTTGGATGTGCTGCATTGTGACAAGCATCATGGATAACGGTGCCTTCCATATGCAGTGCGAGGAAAGCAATCCCAACTAAAAGGGGTAAGGGCCAACTACCTTGATACCACTGCCAAATGCTTAACCCTGCCAGGCAATAACCTCCGATAAAAAGCCCCACAGTGAGATTCCATGGATTTGGAGGATCTAAATATTTCTGAATGGCTCTCTGCCATTCAGAAAGAGATTGGATTTTTTTCGACTCCTCTTTTGAATGAGGGATCGCTACTGTCTGGACCATTGAATTTTGCGATTTGCGCAAAGGAACCAAAGACAACACCAAGTTAGGAAATCGATGCCCACCGGGGGACTTGAACCCCCACGACCAAGGTCACTGGTACCTAAAACCAGCGCGTCTACCAATTCCGCCAGATGGGCTATTTAAAGACTTTAATCAAAACTGCAAGTGGGTTTAGGTTTTCCTCCCAATCATGGTGGCTATTTTAAGAGGAGAACTGTTGTTAGGGAAAGGGCTTGCGTTTTTTCTTCTACTAATTTGGGTTCATGGGATTTGAGAGATGATCTGATGAATGCATCATTTGATCTGGAAATGAGTGAAGATTTGGGATTTGATGAAAGTTTGCAGTTCAACACTTACATATCGCTAACTAGAAAGAGATTCTCACTACTCTTCTTAAAATTTGGGAAATCCATTATGAGATGGTCGAAAGACTGCTCATAATGATCCTTTTCTATAGGCGAGGAAATGACCTTGAGCGAATTTAGAGTTCTCATTAGGACATGATGACCACACCAGGATTCATAATTCCCAATACTGCAACTTAGCCGTGACTCAGGAGAAAAGACAAGAAGGTGAAGATCGCCCCAAGTCTTATAAAGAGACTCTCAATTTGTTGAGTACCTCCTTTGGGATGAGGGCAAATGCTGTTCAAAGAGAACCTGAACTGCAGGCTTTTTGGAAGGAGAAGGGGATTGACTTTCAGCTGGGTTTAAGTAATCAGGGCTCTCGCTTCACTTTGCATGATGGACCGCCTTACGCGAATGGGGCTTTGCATATGGGCCATGCACTTAACAAGGTCCTTAAAGATATTATCAATAAGTATCAAATAATGCTTGGACGAAAGGTACATTTTATCCCTGGATGGGACTGCCATGGGTTACCAATTGAGTTAAAAGTCCTGCAAGGTCTTGATAAAGATCAGCGTGCATCTTTAACTCCTTTTAAATTACGTAAGAAGGCAGCTAACTATGCCCAGAAACAAGTTAAAAAGCAAATGGCTGGTTTTCAAAGATGGGGAATTTGGGCTGATTGGGAAAACCCTTACTTAACTCTTCAAAAAGATTACGAGGCAGCTCAGATAAATGTTTTTGGAACGATGGTTCTTAAGGGATATATTTATCGAGGTTTAAAACCTGTTCATTGGAGCCCTAGTTCCAAAACTGCCCTGGCTGAGGCTGAACTTGAATACCCTGATAATCATTACAGTAACAGCATTTATGCTTCATTTCCTGTAATTCATCTGCCAGAGTCTTTACGCAAATCTATTATTGACCAGGGATTAGAGTTACCGGTAAGCGAAAAGGACTTAGGGAGTGCCCTTAAAGTTGCTATTTGGACGACAACACCATGGACTATTCCTGCTAATTTAGCTGTTTCAGTAAATGATCGTCTTGATTATGTGATTGCTGAAGATGATAGAGCTAACTTAATAATTTTAGCGGCGGAACTTATTGAAAAGGTTTCCCAAAGCTTAGAAATCAAACTTACAGCACGTGCAAAATTTAAAGGTTCATTGCTGGAGGGAGCCTTATATCGTCATCCATTATTTGATCGGACTAGTCCAATCATTATAGGGGGAGATTATATAACTATTGAATCAGGTACTGGCTTAGTTCATACAGCCCCGGGTCATGGTGTGGATGATTTCAATACTGGGAAAAAGAATAATCTAGCTATTCTTTGTCCAGTTGATGAAGCCGGCTTCTTGACCTCTGAGGCGGGTCCATTTGAAGGGCTAAATGTTCTTAAGGATGCGAACTCGGCGATTGTAAAGGCTCTTGAGGAGTCTGGCTCTTTATTAAAGGAGGAGCTTTATTCACACAGATATCCATATGATTGGCGAACTAAAAAGCCAACTATTTTTAGAGCAACAGAACAATGGTTTGCTTCTGTAGAAGGCTTCAGAAAGGAGATATTGGAGGCAATAGAAGAAGTTGATTGGTTCCCTTCTTCAGGCAAAAATCGTATTAATTCCATGGTTAGCGAACGTGGGGATTGGTGCATTTCTAGACAGCGGACTTGGGGAGTGCCTATTCCTGTTTTCTATGAAAAAGGAGGTAGTGGAGTTCTTTTAAATGCGGTCACACTTTCACATATAGAGAATCTTATTGCAGAGCATGGATCAGATATTTGGTGGGAACGCAGTGAAAAAGATCTTTTGCCACCTGAGTATGCAGTAGAAGCAAGTAAATGGGAAAAAGGTACAGATACGATGGACGTTTGGTTTGATTCAGGTTCAAGTTGGGCATCTGTATTAAGCAAAAGAGATGGACTTGGATATCCAGCAGATTTATATCTTGAGGGCTCTGATCAGCATCGAGGCTGGTTCCAGTCTTCCTTGCTTACATCTATAGCAGTTAAGAATCATCCCCCTTATCGGAAAGTTCTTACACATGGATTCGCATTAGATGAAAAGGGTCGAAAAATGAGTAAATCTTTGGGGAATATTGTTGACCCTTTAGTGATCATTGAGGGTGGAAGCAATAAGAAGAAAAATCCTGCATTTGGGGCTGATGTTTTAAGGCTTTGGGTTAGTTCTGTTGACTATTCTGTAGATGTTCCTATCGGTTCCAGTATATTAAATCAGCTCTCAGATGTTTATCGTAAGGTAAGGAATACTGCTAGATATTTATTGGGTAATCTTCATGACTTTGATCCGAAACTAGATGCGATTAGGATTGATGATTTGCCATTATTAGACAAATGGATGCTTAACCGCACCTCAGAAGTATTGGACGAAATCACATCAGCATTTAATGATTATGACTTTTCGAAATTTTTTCAATTAATACAAGGATTTTGTGTTGTTGATCTATCTAATTTTTATTTAGACATTGCAAAAGATAGGCTTTATGTAAGTGCACCAAATGACTATAGAAGGAGAACCTGTCAAACAGTTATGTCATTAATTATTGAGAATTTTGCAGGTGTAATTGCTCCTGTATTATGTCATATGTCAGAAGATATATGGCAAAATATTCCTTATAAAGTTGAAGAGGAGTCTGTTTTCCTTAGAGGTTGGCCAAATATACCAGACACTTGGAGAGATGACTCTTTAAATAAGCCAGTTTCCAAATTACGAGAACTAAGAAGCTCTGTAAATAGGGTTTTGGAGGATTGTCGGTCTAAGTATGATCTTGGGGCAGCCCTAGAGGCGGCTGTTCGAATCGAATCAAGAGAGAAAGACCTTTTAGAAGCAATTCATTGGTTGCATGATAAAGGTGTCCCTGAAGTGGATGTTTTAAGAGATTGGATGTTGGTATCACAATTACAAATTGGAGGCGAACCTTGGGCAGAAATATTAGTTAGTAAAGAAACTGAGTTAGGAATTATTGATGTGAATCGCGCTCGTGGTAAGAAATGTGATCGGTGTTGGCACTATGAAACCAATATAGAAACCAGTAATGCATCTGGACGGATATGCGCCCGATGTATTCAAGTAATTAATAGGCTTTAATTTGATAAATTTATTAGGTCAAATATTTTTTAGGGAGGTATCTCTTGTCAGTTTTCTCTCTAGTGGCCTAAGTATTCAATATTTGTATCAATAAAGGTAGCTTAATATTTAATCATTAAAAATCACCTGCAATTCTTCCTTGTTTCGGTAGTCGAACTAGTAGCCATTGTAAGATTCCAATCAAATAAGCAATTAATGCAATATATCCAACAAAAGCCGCTAATGCTTCAGACCAATTGGCTCCGAAGAGGAATTCAAATAATTGTTCTAATATTTGGTGAAGTCCCTTGGGTACTTCGAGCCAAGCATTACAAGTTGCTCCTGCACTGTTTTTGAGACAAGGCAAGCTAAAAAAAGTTAAAGACGTAGCAACTATTCCAAACGCACTAAGAGACCAGCGCCAGAGCTTTACTGTTAAGGGTAGACCTCTTAAAGGAGGAAGATCTTCTAATTCTTCATTTAGGTCTGTCCAAAACCAAACAGAAATTACCATCAAGAGTGGAGCTAGAAAGGAAGTCAAATAACCAATAGGTCTTTGATTAGTTAGTAATAAAATGCTTATGGCCATAAGACTTGAGATCTTCCAGTAGATAGTTAGCAATCTGACCATTGAGGATTCTTTTTGTGCTGAGGCCCAAACAAGGAGTATCAAGGGAAGCCCAAGGGCAAATGTTGCGGCCAAACGATAGGTAAGCCAGACAAGAGTGCGATACGAGAGATCGTCCACAAGAGAAAATTTCCTGAAGCAAACATTATCAATGCTTGGATCACTAATTCAAGAATGTTTAGGCTCAAGTCAATAGAACTTCTTTCTTTTCTTCTTTTTTTTGAGTTGGGATATTCTTTTTCTAGAGGAGCCGTCAAAGGGTTGAACTTGCTAAGTCTTCTATTGAGGTACTTTCGGTGTTCAGATTCGCTGTCTGGATTTTTTTAAAGTGAGACAACATGTCAACCCATTAAGTCGTTTTTTTCAGCTTCCCTTACAGCTGCCTGACCCAACGCAATTATTTGAAAATCCTTGTTTGCCTATTCATGTAGATATTGGCTCTGCTCGTGGCTCCTTTTTATTGTCTTTGGCTGCTATGAATCCAGAATGTAATTTTTTAGGCTTGGAGATACGACATCCATTAGTTATCTCAGCTGAACGTAAACGAGCTCAATTGGGATTGACCAATCTTCATTTTTTATTTTGCAATGCGAATGTAAGCCTTGAGGAATGGTTGGCTAGCCTGCAAAAGAATCTATTGATAAGAGTTTCTATCCAATTCCCTGACCCTTGGTTGAAAAAGCGTCATCAGAAGAGGAGAGTGCTTCAGCCTTCTTTACTTCTATCAATTGCTGGAGCACTTCAAGAAGAGCGAGAGCTATTTATTCAAAGTGACTTAAAAGAAGTTGTCGAGCCAATGATTCGCTTGATTGAATTTAGTGGTTGTTTTAATCGTCTGGCTGGACAAGATTCTGAATGGCTGCCTGTCAACCCGCTAGGAGTAAAAACTGAACGAGAAGGTTACGTTCTTGAGAAGGGATTACCTGTTTATAGAGGGCTTTTCTTGAGAAATAAGCAACCTTTGCCAGAGCTTTGTGCTTTAGAAGAAGCCTGTCATCAAGTCGCAATGACAATTAGCTGAAAAAAATGCCAAAGTGAGTTCAGCATGAAATGTCGTATGGCCGATGTCTCTGAGACCTCTTTACTTGGAAAGGGGCAGAGAATTTTTCTCCTTGTCTTTGCTTTTATTCTTGCGACATTGCTTTTCCTATTGAGAGTCAACATTAATGAAAGGAATCCAATAGATGATCTGGCGAGAAGATCACTTCAACCTGAGATTGCTTTGTCTAATGGCCGTCCAACAGTCTTTGAATTTTATGCTGATTGGTGTGAGGCTTGCTTGGCAATGGCACCAGATATAAAGCAAATAGAGGCCTCCTATAGAAACAAAGTCGATATTGTTTTGCTAAATGTAGACAACACAAGATGGCAGGATTTGATTGATCTTTATAAAGTTAATGGAATACCACAGATGAATTTCTTTAATGCAAATGGTGATTTAAAAGGTACCTCTGTAGGCATTCAAGACCTGAATAGGCTGGAGAAATTAGTCTCAGCACTTGTTGCCGGGGAGGTCTTGCCTAATGGGAGAATTGATGGCAGGACAAGTAAAATTATAAATTCATCAGAGATGAACTCACAAAAAACAATAGATTTTGATAAAGGGCCGAGAAGTCATTATTAAAGGCTAAGCAAATATTTAATAACCTTCTTTTTGGGGATTAATTAATCCATTTTACAGCTAAAGCAACAGTAGGAAATTGCTCGCAAAAGATCCTTTTACATCCATTTGCAATTTCCATATGCTCTTTTTGAGTTCCATGCCCTGACCTTAATTTGATGTAATGGATCCATGACCTACAGGAGCCAGTCATGTAGATTCTTGTTGGAGTTGCAAGGGGCAGTATGAATCTTGCGCATTCTTTTGCTATACCTGAGTCAAGCATTTCTTCATATAAGCTTATTGAACTGCTGAAGTGCTCTTTAATCTTTGCTTGGAAATTAGCTGTTATAGAATCAGGTAAGTCTGAAATAGAGTTTTGTCTATTCTTTATATCTTGACGCCTTAATTCTGGCATTGGGATTTCCCCTAGTTGAGTGCTATCAGCATAACGTTGAGAAAACTCTTGAAAAGTAAATGATCTATGCCTAAGAATTTGAGCCGCAATTCCTCTGTTGGTTTCAATTTGAAGGGTCATATAAGCTTGCTCAAATACACTCCAATGCTCATGGTTTATGCAGTATTGAAGTAACTTCTCAAAATTATTATTAGCCTGATTTTTGGGATTGCTTACCCTTGCAATAAATGCCATTGTCTTCTCTGCATCTGGTGTCGCAGATATAAGTTCAACTGTGCCCATAGTTAAATTTTTGCGAGGGTAACACGTTCGGGTTGATGTTGATACTTACCTTTTCTGTCGCTATAGGTTGTTTCACATGGGTCACCTTCAAAGAAAAGAAGTTGACATATACCTTCATTGGCATAAATGCGACAATCTGCTCCTGAACTATTGCTAAATTCAAGTGTTAGATGACCTTCCCAACTTGCTTCGGCTGGAGTCGTGTTTACGATGATTCCTAGTCGTGCGTAAGTACTTTTCCCAAGACAAATTACAGTTATATTTGGCGGAACTTTCATTTTTTCTAAGGCCACACCTAACCCATAAGAATGTCCTGGAAGAATGAAGTATTCACCATCTTCATCTTTATGTAATGTTGTTGACTCTAGGTTCGATGAATTAAACCTCTTGGGATTCATTACTGTCCCAGGAACATGACGAAAAATTAAGAACTCTTTTGATGAAAGTCTAAGATCATATCCATAAGAAGAACAGCCAAAGCTTAGTACTGGCAGTTCATTTGAGTCTGGCTTTAAGTGTCGAATTAGGCCAGCCTGGAAAGGCACAAGCATACCCGCTTCTGCTTTTTCATTTATCCAGCGGTCGTTTTTTAGCATTAGATCCCTGAGCGCAATTCGGTAACTTGATCGGCCATTGAGGTTATTCGTTCTGGAATAGCTGGGCCAGTAAGGATGACATCCATGGCAGGTGGGCGTTTTTCAAGAGTGGAGATCAAATCTTCTTCTTTGAGATATCCGAGGCTAATGGCAAGGCCAACTTCTTCTAAAACCAATTGATCTAGATCACCTTTCAGTAATCGATTTCTACAGATCATCCAGACTTCTTCAACAGCTTTTTCGAGGTTGGTTGTGCTCTCATTCTCGATTTGATCAAAGGATGTTTGAGGAAGGCAGCAGGGTATGGATGGCCTTAGCCATTCAAGTCGCCCGCAAAGCTCAACAATTCCATTAGGCCCTTGATTGACGCCCCCTTTTAGGAACTGAACAATCATCACTTGACTACCCAAGCCGGCTGCCCGTAAGGCTTCACTAAGAACTCCAGAAAAGCTTCCGCGATAAGGCGCTGTATGAACCTGAAGTTGACCTTCAGGAACAACTAAATGAAGTGATGCCCTATCACTAGTTTGTTCAACAGCCCTTAATGCTGCAGTCCGACCTTTTAGAGGTTGATCGTTAGAGAGTTGGTTGGGAATCAGGCTCGCTGTCATTAATATTCCAAGAATCAATCAAGATTTTGTTTCTGTAAATCTAGCGGGGTGATGCAGTTTCACAAGGTTTATGACACTATCCATAGTGCTTGCGCTGCCCTCTGCTCGAGGCTCTTCGGAATTTCTTTCGCGTTCTGTATGCATCCTTCTACTAAGACTCGTTTAAATGGCCGCTTACCTGAGGCTTTGAGACCTTTCCAAGTCCAATGGGATCCGATGGGATTTTCTTTGAGTTCTTTGATTGTTCAAACAGGATTTACGTCTGTTCTTTGTAGTGTTTGCGTTGAGGAGGGGGTGCCCACCTGGCGAAAAGGTTCTGGCAAAGGTTGGCTGAGTGCTGAGTATCGGCTTTTGCCTGGATCTACTCCAAAACGGCATTCGAGGGAACTTTCCAAACTTTCAGGAAGGACTCAGGAAATCCAGCGACTTATAGGCCGCTCTCTGAGGGCAGTTCTTGATATGGAATTGATAGGAGAAAGGACTTTCTTGATTGACTGCGATGTGATTCAGGCAGACGCAGGTACTAGAACCGCAGCCATTACAGGTTCTTGGATAGCGTTGCACCGAGCGTGCTCTTGTTTAATTGATCGAGGGGATTTGCCTAGGCAGCCTCTTAGAGGTCAGGTTGCTGCCGTTTCAGTAGGTTTGGTGGAAGGTCAGCCTTTGTTGGATCTTGATTACAGTGAAGATTCACGAGCAGATGTTGATTTAAATGTAGTTATGGATGATGCAGGGCGTTTCTTGGAGCTTCAGGGCAACGCTGAGAGGGCACCTTTTTCAAGGCATAATTTGAATACTCTTCTTGATTTAGCTGAACCTGGTTTGCAGGGTTTACATGTAGCTCAGATTTCTGCTTTAAGCCAGAAAGGCTGAAAACAGTCATTATTGCTACAGGAGTTTAGGGTTTCTCTAATTAGCGTCTTCAAATCTGCTTCGCCGAAATGGCCGGCGTAACCTCTGGCTTTAGCCGATATGCCCCACCACCGCCTTCTGGGCCAGGGGCTCCCAACTTGATGAAGGGCCAGGAGGTTCCTTCATCAAGGACTCTGCAGGATGTAATCCGAGGTCTTGAAGGGGCTAGCACGGAATTAGTTAATAGAGCTAAAACGATCTTTTTCCCTGGTGATCCTGCTGAAAGAGTTTATTTGATAAGAAGGGGGGCCGTAAGGCTATCCAGAGTTTATGAATCAGGTGAGGAGATCACAGTAGCTTTGCTTCGAGAGAACAGCCTCTTTGGCGTCCTTTCTTTACTTACAGGTCAGCGGTCAGATCGTTTTTATCATGCAATAGCCTTTACAAGGGTTGAAATGATCACAGCCCCTGCAACATCAGTGAGAAAAGCGATTGAAGATGATACAACTGTTGGCTTGCTGCTACTTCAGGGCCTTTCTAGTCGGATTTTACAAACCGAAACCATGATTGAGACTCTTACTCACCGAGATATGTCTTCTCGTTTAGTGAGCTTTCTACTTGTGCTATGTAGGGATTTTGGACAACCAGGTGAAAGTGGTATCACAATTGATCTTCGTCTTTCACATCAAGCAATTGCTGAGGCAATAGGATCAACTCGAGTAACTATTACCAGATTGTTGGGAGATTTACGTAATTCAGGCCTTGTAAAGATTGACCGTAAGAAAATCACGGTCTTGGATCCAATAGCCTTAGCGAAACGCTTTAACTGATCAATCATTTAATCCAGGTTTCCGACGGGCTGGCTTAAATGAATACACCACCCGCCTTTTGACGTGACAGGTTGGCTACTGATTTTTATTTTGCTTCTGCTGGGTGGAATCTTGTCCACACTCGGTGATTTGCTTGGTAGTCGCGTAGGGAAAGCAAGACTGAGCATATTTAACTTAAGGCCACGAAGAACAGCAGTGCTTATAACAGTACTGACCGGGAGTTTGATTAGTTCAATCTCATTTGGCTTTATGTTGTTAGTGAGTAGACAGTTACGAGTTGGATTATTTGAATTAGATGATCTTCAATCTAAACTTAAAGAGAGTCGACTGGCACTTGCACCGCTTAAGAAAGAGAGGAAAAGGTTAGAGGCCAGAATTGATTCTGGCGAGAAAGAGCTAAAACAACTTGAACAAAATCTAATTGCACTGCGAAGTGGAGATGTTGTTCTTAGCAGCGGCCAGCTTTTAGCGATAGCAACTATTAAGTTGGGCAATGTTGATCAGGCCAAGAAAATCATTGATAAACTTCTGCAGCAAGCAAATCTAGAAGCTTATAGAAGGGTTAGACCAAATGAAAAGCCAAATAAGCAGATTCTTTTAGTTCCGAAAGAAGATATAAATAGATTAGAGCAAATTATTTCAAAAAAAGGTACTTGGGTCGTTAATTTTCGCTCTGCTGCAAATGTATTGTTAGGAGAAAAGTTTATTTATGCATTTCCAGAGGTAAGAAGAAATATCACCATAGTTCGGCAAGGTGAGGTAATTAGCTCTACTATTTTTGAACCAAAAGATCGAAACTTTGACGAGGTTAGTAGGCGCATTAAATTATTGTTAGCCGCGGCATTGTCAGAGGTAAAGCGTCGGGGGTCTATTGTTTCTAGACTTCAGTTCGATCCAAGTTCAATCAATCGATTAGGACGAACCTTAATAAAAAGCAAGTCAGGAAGGGTTGAACTAGAAGCAGTCGCAACACAAACTAGTGATACTGCAGACCCAGTTTCGGTGAGATTGCAGTTCTCTGGAAAGAATGCCAAAGACCTCGCTAAGTATAAATTATGAAGATGGTTGTATCTATAGACCCAGGAAGGGATAAGTGCGGTTTAGTTTTGGCAGATATTGATGAATGTATTGTTTTAGAGGGTAAGGTGGCTTCAAAGGATAAAGTTCAAGAACTTATAATATTTTGGATTAAAAATTATAATATAATAACAATTTTTTTAGGAAATGGGACTACTAGCAAACTTTGGGAGAAGTGGTTAAGGGGACAAGCAAATCTGAAGGTTGTTGAAGAAAAGGGAACGACATTAAGAGCTCGTTATAGATATTTTGAGCTTTGGCCTTTGCCGAGATTATTAAGCTGGATACCAAGAGGGTTGTTATTGCCTAGAGACCCATTAGATGCAGTCGCAGCTTTGGTTTTGTTGGAGGATCATTTGTATAAGAAGCTTAGTTGGCCCGAAAAACCTGATTTTAGAATTTGGACCTGACTGTAAATATGTAATCCCCACCAGGTTCTAAATGATAATCAGCTTTTAGTAGAAATCGTAACAGTGCATCTTCAATTAGTGCTTTCCCAAGAGAAGGTTGAACATTTAATTCGCCACGATCGAATTGCCATGTGAATTGCCATTCAAATCCCCCTGCAGAAACCTCTCCATTGAGAAATTGCTCAGAAAAACTTTGTCTAAGTATTCTTAGATGTGCTGTCGTTGCAGGAAGTTGACTCATCTTTGCTACAAATCTTCTGGTTTAAAGGAATTGATGGAATTACTTGCTTTCTCTATGCCAAGACGTTGTATAGATTCCAAGCTATGGAGTACTTCATTAGTAACTTTATCTACTAATAGTTCCTCTTTTGCTGTGAAATTCCCTAGTACATGAGACACAGTTAGTCTTTTTCGCTCTGATGCAAGCGTGGCTGGAGCTCCAATGCCTATCCTTAGCCGAGAAAAATTCTCGGTACCAAGATGTTGAATAGTGCTCCGAAGACCATTGTGCCCGCCTGAGCTGCCTTGTTTCCGTAATCTAAGTCGCCCAAGAGGTAGGTCTATATCATCTACAAGGATTAGTAATTGGCTAATTTCTAGGTCAAACCAATCCAATGTGGCTCTAATTGCACGTCCACTGTCATTCATAAATGTATTTGGCATAAGTAGTCGAAGGACCCCAGTTCCCAAAGTTATTTCAGCTAAATATCCATGAAGTTTTTTTCGTTCACGAAAAGCAACACCTTCTTGGTTGGCAAGTTTTTCAAGTGCCATAAATCCAATGTTATGGCGTGTGTGTTTGTATTTGTTCCCAGGGTTGCCTAGACCTACCAACAACCGAAAATCCTCTGCACTCATGTGGTCAAGTAGGTCGAGGATTATTGGCCTTCATCGACACGTTATTTGTTTTCAGATGAACTTTTCTGCTCAGGTTGCTCTGAAGTTTTTACTTCTGACTCTTCTGTTGACATGGCCTTTTGGATCTCACGTTCAAATTCGGAGGAGGCTGCTTGAAACCCTTTAAGAGTTTTCCCAAGCGACCGACCAAGTTCTGGAAGTCGCTTTGGACCAAAAACAATAAGAGCCAAAGCACCAATGACTGCGATTTCAGGCAGGCCAACTCCAAATACATTCATTGATGCTTTCCAGCTCTTTAGAACTGCAGATTGTTTTTAAACACCATTCCAATCAACGGTGAATCCTTGGAAGAGTAGTGACTGGTTGTAAACCTGGAGCATGATAACCAGAAAAACCAGTAGCAATACTCCAACGAAAGCCATTACAGGAACGGCTCCCCAGCCAGGCACAACCTTGCCTTGGCCAGAGTTGCCAATGGATTTAAGAAGACTTCCAAGTGCGGTTTTTTGTCCCATGACGAAGCTTTGGCCTCATTTAATGATGGAGTTTCGATATTGTATGAGACTTGCCCCTTTAATGAACGACCCTGTCGAAAGTTTTGATGGAAATAGCTTCACCAGCTTTGTGGATGGCAGTAACAATGCTGACCATCTTGTTTGGCCTCACAGGCTTTGGCATCTACACGTCTTTTGGCCCACCTGCTAGGCGACTAGATGACCCTTTCGACGATCATGACGATTGAGGATGATTTGATTGTTATTTCCTCCCAAAGTCTAGTTAGGTACTTGTTTCTCCTAGGGGAGTAAGGCCTCTAGAAGCAAACTTTGCGACTTAGAAACATTTCAATCCACCCCAATCAAAGGGTGTTCTCCCACCTTTTGATAGTGATTTGGCTGTTTTGCCTCATAAGATGATGTCGATTCCATAGATGTGGTCGGTATTCATGCTTGCCCTAAAGATCTCCGTTTACACGGTCGTCTTCTTTTTCATTACGGTCTTTCTGTTTGGCTTCTTGGCTAGCGATCCCACTCGAACTCCAGCCAGGAAGGATCTTGAGGGTCCTCAAGACTGATCGTTTTGGATTGAAACCTCTTTAAGTCACACCACACACTGGTCTGGGTTGATCCAGTGTGTTAAATCTTCATGTCAAGATCAGCTGCTTTGACGGAAAGCTTGTGGTGGTGATAGGCCCTCATTTAAGGGCTATAGGGTTTGTGTCTTCAGTAGGCATGATTTTCATGCATTCTGAAGGGCTTTTGGCGTCAGGCGAAAAATACCCAGAGACTGATTCTTTAATTAGTAATCCGCTTCAATCAAGAGGATCGAAGCAATCTTCTCAAAAATCAACCGGATCTGAAGAAGACACAGTTAAATCGGACCAACTGGATCTTATCTCTACTCCTAGAGATTTAAGGTTGCAGTCTGATCGTCAGAGTTATGACTCTGCTCGTCAACTTTTTGTAGCATCTGGCAGGGCTAAAGCTTCGATTAATGGTTTTCTCCTTCGAGCAGATCGTATTGAGTTAGATAAGGATTTTAAGAGTCTTCAGGCAAGAGGAAGGGTTCGTTTGCAAAAAGGAGGTCAATATTTTCAGGCAAACTCTTTGACCTACAACCTTTTAAAAAGGCAAGGTGAGCTTAACCAAGTTTATGGAGTGATAGACCTAAGTAATTTCTTGGAAGAATTAAAAAACAATTCCTCAAGGAAAAGCCTAAAAAATATTTCAGATCCATTATTAGCTGAATCGCCTGTAGCAAAAGGTCAAAATACTCTTCTATCTCAACATCAAAGTCAGATATTTTCACCTAATAAAGAGTTAGAAAATGGCATTAAGCGCAATATTACAAAAGTCATCTTAAAGGACAATTTTATTATTAAAGCTTCAATAGGTGGCAGCGAAAGGAGTTCAAGAGTGTTAGGGATTAGCTCAAATCTATATCAATCAAGGATTGGTCGATTTATTTCAGGCTCTATTACTAGATGGCGATTTCAAGCTAATAAGTTAGTTCTAAATAAGAATGGATGGGAAGCTGATCGAATTAGCTTTTCAAATGATCCGTTCACTCCTACACAGACTAGAATTGAGGCCTATGGTGTTACTTTGCTAGAGGAGGATCAAGGTGATCTTCTTATAAGTAGTAGGCGAAGCAGATTAGTCCTTGAGGAGAAAATAAGGATCCCATTTATCACTAAAAAACGTATTACTGATGAACAGGTTGAAAGCAGATGGTTATTTGGTATAGATAACAAAGATAGAGATGGTCTATATGCAGGACTTGATTTGAAACCATTTGAGCTAAACAAAAAATATACTTTATCAGTTCAGCCTCAAATTTTGCTCCAACGTGCACTATTTGGCTCGACAAATAGTTATGCATCTCCTAAGGATTCAATATATAGCTCTAATGAAAATAGCTTAGCTAAAACAAGTGACCTGTTTGGTTTGAAGGCAAGACTTAAAGGGGATTTATATGGTTGGGGAACGAATCTAAATGCAAATATAAGTAGTTTTAACCGGGAAAGGCTTGCACAGGCAAGTAGATTTTGGACAGGTATCGATAAGACTTATGAAATGCCTCTATTAAGGGAAGTTGATGTTAATATATTTGGCGCCTATAGGTATAGAGCTTGGAATGGATCTCTTGGGAGAACTGATATCTACACAGCTTATGGAGCGTTTTTAGAAAAGAAGGGATCGAAGAATATGTGGCTTTCCAAAATTAACTATCTTGTAAGGCTAGGAGCAGGTAAATATCAAGCAGAAGCTCTAGGCAATAGCAGTATGAAAGACCTTTGGAGGGGTAACATTTATGGCCAAATTAATAGTCGAATTCCTATTTATAGTGGGGAAAAAGCTAAATTGCTTGAGAAGGACCTATTGAGATATTCTCCTGCTCCAATAGTACCTGGACTTTGGTTGGATACATATCTAAATTCATCCTATTCTGTTTATGGGAATGGTCAAAATCAAAATACCATTGGAATGAAGTTTGGACCAACTTTGACTTTGGGTAACTTTACTAAGAAGTTTTTTGATTACACTAAATTATCGATTTTAGCCGGAGCAAAATTAAAACAAGGTGAAAGCCCATTCCACTTTGACCAGGCAGTAGATCTTGCCACAGTAGCTATTGGCCTGTCTCAACAATTAATAGGACCTTTGGTTCTGAATACTGATTTTGAATTAAATATTGATGGAGGGTCTCAATATTTTGGTAAAGCAATCAACTCCAAGTTTCAGTTAAGTTGGCAAAGGAGATCATATGAATTAGCTCTTTATTATAACCCTTATAAAGGCATTGGAGGATTTGGCATTCGTCTTAACGATTTTAATTTTAATGGCACAGGAGTTCCATTCCTTGAACAACCACAAGTTGCCACTAATGATATTACTGATTTAGAGATATAGGCCAAATTTATATTTGGGACTTAATAGCTTTATTAATTATTGAATTGATTTAAGTAAGGAAGATTTTTTAATTTTTGGGTTAACTTGTCTGAGTTTGAGGTGAGTTGATATGTTGCATCCCAACGGCCAGTTCTAAGCATTTCTAGAGCCCCAGGCTGATAATTTAATCCCAGACTAGTTTTGTGATTATTTAATGTTTCTTGGTTAAGGTCTAATTTCCATTCTTCCATTGGATTTTCTGAAATAATAGTTTCTAAGGTAGCGATCTTATGCTCTGACATTGTTCCACATGGGATTCCAAGTGCTAAGCAATTCCCATAGAATATTTCTGCAAAACTCTGTCCAATAATTGCACGTATTCCCCATCTCATAAGTGCCTGTGGAGCATGCTCTCGACTAGACCCACATCCAAAATTTTGATTAACTATAAGAATTGATGCTCCTTTATTTATCTTTTGATCAAATGGATGATCCCCATTTAGTTCCTTACGGTCATCTGCAAAGACTTGTTCCCCTAGGTTTTCGAAACTTACGCATTTGAGGAAACGAGCTGGGATGATTCGATCTGTATCTATATCATCTCCACTTAGAATTAAACATCTACCACGAATATTTTGTATTTTTCCTTTTGGAAATGATGAGTTTGAGTCCATTACTTGTTGATACTTAGAGAACTAAAGGGCTTTGTTGAGAAGTATCCTCACGTCAGTAACTTCACCTGTTATTGCGGCTGCAGCAACCATTGCAGGACTCATTAATAATGTTCTACCACTTGAAGATCCTTGACGACCTTTGAAATTCCTGTTGCTTGAACTAGCGCTGATTTGTCTGCCCTCAAGACGATCAGGATTCATTGCAAGACACATGGAACATCCAGGGTCTCGCCATTCAAATCCAGCTTCTCTAAAGATTTCATCTAGTCTTTCTGCTTTTGCTTCTTGGGCAACTTGCTCTGACCCTGGAACTACAAAAGCTTTTACACCTCTGGCAACATTCTGGCCTTTTGCGATTTTGGCAGCAGCTTGCAAATCACTAATCCTCCCATTAGTACAACTGCCGATAAAACAGACATCAACAGGTGTGCCTTTGATAGGGGTGCCTGGTCTTAGGCCCATATATTTATAACCCTCTTCAGCGATTGATCGGTCACTTTGTTCTAGGCAATCTGGAGTAGGGATATTTTCATCAATAGAGATGGATTGCCCAGGTGTAATACCCCAAGTGACTGTTGGAGCAATCTTTGCTGCATTAAGGAGCACCTCGTCGTCAAATATTGCATTTTCTTCGCTACAAAGGCTTCTCCACCAATTAGTTGCTCGGTTCCAGCTGTCTTCTATAGGAGCACAAAGGCGCCCTTGTAGATATTCGAAAGTCACTTCATCAGGATTGATATATCCACATCTAGCTCCCCCCTCTATAGACATATTGCATATAGTCATTCTCTCCTCCATGGAAAGCGCTTGTATCGCTGGGCCTGCAAATTCATATGCATAACCGACACCTCCTTTTACCCCTAACTCGCGAATGATGTGCAGAATTAAATCTTTCGCATAAACCCCTTCATTAAGGTTACCTTCTACGAATATGCGTCGGACTTTAAGTTTGTTCATCGCCAAACTTTGGCTAGCTAGAACATCACGAACCTGGCTGGTACCTACCCCAAATGCAATTGCACCAAAAGCTCCATGTGTTGAGGTATGAGAGTCTCCACATGCGATTGTCATGCCAGGTTGAGTAAGCCCAAGTTCGGGAGCGATTACATGAACTATTCCCTGATGTCCGCTACCAATTCCATACAGCTTGATGTCGTGATTAAGACAATTACTTTCCAAGGTGACCAGCATTTCTTCAGCCAGGGGGTCTGAAAAAGGACGATTTTGATTCGTAGTCGGAACGATGTGATCGACAGTTGCTACTGTCCGGTCAGGACAAAAGACATTCAAACCCTTGTCTTTTAGTGCTGCGAAGGCCTGAGGACTAGTCACTTCGTGGATTAAATGCAGTCCTATAAACAGTTGGCTTGAACCTCCAGGCAGTTTTGCTACCTGATGTAAATCCCAAACTTTGTCGAAGAGCGTGCCTGAGCTCAAGATTTCAAATGAATATCAATAGGCGACGACCTTAGCTCCGCTCAAGCAGATCCAAGCGCAGACGATCAAGGCTTCTAACAACACTAAGCTGTTGGATCTCAATTCTTTCTCTATGAGAGCCAAAGTTTTCTGATACAGCTTTACAGCCTTGAGGCCCTGCAACAGCAATATGAACCAAGCCAACTGGTTTGGAAATAGTTCCTCCGCTAGGGCCTGCGACTCCACTTATTGCGATTGCCCAATCCGCTCCAAGCTTTTCTTGTGCTCCTAAAGCCATTTTTTGAACTACATCATCGGAAACAGCTCCATGCTCTTCAAGACATGCAAGGGGTACTTCAAGCATTTTCTGCTTGGTTTCATTGCTATACGCAATTATTCCTCCTATGAAGACATCTGATGCACCTGGGATGGCTGCAAGGGCAGCACCTACTCCACCAGCAGTGCATGATTCTGCTACTACAAGTTTTTCACCTCTTTTACGAAGAAGATCTAAGACAACTGAAGCCAAGCTGTCATTGTCTAACCCAAAGAACTTAAGACCCATTCGATCACATAACTTCTTCTCTAAAGGCTTGAGAAGTGCATTTGCTTTGTCCAGACTTTCTCCTTTGGCAGTTAAACGTAATTTCACTTGGCCTAGACCAGCATAGGGTGCAATTGTTGGATTATTGCTATCTAAAAGATCTTCTATGGACTCTGCAAGAGTTGATTCAGGAATACCAGCGAAGTGCATAACTCTACTGATGAAAATTTGAGTTTTTTCTGAGTTATTTCTCAGCCATGGTGCGCCAGTTTGACGCCACATGTCTTTTAGTTCAGATGGGACTCCTGGGAAGGTGAGGATTGTAAATTCTGGATTTGGACTCCATATCATCCCTGGGGCAGTTCCAGTTCGGTTTGGAATAATTTCTGCACCAGGGGGAAACAAGGCTTGCTTGGTGTTACTAGATGATATTTTTGATGAAATTTTAAGTTTATTTTGAATATCCTTCAGAATTTCTTCTCTCTCTTCAAGAGGACTGTTAAAGGCTTCAGCAATAGATTCTTTTGTGAGGTCGTCGGGTGTAGGCCCTAAGCCACCAGTTGTTATTAAAAATCTAGCTCGCTTAGCTGATTCCAATAATGCATCTTTTAATCTAATAGGATTATCTCCAATCACTAGTTGTCGAAAGTGTGGGAGACCAAGCGCTGCTAATTCTTCAGCAAGCCAGCGTGCATTTGAGTTAAGGATGTTTCCAAGAAGCAGCTCGGTTCCTATGCAGATAACCTCGACTTCTGAATTACCCTGATTGGTTTTGATATCCATGTAATTGACTCTTTATTGAGAAAATATCTAAATAAATTGAGTTGGAATATATTGGACATTTAAACCTGATTGAAGACTATAAGTTTTCTTTGTATAAGGGAAATCTTCGGCAAAGATCTTTTACAATTTGCGTGCAGTCATCTTTGGAAGAAGCTTCCTGATGATTAAGCAACCTATTGGCAATTACATCTGCAACTTCTTTGAAGGCCTCTTCTGTAAATCCCCTTGTTGTCAGAGCAGCTGTTCCTAGCCTGAGCCCACTAGTTACAAAAGGCGATTCTGGATCAAAAGGAACAGTGTTTTTATTTGCAGTAATGTTAACTTCACTAATAAGTAGGTCTGCTTCTTTCCCAGTCATGCCAATACATCTAAGGTCTAGTAGGACTATGTGATTATCAGTACCCTTGCTAACAACTTCAATACCTCTGTCCTGGATTCGTTTCGCCAAGACTTTTGCATTTGTTACTACTTGGTGGCAATAAGTTTTAAACCCTGGCTTAAGAGCTTCTCCAAAAGCAACTGCCTTTGCAGCAATGACATGTTCAAGGGGCCCCCCTTGAGTTCCTGGGAATACAGCTTTGTCGAATTTACGGCCAAAATCTTTATCTCGACAGATGATTAGTCCGCCTCGGGGCCCTCTAAGAGTTTTGTGAGTAGTCGTTGTGACTACATCGCAGAAAGGAACGGGATTGGGGTGAACCCCTGCTGCGACTAAACCCGCGATATGAGCTATATCAGCCAGCAAATATGCATCAACTTCATCGGCGATTGAGCGGAAGGCTTCGAAATCGATAATTCTGGGATAAGCCGAATAACCACAAATGATGAGCTTTGGCCGATGTTCGAGAGCCTTTTTGCGAATGGATTCCATATCAAGTTGGTGGGTGCTCCCATCAACTCCATAATTAACAACTTTGAACCATTTCCCACTCACATTGACATGAGACCCGTGCGTCAGATGTCCTCCATGTGATAAATCCATCCCCATGATCGTGTCTCCTGGCTGAAGAAGCGCCAGAAATATCGCGAAGTTTGCTTGAGCTCCGCTATGCGGTTGTACGTTTGCCCACTCAGCTTTAAATAATTGCTTGGCTCGTTGGATAGCCAACTCTTCAATGGCGTCTATATGTTCACAGCCCCCGTAGTAACGCTTATAAGGCAACCCTTCTGCATATTTGTTTGTCAACACAGAGCCTTGGGCTTGCATAACAGCTTGAGAAGTGAAATTTTCACTTGCAATTAGCTCTAGATGAGTTTCTTGTCGTTGCCGCTCCAGATTGATTAAGCTGGCAATGGCACTGTCCGAGTCCTGTAAGGCGGTATTAATTGGGAGCAAGGAAGATACCCTCCATTTTTTGCATGAGAAGTTTTGAGATCGTAGACATGGATCTAATGGACTTCACAAACCTTTTGCTTTCCTAGATCTAGGAATTCACAAAAAAACTGCCCTTAGGGCAGTTTTGAACGCGCCTGGAGAGATTCGAACTCCCGACCCTCTGATCCGTAGTCAGATGCTCTAATCCGCTGAGCTACAGGCGCATCAAAGTTTTCATAAGACTCTATTAAGGGGGCCTTCGTCAACTCATTCATTCAAATAATTGGATAATTAGGCAATAATGTGTTCTCTGTATGGTGTTGACCTCCAAGGAATAAGGTCATGAAGACCTCAAGAAGCTTGCTGCTCACTTCTTTTTTGGAGACCTCTTCCTTCTCAGAGTGTCTTATGGCATTTAGAAAAGGCTGCGATTAGTGAGCACAGTGCCAAACCTGATTCTTTTGAAGATTTAAATGACTTTTGATTCAGCTGACTTGCGGGAACTTCAGGCCTCTATAGGGGATCGCATTTACATTCAAATAGCTAGTTGGCATCTTTATTTGAGTGATGCTGGTTTATCTGAGGCTCTTGCTTTGGAATGTAGTGCAAAGTTGGACCAGGGAGCGAATGTTGCAGCCCGTTATGGATTGGAGTCAGTGCAGGTTCAGTTGGCTGGAGGAAATAGCCGCTTACCATTGGCAAGGTTGATCCCTTCTAGTCAGCTTTTTGATTTAGAAGAGATTTTGGAGCCCTACTGCCGATAAGGTTGTTCTCGTTAGCAAGAGATTCGTTGTGTTGTTAATTGAGGTCACTAATGCACGAGAAGTAATGCGAGAACGCATTGGGCGATTAGGTGAAAGATTAATTGGCAAAGTGGTGGATGCAGAAGCTCAAGTGGAAAAGGCTTTAATTAAGGAAATGGAAGCGTCTTTTAAGGAATTTGGTATTGAGGCTAGGATCGTCTCTGTTCAGGGGCCAAAGTTAGGTGAGTTTGATCAACTTAAGTTGCCTCTTCAGGTAAGAGAAGATAGGGATGTTCTTCTTAGCGATTGAAAAAAGTGAGAAGTTTTCTTTTTAAGCTTATTAGAGGATATTTGATTTCTTCTATTCCAAAATAGCTACTGATTAGCCCAAAAATTGCTATACTAGTTAGACTTGAGAGGGCTACTTCTGTAGCTGTTCCCAAAGAATCTTTGGGCCAAATAATATCATTTTTAAAAATCCAGCTAGCTGCGCCTGCTATGATACCTGCTATTAGTAATTGGAGTGCATCTAAGCTCCATTTCCTAAGAGGTAAGCCTTTTAATCTTAAGTCTAAGCTAATCAAGAGTGCAAGGCAGCTAAAGAAGTTAACTAAAGCAGTTGCTAAAACCAGGCCTGGAGCACCAAAGCTAAATGGAAGTTGGTCTCCAATTGGAGTTGGCCCCCCTATGAATAGCCAATCAAAGATTAGGTTTAACCCAATACCAGCAATCGAGATACGAAATGGTGTTTTCCCATCTCCTAAGGCATAGAAAACTCTTATTAAGACATCTCTACAAAGGTATGTAGGCATTCCAATGCCATAAGCAATTAATAAGCCTTCAACTAAACTTACGGCTTTATTATTGAAAGCACCTCGTTCATAGACTAAAGTTGTAATTGGCCCTCCCAGTGTTATAAATAATGCTCCAAGAATTATCATGCTACCTAGGGAAATGAATAGACCTTGCCTAATTCGTTTGATTAATTGAGCTCTATTTTCTAGGTCAGTTAACTTTGAGAAAGTAGGAAGTAGAGGTGCTAATAAAGCATTCGAGATTAAACCTAAAGGAGCTTGAATTAAAAGACTTGCGTAGCTGAGGCCTGCCGCAGCACCTGTTATCTCTGATGCAAAAAAAAGATCTGTACAAACGTTGATTTGCAACATGCCTGATGAAAAAGTTGCTGGGGCAAGAACTTTCCAAACTTCTTGAACTCCTGGGTGTTGCCAATCCCATACCAATTTGACTCGAGCGATTTTTTTACGAATTAAGCTAGGTAGTTGAATAAACCATTGAAGTAGAGCACCAAAAACTGTTGCGATAGCAAGAGCAATCCCTCCCTTAATGGCGAATTGACTCGACCCAATTTCTGGAGAAATCTGAAGTTGAAAGATCAATAGGCTTGCAATGATGCTGATGCTTGACAGGAGCGGAGATACTGAAGGGATCCAAAACTCTTCAGTTGCGTTTAGCGAGCCGAATCCCAGGCCTATAAGCCCCGCCAAAAGAGCTATTGGGGACATTATCTGAAGTTGAACAACAGCAATTCTGTGAATCTCTGGAGTTAAACCAGGGCCTAATAGATTGATCAGAGGATCTGCTGTAATTACAAGAATTGTCGATAGCAAGAGCAAAGCTCCTCCTACAATTGTGTTAACAGCTGCTAATACATGAGAGGCCTCCTCTTTAGGCCTTCGGCTGAGAACACTAACCATTGCAGTATGAAATGGCCCGTTGATTCCCCCTAGGAGGATCAGAAGAAATCCTGGAAGGATATATGCATAGTTGTATGCGTCATAAGCAGCACCTACTCCGAAAGTGGCTGCAATAACAAGTTGTCTGGTCATTCCCCCTGCTTTGCTAAGCAGGGTCCCCATGGTCACAACAAGGGCAATTCTCTTTAGAGATCTCGCCATGTTTGATTCGGCCCAGGAAATTTAAGTGAAATGGTTAGCGCTTTCTCCTTTCAGGAGGGCACTATGTCAATAGTGATGTGGCTGTGAATGTTAGGTAAGTCCTTGATCAACTTCTCTCCTTTGGAAGAAGGAATCTTACTAAAGAGATATAAGCGTTTTTTGGCTGATGTTGAATTGACTAGTGGAAAGGTCGTCACTGCACATTGTGCAAATACAGGGCCCATGAGAAGTGTTCTGAATTTAGGAGGTCGTGTGAGGCTTAGATATGCTCCATCTCCGACCAGAAAGTTGTCTTGGTCATGGGAACAGGCTGAAGTTCAAGGAGTGGATGATTTGCCTTGTTGGGTGGGTGTTAATACTTCATTGCCTAATACTTTGATTCGATTGGCAATTCAGGCAGGTTTTTTGAAGGACCAACTTGGGGAAATTAAAGAAATTCGTAAAGAAGTTACCTACGGAAGTAATAGGCGTAGCCGTATTGATTTACTCCTTTCGCCTCATGGAGGAAACTCTGATGCTAGGGATATTTATCTGGAGGTTAAAAACACAACGTGGAGGGAAGGGTGTTTGGGGGTGTTCCCAGACACTGTTAGCGAAAGAGGCCAGAAGCATTTGATAGAGCTTGTTGGCGTTCTTCCTGCTTCAAGAGCTGTCTTAGTGCCTTGTTTGAGTCGATCCGATTTGAAAAGGTTTGCACCTGGCGATAGTGCTGATCCAACTTATGGGAAATTATTTAGAGAGGCTTTGAATGCAGGTGTTGAGGTGATTCCTTGTTGCTTTGGTTTTCATTGTGATCACATCACTTGGGAGGGAACGAGGCCTTATCAGAGACATCAAATGCATTCCGATTGAAATTGAAGTTTAAAGATTTCATCTTCATAAAAAGGTTTTGTATCAACGACGACTGGGCTGACTTGAATTTTCAATCATGTTTGAAGAGTAAATACTGGACCTATGCGTCCAGACCTAATTCGTAGTTAGGCACTTTTCTATGACCACTGCTCTGCCTTCGCCTTCACGGCGGCGCATTGCTCGTCTCCAAGAGGCAAGCCTTTTGGAAGGGCCAATGCTCCTTCTTCGTAGCTTTCGTGGGTTCAGCTCTCATCGATCTTTAATGTGGCTGGCCTGTGTGCCAATTGCTCTTAGCGGCCTTGGGCTTTTTAACCTTGCTGTTCATGCAGCAGAAGACTCAGAAGTTACCCTCAGCATTGAGGGACTTGCTAACAATCTTTGGATCTTGGTTGCTGCAGTCTTAGTCATTTTTATGAATGCAGGCTTCGCCATGGTGGAAGCTGGAATGTGTCGGCAAAAGAATGCAGTAAACATATTGGCTAAGAACCTTATTGTCTTCACTCTTGCAGTGACTGCTTATTGGTTCATTGGTTTTCAGGTTATGTATCAATCTGACTGGGTTATCCCAGGAGTTTTGAAGTTTGGAGGTTTGTTTTTTGACCCAACAGTTACTGATTCAGTAGCGCTTGTCCCCAGTGTTGACTTCCTATTTCAGGCTGCTTTTGCAGGTACAGCTGCGACGATTGTCTCAGGGGTAGTTGCCGAGAGAATCAAGTTCGGTGAGTTTGTTGTGTTCTCTTTGGTTCTTACAGCAATTATTTATCCAATTGCTGGATCGTGGCAGTGGAATGGTGATGGTTGGCTTGCACAGGCTGGATTTATTGATTTCGCAGGCTCGACTTTGGTCCATTCAGTAGGAGCTTGGGCTGGTTTAGTTGGGGCAATAGCTCTTGGGCCCCGTATTGGGAAGTTTGTTAATGGAAAAACACAGGCATTGCCTGGTCACAACATGGCTATTGCAACTCTAGGAGCTTTAGTCCTTTGGATTGGTTGGTATGGTTTCAATGGTGGATCAGTTCTTGCTCTTGATCAGACTGTCCCATATGTAGCTGTTACAACAACTTTGGGTGCGGCTGGAGGCGGCATTGCGGCAACTTTGATTAGTCAGTTGAATACTGGCAAACCAGACCTGACGATGACTATTAATGGCATCCTTGCAGGTTTGGTCAGTGTTACTGCTGGCTGTGATGGAGTTTCAATGTGGGCAGCTTGGGTTATGGGTGCGATTGGAGGAATCCTTGTGGTTTACTCTGTTTCCATCATTGACTCTCTTCAAATTGATGATCCAGTAGGTGCCGTATCTGTTCATGGCACATGTGGTGTCTGGGGAACCTTGGCAGTTGGTCTATTCAACACAGATGCAGGTTTATTTACTGGCCATGGGCCTGGTCAGCTCTTTACTCAAGCCATTGGATGTGTTTCTTATGCGGCTTTTACAGTCATAACCTGTTGGCTTGCTTGGAAAATCATTGGTAGCTTGTTTGGCGGCCTCAGGGTATCCGAGCAGGAAGAGATTTCAGGCCTTGATATTGGTGAGCATGGCATGGAGGCTTATCCAGACTTCGCCTCAGCTGGTAATTAATCAGTTAAAACTGGATGTTTCCTTAAAAGCCTGGCCATTGGCCAGGCTTTTTTGTTGTGTTCATCTTGTCTTACTAATAAAGTCAATAGATAAGGGATTGGTTCAATGGTTATGGATACCCAAGCTTTCAAACGGTCGTTGCATCGATCTGACCGGTACAACAGAAGAGGCTTTGGGTCTCCCACTAAACGAGCTCAAGCTCTTGAGAAGGCTTATCAAAGTAGTTTGATTGCCTCAATTCGTGATAACGACTATTTGCTAGAGCATGGTCGCTTAAGAGTAAAGCTTGCTGAGGCATTTGGCTTTTGTTGGGGCGTAGAACGTGCAGTTGCTATGGCTTATGAAACTAGACGTCATTATCCGAATGAGAGTATTTGGATAACCAATGAGATCATTCACAATCCTTCGGTGAATGATCATTTGCGGAATATGAATGTGCGTTTCATATCTGCTGAAAATGGAGTGAAGGATTTCTCTTGTGTAGGTGAGGGTGATGTCGTGATTTTGCCTGCATTTGGAGCAACTGTTCAAGAGATGCAGCTTCTTCATGAGCGGGGATGTCACATTATTGACACCACTTGCCCTTGGGTTTCAAAGGTATGGCACACCGTTGAAAAGCATAAGAAGCACACCTTTACTTCTATAATCCATGGGAAGGTAAAGCATGAGGAAACTCTTGCTACAAGTTCATTCGCAGGTACTTATTTAGTTGTTTTAGACCTTGAAGAGGCTGAATATGTTTCTAATTACATACTTGGGGATGGAGATCGTGATGAGTTCCTATCACATTTTGAAAAGGCTTCTTCTCCAGGCTTTGATCCAGATTTAGACCTACAGCGCCTTGGAGTTGCAAATCAAACTACAATGTTAAAGAGCGAAACTGAAGAAATAGGAAGACTATTTGAGGGGACCATGCTTAAGAAGTATGGTCCAGCTCATTTAAGTGAGCACTTCTTAGCATTTAATACCATTTGTGATGCTACTGAAGAGAGGCAAGATGCGATGTTTTCTTTGGTTGATGAACCATTAGACCTTTTGGTTGTGATTGGGGGATTTAATTCTTCTAATACCACTCATCTTCAAGAAATTGCAGTAAGTAGAGGCATTAGATCTTTTCATATAGATACCCCAGAGCGTATTGGAGATGAAACGAACACAATCACTCATAAACCTCTTGGAGAAGAACTTATAAAAGAAGAAAACTTCTTGCCTAAGGGGAAAGTCAATGTGGGCATCACCTCTGGCGCATCTACCCCGGATCGTGTAGTGGAGCATGTTATTCAGAAGTTAATCAAGCTCAGTGAAAATAAAGTCTGAACCAACTGACCATTGATTAGGCATGCCTTTTTGTATTTTAGGAAAATTGAATGATTAGATCATTCAATTCGTTCAACCAACTAAGATGATATTGATAAGAGTTAGTGATGATGACTGAATCTGGGAATTCCAATCCTCCGGGCCCTGAATCCAGCGAATCTTCGCCTCAGCTAAGCGCTTCTAAGGCCCCACAGAAGGTTGAGGTGGTTGTGCAGAGTCCTTCTGCTCAGGGGGAAGTCAATATCACTGCGGAGTTAGCAATTTTTGTGCTCCGAGTAGTCGTGAGTGTGATGATGCTTCACCATGGACTAGAGAAGTTTCAGGATCCCGAGGGCTTTGCGGAATTTGTAGTTGGTAAATACTTTGGATTCTTGCCTGGCAACCCTGTTTTGTGGACCTACTTGGCAGCTATGACTCAAATAATTTGCCCTGTAGGGCTTGCACTTGGAGTATTTACGAGAATCTCAGCCTTGGGACTTATGTCAACAATGTTATTTGCCGTTTATTTTCACCTGCTTGATACAGGACTGGAAGGCTTCCCAATCGCAGTAGTGGAGAATCACAATTATATGTTTGAACTTTCTGCTATTTATGCAGTGATATTTGGATATTTCCTTTGCGCAGGCCCCGGTAGACTCTCAGCATTCAGGAAGACAAATAAAATTACCTATTACCCTAAAGCTAATGACTGATTGTATCTAGATATCTCTTAATTCTTATATTTGACTTGTAAATATATTTCCAAAAATATCTTCTTATTTAAAGAAGGTATTTTTGTGAATTTGAAGTGAATCAATGCAGGAAGTGTCTTTTGTTGCTGAACATCATTGCTATTCCTAATTCATCACATGCTTTGATGGAATCTGTATCTCTTATGCTTCCTCCTGGCTGAATTATTGCGCTTATCCCATATTCTGCGGCGAGTTGAACTGTATCCCCAAAAGGGAAAAAACCATCACTAGCAAGAACAGCGCCTTTTGCTTTTTCCCCAGCAGCTTCAAGAGCAATCTTTGCCGATCCGATCCTATTCATTTGGCCAGCCCCAATCCCAAGACTTTGTTCTGCAGAAGCTACAACGATTGCATTTGAGCGAACGTGTCTAACAAGACTCCAGGCGAACGAGAGGTCTTTTAACTCTTCAGATGAAGGTGTTTTTTTAGTGGCTAGCTTCCATTGGCTTTCATCTATTGATTGATCATCTTGCTCCTGAACTACGAATCCTCCAAGGATGCTTCTCACATTGTCCCGACCAGATTGATCGAGATCTAATGGACTGAGTTCGAGAATACGAAGGTTTTCTTTTGTAGCAAGAATCTTTATTGCTGCCGGGTCATATTTAGGCGCTACAACGCATTCCAAGAAAAGGCTTCGTAATTCATTTGCAGTTTCAACATTTACGGGTGTATTAAGCGCAACTATTCCTCCAAAGGCACTGATTCGATCTGCATCTAATGCTCTTTTTAAAGCTCTGTTTATTGAATTGGCGATTGCTACACCACAAGGGTTTGTGTGCTTGATTACTACTGCAGCTGGCTTTAAAGAAGGTTTGGGGCCTTCAGACCCATAGCCAAATTCTCTAACAGTGCAAAGTGCTGCTTCTAAATCGAGCAAGTTGTTTGTGCTTAGTTCTTTCCCTTGTATTTGCTTCGCACTGCCCCAGCCTTTGTCCTTTGAGCCATACCAAGTTGCCAGTTGGTGGGGGTTTTCGCCATAGCGAAGAGTTTGCTTATGAGGAACTGTTTGCAGCCAAGGAGCCTCTTTTGCATTTGTTTGTTCCGATATCCATTTGCTTATTGCAATGTCATAGGAGGCCGTATGTTCGAATGCTTCGAGAGCAAGGGTACGGCGCATCTCCTCGGGGGGATAACCTTTCCCCTCTTCTAATGCTTCGAGGAATGAGGCATATTGATCAGGCCTTGTCAGAATAGAGACGTGAGAATGGTTTTTAGCAGCTGCTCGAATCATCGCAGGCCCACCTATGTCGATGTTTTCGATCGCTTCATCCCACTTGACAGCTGGGTTAGAGATGGTTTCTCTAAATGGGTATAGGTTCACCACAACCACATCAATATGAGTTATTCCTTGTTGCTGAAGGTCTAAATCATGAGAGGAGTCGTTTCTTTTTGCGAGGATGCCACCATGAACAAAAGGGTGAAGTGTTTTTACTCGTCCACCAAGAATTTCTGGAGCTCCTGTGTGATCTGCTACTCGTGTAACAGATAAACCGTTTTCTTCAAGAACTTTGGCAGTCCCTCCACTGGATACAAGTTTGAATCCATGATCTTCCAAAAGGGTTTTAGCTAAAGGTAGTAAACCTTGCTTATTGGAGACACTTAAAAGAGCTATTCGATTCATATCAGTAGGTATGTAATGCGTTCAGTGGGCCAAGCTAATCATCTCTGATCAAAAATGCTGGTATGAATGATGCTCTCATTAGGTGTTCTTGCCCTGAAGCTACTCATCGATTGGTATTGCTTCATGGTTGGGGAGCAGATGCTGAGGATTTAATTCCATTAGGCCGAGAGTTGATTCAGGAGGTTAATCCAAGTTTTGAATTGGTTGCCTTGCGAGCTCCTGAAGAACATCCTGATGGAGTAGGAAGACAATGGTACGGCTTATTCCCTCCAGATTGGGAAAGTGTTCCTACAGCGATTAATGCTTTGAAGAGTCGATTGCTTGCTATCGCTACCATCCAAATTCCTTTAGAGAAGACAGTTCTTTTAGGGTTCTCTCAGGGTGGGGCAATGGCAGTTTGTTGTGGTTCCAACTTGCCATTGGCAGGTTTAATTGGTTGTAGTGCTTATCCCCACCCTGGTTGGTGTCCTTCTAAAAAAAGCTCACCATTGGTTTTGACACATGGAAGATCAGATGATGTTGTCCCTTTTGAAGCAGCTAAAAAAATAAAAAGTATTTTCAAAGCAAGTGGCCTTGACTCTGAATTATTGGAATTTCAAGGAGGGCATGAAATTCCTCAAGAATTGATCCCAAGGTTGAAACTTGCTTTGAAACGATGGTGTGCCTAAATAAATTTGGACTATTTAGACAAAGGCATATTCATATTCTTCAATTTCTTCCCAGTCGTCAGCTGTAAGCTCCAGACCTTCAAACATAAGGTCTTCCCCAACAGCATCAACAATTGTTCTTAGTGATGGGAAAAGGAAATGGTTCTCTTCTGCATACTGAGCACTGAATAAGCCCTTCTCGCCCCAAAAGAATCGGTCAGTTGTGTGCTCGTTGCGGCGAACATTCAGAATTGCAGGAGAATGAAGACCAGCTTCTGCGATGTATCTTCGTGCGGCTGTAACTGGCTTGTGTTCCCCTGTTTGAAGGTGGTAAGTGGGCACATGTGCCAAAACTCTTTGACCAGCCAGGCGTCTGCGGCTGATGCGTTTGCGCTTCTTAGACATGGACGAAAACTCCTTGAGGAGTGAAATTGAGATGGGACATGAGCGGAAAAACCGCCTTTTCAAAATCTCGGGCTGGTTGATGCTCGAGTGATGAGAGGCCAAACTTCGTCGAGCCGTGATAAACGCGCGTCATGAAAGGCCACGACGGGTGTTTAAAACTCAACATCAACTCAGCTGGCATAAAACAGAGGATTTTTCTACCTCTGCTGTAGCTTTGGTAGCAACTAAATTGCAATCCCGCTTAGTTGATCTTGAGAGAGAATCACAGAGCAGCGTTGTACTGGTCGATAAGAACATCTTAATACTTTTTTCTGAATTTTCCAAGCTTCTGCGTCTGGCGAATTTATCGGAACACCTCTTTAAATTGATCTCTATGCAGTTGTCAGAACGGTTCTTGAATTTGGTGAAGCAACAGCTGAATAGCTTCGAGGCTGAACCATGCCTGAAGCAAATTGTTGTTTATATTGCTCAGACAAGGGATGGGCAGAATCCAAGCTTAGAAGCTGTAGGTGAATGGCCTAATAATGGCAAGGGATTGCCACCAGTTGAAGCTGATCTTGAGTTAAGGGCTCCTTCCCCAGACAGACGTTGGTATCCACTCCAAGACGGTTCAATCTTGCTGGGAGTTCTTCGAGCCGAACGATTACGTTCCGATCAAGCTTGGCCAGAAGGGTTGGATCTTCGATTGCAGGCTACTTCAGCTGCAATCGCTGAATGTCTTTGTTTAGACAGAGACAGAATGAAGTTGCTTGATCAGCTTTCAGAACAGCGTGAACAGATAGGTGTGATGGTGCATCAATTGCGAAATCCTTTAGCTGCTTTGGGCACTTATGCAAAACTTTTGTTGAGGAGACTGGGCCCAGAAAGTAAGCATCTGTCCTTGGTGGAAGGATTGTTGAGCGAACAGGCTCAATTGAACCGATATGTTTCTGCTCTTGATCAGTTAAGTCAATTTAAATTACCTTCCCCTGCAGGAACAACAGCACCATTGCTATTGCCTCCTGTGCTTTCAAATTCTTCATCCTTAAATATTCGGTCGCTTTTGGAACCATTAATTGAAAGATCATCTGTAACCGCAAATTTGCAATCACGACAATGGTTTGCTCCTTCTAATTGGCCAATTTGGACTGAGAAAGAAATCCCTTTAGGAGATGGAATTGTTGCAGAAATAGTTGCAAACCTCTTAGAGAATGCATTTCGTTACAGCTCGCCATGTAGCTCGATAGGGCTTAAGTTAAGTGAACAAGGTCTTTGTGTTTGGGATGAAGGGACTCCTATTGCTCAAGAAGAGCGTGAAAGGATATTTGAGAAGGGTTATCGGGGCAAAGCAAGTGATCAACTCTCTAGCTCTGGTTCTGGCTTTGGACTAGCTCTTGCTCTCCAATTGGCTGAGAAATTAGGAGGTGATTTGAGCTTAATTAAAAAGCCTAAAGATTTTGATCAGAGTCTCCCAGATAAAGGCAATGCATTTGTTCTTACCTTGCCTTTAAAAGAAGAGCAAAGATAAGGAGGGTTAATGTTTCAACAACTACTAAGGAAGCACCATAGGAATCTCCGCTATGTCCACCTAATCGACTTCCTATTAATTGAGGGATTGTAAAAGAGATTGCTATTCCAGCTCCTATAGCAAGCATTAGTCGCAAATTGCTTTGATTGTCTGGTGAAATAAGCAGAAGGAAGGGAATAGCTAACAGAATTATTAGCAATGCCGGTTGGAATTCTTTCCAGCCTTTCCAATTAAGTCTGTGGAAATCTTCAGACCCTTCTTTATGTAGGTATGGGAAATGGCCTATTGCCCATAAAGGTGAGCATCTGCCCAGGAAACAGGCTATTGGTATTGCTAAGACTGCATTGGGGCCAAGTTTCAGTAGAGCGGCAAATTGAAGTGATAAGCAAATAATTAATGCTTGAACTCCACTGGCGCCCACCCTGCTGTCTCGCATTGCCTCAAGACATCTTTCTGAACCCGCGGCGACTCCATCTGCAGTATCCATTAAGCCGTCAAAATGCAGCCCACCTGTGATCCAAGAACTAATAGCTATTGAGATCAAGGCTAAGGACTCTTTTGGCCAGCCGATTCCATCCATTATTAGCCAAGCCAAAGCTTGCAGTGTTCCTATAATCACACCAATCAATGGAGCAAAGCGAGCAATACGCTGAAAACTGGGTTTCAGGCATGAAGGGCTGGGTAAAACTGTATAAAAGGTCCACGCTCCAGCCAAGTCTTTGAGCCAGGTTGGAGAAGACAGAATTAGTAACCTCTTGAATTAATTAAGTCCAACCTACGATTAAGGGAAGTTCTTTTGCCATATTTGTTTTGGGCAAAATTTGAGCTAATTGTGTTTCAATTCCAGATCAAAACCCAATGTAGAAATACTAGAGCCAGAACAGGCTCTTTCAATACCCCTCATGGATCAGTTGAAACTCCTAGGTTTATGCCAGTAGGCACATTGGGGACCGTAAAAGGTGTTACTGCTAGTCAGCTTCTTGCAACAGGAGCTCAGATGGTTCTTTCAAATACTTATCACCTTCATTTGCAGCCAGGAGAGGAGATTGTTTCTAATGCTGGTGGATTACACAAATTTATGGGTTGGGAGGGCCCCATGCTTACTGATTCAGGAGGTTTTCAAGTCTTTAGTTTGGCGAACTTAAATAGCATTGATGACAAAGGGGTGGCTTTTCGCAGCCCTCGCGATGGAAGAAAGATTGAGCTCACTCCTGAAAAAGCTATTGAGATCCAAATGGCTTTAGGAGCAGATGTCGCAATGGCCTTTGATCAGTGCCCCCCTGCTGGTTCTAGTCAAAGCGAAGTTGAGGTTGCCTGTGAACGTACACACAAATGGTTAGAGCGATGCATATCTACCCATGCAAATAAAGATCAAGCTCTTTTTGGGATTGTTCAGGGAGGCTGCTACTCAAATCTTCGTGCTAACAGCGCAAAGATTGTTTCAAGTTTTGATTTGCCGGGAATAGCTATAGGAGGAGTTTCTGTAGGAGAACCTGTAGAGGAGATGCACAGAATAATTCGTCAGGTCACGCCTCTTCTCCCAGAAGATCGCCCAAGATATTTGATGGGGGTTGGGACCTTGAGAGAAATCGCGATTGCAGTGGCCAATGGCATAGATCTTTTTGATTGTGTTCTGCCTACTCGTTTGGGACGTCATGGAACCGCTCTGGTACGAGATGAACGATGGAATTTGCGAAACGCAATTTTTCGCAATGATCATCAGCCTCTCGATCCTTCTTGCGTATGTGAGGTCTGTCACAATCACAGCAGGTCATACTTGCATCACTTAATTCGTAGTGAGGAGCTGCTTGGATTGACCCTTTTGAGCTTGCATAACATCACAAATTTGATTCGATATACAAACTCGATTAGTCAATCAATCGAAGAAGGATGTTTTTCAGAGGATTTCGCTCCATGGCATAGAAGCTCTAAGGCTCATCACACGTGGTAGCGTCACTCAAATGCCAATTGATTCTTTAGGGATGGCGGCCTTAACTCTCGACTTGCTGGCCCAATTGCCAGAGGCCTATCAGGCCTTTGCACCAACTGTGGAGGTTCTTCCACTAATACCCATCTTCTTTTTCTTGCTTGTCTTTGTTTGGCAGGCAGCGGTGGGATTCCGTTAAGGCTCTATCAGCTCAGGCTCCATATGGGAGTACCTGAGAGCTAAGACGAATCTTCTTTTGGGTGGTGTATTCATCGACTTGTCCCTCCAGCAAGTTGAAATATTTTAATTCGAATTTTTATTTCTTATTGATTTTAGAATTTCTAATAATCTGAAGTCCCTCTAGAGAGATTTGCTTCAGCTTAATTTTTTTAGGGTTATTAAATCGCTTCTGCGAGTGAAAGCCCACTCCCAGGGTGCTCTACTGCATGCTCGATAAGGTCAGCTAGCCTAAGAGCTCTTGAGGCTTGTTCCCCATCAACAGCTGGAGTTTCACGTCCTCTTACACATTGCAGGAAGTGTTCTAATTCTGCATAAAGGGGCTCGATAAATGTAGTACTAACTTCTTCGATGAAACCGTCATTTCGATATAGCAATTCACCATGATCAGCTGAATACCATTCATGCGCCCGCCGATGAATATGTAGGTTGTGATTTAGGAAATCTGTTTCAACAAGACTTCCTCTGCAATGTGCACTAAGACTACGAATCTTTCTATGACTCATTTTGCTAGCACTAAGACTTGCAATGACCCCGTTATTAAAACCAAGAGTGGCGTTTACATAATCAATAGGTCCCTCAGAACTTCGGCCACCAACTGCGGCTAATTTCACTACAGGTGCATTTGCTAGCTCTAATACAAGGTCAAGGTCATGAATCATTAAATCAAGTACGACTGATACATCATTTGCACGATCTGCATGGGGACTATGGCGTCGAGCTTCTAAAACAACGACTTCTTCGTTAGCTACTACTTTGGTTAACTCGCGAAATGCTGGATTAAATCTTTCTATATGTCCAACCTGTAGCAAACGTTTGGCCTTATTTGCTGCATGAATCAGGCCAGAGGCTTCATCTTGACTTGCTGCTATGGGTTTTTCGATTAATACATGTTTCCCTGCTTCAAGACAGTCAAGGCCAACTTGGTGATGAAGAAGCGTTGGGACAGCTATGCAGACAGCCTCAACTTCCTTTAACAATTGCTTGTATTCTTTAAACCAGCGACAACCAAACTGTTCAGTGGCTAGTCCACCACGATCAGGATCAGGATCGGCAACTCCGACCAGTTCAGCATCCTTGAGCAAACTGAGCACCCGAGCGTGATGCCAGCCCATGTTTCCTACACCGATGACCCCAACCTTTACAGGAACTATTGGGGAGTTCATTCGAGAGACATCATGTATCGGTATTGATTATCGATTATCAGTCTTCATGGTGCATTTTTGTTGAGTAGCTCAATCTGACTTGTTCGATACGAGGACCTTTCATGACAGTGATCTCGAATTTAATCTCTTCATAGGTAAGTATTTCTCCTGCAGAAGGGACGTGTTGAAGTTTCTCTAGAAGGAAGCCAGCAAGAGTGTGATGATCATCTGCTTCGGGTAAGTCAATAATTAGTTGTCGGTTGAGTTCGATGATCTCAATATCTCCACTTACTAACCATTGGCCAGGGTGTCCTTCTATAGGGATAAGGTCCGGTTCATTTTTGTCTGCTTGAATTTCATCCCCAACGATTTCCCCAGTTAGATCTGCAGCTGTAATTAGCCCTTCAGTCCCTCCATGTTCATCTACAACTAGTAGTAAGGGGTGGCCGCTTCGTATTAGCGGTAAGAGCTCTGCCAAAGTGCTTGTTTCAAGAACCATAGGCGCTGGTTGGAGATAAGGCTCTAGGGGAGTATCAGCTTGCAACGTTCCTCGCGAAATCGGCTCTGCCAGGTGTCTTAGATCTATTAATCCTCGAACATCATCAAGGGAGTCTCCAATAACAAGAAATCTCGCATGTTGAGTTCGATTAACTTCTTTCATTAGTTCAGCAAATCGGACCCCTAACGGAAGAGTGACCATCCCTGAACGTGGAACCATTACTTCTCTGACCTGCGTGTCATGTAAGGCGAAGACCCCTTCGAGAATATTTCTTTCATCTGGTCGAAGGCCAGTGACTCCTCCTGTCTCAATAAGAGTTTCCAACTCCCCAGCTGATAAAGCTGGCACCAGTGAATCCCATTTTGCGTTGAGTCCAATTAAGCGGAGAAGAGTTGATGCGATTGATTCCAGGAGGCCGAGGAGAGGGGCCATTGCTCTCATCACGGCTTCTAAGACTGGCGCTAGGCGAAGAGCAGTTAGCTCAGGTCGATTGAGGACCAATGCTTTTGGTAATAAGCCTGCAAAGAGCGTTGCAATTAATACAAGGATCAAAAAAAGGCTTCCATCCCATAAACGACTGGTTAGGGAAGCATTAGGCCACCAGCGATGTCCAAGGCCTCTGCCAAGCCATCCGAGAGCAATTAGGGAAAGAGTGACCCCTAACTGCGAAACCATTAGTGCTCTTCTGAGTCGTCGTTGAAGCCTGTTTATTGCGACTGCACCCGTTTCTCCTTCTTCTACGAGTCTTTGCACACGACTGGGACGTAGCCTTAATAAAGCCACTTCTCCTGCAGCAAAGAATGCAGGAAGAGCAAGCAATATGCAGAGTAAAACCAGTTGCATCAATGTTGTTAGATGGGGGTCGCGAGGATCGAACT
The DNA here is from genome assembly GCA_003215535.1 of Prochlorococcus sp. AG-409-L18. Taxonomy (GTDB): domain Bacteria; phylum Cyanobacteriota; class Cyanobacteriia; order PCC-6307; family Cyanobiaceae; genus AG-409-L18. The sequence continues at coordinate 48,601 of QCKG01000012.1, forward strand.
CGCCTTAGCCAAATTATGAGTTTGGTGCATTCACCAGATTGCTAGACCCCCCTGTTATGGATCTATCAAAGACCTTTCATGAAATTGATGGTCTTTGCATGAATAATAATTAAATCCAATTATTCCAACTTAGCCAATGCATCATTGATGCATTGGACAAAATTATTATTGTGCACGCACATAACCCTCCTAATAAAGACAGACTACTGGCTCTCCTTGCTGGATCTGCATACCGCCATGGTGACTTCACGTTGGCTTCTGGAAAAAAAAGCAGACACTACGTGAATTGCAAGCCAGTGAGTTTGAGTGGTGAGGGCCTTGCTCTCATAAGTATCTACTTATTGGAACATGTTGAGCCAGGAGCTTTGAGCGTGGCTGGATTGACTCTCGGAGCCGATCCTTTGGTGAGTGGGGTATCTATGGCTGCATTTCAGGCTGGTCATAATCTCGATGCCCTAATAGTTAGGAAGGAACCCAAGGGGCATGGAACCGGAGCTTGGCTAGAAGGGCCTCTTCCTCCTCCTGGAACTTTGATAACTGTCTTAGAGGATGTAGTTACAACTGGTGGATCTTGTCTAAAAGCAATTCAACAGCTCCGGAATGTGGGCTATTTGGTTCAAAGAGTTGTCGCGATTGTTGATCGAGAAGAAGGTGCTAAGCAGGCACTAGAAACAGAAGGAATTGAGCTTGTCAGCCTTTTCCTCTTGAGGCAAGTTGCTGAGCGAGCCAAAGCACTTTCGCTATGACTTTCAATCAAAGGCTCCTTTGGGATAAAAGTTGGCATTTATTTAGGTTGCAAGGCTTAGGTACTAGAGATTTCTTGAAAGGTCAAACAACTGCAGATCTCTCCATCTTTCAGAATGGACAGCTTTTTCGAGGTTGTTGGCTTAACGCCACAGGAGGTTTACAAGCGATTTTGGAAATGAGACTTGATTCTGAGGGCGCCGATGTACTTGTTTTGGCAGGCGATAGAAATGAGCTTTTGAAAGGCTTTGAACGAGTGATATTCCCTGCGGACAAGGTGAAAATTTACTCTATTGATAATGTCCGAAGAGTCCAGGTTATTGGATCGAATGATCTGGAGAAGTTTCAAGAGGTGAATTGGTTACCAATTGGGGAAACTTTGCCAAAATGCCTGCAGCAATTCAATCAAGCTGATAATTATCAATTCCAACAATGGAGGCTGGAGAAAGGGCTGCCTATTGGAGCTGGTGAATTGGATGGTAAAACTAATCCTTTCGAATTGGGGTTATCTGATTTAGTGAGCCTAGAAAAAGGCTGCTATTTAGGTCAGGAGACTTTGTCTAAAATATCCAGAACAGGCTCTCTGAAACAAGAGCTTAGGTTTTGGAAGTCTTTACAAAATGTACGAGAAGGTCAAGTTTTACTCAATCTTCATTTCTCTCAAAAAGAAAAAAAAGTCGCAGGCATAATTACTTCATCAATCCAATGTAGTGATGAATCCTCTACGATGGGACTGGCTTTGATTAGGCGCAATTATTTAGATAAAAAGGAGTTGTTCATAGATGAAGGCCTTGGTGAAGTCGCTATAAGTATTCCAAAGGGATTTGTGCCACTTAAAAATTAGATTAACTATGATTTTGATCTTGTTCAAACAGCCACTCTGCCACTTTCCAAGTAGCTAGACAATCATCTTGATTATATTGCAAGATCCATCTCAGTGAATTTGACCGACTCCAAGATTGATGCTCAGCATCTCTCCATTGACGCCACCAAAGCAGGGCTTTTGCTCCATCTGCGCCTGGTTGACTCCATTTGAAACCTGACCATTGTGCGACTGATTTCAATCCATAACTGTTAAGTGGGATTCGCCAATGTTTTCGTAAGCGTGCATGTATATCAATAAATCTATTTTGAAGTAACTTAAGTTGTTCTTTAGACTCACCTTGGCGCTCAGCCATTTTGTAAATTGAGAGTACTTCTGTTTCGCCATAATGAAGAATAGGCCAATTTTGATATTTTTTCATTTTGCATTTAATTCTTTCCCAAGAATATTTTTCTCTATGTTCGAATAGGAGCAAGATGGGGTGATATTTTGCCCCTTTTAAATCCCACCCTCCGCTTAGTTTTTTCTCTACTCGCACAAAGCCATGAAGGAAATCCTCTCTAGCATCTGGGTCAGATTCAATGTCATAGATAAGAACACCCGGCGCTTTAATTAGTTCCGGTAGAGCTTTAGTAGGATCTAACCTTTCTATATTTCCATTTTTTTGGGCCTTGGCTTGAGAGATGATTTGGTGGGCAATATCACTATGCTGCTCTCCATAAACCCTCAGGCTTTTTTTAAGTGTTTCAGGGTCAAATCCTGCTAATGAATCAAGGCTATTAATTCCTAGCTCGTGAAGAATTTTGCGACGACTTGCTCCAATACCACAGACCTCACTTAGATGCCCTTCAGCAATAGCTTCGGCATTACAGACTCCACGCCAAGAGCAAATTACGCATTTGCGTCTGTCTGATGTTATTGGAGGTGGATCCTTAAACCGCAGATCTTCTTCTAACTTGTGTAGTGAATCCTTCAGTTCTTTTTGAATTCTGTCTTTTTCAAGGTTGATATGTTCAATCGTTAGGTGAGTTTTCGTTTTACAAATAGCGAGTCCTTCTGAAACTTTGGCACCTTGTAAATGTTCTAGCAATAAACCATTTATTGCTAGTGATAGGCGATGCTCTCTAGTGACTCTTCTGCCTTGTCTCCCGAGTACAGGCCGGTAGGAAAAATCTCCCCAAATGCTTTTCCCTTGAATGCGTTCTAAAAGGGATGGATGCGACTCTAGTAATTGCCCTGAAGGGCCAAGACCTTTGAGTCTTAATCCAATAACTCCGTGCTTGCCTGTAATGCAAGCTCCTATTCCTCTGCCAGGTTTTTGAGGCATGAATGCTACGAAACTGCGCTGTTGGTGGTCTAACTGCAGTGTTCTATGAGGGGTCCAGAGCCTTTGCTCTTGAGCGCCATATCGGTCAAGCCAAGCTTTTCGGCGACAACGAACCCAGCTGCGAAGTAACCGATCAGTTATTACCTTGATGTCATGTGAAACTTTTTTCATTCAAAGACGTTACTGCGCTTATTTTCTATATCCAAAACAGTTCTTGCTGATCCATGGTGAAGAATTCACTCCATTTAAGTGCGTCTCCTATACATTTTGGGACCGATGGCTGGAGGGGTGTCCTTGGGGTTGATTTCACAATAGAAAGGCTATTACTTGTGGCAGGAGCTGCTGCACAGGAGTTGGCTTATAGAGCTCCAGGGGACAGCAAAAGTCGCACCGTTGTAATTGGCTATGACCGTCGCTTTCTTGCTCCTGAATTCGCTGAGGCGATAGCTTCTGCTGTTAGAGGTTGTGAGCTGGAGCCTCTTTTGACTAATAGTGCAGTTCCAACTCCTGCATGTAGTTGGGCTGTGGTAAATCGCCAGGCATTAGGAGCTTTAGTTGTAACTGCAAGTCATAATCCACCCGAATGGCTTGGATTGAAAATCAAGGGTCCATTTGGAGGTTCTGTTGAGGGTGACTTCACGAAGGCGGTTGAAGCGAGACTCGCTGTTGGGGGAATCTCGATTCCTATAGAAGCAGTGTCGGAGAGATTTGATGCACGAAAGGAACATCTTGATGGCCTTAGAGAAAAATTCGATTTACCAGCTTTAGTAAAGGGATTAAAAAAAATGGATCTGCGAGTGATAGTTGACCCAATGCATGGATCGGCTGCAGGTTGTATAGGGGACCTTTTTGGGGGAAGTAGTTGTGACATTGTTCATGAAATCAGGAGTGAGCGTGACCCTTTGTTTGGAGGTAATCCACCTGAACCACTTGCTCATTACCTTGGAGAACTGACTGAATCCGTTAAAGCCTCAACTGAACAGGGTCGAACTGCTATTGGGCTTGTTTTTGATGGGGATGGTGACAGAATTGCAGCCATTGACGAAAAAGGTCGTTATTGCAGTACGCAATTATTAATGCCTTTATTGATAGATCATTTAATTAGAGTTAAGAACATGAAGGGAGCAGTTGTGAAAACAGTTAGTGGTTCAGATTTGATGAGACTAGTGGCTGAAGATTTCAAACGAAATGTTATTGAACTTCCAGTTGGCTTTAAATATATAGCCTCTCAAATGCTTGCGGGTGATGTTCTTATCGGTGGTGAAGAATCAGGAGGGATTGGTTTTGGAACGCATTTGCCGGAGCGCGACGCTTTGTTTACAGCTTTACTTGTTTTACAAGCTCTAACTGAGGCAGGTTCTCCTCTAGGAATTTGCTTGGACAATATAAGAAGTAGTTATGGGAACTCTCATTTTGACCGAATAGATTTACGGTTGCCAGATATGGCTTCTAGACGACGAATAGAGGACTTGTTAAATAATGCTCCGCCTACAGAAGTTGCGGGAAAACCTGTTTTAGAAGTTATTAGAACTGATGGGGTCAAGCTTAGAATTGGTAAATTACATTGGTTAATGTTGCGGTTTTCAGGAACAGAGCCTTTATTGAGAATCTATTGCGAGGCTGAAGGCATAGACGAAGTTAATAAGACTTTGTTATGGGCAAAGGAGTTCGCTCTAAAAACATCAATCAAATGAATTCAATGGACAAAGTGGTCTTAACCTTGGCGACTACTAATCTTGGTAAGTTCAAGGAATTTGATCAATTCCTTTCTGACTTTCCCTTAATTCTTAAGAGTCAACCTCAGGACTTCGAAGTAGAAGAAACTGGATCTTCTTTTGCAGAAAATGCTCGTATTAAATCTATTGCCATTGCAAATTTAATGGGGACATGGGCTCTTGCAGATGACTCTGGATTATGTGTTGAGGCGTTGTCAGGTGCCCCTGGAATCTATTCTTCACGCTATGCAAATAATGACGTAGAGAGGATTCAAAGAATACTTAATGAGTTGGAATCTTCTTCCAATCGAAGTGCATACTTTGTATCTAATATTTGTATTGCTGCCCCTGGAAATGAGATTTTATTGCAGGTTGATGGTCGATGTGAAGGTCGAATTACACATGCTCCACGAGGCCTGGAAGGATTTGGATATGATCCAATTTTTGAAGTAAATGGTACAGGCTTGACTTTTGCAGAAATGCCAAAGTTTCAAAAGAATAAACTAGGGCATAGAGGTAAGGCCTTTTCTAAACTTGAGACTAGCTTGAGAGAACTTTTGGGTAATTGTTAATAATTTCTTATTCATCATCACTTCTTATCTTGACTAGAGTTCAATTATATAAATTTAGATTTTAGCTATACTTTTATTTTTTTTAGTTGAGGGGACCCAGCTTCCATGCAAGCCATGTGGAATTGAAATTGGTAATTCTATAAGGGCTTCCTCTTTTAAATCTTTTGAGTTAAGGATTACAAGATCCGTTGATCGCCGCTTCCCATTCCAGACTAAAACAATTACCCATCCTTCATCTTCGTTTTGAGAGTCTGCTTTTGGGATGAAAAGTGGTTCCCCTATAAAGCCTCTTGGAGCGGTACTCCAAATGAACTTTTTACCATTAATTAGGTCAAGCTTCTTGATTGCTTGAAGGGGGCCATTGCCAGTTTCTTTTTCTGAAATTGCCATCCAACAATATTGCGCATTAATTCCTTGCTTAATTGGATTAACCATAGCAAATTCACAACATTGATTGCTTATTGTTTTTGTTTTTGCTTTATTTGATGAAAGGTCAATTCTGCATTCTTTAAGTAATCCCTCCGGGATTGAATCAAAATTAATTCTGCGGAAATCCTCATTAGGCCCTATCGAAGGAAAATCACTGTAATGGATGCTATTAATAACAATTTCAGCTCCTTCTTCCCAAGCATTTAGGTGGTGAAAAACAAAGCCATTTGGTGCATTTATGATTTTTGGACTTTGCCCTGCAAAAGAACCACAATTCCTTGGAATGATCCAAAATTTTGCCTGGCCGTCAGGGTTTGAAGATAAGCACTGTGCTGCTCCTTTTCTTCCAAGAATGAAAGGGACAGGGTTGAAATTGATTGCATTTTGTAAGAACACTGCCCAGTTTGGTGTGATCGCAAAATCGTGTAAGAATGCGAACCCTTTGAAAGTATCGTGGCGATCACTAATTAGTTCTCCAGCATCCTCACCTTCAGTCTTAAATTCCATTAACCTGATTGTACTTTTGGGGCCAGTTTTTACTCCAAAGGTAACCATGCTCGGATTCCCAGAATGGCCAGGATCAAAGCGAGGGTGAGCACTTAAGGTTTCTTTGTTTTTAAGAACACCATTTAGATTGGTTGGCCCATATGTTTTTAGACTGATGGGATCCAAAGCGTATGGACTACCCGCTTCCCATAGAGCAAGTAGTTGATCGCCAAGTTTGATTACATTTGTGTTCGCTATATTTTTTAGACGCATGTCAAAAGCATTGGCAATGGGGCCTCCTGCTTTTTGAGTGCCAAAGACTCCTCTATAAATGAATCTCCCTAGTTCTTCTTCGGCTTGCCAAGCATCTGTGCGAATAAATCTATTGCTGA
>QCKG01000013.1 GCA_003215535.1 Prochlorococcus sp. AG-409-L18
CAATTTGGTGGGTGCTTTTTTTTGTTATGTATATACAGATGATTTTGACTATAAACAATTGAATGAGAGATTTAGATTGAAGACTAATTGAAGACTCGATCAATTTATATCAAAAGATCATGCCAAGCCGTTTTCTTTTTATAATTTTATTTGATTAAAATCTTCTCCAAAGGATTGAATCCATTTGCATTACTGGATTCATGCATTGAATAGGAACTCCTTAACGTCAAGCTCCAGCTGTGATTAATGCACTATCTGCTACACCAACCAATCGCGATGTAATGATACATGATGATGAGTGCGATTTATACGATAAAAATAGTACGGATTACTATTTTTGTGAGCTCTTTAAGTAATTTTTATTATCTTGATTAACCTTTACTAGGAGAATTTCCTAGACGTTGAATAGGAATTCCATTACGTCACCTTCGTTGACTACATACTCTTTACCCTCGCTTCTTATCCAACCTTTATTTCGAGCTTCAGTAAGTGATCCTGCTTCTAGAAGCTTCCTGTAACTAATTGTTTGAGCTCGAATGAAGCCTTTTTCAAAATCTGTGTGAATAACACCAGCTGCTTGGGGCGCAGTCATTCCTTTAAGGATTGTCCATGCTCTTGTTTCTTTCTCTCCTGTTGTGAAATATGTCCTAAGTCCTAATAAACGATAAGTTGCTTCTATTAAGCTTTTTAGCCCGCCTTCTTTGACTCCTAGGCCTTCAAGATAATCAAGTCTTTCTTGTTCTCCAAGCTCTAGTAACTCCGCCTCTACCTGCGCAGATATTCGTATACTTTCTGCACCATCAACATTTGCAAGCTCTTTTACTTGCTCGTAGAAATGATTACCATTTGCCAGGTCATCCTCGTTTAAATTAGTAGCATAAATAATTGGTTTTAATGTTAATAGACCTAATGGCTTAATAAGCCTTTTTTCTTCCTCACTTAAATCTATTTTTCTTGGCGTATCACCTCTTTCAATCGAACAGTAAATTTTCTCAAGGGCATGATCTTCCATTTGTGCCTCTTTGTTATTCCTGATTTGCTTTTTTAATCTTTCGCGACGTTTATCTATTTGACTTAGATCTGCGAAACCAAGCTCTAGGTTGATTATTTCGGCATCTCTGGCGGGCCCAATTGAACCTGAGACATGAATAATATCCTCATTTTCGAAACATCGCACAACATGAACTATGGCATCAACCTCTCGTATATTTGCTAAGAATTTGTTTCCCAACCCTTCGCCTTGGCTGGCACCTTTAACAAGGCCTGCAATGTCAACAAATTCCATTCGGGTGGGAATTATTTCTTTGCTTGAACTCAGTTCAGCAAGAAGTCCTAGGCGCTTATCTGGTACGGATACTGAGCCTATATTCGGCTCAATTGTGCAGAAAGGGAAATTAGCGGCTTGTGCTTTTGCATTGGCCACTAATGCGTTGAATAATGTTGACTTTCCTACGTTTGGTAGGCCAACGATTCCGGCTTTAAGCATAAGCGGGAGTAAAGCCGCAACGCGCGGCAGAATTATTTTGACTAAATTAACCCTTGTATGGAAAACACACCAGTGAGAATTGGCTTAGAGCTTCCCTGCTCTAATGGCTAGAGGCTGAAATCCGCTTTTATTCGTTTATTCACTAAAGGTTTTGGAAAGTCACAAACCACTAAACAAAGTCAAACCTCAGAGAAAAGGTTTTATTGGCTTATTGACATTGCTTCTGCTTGTTAGTGGAGGCGGTTTGGTTTGGAAATTTGCTATTGGGAATAAAAAGACTAGAGACTTGAGCGATTACATAGTTTTTGCTGAAAGTGGATCTCTTCCTGGCATGATTACATCCAGTGGGGAACTGCAGGCCGTAAGAAGCGTGAATCTAAGTCCAGACCGTCAGGGGTTATTAGAGGATTTGTTCGTTAAGGAAGGTGATTTAGTTAGGGAAGGTCAAGCTATTGCAAAAATGGATAGCGGTGATTACTTATACCGTCTTAAGGAATTAAAGGCAGATTATGATAATCAAAGAGTCTCTTTTAATAGGTGGAACTCTCTCTTTAATGAGGGTGCTATAAGTTCAGACCAGCTTGATGAATATCGAAGCCGTTACCTCATCAGTAAGGCCAGACTTGAACAACGTCGAATTGAAGGGAAAGACTTGATAATTCGTGCTCCTTTTAGTGGTTTGATCACCACAAGATATGCAGAACCAGGTGCATTTGTTGCTCCAACAACCAGGGCTTCATCTATTGCAGGATCATCAAGTTCATCTATAGTTGAGTTGTCTCAGGGTCTAGAAGTTTCTGCAAAAGTTCCTGAAAGTGATATTGGACGAATACGTATAGATCAACAAGCAATTGTTCGTGTAGATGCTTTCCCAGACAGAAGATTTAAGGCTAATGTTAGTGAGATATCTCCTAGGGCTTCAAAGATTGATAATGTGACCTCTTTTGAAGTGAAGTTATCTTTGGTAAGTCCAACAAAAGAACTACGAATAGGTATGACTGCTGATATTGATTTCAAAACAGGCAAGACCCCTTTGTCAACGTTGGTTCCTTCAGTGGCAATTGTTACAGAGAATGGTACGCCTGGCGTTTTAGTAGTTGGTCAGAATAATCAGCCTCGATTCCAAAAAGTTGAGCTTGGGACAAGTAGTGGAAGTAAAACAGCAATTATTCAAGGAGTTGATCCTGGCAGTCAGATTTTTATAGATTTGCCTCCATGGGCTAGGAAAAAGACTAATTAAATTGTCCAGTTCTTAAACCCCTCTTTTTTAAATGCCTGATGTAACTAAAAAGCCAATTTTGCTACTAGTTGATGGTCACTCATTAGCATTTAGAAGTTTCTACGCTTTTAATAAAGGGGCGGAGGGAGGACTAACTACTAAGGATGGATCCCCCACTAGTGTTACTTATGGATTCCTTAAATCTCTTTTAGATAATTGTCAATCTTTAAGTCCACAAGGACTGACGATCGCCTTTGATACTGCTGAACCTACATTTAGGCATAAGGCTGATTTAAATTACAAAGCAAATAGGGATGTAGCTCCAGAGATTTTCTTTCAAGATTTAGAACAACTTCAGCAAATCTTGGAAAAACAATTAGATATCTCCTTATGCGTGGCTCCAGGCTATGAAGCTGATGATGTATTGGGTACTCTCGCAACAAAAGCTTCAAATGATGGTTGGAGTGTTCGAATACTTTCAGGTGATCGCGACCTTTTTCAATTAGTAGATGATCAGAAAGATATCTCCGTGATTTATATGGGTGGTGGTCCGTATTCAAGAAGTAGTTCTCCCATATTGATTAATGAGAAGGGAGTGAAAGATAAGCTTGGCGTTTCTCCTGAAAAGGTTGTCGATCTAAAAGCACTGACTGGTGATTCGTCCGACAATATCCCAGGTGTAAAAGGCGTTGGTCCAAAAACAGCAATCAATTTACTTAATGAAAACGGAACCCTTGATGGGGTGTACCGCACCCTTCAAGAGGTGATCGCACTTGGGGAGAAAGCCTCACGAGGTGCGATCAAAGGGGCAGTAAGAAATAAATTAAATATTGACAAAAAAAATGCTTACTTATCGAGATACCTTGCAGAGATTCTTGTTGATATTCCACTATCTTCTGAGCCAAGATTCAACTTTGGTCAAGTAGATGCTGCGACTTTAACTGAACGATTTAAGCAATTAGAGCTTAATAGCTTAGTTCGCCTTGTACCCTTTTTCGTTGCGGCTTTTTCTAAGGGTGGTTTTCAGGCAAATATACAAGAATTGGAAAATGGAAAGCCAGAAAAAGCATCATCATCATCATCATCATCATCTATTCAATTTGCTGGTAAAAATACTTCTCCTGAGGCAAGCGGAATTCCAGAACTTAATCCATGGTTAATTTCTAATACTTCTGATTTGGAATTGTTAGTGAACCTATTGATGAATTGTACAGAATACTCTCAGCCAGTTGCAATAGATACTGAAACCACTGACTTGAATCCGTTTAAAGCAGAACTGGTAGGAATAGGTTTTTGCTGGAATGAAAATCTTAATGATTTAGCTTATCTTCCTATAGGTCATTATCAAAAAAATGAATTATTAGATGAGCAAGTCCCTGAACAGCTGAAATTAGATCTAGTAATTAATGCACTCTCTCCTTGGCTTGCCAGTTCAGAACATCCTAAGGTTCTTCAAAATGCTAAATATGATCGACTGATTTTGCTTCGACATGGTCTTTCATTGGGGGGAGTTGTTATGGATACTTTGCTTGCAGATTACGTGCTGAATTCGAATGAAAAACATTCATTGAATGCCATGGCGCTAAGAGAATATGGCTTTGAACCAAAGACTTTTACTGAACTTGTTGAGAAAGGAAAGACTTTTTCTAATGTTTCTATTCGAGAAGCGAGTCTCTATTGCGGTATGGATGTTTATTTAACAAGGAAACTTGCAAAAAATCTTAGGGAAAAGCTTCTCCTAGCTGGACCTGAACTTTTGGTTCTTTTAGAGCAAGTGGAACAACCTCTTGAGCAAGTGCTTGCGCAAATGGAAGCCACTGGTATTCGCATTGATAAAGGCTATATGAAACAGCTTTCTGAAGAGTTGCGAAAAACACTTGGGCAATTGGAGAAAGATGCAGCTAAGTTAGTTGGATCTGTGTTCAATTTATCTTCTCCTAAGCAGTTAGGTGAAATACTTTTCGAAAAATTAGGCCTTGATAGAAAAAAATCTCGACGTACCAAAACAGGTTGGAGTACTGACGTAAATGTCCTTGAAAGACTCGAGAACGATCATCCAGTTATACCTTTAATTCTTGAACATCGTATTCTTAGTAAACTTCTTAGTACTTACGTTGATGCTCTTTCTCAATTAGTTGAACCTGAAACTGGCCGAGTACATACTGATTTCAATCAGGCCGTTACGGCAACAGGTCGATTAAGTAGCAGTAATCCAAATTTGCAAAACATACCCATAAGAACTGAGTTCAGTCGACGGATAAGAAAGGCTTTTTTGCCTCAGAATGATTGGCAGCTTTTAAGTGCAGATTATTCGCAGATTGAGTTACGTATTCTTGCCCATTTATCTGGAGAGGAGATCCTTCAGGAGGCATATCTCAAAGGGGAGGATGTTCACGAGCTGACTGCAAAGCTTTTGCTTGAGAAAGATTCAATTAATTCGGATGAGCGTCGATTGGGCAAAACGATTAATTTTGGCGTGATTTATGGAATGGGTGCTCAACGTTTTGCACGCTCTACTGGGGTTAGTCAATCAGAAGCCAAGGAGTTTCTTGATCGTTTTAAGCAACGTTATCCAAAAGTTTTTTCTTTTTTAGAACTACAGGAAAGACTTGCATTGACTAGGGGGTACGTAAAAACTCTTTTAGGGCGTCGACGTTATTTTAATTTTGACTCCAATGGGTTAGGGCGTTTATTGGGTAAAGATCCTTTTGAGATAGACCTAAGTCTCGCGCGAAGAGGAGGGATGGAAGCTCAACAACTTCGTGCGGCAGCTAATGCTCCAATTCAAGGTTCTAGTGCTGACATTATTAAGGTAGCAATGGTTCAACTTCATAAAAAACTTCATGATGCTTCGATGCAAGCTTCTCTTCTTCTGCAGGTTCATGATGAGCTAGTACTGGAAGTAGAGCCTTCAGATATGCCAGAAGTAAAGAAGCTTGTAGTTAATACCATGGAGAAGGCTGTTAGCCTAAGTGTCCCACTTGAAGTGGAAACAGGAATAGGCGCAAATTGGATGGAAGCAAAATAATCATTTCTGGCCAACTTGGCTCTAGCCTCTTATAACTTCTCGTTAACCAAGTGTCACTTCGGCTAACCAACACGCTTACTCGTCAGGTGGAAGAATTTCGTTCAATTCTTCCAGGGCATGTAAGTATTTATTGTTGTGGAGTCACGGTTTATGACCTATGCCATCTTGGCCATGCAAGGAGTTATATCGTTTGGGATATTTTGCGTAGGTATTTGATATATCAAGGATTCAAAGTGACGTTTGTACAGAATTTTACAGATATAGATGACAAAATACTGGCGAGAGCTAACCAGGAAGGTTGTTCTATGAGTGAGGTTAGTGAAAGGAATATTGAGTTGTTTTATCAAGACATGGATGCTTTAGGTATTTTGCGACCAGATCGAATGCCTCGAGCAACTAAGTGTCTTGATGGAATACGTAGTTTGATTATGGAATTAGAAGATAAAGGAGCTGCTTATTCAGTGGATGGCGATGTCTATTTCTCTGTGATGAAGCATTCTGATTATGGGAAGTTAAGCGGACGAAACCTAGATGAACAACAACTAAATGCAGATGGTCGAGTGGCAGAAGTTGAAGAAGCTCGTAAAAATCACTCGTGTGATTTTGCTCTCTGGAAAGGATCAAAACCAGGAGAACCTAGTTTCCCTTCTCCTTGGGGCCCTGGACGACCTGGTTGGCACATCGAATGCTCGGCGATGGTAAGAGAAGAGTTAGGGGACACTATTGATATTCATCTAGGCGGAGCTGACTTAATTTTCCCTCATCATGAGAATGAAATTGCTCAGTCTGAATTGGCTAATGGTAAGGAGCTAGCTAATTACTGGTTACATAACGGCATGGTTAATGTTTCAGGGCAGAAAATGAGTAAATCTTTAGGTAACTTCACTACGATTCGAAATCTTTTAAATAGTGGTGTATCCCCGATGGCCTTGCGTTTATTTATTTTGCAAGCGCACTATCGCAAACCTCTAGATTTTACTTATGAGTCACTTGAAGCAGCGGCTACAGGTTGGCAAGGCCTTAATGGGGCTCTTCAATTAGGGACTAAATTTGGGAAAATTCTTGGGTGGCCAGAAAAGGAACTCCTACATGATGGAGACATTAAGCGATCTGGCAACTCTTTGAATCAGTCGTTAGAGAAACTACGTCAACATTTTATTACAGCAATAGATGAAGATTTGAATTCTTCAGGTTCTTTAGCGGTGCTTTTTGAGCTTGCACGACCTTTACGTGCGCTGTCCAATCGTTTAGAGAGAGAAGACGTGAGAATTGACTCTGGTTCTAATTATCTGGAATTACTTCCTCGTTGGAAATTGCTTATTGAGTTAGCCGGAGTCCTTGGGTTTAAAGCAGAAGATAAGGATAACTTATTTCTTAAAGAGGATGTTCTTCCTGATGAGAAGCATATTAACTTAGCAATAAATGAACGTAAAGAGGCTAAGCAGAAAAAGGATTTTGCTAAGGCCGATCAAATACGAGAAGAACTCAAACAAATTGGTATTGAATTAATCGATAAGCCTGATGGGATTACTGACTGGAGACGTCTGTAATTATTTTATTGAAGACTGATTATATCATCTAAATAATTTAATCAGTTCTAAGTAGCAGTCCACATATGGAATAAATCTATCAAACTAATGATTAATCCGAAGGCGATAATTGGTGGTGAGATCCACCGAAGCATGAATTTTAGATAAACTCGAACATTATTTGGTGTTGCGCAGTTTTCCAGATCTTTATCAAATTGACGAGGAACTACCCATCCAATTAGGAATGACAAAAGTAAACCACCAAAAATCAATAGAAGTCCTCCAAAAATAGCGTCCATATTTTCTAAAGTTTTGAGATCCATAGCAGCTGGAAGTCCTGCCACAAAAACCAAAGCAGTCGAGACACAAACTGCTTTATTGCGACGCCAGCCCAATCGATCAATCATTGAAGAAACTGGTACTTCAAGCAGAGAAACTGAGGAAGTAATTGCGGCAATGTAGGCAAGTGCAAAGAAAAGTACAGCTACTATGCGACCGATAGGTCCAAGTACAGCTAAACCTGTGGGCAGTGAGATGAAAAGAGTCCCGACAGTTGAGCTACTTATTACATCGCTAAGACCAAAGCTCATTATCACTGGGAACGTAACCATCCCTGCGAGCAGACCTACACCAGTATCCATAGTTATTACAGCTAAAGCTTCTTTAGGGAGCTTGCTTCGTTGATCTAAATATGCTGAATAAGCAAGAATGCAACCTATTCCAGTACCAATTGAGAAAAAGGCTTGTGTAAAAGCATTCCTGATTGTTGAGGGATTAACTAGTTGGTTTGTGTCCCATCTCAGTAAGAAAGTTCTATAGCCTTCCCAAGCACCAGAAAGAGAAGCTGCCCAGCAGGCAAGAATTAAAAGGAGTAGTAATAGCAATGGCATGCACCACCGGGTAAGGCGCTCAATTCCACCGCTTATCCCAGCAGAAACAACTAAAGCTGTAAGTATTAGGCTCAGCAGTTGTCCAATTAAAACGCTGTTCCCGCTACTTACGGATCCAAAGAAGGCCTCAGCTTCAGTCATATCAGTGGGAAGGCCAAGAAACAATGAATGAAGAAGTGTGTGGCCAGTCCATCCCATAAGGACTGCATAAAAAGCAAGGATTCCAAAGGCTGCAACCACAAATAACCAACCCATAGGTTGCCAACGGCTACCTGCAGCTTTTATCGGTGCCAGTAAGGGACTTTTCCCAGTGCTACGGCCTAAAACCATTTCTGCCACAAGGACTGGCAGACAAACCACCAGGACTATTAACACATATAGAAGTAAAAAGGCGGCGCCTCCTCCTTGGGAAGCTCTATAAGCAAACCCCCAAAGATTTCCAAGGCCAACTGCGCTTCCTGCTGCCGCAAGCACAAAGCCAAGACCCGAGCGCCATTGTTCTTTCCCAGCCATTGTTGTTCCTCTTTGGGCTCAAGGTTTAATTATTTAAACCATTTAGAGGTTAAGCCTTGTGATGGGAGACTGGTGTTAACTGCTTTAAAAGAGTGAAAGCAATAAGTGTTCTGGGCTCTACAGGTTCTATTGGCACTCAGACACTTGAGATTGTCGAAGAATTTCCTGATCAATTCCGAGTTGTTGCTCTTACAGCAGGTAGGAATTTGACTCTTCTTTTGGAACAAATCCAAAAACATCAGCCAGAGGTTGTAGCTTTGGCTGACGAAGAATTAGTCAATGAGCTAAGGGATCGTCTTAATGAACTTCCTTTGGAAAGACGTCCAAATAAATTGCCAAAAATATTGGGCGGGACTGATGGATTAAATGAAGCAGCTTCTTGGGACCATGCCGATTTGGTTGTCACAGGCATAGTCGGTTGTGCTGGGTTGCTTCCCACTCTTGCGGCAATTCGTTCAGGCAAAGACATTGCATTGGCAAACAAAGAAACCCTTATAGCTGCAGGACCAGTGGTTTTGCCCGAGTTAAAGCGTAGTGGCAGTCGTCTGCTCCCCGCCGATTCCGAACACTCGGCTATCTTTCAATGTTTACAAGGAACACCATGGGCTGAAAATGCTCGGTTGTCCACAGGTGTTCCAAACCCTGGGCTTCGTAGCATCCATTTAACAGCCTCCGGTGGTGCCTTTAGAGATTGGTCAACCGAAGATCTCAAGAATGCCACTGTCACCGATGCGACTAATCACCCAAACTGGAGCATGGGCCGCAAGATCACTGTTGATTCAGCAACTTTGATGAATAAGGGATTGGAAGTTATTGAAGCGCATTATCTTTTTGGACTTGATTATGACCAAATTGAGATTGTTATACACCCACAAAGCATTATTCATTCAATGATTGAACTTGCTGATTCTTCCGTGCTTGCTCAACTTGGCTGGCCAGATATGAAGTTGCCAATTTTGTATTGCATGAGTTGGCCAAGTCGACTTGAGACACCTTGGAAAAGACTTAGCCTTAAAGAAGTTGGACAACTTACCTTTAATTCCCCTGATACAGAGAAATATCCTTGTATGCAACTTGCTTATTCGGTTGGACGTGTGGGTGGGACTATGCCTGCTGTCTTGAATGCGGCGAATGAAGAGGCTGTTGCTCAATTTTTAGAAGAAAAGATTCATTTTCTTGAGATCCCGAAACTGATTGAGGCTACTTGTGAAAATCACAAAAAGGATTTAAAGAGTCAACCAAATCTTGAGGAGGTCCTTTTCGTGGACTCTTGGGCTCGAAATGCTGTTCGAGAAAAAGTTGATTCGGGCCTTAATCGTGTTGTTTTTTTAGGGTCTTAATCGTGAGCACTTTGGTGAGTCATCACCTGCTTCTTTGCGCAACTCCTACAAAGGCTTCGTGTTGCGATCCTGAGGTTGGAGCAGCAAGTTGGGAGAGTCTAAAAAGAATCTTGCGTGACTTTGATTTGGAAAATGTCAAACGAACTGAAGGGGTTGTTTTGAGAAGCAAGGTTGATTGCTTACGTATTTGTCGTGATGGACCAATCTTGTTGATTTGGCCAGATGGGATTTGGTATGGAGGGGTTACTCCTGACAGGATTGAGAAGATAGTTTTACATCATGTAATTAGGGGTAACCCTCTTAAAGAGTGGATTGTTCGTCAGACACCACAAAAACTTTCTTGGCTTGGGGAGTAATTAATATCCCAATCCTTTAAACCAATTCTGCACTAATTCATCTCCCCAACATCCTGTTTCTCCATGGAATCCATTGTGACCTCCATGAGATGTCAATAAAACCTCGATTGGTTGTGTCTTTTTATTATAAATACTTTCTTTTAAGTCCTTTGCTCCTTTGGCTGGAACCCATGGATCATCTTCCGCTTGAAGGAATAATGTTGGTGGTAAACAAATTGGATTGTTTAGGATATTTTGCAATGGAGAGGCTTTTAAATAATAGTCATCAACATTTTTATAGCCCCATCGTGGAGCAGTTATAAAGCTGTCAAAGTCTCGGATCGTATTAGATGGGCCAATCTTCTTTTGGGTGTCTTTTAAGTAACGCAATTCGTCAGGCTTTATTCCAAATGGATCAGAGAGAGTTTGACGAACAAGTCTCTGCAGGAGCCATTTTTGATATAGCAGATTACGAGGCTTTTCGATTGATCGACTACATGCGGCTAGATCAAGGGGGCTGCTAGCGCATATCAGTCCATCCAAAAGGGGCTCATCATTTTTTGATGTAAGTCTTTTATCTAGACAAGCATTAAGAAGAATGGTGCCACCAAGCGAAATTCCTGCGCCTAGCAAGGGGAGTCGACTTTTAGATGTGAGGTGATTCTTTGAAAGCTCTTCGCATAACTTTCGAGCTCTAATAACAACAGGGCCTAAGTCGGTGTTGCAATTTGCGGCATATGTCCCACTGACAAGATGTCGACATGGATCAGATCCACGTAAGTTCACTCTTAAGACTGCAAAACCAGCAACAGTTAACGAATACGCCATTCTTCTAAGACCAGACCGTCTACTAGATCCCCCTAATCCATGTAGCATTAGAACAAGTCCTCTTATTCTTTCTAATCTCGAGGGTCTGTCCAAAAAAGCTAATAAATATCCTTCACAATCAGATGAATTAGGTAGTGACGGTACGGAAACTTTTATCGGCTCTCCAATGTCTTTAGGCAAATTATCTTTTCTGAAAGTATCTCTAAGAGTTTGTAAGTCTCCTCCCAACCATGGTAAACGTTGTTGGAAGGGACTAACACCGAGCTTCTTAAGAAGCTCGGTGTTAGAGTTATCCTTTACTTCCAACTCCTAGCTCCTTTAGTTCAACTAAAAGATCACCAAGAACTTTTTTTGCATCTCCAAAAACCATAGAGGTATTTGGCAATTCAAAGAGGTCATTTTTTATCCCAGAGTAACCAGCGCTCATTCCTCTTTTTACAACAAATACTGTTCGAGCTTCTTGGACGTCTAGTACTGGCATCCCATAAAGGGGTGAGTTTGGATCACTTTTAGCTTGTGGATTAACTACATCATTAGCACCAAGAACAAGAACAACATCAGTAGCTGGAAAATCTGGATTAATTATATCCATCTCTTTTAATTGTTCATAAGGCACATCAGCTTCTGCGAGGAGGACATTCATATGACCAGGCATTCGGCCGGCTACTGGATGAATGGCATAATTGACTTCGACTCCACTTGTTTCTAAAGCACGCGTTACTTCTCTCAAAGTATGTTGTGCTTGTGCAACGGCAAGCCCATATCCTGGGACAATTACTACTCTTTCAGCTGCTTCAAGAGTTAGAGCGCATTCTTCAACACTGCAGCTAGTGATATTTGTATATTCACCTGCATTGTTCTTAGAAGTTGAGTTAGATCCAAGAGCACCTCCGAATAAAACTGATATGAGGGATCTGTTCATGCCATTGCACATCACCTGAGTAAGGATTAATCCGGCTGCTCCTACCATTGCCCCTGCAACTATTAACAATTGACTTTGAACTACGAATCCTGCTGCAGCTGCTGCAACTCCTGAATAACTATTTAAAAGTGAAATTACTACAGGCATATCGGCACCACCTATTGGCAATGTCACCCCTATGCCAAGGAGCATTGAACTAGCTGTTAATAAGGTAAGTCCGTTGTTACTTCCTTGGATAAGATTAATAGCTGCAATTAGAGACAAAATTGCTAATAAAATATTGATAAAATGTCGAAACTTACTTTGCATCCAACTAGGAGTTGAAAGCCATCCTTGTAACTTCGCCATCGCGACGATAGACCCACTGAAAGTGATCGCTCCAACGAATACTGAAATTACAATTGAGATTTTTTCAACCCAAGCGCTACTTAAATCAACTTGACCATCGCCGACTTGGAACAGGGCAACCCCTATTGCTACCAACAAAGATGACATCCCTCCACACCCATTGAATAAAGCAACGGTCTCTGGCATGGCCGTCATAGGCACACGCTGAGCTGTAATCATTCCAAGGAAACCGCCAATGATTGTTCCAAGAATTATCCAGATCCATGCACTGGTTGAGATCCCATTGCTACCAATTGAATCCACTAAGACACCTATTACAGCAAGACCCATGGCAACTGCTGCTAGACGATTTGCTTCTCTTGCAGAACGTACTTTTGAAAGTCCTTTTATGCCTAAACCTAAAAGAAGTACAGCGATAAGATCAATCGCGTATTTAAAAATTTCTGTAGCAGTCATCAGCGTTTCCCCTTGGCTTTAGGCGCTTTTCTGCTAAACATCGCAAGCATTCGATCAGTAACTAAGAAGCCACCTATTACATTAAAAAGGGCAAAGCTTAGTGATACTGACCCCATTAAAAGTAGAGGGATGTTGTCTCCAGCCTTGATAATTAGTGTTAGAGCAGCAAGCATAGTTATGCCCGAAATGGCATTTGCTCCACTCATTAAGGGGGTATGCAAAGTTGGCGGTACTTTGCCAATAAGCTCTAACCCCAGAAGACTTCCTAAAAGGAGTATCCATAGAGCCTCAGTTGAAAATGACATCAGTTCACATCTCCTGTGTTATTTAAGTCTTCTGAAAGGATCTCTCCGTTCTGACTTATTAGGCAGCCTGCAATTAACTCATCATCAGTGTTGAGTTCTAGTTGATCATTTTTAATGAAAGGCTCAATAAGGGCAACCAAGTTTTTTGAATACAAAGCACTGGCATGATTTGGGACAGTGCAAGGGAGGTCTGAGGCTCCAATTAATTGCACACCTTTTCTATTAACGGTTTTCCCTGGTTGGGTTTCAGCACAATTACCACCTTGGGCCACAGCAAGATCCACTACTACAGATCCAGGACGCATCCCATCAAGCATCCATTCGCTGATAAGACGAGGCGCTTTTTTCCCAGGCACTTGAGCTGTACATATGGCTACATCAGCTTCTGATAATTGTTCGGCAAGTTGGTTACGCTGAGCAGCTAGAAAAGCTTCAGAAGCTTGTTTTGCGTAACCACCTTGTTCGGCTGGCTTGTCTTCAATTTCAGGAGGATCTATAAACCGAGCTCCTAGAGATTCAACTTGCTCTTTAACTGCTGGGCGAATATCACTTACATAAACGACAGCCCCAAGTCGCTTGGCAGTAGCAACCGCTTGCAGTCCTGCCACACCAGCACCTAATACAACAACACGAGCAGGCTGAACGGTTCCTGCGGCAGTCATCAACATTGGAAAATAACGGTCAAGGGCTGCAGCGGCTACAAGCACTGCTTTATACCCAGCAATATTTGCTTGAGATGAAAGGGCATCAGCTGATTGAGCCCTGCTAATGCGAGGGAGAAGTTCGAGAGCGATTGAGGAAAGTTTCCTGGAATGGATAGAACTTGCCAGAGCTTTATTTCTATAAGGGCTTAATAAGCCCATTAAAACTGCTCCAGATTTGAGCCTTGATAGGGATTCTGGGGGTGGTGCTTGGACGCAAATCAGTAAGTCGGCTTTGTTCCAGGAAGTTACATCCCCTTGCTCCACTATTTCAGCGCCAGCAGATCTATAAGCTTCGTTTGAAAAACCAGCTCTAATGCCAGCATTTTGCTCGATTGAGATATCACACCCTAAAGAAACAAACTTCTTAATTGTTTCAGGTGTTGCAGCTACTCGAGTTTCACCCGTTGCAGACTCCAACGGGATTAATAATTTGATCAAAATAAGAACCCTTTCCACCATGGGAAGATTACGGGGTCAGGCTGCCTAAAAAGGAGCTTTTCCATATAAAGACTTCCCAAATTTTCTGTTTTAGCTAATAACAGTAAGAATCTCTAAATTAATTAATCCATGGGTTTAACAGCGATTGAATGCCCTGATGGAGTTTGTCATAGCCATCATGGTGGCCATGCAGTGGAACGGAAAACAATGCAGGAGAACTTGCAGAGCCACGGGCGTGAATGGTGTGAAAGGCTCGCTGAGAGGATTTATGAAATGTCAGTAGATACATACTCTCAAAATGTGATGCCTAGTCTTCATGCGTCTGGATGGCAGAGACGTCATTTGGACTGGGAATTTAAGTTCTCCAACAAGAGCTCTGAACCCGATGAAGCTTTAGTAGAAGGAATTATCAATGCAACAGAGAGTTTCCTTCGCAGTAGCGAGGTTCATCGTTTGTTTATTCAAGAATTGGTACAGGGAACTTTTGCTGAAGCCAAAGATGACAAGCTTCGTTCTACTGCTGTAAGAAAACTCATTGAAAATGAATTAATGACTTCACTAGAAGGACGTAAAGAAGAGATTCTTCAGCGATTATCAGCTGAGCTTCTAGACGAAGCGCACGGTGATGGGGAACTAGCTCAAGCTGCGGCGAGTGAGGGCCTTCACGAAGTAGAGAGACTATTGGTCAATCACACAGAGGCAATCTGATCGGATTCACCCCTTTACTCTCTTTATTTCTCTATTAAGTGTTCCTTTTTGGGCATGGCTAGGGACTATCTAAATTGATTTTTTGATTGAGGGTCATTTGGCAAACAGCAGAAGCTTTGAATAAATCTTCTGCTGTTTGGGTCAGGATTACGTATTTGTTCTTATTTTTACTAAAAGCAAGACCAAATTGCTTTTACCTTAATGTGCAATCTTAGAAGATTGTCGTTAGAACAGATTTAATTGATTAATAGATTCCATTTCAAAACAAGCTTTCTCTTTTCAAGAGACTTTATCTCTTCCAATTATTCAACCCCGTATTTGGCAGCAACAGCTAATACATCTCCTCCGCCGAAGATTATTGATTGATGCAGGGTATGGAAGAGACGTACTTGTTCACGCTGGTCCTGGAGCTGGGAAGACCTTGGGAGCTCTTCTAGGGTTTCAAACAATGAATAAAGAAAGGAGGCTTACTTCTTTCATTGTTTTTTGTCATCGCAATTCAATACTTGATCAATGGAGAAAATCTGCTCAATTATTGGGATTAACAGTTGAAGATTTAGAAAATTGGCCAGAAAATAAGCCTCTGCCACAAAATGTAGATGGATTGATACTTACTTATCAGGGGTCTTCAAAGAGAGCAAAGGAGTTAAGTTACTTGATTGGAGATTGGGCCTCTAAGGGCTTGTTATCTATAGCTGATGAGGCTCATCATCTTGGTGTTGATCCTGATGAACCCCAAGGAGCAGTTTGGGGAAGAACTTTTCTTGAATTAACGGATTTAAGTAAGTTGAGATTAGGCCTAACCGGCACACCTTTTAGAGCAGATAATCTTGCGTTTTGCTCTGCTCGAAAGGTTCTTGTGCAAGAAGAAGGGAAGTTAGTAGAGAAAATCACTCCTGATTTATGTATAGAGCCTCGTGAGCTCATCTCTGCAGGTGATGTCCGACCATTGGAATTCCATTTTCAGGACGGTTGGGTTGAACATGCTCGTAAAGGTCAAGCTGATAGAGATGTTTCTTCTCTTTCTGCTGAATGGCGAGAGAGCTGGCGCGCGCGAAACCTTCGACAAGCGATAAGTCTTTCAGGCTCGAGCAGTATTGCTCTTCAGTTGCTTGTTAGAGCAAGAAAAAAACTTGAGAAGATCCGTCTCGAACATGAAAACGCAGCTGGTCTTGTGATTTCTAGGGATATTCAGCATGCCAAGGGCATTGCGAATCTCTTAAAAGAAGATGGAGATAGTGTTGAATTGGTTCACTCAAAGGATGTAGGTGCTAGTGAGAGGCTGGCTAGATTTCAAACCAGCAAAGCAAATTGGTTGGTGAGTGTTGATATGTGCTCTGAGGGGTTTGATGCCCCAAGACTTCGGGCTGTTGCATATCTGACGAATGTCGTAACTAAGAGCAGATTTATTCAGGGAATTACTAGGGCTGTGCGAATGTCATCTGCCAGAGCAAGGTTGGAGCCTGTTCCTAGGTACCCCTCATATGTTTTTGCACCTGCGGACCCACTCTTAATGGAATATGCACGTAGTTGGTCGATTTCAAAACCATATCTAATAAAAGGGAATCATTCAGTTACTTCAATTGGAAGTGGCACATGGATATCTAGCCAACCTGTTTTGCCTTTAGAGGCAGTTAATGACAAAGCGGGTAAAATTATCAGGATGAGACCTATCGAATTACCAAATTTCTTGAAGGGATAAATCTTTTTGTATAGAAGAATTCCGATTTGTGCGACTTTTGACACTGATTAGCACCATCAACATGTAATTGTGGTGCCATCGGGGATCAATCATGAACTTATCTCTTAAAAGACGCGTTAGCGTTTGTAGCTGTTGGGCATCAACCCGAATCGCAATGCTAGACAGCAAAGAGCGCTTTGAAGACAGTTATGCCATTACCCAGGAATTCCGTGAATGGATCACTTCCGTGGGGAACCATCCTGA
Organism: Prochlorococcus sp. AG-409-L18; assembly: GCA_003215535.1. Classification (GTDB taxonomy): domain Bacteria; phylum Cyanobacteriota; class Cyanobacteriia; order PCC-6307; family Cyanobiaceae; genus AG-409-L18. Next base: position 16,995 of record QCKG01000013.1, read on the forward strand.
ATATTTAGAAGCTTCAGTCTTGAAATTTCCACAAGACATCTCTGAAGAAACAAGTGAAAGCGACGAGAAGCTTGAAATTTAAAGGAAATATAAAATTATTTGCCCAAATCCTTTATATTTTCCTCGCTATTAGCTAATTGTTGTTTTCAGACATTGAGGTTTTGACTAATTAGCGTCAGTTAATCTTTCTTTGAGTTTACATCCACTGAAAATATGGCTTCCAGGGCCCCGATAAGCCCTATGCCAATTCAAAACCTTGTGATTGTTGGCTCTGGTCCTGCTGGTTACACAGCTGCTATATATGCTGCACGTGCAAATTTGAGGCCTCTTCTAATTACGGGGTTTCAGGCAGGCGGAATACCCGGTGGTCAGTTAATGACTACTACATTTGTAGAAAATTTCCCTGGATTCCCTAACGGAGTCATCGGTCCTGAATTAATGGACCTTATTAAGGCTCAAGCACTTCGCTGGGGGACAGGGCTTGTTGAAGCAGATGCAGAAAATATCGACTTGAGTAAAAGGCCTTTTCTAATAGAGGCTGAAGGAAAGCCTATTCACACTCACTCCTTAATTATTGCTACCGGAGCAAGTGCTATTCGACTTGGCTTGCCTCAAGAGAAAATATTTTGGAGTAGAGGAATAAGTGCATGTGCAATTTGTGACGGTGCTACTCCGCAATTTCGAAAAGAGGAGTTAGGTGTAGTTGGAGGAGGCGATTCAGCTTGCGAAGAAGCTGTTTATTTAACTAAGTTTGGTAGTCATGTTCATCTTTTAGTTCGTTCTGCTCAACTTCGAGCGAGTGCGGCAATGGTAGATAGGGTTTTAGCTAATCCAATGATCACAATTCATTGGGATTCAGAAGTTGTTGATGTTGAAGGCGGTGATTGGATGACTCGCATACAAGTCAAAAAAAGAAAAAGTGGGAAGACATACCTTCTTCCATTAAGGGGACTTTTCTATGCAATAGGTCATAAACCCAATAGTGAACTTGTTTTAGGCCAAGTAAAAACAAACTCCAAGGGATACATCCTTACTGAACCTGGTAGACCTGAGACTTCTGTTGAAGGAGTTTTTGCTGCAGGTGACATATCTGATTCAGAATGGCGACAAGGAATCACTGCTGCAGGAAGTGGCTGTAAGGCCGCTTTAGCGGCTGAGCGATGGCTTTCAAAAAATGGTCTTGCTGATTTTGTAGAGAGAGATGTTATTGAACCAAGTGAAGTTAAGACGTCTACTCCAACAGAAATAACGACAGAATCTAATTACGAGCCAGATGCACTTTGGCAAAAAGGTAGTTATGCCTTACGGAAGCTTTATCATGATAGTAATAGACCACTATTAGTTGTTTATACATCATCAGCTTGTGGCCCATGTTATGTATTGAAACCTCAGTTAAGAAGAGTTCTTGAAGAGTTAGAAGGTAAGGCTCAAGGTGTTGAGATTGATATAGAAATAGATCAAGATATTGCCCTGCAGGCAGGAGTAGGTGGTACTCCTACAGTTCAGCTTTTTAAAGAAAAAGAGTTAATTAAAGAGTGGACAGGTGTCAAACAAAGAAGTGAATTCAAAAAACAGATCCTTGCATCATTAAAGACGGTTTAAGTTGAATGAAGATTTATCTTCTTCTAGGACCACCTGGGCGATTCCCTCCTGGCCTGCCACCTGGTGCTCCAGCATTCCTTTCTCTATAGGTAATTCTTCCTCTAGTGAGATCATAAGGGCTTATCTCAACAAGAACCTTGTCTCCTGCTAGTAATTTGATCCTAAACTTGGTCAGTTTCCCTGCTGCCCTGCAAAGACATTGATGTCCTGCAGGTTGCTCGAGTGTAACCAAATAGAAGCCATTGCCCTGTTCCTTCTCAATCACACCCGAAGTTTCAATCATGGCTTTTGTACCAACAATGGTTGAATAATATTTTAGGTGTTTATCTTCTTAGTATAAAACCAACCAATAATTTCATTGTTCAATGTTTTGCTCTCTTAAGAGCTGAATATTTCCTCATTTAATTTCAAGGTTGTTTCTTTCCCTGCTTGAAGAAAACAAAAAACTTTTAAAGTTCGTCATTAAAAGGCTAGATGCCTTGAATCCAGACTCTTACGCTTTCTGCCCCAAGACTTACGAGGAATTGAATTGCTTCAGTTCAAGCTTTCTTGAAGCTCCCTCACTGTTTGCCATTGTCCATAGTAGTAATTAGCTCGAGACCTTCTTTCAGGATCTTCTAATCCGTCAAATGCATCGAAACCGATGTTTTTCCAGAGCTCATGTCCACAAGCCTTGTTTAGTTCAGAAGCAGCTTCATTACATAAGTTGTCGAGCCTTCTGTTTAGATTTTTTATTTGAACGATGGACATTGCAATTAAGCAAAGGAATACTCGCATAGTACAAACGAACCAACTTCCTGCCAAGGGGGTATGGGCTTGGGTTTCAGAATGGAAGCTTTTTCTTTTCTTCCTTGTCTAAATCTGCCTCCATTTCTCTGAGCCTTTTTAGTATTACGTCGTAATACTCTTTGATGTAACTCTCCATAGTTGTTGTTGTTGAGGGGTCTAAATCAAACAAAGCGTATGTATCCTCCATAGAGGCATTTAGGCTGGCTCCTCCACCAGTAACTTCTGCAAATGCAAGCCTTTCGGCAACATTTACTGTTGGTTCAAAGAATGAAACTAATGCTTGCGCAACCTTAATTAGAAAAGGGGAAACTCTTAAAACTTTTGCTGATTTACCACTGAATCTCTCGCATAATTTGACCACCTCATCTGCTTTCCACGGTTTCGGTCCAACCACTGGGAAGCTTTTTCTAATAGTTTGAGGTTTATTTAGTGCTGAAACTGCAAAACGAGACATGTCTTGTGTGTTCATATAAGCAATTTCAGTAGGGCTTCCACTTATCCATACTGTTTGGCTGTCTAGTACAGGAATTGCGAATTGTCCTATTACTCCTTGCATAAAGGCTGCACCCTGAAGAATGGTGTAGTCCAATGAGGAATCTTTTAATAAATGTTCAGTGCAGTATTTGATATCCATTAGTGGCACATCTCTATAGCGTTCAGCGGCAAGTAATGAAATGAATACGACTCGCTTTACATTTAGCCTTTCACAAGCTTGAAAAAGATTTAGTTTTCCTTGCCAATCTGTTTCGTAGACACTTTGGGGGTCATCCGGTCGAGTTGTAGCAGCATCAATAACGGCGTCTACTCCTTCTAGGGAATAATCAAGGTCTTCAGGCTTTAGTAAATCCCCTTGAGTTATCTCACATCCCCATTCTTGAAGGAATGAAGCTTTGCGTGGAGTGCGCACCATGCAACGTACCTTATGACCTTCATCTAAGGCGCATTTTGCAATTTGTCGTCCGAGGGTGCCGGTTCCACCTGTAATTAGAACCTGCATAGGTAAGCTCATTTCAAGATAGGAGCCTAATTGGGATAGTTAAAGAATGTGAGAATTAGTTGTCGCCTTGAAGTTTGAGTAAGAGGACACCACCGGCTAGGCCTACTGGAATTAGAACCCAGAAAACTGCTGCTATGCCAAAAATCTCGGAAGCCATTGTTGTGGGGTTAAAGCACTACTTTATTTAATGACCTTCCACCCACGTCTCTGCGAAAATTTTTAATAGCTCATCAATAGTTGCATTTGTTCGAATTTGTCCTGGCATAATCCCACTGCTAAATGCCTTAAACCCTTTTTCTCGTAAGGCTTTTAAGCTTTGATGTAGTGGTGGAGTTGATCGAAGGGATAGGCGACTTGTGATTTCTGCAGTGGACCAGCAAAAAAGTGGTATTCCTTCATCCTCTGACAATTTTTTGAGCAGCTTCTTGCTTTTATTTGTTATTGGCAGCTTTAAGCATTCCTCAAGACTTTTTAGTTGGTCTAGGGTTTGTAGTGATTGAAGGGGGCCCAGCCAAAGTGGTCCAAAAAATTTCCATTGGCTGGATTTGGACTGACAATGGCACTTCCTCCAGGCTTTTAACCTGATAAGAGATTGAGAATACTGATCTCCGCAGCTTTCACAGCGCGCTAATAGACCAAGTTCATTCTCTTCTCCTATTGCCAGATTCCTTTTTAGTCGAACAAATGTCCGGAAAGTTCTACCGTCGCTGAAATTTATTAGTGGTTCTATGCCTCTACCCAATAGCCAAGCCTGCTTTGCTATTGCAGCAAGTTGAAGCCTAAGAGCTATCTCCCAACTTGAAGGATGAGTTCGAGTTGAGGCGCCGTAATTTCTAATTCCAGTGGATCTTTCGTGTCCTGTAGAAGATCGCCCATCAGTACTAGTGACTATTAATATTCCTTCAAAGGCTAAAACGTTAATTATTGGCTGAAGCAGATAATTTGGGGAACCGAAGCAATCTAGATCAATAATATCAAAGAATTTCTTCTCTAGAAATGCTTTGCAGAGAAGTGCTTCTGCGCGTTCATTTCTTATATTTAAAGATATACCTAAATTTTCTAGCCCTTTTAAATTACGTTTGATTAAATCACTCTGAGAAATGTTCGCGTCATTAACCCAAAACTCTATTTTTTTGCCTAGATTTCTAGTCTTAACTCCTAGATTTATTGATTCAAGACCCCAACGCAAAGGGCGAATACCACAGCCTGTCATTAGATCTAGTAATTTTAATTCTTTTCTGTTATTATTTATATTTAATTGTAGAGAAGCGACTAATACCGAGAAGTCTCTAGCTGTTGTCGAATCAGAACGAAAAAAGCCTTGTCCTATTTCTACTTTGGCTAAACCTTCGCGATAGTGGGGTGAAAGTTGATTCAGTTTCTTTTGGAAGGAAATGGTTCTCTATCTGGTAATTATGCTGCCAGCTTTGAAAGAGGCGCTGATTGGGGAGAACCTCATAGTTGGCAGTGGCAAGGTTATAGATGTCATTGGCGAGTCTTGGGAGAAAACAATCAAAGGCCATTAGTTTTTGTTCATGGCTTTGGTGCCAGCAGTGCCCATTGGCGAAACAATGCCCATGCCTTTGCTTGTGCAGGATTTCACGTTTATGGGATTGACCTCATTGGCTTTGGTCAATCTGAGCAGCCAGGATCAAATTTGTGTGGCCAATTAGATAACAAGCTGTGGGCTAAGCAATTAGCTTCTTTTTTAGAAGAAGTTGTTGAAGTACATCTTCATGGTAAAGCTGTACTTGTAGGTAATTCTCTTGGGGCCCTGGCTGCATTAACCACTATTAACCTTAGAGAGGATCTTGTAGCAGCTTTAGTTGCAGCACCCTTGCCTGACCCTGCTTTTATGGGGACATATCGGTTCCCGAAAAACAAGCTATTGAGAAGACTTAGATATTGCGTTGTGAATATTTCTTGTAATTTGCTTCCATTGGAGTTGATAGTTCCCTTAATAGCAAACACACCACTTATTAATTTTGCTCTGCAGTCTGCATATCACCGCTCAATTAAATTTGATTATGAACTGCAAAAGCTTGTAGCGAAGCCAGCTAGAAGACTTACAGCTTCAAGGTCTTTGAGGGCCATGTGCATTGGAATGACATTACGTTCTCAGGACATTACTGCACCTGCGATGCTAGAAAAATTAGATATAAATACTAGGCGCCCTCCTGTTCTCTTGTTATGGGGGGGGGCGAGATAAATTGGTGCCTTTAAGGATTGGGAAAGAGCTTGATAACCAATATTCTTGGCTAGATTTTTCAGTTATTTATGATTCAGGACATTGTCCTCATGATGAAACGTTTGAAAAATTCAATCGGTATGTACTTAGATGGTTAGAACTTAACTTGGGTGTCGACCGGACATAGATATGAAGCACACACTTTCGGTGCTAGTTGAAGACGAGTCGGGAGCTCTTAGCAGAATTGCGGGGCTATTTGCTCGACGCGGGTTCAATATTGACAGCCTTACTGTTGGCCCCGCAGAAGCTCAAGGCCAATCAAGATTGACCATGGTTGTTGAAGGTGATGATCACACTCTTCAACAAATGACCAAGCAATTGGACAAGTTAGTAAATGTTCTTCAGGTTTTAGATCTGACAAGGCGCCCTGCTGTTGAAAGAGAACTAATGCTTCTAAAGGTCTATGCCAAAGCTTCTCAAAGGAGTTTGATCTTGGACTTGGTACAGGTTTTTAGAGCAAAGGTTGTTGATGTCTCTGATGAGGCATTGACCCTTGAAGTAGTAGGGGACCCAGGGAAGCTCGTTGCGCTAGAGAAGTTGTTAACCCCATATGGGATTCTTGAAATCGCACGGACTGGGAAGGTGGCTCTTGAGAGAGCTTCAGGAGTTAATACAGAAATGTTGAAAGCTTCTTCAAGTGGGGGGAGGGTTCCTGCTTGAAAAAAGCTTTTTATAAATTTGTCTTGGGAATCAACTTAGATTCAAGTAGGAAGTCTCCTTGCTCTATTAAATCAAGGACATTCATTCCATCAATTACACGTCCAAATACTGAATAGCGGCCATCAAGTTCAGGAAGTGGCTTTAGGGTTATATAGAATTGTGCGCTGGCAGAATCTATTAGCTGGTATCTAGCCATGGCTAAAGCGCCTCTTCCATGATTCAGCTGAAGCTCTTTTATTTCAACAGGGTTAGTTATTAGTTGGTTATATCTAGGTTTGTCTTCATTTTTGAGTTTAATTTCAAGAGGAATGAACCTTGGTTGCCCTGTATTTGGATCTATAAAACTCCCTGTGCCATATTTGATTTTTGGGATTGATGGATCTTTAGATTGCGGATCACCTCCTTGCACTACAAAAGGGAAAGGGCTTTTGATTACTCTGTGAAAAGTGGTTGTTTTGTAGACCCCTCTATTGATTAGATCTAAAAAGTTGCCTGCAGTTAGCGGGGCGGCATCTCCATCCAATTCAAGAGTAATTACACCTCGAGTCGTTTTTAATTGAACTATTGCTTTCCCTTGAAGGCAAGGGCTAATAACAGTTAGACAAGCTGCGGGAAGCTTTGACTGGGTAGAAGGTTTTGAACAACTCCAAAGGATTGGAATAAAAAGAGATAGCAAAATGTAAGTTCTTAATATGGTTTTATTCATATTCATTGCAATAAAGGAATTAGAGACCTTCCAGATTTACTCCAAGGTAACGAGCCAATTCTGCTCCTTCTTGTTCAAGTTCAACTAGCGGACGAGGTTGGCCTACGCCCGATAAAGGTAAATCCCGTCGACCTTGAATTCGTAAGGAAATTCGTCTTTTTGGATTTATGCCGTCACGGACTTCTAGTTTGACCGCTTTAACATCCTTTAAATCTATATTCACTTTAATTTCCTTTAAAAGGCCTCTTCTGGTGACAGATAAAATCCCAGCCTGCTTGTCAAATTTATTGGTTCCAGCGCCGAAATCGATTGCATAAAGGGTCCATTGGTAAATCGCTAGGAAAAAGGCCGCAATGCCATACATCCCCATTAATAATCCTTGGGGTACGAAAAGCAAACTGGCCGGGTTCCCTATAGGAAGGAAGTTTTCCCCTAGATAGCTAGAAACTGATGCTAATAAGAATCCTGTGCCTCCAATGCTCACCATAGATCCAACAATGAGATTGGAGGTTTTGCGGGATCCCACAACGTTTTGTTCTAAAAGCTCAGCTGACATGACGTATCCAAATAGGCCTCTATTTTGAACTTAAAATGATGAATAATGGCAAAGCAAAATCAAGGTTGATGTCGATTAGCAATACAAGGGGTTTCAGGTCAAGGCAATTTTCCCGAATTTACCTTCGACATTGTTAAAGTCTTTCGGTATCCCAAATTTCAGCACCGTTTAACCCATGACGATCGCTGTTGGACGCGCTCAGGAACGAGGATGGTTTGACGTCCTTGATGACTGGCTCAGACGCGACCGCTTTGTTTTCGTAGGTTGGTCCGGACTTCTCCTCTTCCCAACTGCTTACTTGGCAATTGGAGGATGGTTTGTAGGAACCACCTTTGTAACTTCCTGGTACACCCACGGTGTAGCCAGCTCCTATCTTGAAGGCTGTAATTTTCTTACAGCTGCTGTGAGTACCCCTGGCGATGCCATGGGTCACAGTCTTTTATTACTTTGGGGCCCTGAAGCTCAAGGTGATTTCGCTCGTTGGTTGCAGCTTGGCGGACTCTGGAATTTTGTTGCCCTGCACGGCGCTTTTTCCTTGATCGGTTTTATGTTGCGTCAGTTCGAAATTGCCCGTCTAATTGGCATTCGTCCTTATAACGCGCTTGCTTTCTCTGCTCCTATAGCAGTTTTCTTAAGCGCTTTCTTGATGTATCCGCTTGGACAGCACAGCTGGTTCTTTGCTCCATCTTTCGGGGTGGCTGCAATCTTCCGTTTCATCCTCTTTATACAAGGTTTCCACAACTGGACACTCAACCCCTTCCACATGATGGGAGTTGCAGGAATTCTTGGTGGGGCTCTGTTATGCGCTATTCACGGTGCAACTGTGCAGAACACTCTCTATGAGGATGGCAATCAAAGCACTACTTTTAGGGCTTTTGATCCCACTCAGGAAGAAGAGACCTATTCAATGGTTACCGCCAACCGTTTTTGGAGTCAGATTTTCGGTATTGCTTTCTCCAATAAGCGTTGGCTTCACTTCTTCATGCTTTTTGTTCCAGTAATGGGCATGTGGGCTCCATCTATCGGAATTGTTGGTCTTGCACTTAATCTTCGTGCTTATGACTTCGTCAGCCAAGAAATCCGAGCTGCTGAAGACCCTGAGTTTGAAACTTTCTACACAAAGAATGTTCTTTTGAACGAGGGTATGCGCGCTTGGATGGCATCTGCGGACCAGCCGCACGAAAACTTTGTATTCCCTGAAGAGGTATTGCCACGTGGAAACGCCCTCTAATTTCAACCTTTTAAAGGCCCCTAACCAAAGTCTCGATGAGACTGGCTATGCCTGGTATGTGGGTAATGCACGTCTGATAAACCTTTCTGGGCGCCTTTTGGGTGCCCATGTGGCCCACGCAGGCCTGATGGTTTTTTGGGCGGGTGCAATGCTCCTCTATGAGGTGAGTCACTTCACCTTTGACAAGCCAATGTGGGAGCAGGGCTTGATCCTTATCCCACACGTAGCAATGTTTGGTTACGGTGTTGGCCCTGGTGGTGAGGTTACTGACATCTATCCATTCTTTGCAGCTGGTGTTGTTCACCTTGTGGCATCTGCAGTTCTTGGATTTGGTGGTGTTTGGCACTCACTTGCTGGCCCAGAGAAGCTAGAAGAGGCATTCCCCTTCTTCTCTACTGACTGGCGTGATAAAGATCAGATGACAACAATCCTTGGCCGACACCTTTGTGTTCTTGGCTTGGGATCACTTCTCTTCTCCTTGAACTGGATGTTCCTAGGAGGTGCCTACGACACCTGGGCTCCAGGAGGTGGAGAAGTTCGTTTGATCAATCCAACACTTGATCCAGGTGTAATTTTTGGTTATCTATTCCAAACCCCTTGGGGTGGAGGCGGCTCCTTGGTTGGAGTTAATTCCATGGAGGACATAGTTGGTGGTCACATCTATTTGGCTGTTTTACAGCTGGTTGGTGGTCACTTCCATATGCAAACCAAGCCATTTGGCTGGGCTCGTCGAGCTTTTGTATGGAATGGTGAGGCATTGCTTAGCTATGCATTGGGTGGATTGTGTGTTGCTAGTTTTTATGCCTCGACATTTGTCTGGTTTAACAACACTGCATATCCATCTGAGTTCTACGGTCCTACCAACGCAGAAGCTTCTCAGGCGCAAAGCTTTACTTTCTTAGTCCGTGACCAACGCATTGGAGCCAATGTTGGTTCCACTATGGGTCCAACAGGATTAGGTAAGTATCTAATGCGTTCTCCAACCGGCGAAATTATTTTCGGTGGAGAGACAATGCGTTTCTGGGATTTCCGTGGACCTTGGTTGGAGCCTTTAAGAGGTCCAAATGGGTTAAGTCTGGATAAGATCCAGAATGATATTCAGCCTTGGCAAGTACGTCGAGCTGCTGAATATATGACTCATGCTCCTAATGCTTCAATTAACTCTGTTGGAGGAATCATCACCGAGCCTAATGCGGTGAACTTTGTGAACCTTCGTCAGTGGCTTGCTTCAGCTCATTTCTTCCTTGGCTGGTTTACCTTTATTGGTCATCTCTGGCATGCAGGAAGAGCACGTGCGGCAGCTGCTGGTTTTGAAAAGGGTATAGATCGGAAGACTGAGCCTGCTCTTTCCATGCCTGATCTGGATTGAACTAAATCAATCTATCCCTGTTCAATTCGTTTTCTTCCTTTTAAAAGGCTTTAAAAGCTCTCTCTTTATTGAGAGGGCTTTTTTTTTACATTAACTTTTAACGTTGTTTCCTTTGCAGCTTATTTGCATTCTATTGATTTTAAATAGCATTGGTGATTTCAAGAAAATAAGCCGCCTTAGTTATTAGAAAGTTCATTTCTTAGCCAAGGTAAACTAAGCCCTATTACGTTGCTGTAACAGCCATTTATGCTTTTTATAAATAATCCACCTTGACCTTCTAGCGCAAATCCTCCCGCGCATCTCATTGGCTCGCCTGTCTGAACATAAGATATAATTTCTTCTTCAGTTAAAGTCGAAAATTGTATTTGGGTACTAATAACCTGATTGGTTATCTTTTTAAATTCATTATCATGGCAGGAATCCTTTTGAATTAAGGAATGCCCAGTCAGAATATGGCCTTCCTTTGAAGACATCCTTTTCCATCGCTCGAAGGCTTGATGTTCATTGTTAGGCTTGCCGAAGACTTCTCCTTCAAATACAAAGACGGAATCACAGCCAAGAACGGCTGAAACTTCGTTGATCAAGGTACTTTTTGATTCGTTAAAAAGGATTTTAGAAACGACAGTCTGTGCCTTTTCTGTGGCTAGAGATTGGACTAGATCACGCGCTTCAGAGCGTTTAATGCTCTTTTCATTAAGGCCACTAATCATCACCTGATGACTAATCCTGGCTTTTTCCAGCAAATGACGGCGAGCTTTAGAAGCAGAGGCAAGTATCAGCACAATCAATCAATCTTGTCGTTGGCATGCTTAGGCTGGCATTTATGAGCAAACTGGCAACTTTTATTTGTTGGGAGTTGAAATGGAACTGATTGATAATCGCAGTAAAGAACGAGCCTTAAAAACTTTGCGATGTCTTCCCTTTAATTTGACTTTTTATTTAACCACTCAATCAAAGGGACTTAAAGCTGAAGTAGTTTTTCGGAAGGAAAATGAGTATGGAAATATTGGCTCAAATTGGTTTCACCACCCTAATCAAGTAGAGGCGGCATTTCGATGGCTTATTCAAGTTGGGGTCTTGAGACGAGAAGTAGATGGACAAGGTTTGACGTCGAAGATACGACTGACGCCTTTAGGACGGGAGATACTTGAACAGAATCCTGATCTAAAGCTTCAACAAGCTGGTTTTTTTGAAGGGGCAGTTAATTGGCTTTATCGCAATTGGCCATTCAGATGATTTCTCAGTTAAGGCCTGATCCAATAATGGTGCTAGGCACATCCAGTGGAGCTGGAAAATCGTTAATAACAGCAGCAATATGCAGAGTTCTTCTTCGTAAAGGAGAGGATCCTTTGCCTTTTAAAGGACAGAACATGAGTAATAACGCCTGGGTTGATCAATCTGGAGGAGAAATGGCTTATTCTCAGGCTGTCCAGGCATGGGCTGCAGGGTTAGAACCTAAATGTGCAATGAACCCTGTGTTACTTAAGCCCAAAGGAGATCACACAAGTGAATTGATTCATATGGGCAAAAGTGTTGGTATAGCGAGAGCAGAGAGTTATTACGAGGATTGGTTCCTTTCGGGTTGGTCAGCGATACGTAATGGATTAAATGAATTAAGGCAATCTCATCAAAGAGGAAGATTTGTTTTAGAAGGTGCAGGCAGTCCTGTAGAAGTCAACCTTCAACGCAGAGATCTAACAAATTTGAGGCTTGCTACTTTTCTCCGTGCTAGGTGCTTACTAGTAGCAGACATAGAAAGGGGAGGAGTATTCGCGCAAGTTATAGGAACATTGGCTTTGATGCAGCCATTTGAAAGATCTTTGATTAGAGGTCTTTTGATTAATCGATTTAGAGGGAGGCCTGAACTTTTTGAGGAGGGTCGAAGCTGGCTAGAGAAAGAAACAGGAATTCCTGTATTGGGAGTAATGCCTTGGCTTAAAGAGAACTTTCCTCCTGAAGACTCGTTGGATTTGCTTGAAAGGAAATCACAAAAGCCGCACGCAGAAATTGAAATAGCTGTAATTAAACTACCTTCTCTAAGTAACTTTTCTGATTTAGATCCTTTGGAGGCTGAGCCTTCAGTTCAATTGAGATGGGTTGAGGCAGGGGATCAACTGGGTCTACCCGATGCTGTTCTTATACCTGGAAGTAAGCAAACTATTAGCGACCTTGCAAAACTATTTTCCAGTGGGCTGGCAGACCAAATAAAAACTTTTGCTTATGGGGGTGGAAGCATATTTGGTATTTGTGGAGGAATGCAAATGTTAGGTAGAAGTCTTTGGGATCCACTTGCATTGGAAGGGGCAGAATCAAAAGCAGCTTCCAGAGAATTAAAGGGACTAGATTTGTTACCTCTAAAAACAGTTTTTGACTGCGATAAATCTTTGTTGAGGCAACAAGTGATTTTATCTTGGCCTTCTTTGACTTCAGTAGCTGGATTTGAACTTCATCATGGGAAGACTGAGCCTGTGAATGGAAGTGAAGGCATAATTGAACCAATCTCTAATAATTCTTCTATTGGATGGGTGGTTAAAGATAAATCTAATGCAATTATTGCTGGAACTTATCTTCATGGAATTTTTGAAAATGGTTCTTGGAGAAGACTCTGGTTGAATCTTATTAGAGAGAAAAAAGGATTTTATGCCCTCCCTATAGACGAACAAAATCACTCTCAAAGAAGGGAAGAAATAATTGATTTATTGGCAGATTCTTTTGAAGAACATATTGATTTGACTCCAATTCTTGATCTATGAAGACCTTTGAAGTTATTGTTCATTGGCCAAATGGCAAATATTCAATCGTCTCTCCAGGTACAGAATGGCTCAAAATTGCCAAAGAGGCAGGAGTTGATATCCCTACTGGTTGCTTGGGTGGGAGTTGCGGTGCTTGTGAAATAGAAGTAAATGGTGAGATTGTTAGAGCTTGTATTAACTGTGTCCCCATTAGCTGTAAAAAAGAACTAAAAGTTGAGTTCTCAAATGATCCTTATTGGTAAATGAGCGAATATTATTGAGGAGTTCATCTCAAACGTAAATCAAATCTATAATGACTAACTACATACTTATCTTTCTTGGAGCTGGATCGTCATTAGGCTTGACTATTCTTTTTATTAGACTTGTAAGTGTATTTAATAACCCTCCAAGTCTCAAAACCTTAGTAGCTAATAAAGATAAAGTGATAAATTCTTCAATTACAATTGTTATTCCTGCCTACAATGAAGAAAGAAATATTGAAAATTGCTTAAAGAAAATTCTAGCAAGTAATAATCCTTGTTTAAAGTGTAAAATTCTAGTTGTTGATGACAACAGTAATGATTCAACTGTTGATGTCGTTCATAGGACTTTAAGCAAGATAGAAAATAATCAATTTGATATAGAATTAATTGAAGCAGGAGTGAGGCCTATTAATGAGAGATGGGTAGGTAAAAATTGGGCTTGTTCACAAGCCATGAAAAATGTAGATAGTGAATGGGTTTTGTTTTTAGATGCTGATACTTTGGTAGAAAGGGATACTCTAAAAAGAGCTCTTTATCAAGCTATAGAAGAAGATTCTGATCTGTTTAGCTTGGCTCCTCGAGTGAACTGTAATTGTTTATCAGAATGGATTGTACAGCCTATAATGGCATTATTACTAGGAGTTGGATTTCCTATTTCGGAAGCGAATAATCTATCTTCCTCCATTTCATTTGCAGCAGGTCCTTTTATGTTGTTTAGGAGAAGTGCATATGAGGCAATAGGAGGTCACAGAGAAATGGGTGGTGAAGTGGTTGAAGATTTAGCTTTGGCTAAGAAAATAAAATTGAGAGGGTTTAAATTACGATTCGTATTAGGTTTAGATGCAATTTCATTAAATATGTATTCGGATTTTTCATCTTTATGGGAGGGATGGAGCAAGAATTGGTTTATTGGTCTTGATAGAAGTATCTTAAAGGCATTGGCTGCATCTTTGTTTGTTTTCTGGATGTTTTCTATTCCCTGGATTATTTCTCTTATAAAATTTTTCCAAGGCAATTTCCTAGGTGTTTTAAGCGTACAATCTATAATTTGCTTGGTTATATCCTCAATCTCAATCGGGCTTCAATTATATATAAGAGTTTGGTCTAAAAATACTTTTAAAATGCCTATGAGGTATTGGTGGCTAATGGGTGTTGGTGGTTCTTTAATTAGCTTGATTGGGTTAGCTTCCGTTTGGAAGACTCTTACTGGAAAAGGATGGACATGGAAGGGAAGGTCTTTGGCTGAATAGACTCAACTATCAAAAAACCTCTAGATATTTATGTGTTTATATTAGTTATTTGATTTATCTAATTAACCTATAAAATTTTCTATAACTTCTCTAGTAAAGGAGCTTAAACTAAAGGTAAGAATGACGCCTGTCATAAAGGTTAGCACTGTAAAAAACTGACCATAACCAGGTTTACTTGACCTATAAAAATGGTATATAAACATGCTGATTAGAGAAATTGTACTTATAGCTGACAGCATGAATGAGGTAAATTTGTCAACAAGAAAATCTATATTTAATTTTAATTGGAAAATGTCAAACCCTAGGCCTAAAGATGTATATTTAATTGTCTCATTTGATAATTCCTGGGTGAGTAGTAAATAACTGATTATTGTCGATGCAAATCCACTTGTTAAAAGAAGAAAGGCAATGGGCTTACTTAGTCTTTTCATTGTCCTATTGAAACTTATTAGCAGCGCGCCCACCAATAATGCCCCTCCTATAGGGAACGCAGGGATGAGCCAGAAGAATTCAGTAGGTTTGAGCATTTACTTGGGTTAACTGCTGCTTTAAGTAACTTGCTTCTAATAATTAGAAGCAAGTTACTACTTTAACAAGTGATAGGGAATAATCTGCAGAAAAAAAAACCTCTAACACGAAACTTTTTATTAGCAACAGGGATGATTATCTTAGTTATAAGCCTATTCTTAAAACTAATAAATGATCTTCTACAAAACGGCTTGATTTATAGATTGAATCTGTTCTCATGGTCTCATGATTTAATTTTAGGCTAAGGTTATAGAATTAAAAGAAAGCCATACGAGTGCTGTGCCTAGAATCAATATACTGCTAAAATTTTTAGAGAATGACAATGACTCGCGTCATCTTAAACTCTAAAACTGTATTGTCAACAATCCTATGCCAAATTACATTTGGATTATAATAGTTGTTTTATTTATATCTCTAATAGGCTTTAGGCTTAACCAATTAGAACTCTTTTATTATTCTCAAAAGTCTAGAAGAATGGTAAAGATGAATAGGAGGAAACGACATGGAAGGGGTAGAGTCAAAGGCCGAATAAACTAGATCATTAGGATCCTATTGTTGATTTTATAGAGCTTATGATTGGCTATATCTGGTTTTTTATGAGTCTACATAGACTTGCTGACTTCTCTTTATACAAATGTACATTCTTTCAGGTTTATCTCTGTGAACTGACTTATAGTCAGTTCAGTTTCATTTACTTGCTAATGGAAAACGATATGGAAGAAAAGCGGGATTCATCTAAGGCTAATAAATCTTTAGTACAACAGGATGATGTGTATAAATCACAAGATTTTTCTTCCAATGATCTAAACCAATTCTCTTCATCCTCTAGATGGCTGAACAATTCTGGAGAGGAGGTGACGGAGGTTTTTGGATTCAATGCAAATGCTGAGTTAGTAAATGGAAGGGCTGCTATGTTCGGATTTATTATGTTATTAATTACTGAATTGGCTTTTGGAGGCGACCCAGTTACATTGAGAATCTTTGGGATAAGCTAAGGGTTTTGAGTCTTGTAATTTCTTATTTCCTTAGCCCTAGTTATTTCAAAACCAATAATTTTATAGGCGTTCAAATTCATTTTACCTCCTTATTAACCAGTTGTATAATAATATTAAACTTATAATCAGATGTAATCTGCCTTTAAAACTTTCTTATCATGGAAATTAAATCCAGGCCTAAAGCTAATATTCATGAGTTTCAACGTTCTATAGAGTTGGCAGGTCTTCTTGAAATTGAGTACAACCTGGTAGAGCATATTAGATACATCGGAACGTTCACTCAGCCTTACTTGATTCAGGCTTTGCGAATTCCATCGAAACCACCTGTGTTGTCAATTCTTTGTAATGCATGTAGGAAGATTGGCGCTCAAATGCCAGAACATTTCTCCCAAGTTCGTCAGTGGTCACAGGAGGTAAGTGTTGATGGTGTTCGCTGGGATGGAGATTTAATTTGTAGTGTTACATTTAACATTGACGGGGATAGATTAACTCCAGAATCCGGGACAACTCAGTTTCATAATTTTGCTGTACATAGAGAATTATTTATTGGATTTGAATAGTTAATTAATTCCTATCATATAATTCATATATCCTAGATAGCTATAAATTATTTATGGTTTATAGCTTTTCACTTTAAAGGATATACTCGGCACTTTAGATTGAATCTAAGATTACCTTTGGGATTTATTTAGTATGGTTATTTGACTTATGTAAAAGACAAAGAAAATTGTAACTTTTATATTATTTGTTTGTCTATGATAAATATGATCTTTTGGGTGCTTGTGATTATTATTTAGCAGCATACGTAGATGGTGCCAAGGTTTTTATTAAAGACCTTGCAAGGGATTTCTCATATGTTTTCCATACCTCATCCAATTTAGTTTCTAGCGGTTCAGAAGTTAAGAAGCTTTGAGCTCTAAGCCTTTCAATAGAGATTACAGAACTTTTTGATATTGCATGTTTTCTAGAGAATTGTTAGTGACAGTAGACTTCATAACTATTTAAAAGGAATATGGGATTATTAGACTACACTTTGCAAGCCAAGTATTAATGGAATTCTGTCTTTAATACAAGGCTTGCAAAGTTCTATTCATTATCAGATTAGTATTCATACAAAAGCTTATATTGAGGTGTTAATTGTCATTAGGCATTATTACGGCACCCCTTCTTAGTATCGGAACCTTTGTATGACTGAGGCAGCTCTACCGTCGGGCTCATTTTTGTAGAGAATCCATTGCTTGGTTTCTAAGTCGTGATCACAGCCATAGTTAGATGAACCTTGATAGCTATCTGACTTTATAAAATGGCATGCTTGGTCTGCCTCAAAAGCCGATCGGTAACTAGAAAAATAGTTATAAATCCCCAATGTAATTATAACAATTATTAAAGAAGAATAAATGATTTTCATTTTTCAGAGATTTAAATAAGCTATTCAGTTTATCAACTAATTATTTGATTTGGTTTCGTTTTCAGATTTCCTTTTGTCTATTTCGCAGGCCAAATCGCATTCAGTTAATTCTGGCTTAGATAGCCTTTCAAGAATCCTTGTCATATCAACGGCTGATAACTCTCCATCTTGGCCCCACTTTAGAGTTGTTTTACGTTGAGCAGGAATTGTTTTCTTATTCAATTTTTTGGGGCTTTGGGAGTTCATTCCTTACTCCTCTTAGGATCTCTAAAGTCATCAAAGCTCATAGAGGGTTTTTGTGGTAAGTTTCTTATGTAATCTTCATTATTAGATAGACTTATTCTTTTTACATTTAATTATATGATTAACAAAAAGCTTTTAACTCTCTAGAATACTTATAAGTATATTAAACTAACTTTTAGTCAGAATATTTTTATATCTATTAATTAAGCAGTTATGAATTCAATCCTTATCTGAGTCTAAGCCTAAAGCCGCTACTACAATATTGTTTTTACTAAGCTTTGGAAACAACCAACGACCTAGAGCAGCAGTTATTAGTGCGGTTATAATGAAGGTAGTTATTTGTCCTATTGAACCTGCGCTGTATATGTTTGCTTTAAGTAGTGGGTAGTCAATAAATGAGCCTATGCTTCCCCAAATAACTACTAAGGCAGAAACATAAAGGATGCCAAACAAAATTCTCTTTGCCATTGATAGTGCAAGCTAGAGTCCTTTTTTTATTTAATCACTATACAACCATTTCTATTGGCTCTTTAGGTTTTTTTGAGAATCTCGTAACCTCTTGAATACATTTTATTTTGTATAGTCCAAAAGAAATAGCCTAATAAGGAAATAAGGTCTAAATTCAATGTTATCAGCACTATAGCTGCTGTTGATGATTTTTCATAAGGTTACTTTCCGTTTCTTAGGAAGACATTCACTGCTTTCCTATTAACCTAGTTGTGAGGAGAGGTAAACTTCTTTATAAATATCTCTTTTCTCCTTTAGGAGTGTATTTAAAGACTTCACCTGATTCTCCACTAAAGAGTATTTCATTGTTCATTTTAGAACGACCAAATTTACTTAGCCTAGCTCTATGAATGTCTGCCTTTTCTCTTAGATCCTCTTCGCTTTCCCAGGGGCTTATGTTTATGTTCTTTTCAGGATCGCTCATTAGTAAATTGGAATAACCATCAAGTAACCTTGTTTTTAGTTTATTTGGTGAAGTGAAAGCTTTACGGAAACGATATATAAGATGAGTCTTCTGATTTTTTCTTCTAATTATACTTGTAATGTATGTCATTAAAATAATAAAACCTAATGTAATTATAATGCTTATTATTGTACTCATCTGATCCCCCTAATCTTTATCATAATTTTAATTGAGGATGGGCTAATTAAGTTTTAATGGTTAATTACTTCTGTATTTTCTTAATCTAGAAAACAATCAGACAGAAAAGCTTTTGACTGTGTTGAATATCTTTAGGTTTGATTCTGGTTTATCTTTCCCTTGAACCTTTAGGGGAGGCTGAACAATCTGGGTAGAAGTAGCCTGAGCTTGCCCAAAGTTGACCGTAATTATAGGCTTTGAGAACTTCTTGGTAGTTTTGATCATTCATGATTGAAATTCTTTTCCATTCTTTTGTTTGATTGTTTAGTGCTTCTACCATACTTACTTTAAAGATAGTTACTTTGATGTAACCACCTACTGAGTCAATTGGCGATTGCGTCAAATACTCAATTCTTAAGCTCGGTTCAGGCCTTTTATAAATATTAAAAGCTCTTTAAAAGCTAAAGCGGTTTCTGCTTACTAACTAGCATGGCTAAAAGATACCTACCAAAGCATAGAGATTAGATTGAGGTTCTCATGATTTGATAAATATATTCAGGTCGAAGCCTAGATTGGTTGTCTCTGATAGGACTTGCTTTTTCCTAAATCCTTTTTTAAAAGCTCCGAGTAATGTCATGATGGCCTCCAGATAGATGAGACATATAGTTAATCCAATAAGGATTGACTTTGAATATATAGACTCGATTTCTTGCTCTTCTTTATTATTCATTATTTAATTATAACCTTTTAATCAAGAAATTCTCTTCGAAGTTAGTGAAGGGACCAAAGTGTGTGGCACATGCTGCCCCAACATGTGCTCCCAAGCTTATCGCTTTCTCATTAGTCCATCCTGAAGCAAGACCAGCCATTACCGCTGCGGCAAAGCTATCCCCACATCCATAGGAATCTATCAAGCGTTTCGTGACCTTTACTGCTTTGTAATCACCGCCAGGCCAGATTGTTCCTCCAAGAGACCCTTTTGTGGAAATACGGAGTTTGGATATTTCCTTTATCTGTTCAGTATCCATATTTTCGTCTGGGTCTAAACCACTTCCAATAAGAGCATCTAGCTTCACATCTGCCTCCTTAATTGCTTGTATGCCAACTCGGGGTGTAGCTACCAATATCTTTGCTTTTCGACAATTCTTAATTGCATTTGTATCTGCTGCCGTTATAAATACTCCATCATAATTAACAAGTTCATCCCAAGGAAGTTTATCTTCTGCTCTGGGGTTTAGCCTTTCACCCATAATAGTTATCGCTCTTTCACCTTTTGAATCAACTAGACTAACCCCCCTTCTTGTTGGTTTGTCTTGCAAGGAGGCGCTTACTTGTACGCCAAGTGCTTCTAGTCTTTTTAAGCTTTGCTCACCTATCCAATCTTTTCCTAAAGAAGTAAAGAAATGAACTGGTTGCTTAATTAAGCGACTAAGTTGTACAGCAGCCACTGCCCCACCTCCAGCTGGCTCGTCCATATAGGCTTTAGCGTGTGAGATGAGGCCTGCTTGAGGAAGTCTTTCCAAGGCTAAGAAACTTACCCATTCAACATGTCCTATGACGGCTAGCTTTAGCTTTGGAATTGGTGGTAGTTCATCTAGATTCCACAGTTTCATCTTTCAGCTGTTGTTGAAAGGGCGGAAATTATTAGCTCCATTATCTTTCCATCCTAGAGTCTTGATTTTATGATGATCTTGCAAGGGAAATTCTTTATACAAAAAATTTATCCAACGAGATTTTATCTGATTCAATATGATTACATGGATTAAGCCTTATATTGCTATTGGTTATTATCATACCAATGTCCTCATCAAAATATTTGTTAAGTTGGATTTATTTGGTTTTTGCTATTGCAGGAGCAATTCTTCCAACTCTTGCGAACATTGATTTCGTTTTAGAATATGGACCTGCATTCGATATTTTTGAGTTCATTAGACTAGCTAATATTAATCCAGCATCGCAGTCACTTTCTAGAGATTTGTTTATTGGTGCAGGGGCTGTGATGGTTTGGATTGTTTCTGAATCTAACCGTTTAAAGATGAGGAATTTGTGGTTAGTTATTCTGAGTACATTTCTTGTAGCCTTTGCATTTGGGGGGCCATTATTTTTATTTCTTAGAGAGCGACGACTTATAGAAATTGCTGAGGAAGGTTCTCTACTGTAAGATTATTTCCATACAGATATAATTCCAGATGGAACGCTATTTGTTCCTTGTAAAGGTTTTAATCCCTTTTCAGGAGGATAAATACTTGCACTTTTAAGTTATCTTTGTTCTTTTAAGTTAATTCGATTTAATATTGGTATCATTGAAAAGCTGCTCGCGCTCATTATAAGCCACAAGAGCATGGCATGACCTTGTGCGTCAATCACTTTCCCTGCAATAAGTGGAGCTATAAATGCACTCACTGCAAAACATTGAGAAAATATTGCCATCGCAATGCCTTTCTTGCCAATAGGGGTTTCTTTTATTACAGCTTCAGTTGCGGTTGGTAAAAAAGCGGCCAATGCAAAAGCTAGTGGAACTTGTGCAATTATTGCGATAAATGCACCACTAGAAAACATTGCTGATAATCCAATTAGAAGAGAACCTAATCCGAAGCCGAATAAGCTTATTCTTAGGCCATATTTGACATTCCTTTTTGCTAGCCAGTTTCCAATAGGCCATTGAAATAATAAAAGAAGACAAAGTTGTATGGCAATTATCAAACTGCTCCAGGCCTCTATAATTGGTGGCCTATGGAGTCCACCTTTTACGAGATCAAGAGGAAGAGCACTTTGTAAGAGTGAAAGAATTCCAGTAGCGAGGAGACTTATGATAAATAAAGGTATAAGAGCTTTTAACCATCTAAAACCTTTCTCTGCACTCTGAACTCTCCCATGGATTACAGATAATTTAGCAGATTTATTTTCTACTTCTTTGGAGCTGCTTAACCCCCTCTTTGATAATAAGAATATTAATATTAACATGCATATTATGTCTATTGTATAAACTGATCTAATTATTCCTTTTGAAGCTAAAATCGATCCAATTAGAACCCCTAAACTTGTCCCTAGTGCATCTGCACTTCGTGCAAGTGCGAAACCTTTTCTGGATGATAACCTTCCACAGCTTGGAGGTATTCCTAGCTCGATAGCGGGCCAGTAAAGTCCTGTGGCAAAACCTATTAATAACTGACAAATTATATATTGATTGTAGTTATCTGTAGTTAATAGTTGAAAGTCAGCAATTATTGCAATCAATGCGGCCCCTCTGATTGGCAATGCACAATTTGCCCCTCGGTCAAGCATCCATCCGCTGGTCAGACGAGCAATTGTTCCTGCAAGGGCTGCAGTCGCTATTCCCATGCCAATTTGTGTGGCAGAGAAACGAACTTGATTGAAAACTAAAGGCGTTAGGTAAATCACTCCACCTGCACCTAGTGAAGCAATGAGTCTTGCGGTGGTAATTAAGCGCAAGGCTGAGGGAAACTGGTTCCACCACTTGAGGAAATTTGCCTTTGCTATCAGGGTGCTCAATATTGAAAAAGATTGGGATTGGGCTGCTAGGCAGTCTGATCTTGGTGCTTAATGGAGGAGGGGTGTTTAGGGCTGCAGAGAAATTAGAGGTTCAGTTTGAAGGTATGTCTATCCCAATATCAATTAGAGAGCTTTGGGAATGGAGCAATTCTAAGAGTTACCTCGGTTCTGAACTCGCGTCTTGGCTCAATTTGCTTGATCCTCAGAGTCGCGATGATTTAGTGAGACTGCTTAATGCACCGCTTCTGAAGGATAGGAGTATGGCCAGGCAGATGTTGCGTAGTTGGGTAGGGCGACAGCTTTTGGATGAAGTTAGTGATTTGATCAGACTTGATGAGGATAGAAGCGGTCTAAAGGTTTTAACCACTTTGGAGATTCTTCTAGACAGGCAGCCACAAGTAACAACTCTAGATCTTCTTAAGGCATTACCAGCTGGCAGTATTCACCTTGACTTAGATGCTCTTTTGGGACTTGCAGGTCGTTGGAGGTATGAATTAGAGAAACAACAACAACTTGTCTTGGCTCTTAGCAGCCGTAAGTCGAAAATTGAAAACCTTTCTAATACTGGGTTGGTAGGCAACAAGTTTTCAGAACCTTCCTCTTTCAGGAAAAAATTCAAAGTTTCTCATCGTCGAGAACCTTTAGTCCTGGAGATATGGCAGCCAGCAGCTAATACCTCAAAAAGATCAAGTTGGGTTGTAATTATGCCTGGCTTGGGTGGTAGTCAAGATCATTTTCGCTGGTTGGCTAGGAGGCTTTCTCGCGGAGGATGGCCTGTAGTTGTATTGGAACACCCTGGGAGTGATGTAAAGGCTTTGCAAGCTCTACTTGAAGGCAGCCGACCGGCACCTGGGGCAGAGGTTTTGCCTGATCGAATGGCAGATCTTCATTCAGTTGTCAAGGCAAAAGAAAATGATAATTTGGTCATCTCTGGTAAAAAGTTAATTCTGATAGGTCATTCTTTAGGCTCTTTGACAGCTTTTCTTGCATCAGGGGCTTATCCAGAAGAAGACCTAGTCAGTCGATGTCAGAAGGCTCTAGACGGATTGTCTTTGACAAATCTTTCTCAACTTTTGCAGTGTCAACTTGTTGACGTGCCTTTAAAGAAACAACAGAAGATCCTTGAGCTTGAGTCAATTATTGCGATCAATAGTTTTGGCAGTTTGTTGTGGCCTGGCAGAGGAGAGCCTTCTATTACGGTTCCTGTTTTTTTAGCTGGTGGGACCCTTGATTTAATAACTCCTCCTCTTAGTGAGCAGCTTGGTTTGTTTTTGTCTATTAACAATCATCCATTTAGTAGAGTTTTGCTTGTGGAAGGGGCTAGTCATTTCTCACCGGTTCGCGTAGAAGGTCAGGAGGCTCAGAAAAGTGGTGATGACTTGTTTCAATTAGGAGAAGCATTTGTTGGAGTTCAGCCACTTGCAGTACAAGACTTACTATCTAAAGAAATAATCAGATTCTTAGATCAGTTGGAAAAGGGCAAAGCTCTTGAAACGTCATTACATAAGAAAGAAAATGGTTTGAGACTCCATATTCTTGCAAGGTCAACTATTGACAAACTTCTAAATAATTAATAACGCACTCTTGGATCAATAGATGCAACTAGTAGATCAATTAAAACACTTATAAAAACAACTAATGTTGCTATTACTACGACGATACCCTGTACAACAGGGTAATCACGTTGATTTATCGCTTCTTTTAATCTTAAGGCTATACCTGGCCATGAAAAGGTTACTTCAATTAAAAGAGCGCCTCCTATAAGCGATGCAATTGTTATACCTGCAATTGTTAAAACTGGAAGTAGGGAATTTGGTAGGGCATGCCTAATGATAACTTGTGATTCTTTTAATCCTCTAGAACGTGCAGCCTCAATAAAATCTGTTTGTAAGATTCGAGCTAAATTTATTCTTAGGATTCTACTGAATACTCCACTTAGTAAGATGCCTAGTGTGCTTGCTGGAAGTAAAAGATGTCTTAAAGATCCTTGAAGTGCAGCCCAATTTCTGCTGCAAAGGCTATCCAAGACAAGAAAACCACTGCCTTGAGGCTGAAGCAGGCTTGGAGGAAATCTGCCTCCTACTGGAAGCCATCCTAGCCAGACCGCGAAGACTAATTGCACTATCATTGCGGCCCAGAATGGGGGCAGTGCATAAGTGCTTATTCCATATATACGACCCAATAAATCTAATTTACCATCAGGCCTGGCAGTTCCACTTAATCCAATAATAAATCCTATTATAATTGCAATAATTAGTGCAAATAAACTTAATTCTAATGTTGCTGGTAAGGCCTTTGAGATAATTGCACTTACTTCCTCTTGGTTGGTTAATGCTTGGCCAAGATCACCTTTAATTAAGCCGCTCAGGTAGTCCAAATATTGGTGCCAAATTGTTTGATCTAAGCCAAGTTTTGTTCGCAGGGCTTCTTTTGCCTCTTGATTTGCTCTATTACCTAAAATTGCATCAACTGGATCACCTGGTGCAACTCTTAGTAAAAGAAAAACCAAGCTTGAGATCAGCCACAGCATTAGAGGAACTAATGCAAGTCTTGTTACACAATATCTAATTAGAGCTTCTTTCCTATCCATTTATTTAATCAATTCTTTCTAACAGATTTAGTCTTAAGTTTCCTGCACCATCAAATTCAGGATTGGTTAGATTGGGTTGAGACCATGCTCTTGGGGTTACTAGCCAAACTGGGAGATAAGCTGCTCCATTTAATGCAAGTTCCTCTATTTCTCTCAGCTTCTTCAGGCGATTTTCTCCAAATAGCTTATCGCTAGTTATGAGTGCAGTTTGTATTTTTGAATTCGCCCAAAAGCTACCGCTAGATACAGCTTCACCTTCTTCACATACTTCCCTATTTATTTTGTTACAGCTCAATAGTGGAGCAAGATAGGCCTCTGGATCTGGGTAGGCACCTCTCCAGTCAAGCATTACAACTTGGAAAGAACCTTTTGATAATTGACGATAAACAGTTGTTGACTCAACACCATTTAAATTTAGTTTTAGACAGTCGGACAGGTCTTGTTCTATTTGTGATTTCCAGGTGAGAGCCATTAACTTATCGGCAGGTACATTAGAACGATATGTAAGACTAAGTTCAAGTTTCTTGTTATCACAATATCCAGCTTTTCTTATTAATGACTTTGCTTTGTCTGGATTGTAATTAGGCCACGGAGAATAGGGTTTAGTTTTAAGTGTAGGGGGTACTAAGGTCTTCAAGGGCTTCCTTAAATTATAGCTGACTCTTTCGCTTATAAGATTCCTATTAAAACTATATAAAAGTGCATGTCTAAGTGATTCTTGATTAAGCGGATTTTTGTTACTAAGAAAAGTTATATATCCTATTTCTAAAGCAGAACCCTCGCCCTCATTCATCTTACCTTCTTTGGACATTTTATGAAGATAATGATGTTGGTCTTCATCCATTGAACTTGAAAGAAGAACATCTATCTCGCCACTAATTAATGCTATGAAAAGAGAGGTTGAATTGCTTAGGTTGATAAGATCTATGCCGTGGTTCTTTGGCGGCTCACCCCAATAATCCTTAAAAGGTTCTAGTCGTTGTTTTTGAGGGCTGAAACTTGTTAATTTATAAGGTCCTGTCCCGATGAATCGCTCATTCATAAAATTATTCTTGTGGTTCATGTAAGCTTTTGGTGAAATAGGCGTAAGGTTGATTGAAGTAAGTAGTCTTGTGATAGAACTTGAAGGTTTGGTTAATTTAATTCTTATTGCGTATTCTCCTGAAACTTCTATTGAGTCAATACGCCCCCCTAGGATATAATTAAGTGTGCCTATCCTTTGGAATCTCTTTAAGCCAAATTCCATTGCCTTGGCATTGAATTTTGTCCCGTCATGAAAGAATACGTCACTCCTAAGAGGAATGGAGATTGTCAAACCATCTTTGCTAACAGTTGGGAGATCTTTAGCAAGAGAAGGAATTAGGTCTCCTTCTTTTGTGACTCTATATAAAGGGTCGCCTAAAGAACTTAAGATTTGTAAAGCATGAAAGGTACTCGCTTGGGCAGGATCAAGGGAAGTTATTTTTCCAGAACTTGCAACTATTAACCTATCGCTTTTTCTATTTGGCTTGCAAGATAATTGACTGCAAATGAGTATCGATATTGCAAGATAGGCTGCAAAATTAAAAGGGGTATACCAACCTTTCTTTATCAAAATAAAAATCTTTTAAGGAACTTACTTTAAGGACTGGCTACTGAGCAATGAGTTGGTTCTTCAGATGACCTTGCAATTTGCTGTATGGGGATTTCAAACACAGGTGAGCCTTTTGGGAGAAGAGGCCAACGCCTTATCCAACATCGCTCATGTTCACTGTCAACCCCAATTACTTGGAACAAATCCTCACTACTTTGAATCTGCACACAGTCTCCTTGATGGACATCAGCACTTTGAGAAACACTATCCTTTCGAATAGGGCGATCTTTTATAGGCATACAAGCTTCCTGGATGAATGATTTGTGAAAAGAAGTCAGAAGGTGGTGCCTTTTACATCTTTAACAAATGTGCCCTATTTCGGCATCCTTTTGCCACTGTTTGTTTTTATTTAAAGGCATCCCAGATGGGATGCAATTCCTGCCACTTCCTTGAGATGCTTGATTGCCTCAAGTGAGTCATTCATTTGGCCAAGGCTAACTTTGTGGGTAATTACAACGATCTCAGCTCCTTCTTGGCTTGCATCAAATTGCACTATTGATTGAATCGATACTTTTCGATCACCGAAAAGGCTGCCGATTCGTCCTATTACTCCTGGACTATCGACAACATTTAGCCTGAGGTAGTTTCGTTGGATCATCACATTTCGATCTACTAAGTGGCAATTCCTCCAGCTGTTTGCAGAAAGTAAAGGATCGAGGCAAGTGGTCGACGTTTCAAGTTGGTTGACCCCTGCAATATTCAAAATATCCGCGACTACTGCTGAAGCAGTAGGCCCAGCGCCAGCTCCTGGCCCATAAAACATAACTTTGCCAATAGGTTCTCCTTCCACAAGAATTGCGTTGTTTACTCCATTCACTCCAGCTAAAGGATGATCTTTTGGAACCAGCGTGGGCTGGACAGATAGAGCTAAAGGGATTGAATCAAGTCTTTCGTTGTTTTGGATCAATTTTTCTGCAGTAGCAAGGAGTTTTACCTCATATCCAAGTTGTTTCGCGTATTGCACATCAATACTTTGTAGGTTGTTTATGCCTATGGTCGGGATTTTGGTTCGATCAATTGACCCTCCAAAGGCAAGACCGCTCAAGATTGCAATTTTGTCTGCAGCATCAAGACCTTCTACGTCAGCAGCTGGGTCTGCTTCCGCGTAACCAAGGTCCTGTGCCTCATTTAGAACCTCTTTATATTTAGCCCCTTCTTTTGACATCCGACTAAGGATGTAGTTTGTTGTTCCATTGATTATTCCGCTTACTCTTTTAATTCTGTTACCACCTAATGATTGCTTGAGAGGCTCGATGATTGGGATCCCTCCGCCAACGGCAGCTTCTATAAGTACATAAACCCCGGAGGCATTTGCTGCAGTAGCAATCTCCTCACCATGCCTTGCAATAACTGCTTTATTTGCTGTTACTACGGACTTTCCAGCTTTTATTGCTCTCATGATCAACGTTCTTGCAGGTTCTATTCCACCCATAACCTCGACGACAACATCAACAGAGGGGTCATCGACAACTTCTTTAGGGTCTTTGGTTAGAAGTTTTGTTGGTATTGATACATCTCTCGGTCGATTTAAATCTCTGACTGCGACACGAGCTAGATGAACTTCAGAGACTAAAGGATGTCTCCCTTGAGGAGATAGGAGGATTTTTGCAACTCCAGACCCCACAGTTCCTAGGCCTAGAAGACCTATACCAATAGTGGTTCCCATAGTTGTTTCTCCACTTAAGTGAGTTGTTTAGGGGCAGACTCTATTTAACTGCTGAGAGTTTCCTGCATAGCTAGTTGTTTAGCTTGAGCCTGCATGTTCAAGAAGATATTCAGAAATCCGTTTGCTCTTGAGGCAGTGAGACTCCCTTGAAGCCCAGTTGCTGTAATGAAACCTTGATCAACAGCTATAACCTCTTGTGGACTGAGGTTGTTTAATCCTCTTATTAATAAAGCAAGTAAGCCTCTAGTGATAAGTGCATCTGAGAAACCCTCCCATGTAATCATCCCATTGGTTATCTTCCCTTCCACGTAAACTTGCGAGATACAGCCTTTGACTTTGTGACGCTCATTAAAAGATTCTTGAGGTCTTTCATGTAATTTTTTTGCTAGCCATAGAACGTATTCATAACGTTTTCTTGGCTCAGGTGTGTCTCGTAACCTTTCCACCATTTGGTCGAGGACTGTGCTGCCAAAGCTTTTATGGTCTGATCTGACAGTTGTATCACTCATGAATTCAGTTTAGGCTTAAAGCTCTTTAAAAGGCATCTTAAGTATTGGGATTAGGATCATTCCTATTTACTGACTAAAACAGTGCAACTATGCTTGTTGATGTTGGTTTGTTATGGCTCTGATTAAATTCGGACAAAACTAAGAGTTCAAAAAAGATAATTAGAGCCTGATTTTTGATTTTCTTTTCTGAACCAATCTCAGATCTTTATTTATTTTTACCTGACTCAGTTATCCAGCCATCGAAGGGAATATCCCAATTGTCTCTAGGCAATGGTTCTTTGGAAATACAGATTTCTGGGATTATTACAAAAGATGGAATTTCTCGCCAAATAGGATCACATCTTAGACGATCAAAAAAACCACCTCCATAACCCAGCCTGTAAAAGTTTTGGTCGATTGAAAGGGCGGGAACAAGTAAAACTTGGATTTGCTTTGCTTTTAGTTTCGGCTCGTCTAGTGGAGCTGGTATTCCACAAGAATCCTTTCTTAGGGGCTTTTCTGTCCAGCTGTGGTAACTAAGTTTTCCAGAGTCGTTCGCAGCGGGAAGTGCTATAGGTATCTTTAGATCTTTCTTTAATTGACGTAGGTCAACTTCTCCAATTAATGGCCAATAAATCCCCAGATGGCCTTTCTCTTTATTGATCTTTAGTGTAAGAGTTAATGTTTTCTTTACTTGCTCAAGGATTTTCATTTCGATATGTGGCAACACTTTTGATCGAAGCGTTGAAAATTTATTCCTGCAGATCTTCTTTTTATCTTGTTGGTTTTTTCTCATTATTAATGCTTAATGATTGATTTATTCTCTAGGAGAAAGAGATATAGGATTTCTTTTCAAGAACATTTTGATACTCAATTTCATTAATTTCTTCATAAATAGAATTGTTTTGATCTTTTGCTGCTATTTTACTTACTTCCTACCTCTTGATCAAAAGTCCTTCGAGTTATATGAGTTATTTAAAATAGGGCCTTGAAAAGATTTATCTTTGGAACCAACCTGTAAGGGCAATTGCAAGTGCATCAGCCGCATCATCTGGTCGTGGGGGTTGATCTAACTTTAGTTCTCTCATTACTGCATTTAACACCTCACCTTTTTCTGCATGGCCTGATCCAGCAATGGCAAGTTTGATTTGCATTGGAGGGAACTCTATTGTTGGAACATGAAAGCGAGCAAGAGTCATCATTATCACTCCTCTAGCTTGAACAACGCTAATTGTCCTACTT
The DNA here is from genome assembly GCA_003215535.1 of Prochlorococcus sp. AG-409-L18. Classification (GTDB taxonomy): domain Bacteria; phylum Cyanobacteriota; class Cyanobacteriia; order PCC-6307; family Cyanobiaceae; genus AG-409-L18. The sequence goes on from QCKG01000013.1 coordinate 46,791, forward strand.
GAACGATAGAAGAAAAACTTCTCAACAACTCCAAGTTTTGGTTCCCATCTTTGTATTAAGTGAGTTAAATCATCTGTTATTTCAACAAGTCGTTCCCCTTCACTTTGCTTGGAATCTGTACAAATTATTCCGCAATCAAGCATTTCTTGTTTTGATTCACTGGCATCTATAACTCCATAGCCGACCCTTGCAAGGCCTGGATCTATTCCAAGGATTCTCAATTTTAATTAGTAACAGATAATTTAAATTGAGAAAGATCAGAATCCTCGCTGCGCTCAAATACTTTGCAGAAAGTCTTGATTACACGGTCTCCAGAGTCGATTTGCTCCAATGGGTCTTTTCTTAGTCGATGTCTTAGAGAACATGAAATCACACGGGCCACATCATCTTCGGAGACCTCTGGGCGATCTTCAAATGCTGCCAAGGCTCTTGCTGCTCTATTTGTGACAATATCACCTCGTAAACCATCTACATCTAATTCACCACATACTGCTGAGATTCTTAGCCTTAATTCGTCATCTACCTTTACTTGGTCGAGCAATTGTTGGGCCTTGATAACTTTCGTTTGGAGAGCACATTGCTTCTCTTCTGAGGATATAGCAAATGAGTCTGGATCATTATCGAAGGCAGTTCTTTGATCAACAACTTGTACACGAAGGCTGGCATCTCTAACGGTACGAACCTCAACACTCATTCCAAAACGGTCAAGAAGTTGTGGACGCAATTCTCCTTCTTCTGGATTGCCGGATCCAATTAATACAAATCTTGCAGGGTGCCTGACTGATACGCCTTCTCTTTCTACTGTGTTCCAGCCAGAAGCGGCCGAATCAAGTAAGACATCAACAAGATGGTCATCTAGAAGATTTACTTCGTCTACATACAGCAAGCCCCTGTTGGCTTTGGCTAGCAGACCCGGTTCAAAAGCTCTAACTCCTTCACTTAGAGCTTTTTCAATGTCAATTGTCCCGCAAAGTCTGTCTTCGGTAGCTCCAAGTGGAAGGTCAACCATTGGAACTTGTTTTTCTTCTTTCTCTAGGTTTTCGCCTCTGTCAATACGTTGACGTACATCAGCGCTTTGAAGATCTGGATCTGTGGGTGAGCTGTTGTAAGGATCACCAGCGACGATTTCAATTCCTGGTAGAAGGTCTGCAAGAGCTCGAATTGTGGTGGATTTGCCAGTTCCACGATCACCCATGATCATCACCCCCCCAATGCGTGGATCGATGACATTTAGGAGTAGGGCTAACTTCATCTCTTCTTGGCCTATGACGGCAGTGAAGGGGAAGACCCTGCGCTTCCTGGTTGAACTCACGAGCTGACGTTTGGTGTTGATTTGGATTGTTTCATAACTAGGTCTTTAAGGACCCTGCAACTTTGGTTAGGAAAAACAATTTAATGACACTTTTTAGTGGTCTTTAGCCCATAGAACACAGCCATGGCCATTCCATCAATAGATCATGAAAAAATGAGTTGAGAGTTGGAGAAGTGTTTGTGTGACTTGAAGCAGCAGCTTATAAGAATCTGCTAATCCTGAGTCTGATCTGGCTCCAAAGGCAAGATTGGTGTTCTGATTTAGGCGACTGAGGACTTTGAGTCATCATTCGGTGGTCGTAATGGACTGAAGTAACTTTCTGAAATTATTTCTTGAAATCTTTGCTTGATTTTCGAGAAAAAACTCTTTACTTAGTTTGTAGATGAAGGATTTGCTCTTAGGACTGGAGCCATGGCAGCTGCCATGGCTCGAATGAGTTCAGGAGACCGAGGATCATTAAATGGACCTTTTACTATGAATCCAGCGACAGCTCTTTTGGTATTGGGTAATTCGATCAATCCTGCATCTGAATAAGCTATTCCAATGTCTCCTGTTTTGTTGTAGATGCGATAACCCTTGATCAAAAGCCTGTAGTCGGGGTCTCCTTGACTAGCGCCTCCAAGACCTTTTAAAAGTCCTCCTGGGAGCAATCTGTTACTTGTTGAAGTGCTCATCACTTCTCTAAAGAGATCTCTTGAGCGGTTACTAAGAACATTCCCTGAGTCCACAATTGCAATAATTCGGGTTAAATCTTTTGTACTAGTTGTGTTTGTACCTTTAAGGTCAGGTAACCAGTTTTTTATTGAAGTAGAAGTAAGCCCTAAGGCCTTGAATTGTTCATTCAAGATCTGTATTCCTCCTATTCTTTGAATTAGAAGATTGGTTGCTGTATTGTCACTAATTCTGATCATTTCTATTGCTACTTCGTGGGTTGGAAAGGTTTTCCCAATAGGTTGATATGCCATCCAGCCTGCACCGCTTCCTATTACTTCTTCATTTAGTTTGAGTTTTTCATCCCAACGCAGTTGGCCTGCATCAACCATTTGAAGAGCTACTACTAATATTGCTGTTTTAATAGAGCTAGCTGCAGGCAAAAGTCGATTGGGAGCAAGTTCGGCATATTGATCGTCATCCAGTAAATACAAGAAAGCACTTGCTTCTAAGTCTCTATGCTTTGCCGCTAGGATCTCCCATCGATTGCTTAATTCTGAGATCTCTTTTTGATTGCTTAGAGATTTCTTAAGAAAGAACTTTTTAGTCAAAGTAGATGTACTTTTTCTATTTTGGGTTTGGGCTTTATTCAGGCCTGATTCCTTAGAAGTGAAAATATTTGGGAGGATTTCCTTGCCTTGTAATCTTCTCATGGCAAATATTTTTAAGGTAGTTCCCGTTAAAACTCCAAGTCCTATCCCTGCAATCAAAAGGTGAAGGAAAATCCTCAAAGGATTAGTTTTTTTTGTGGTTTTATTTGAAGGACGAATGTTGGTCAAGGAGTAGTAAGCCCGAGATCGAAAAAGGTTAAGAGTGGCTTGTTTTGATTGCCCAGCGAATTTGTCTCAAAATACCTCGTATCATTGCAACTTCCTCTGGGCGAATTTCAGCTCTTTGAAGTAAACCTCTTATTTTTGTCATGCGTGCTTCAGCTGTGTGATCAAGTAGGAAGCCAACTCTAAGTAATAGCTCTTTAGTCTCTTCAAGGCATTCATTTAGTTCAACGGGTGAAGCGGGCTGATGAGACAGTTTGTCTTTTGGGTTTGAGGTGCTGAAATCCCTTTGGGATCGATTTAATTCATGCAGTACCACCGCAACAGCATGGGAAAGGTTTAGAGATGGATATTGAGGTGAGGTTTCAATTGTGATCACCTTTTGGGCAAGCAGTAGCTCTTGGTTGGTCAAGCCCCTATCTTCTCTGCCAAAAACGAGGGCAACAGGAGATTCTTTTGAAGTATTGATCAACCAGGGCAAAGCTTCTTCGGGGTGGTTAAGGGGGATTGTTCCATGATCAATTCGTCCACAAGTTGCAATGACTCTTCTGCAATCAGAAATGGCATCAAGTAGACAAGAAAAAGTTTCTGCAGCTTTTAGGAATTTTGCCCCTCGAACGGCCATCCTCTTCGCTTCCGGATCATCAGGGTCACATCTAGGAGCAACTAGGCGAAGTTCATCTACTCCGAAATTTTCACATAACCTTGCTACGCTGCCCAGATTTAATGCTCCAGCAGGTTCTACAAGTATTACTTTTATTGCTATTGGTTTTGCCCTCAAAATCAGCTTAAGGAATTGAGGTGGGCAAGCAAATCAGCCATGGCTTGTGGTTCCATTTCAAAGCTTGGCATAGGAGGTGTAAGTCCATTTACTACCTGTTTGATTATTTGCTTATCACTTAGCCGATAAGTAATGTCATTCAAATTTGGGCCTACAAGCCCTTGAGCGTTGATTCCGTGACAGCCGACACAGTTCATTCTAAACAGTTGTTCACCTTTTTCGGACGAGCCATTGAGGCTCAAAGTGGCTTTTATGTAAGGATCTGTTTGAGAAACTTGCAGAATCCATAGGACAAATAGGATGGAAGCTGCTGCTGCAAAAATCACCAAAGCTCTAATGAGCCCGCTTCTGTTTTGAGGCTTGCTTGCAGCATTTGTTGGCTGACTCGTCACAGAAGGATCTAGGGCATGAAACAATTGTGCTTAATACTCTCAGCTTGTGCGAGAAAATGATTGAACCTCTTCTTTGTGGAATTGTTTTGGGGCTTGTCCCAATAACTATTCTTGGACTTTTTGTCGCGGCATGGAATCAATATCGTCGAGATAGTCCTTTGGAGGGCTGATAAAGAGAAGGGCAGTGTTCCCATAAAGTCGCTGATCTTGAGGTGCCCACATGGGGTGAGGAGGCTCAATTGATTCTGAAGCATATTCGCAAATCACAATTGAACTTTTCTTTAGCCATTTACCACTAAGAAGCTTTGCTAGTACTAATGAATAAA
>QCKG01000014.1 GCA_003215535.1 Prochlorococcus sp. AG-409-L18
GAATTTAGGCAGACAAGCTCTTATCTTCATTGATTCTCATGAAAATAAATCTAGGCTCTGGTCCAAATAAAAAGAAAGATGGATGGATAAATATAGATCTATGTGAAGGAGCAGATATCAAGACCGACCTAAGAAGAGGCATTCCCTTTAAGAATAATATCGTTGAAAAGATATATTCCTCTCATTTTCTTGAGCACCTAGAGTACAAGGAAATATGCGCGCTATTGTTAGAATGTAAGAGGGTACTTGTACCAGGTGGTGAAATCTCATTATGCGTACCAGATGCCAGAAAGTTCATAAATTCATATGTAAATGATGACATAATAAAAGCACAAATGACAAACGGTATTATTTTAGATATACCTTCTTTCCTAGCTAAAAGTGAAGAAGCTATTTATGGAAAAGCCATAGTTTCTACAGGAAGCCCTATGGATTGGGTAAACTATATAGCCTATTCGAATAGCGAGCATAAATATATGTTTGATGATAAGAATCTAATCTCACATTTACAAATAGCTGGATTTAAGAAAGCTACTCTAAGAAAATTCAGTCCCGAATTGGATAATAAGCATGGCCAACAAGCTTCAATATTTGCTCAGGCAAGAAAGAAGATGTAAGAGGAAATAAAAACTGCTTGCTTCTAATGTATCAACAGATATTTACTACATACAAAAGATGTAACCGAAGGCCTGTTAAAGCTATTAGTGATTTATTGTCTTAGAAATCAGGGATGTTTTCAAGAGCACAGTCTGCTTGAATAAGACGATCATTTAATAATGTTAGAAAAGCACAGAATATAATGCTAAATTTAGGTATTTTTAAATCAATAAAGTAATAGATTGGACAAGGGTTCAGCTAGAATCAATTCAATTAGTTTACCAGAAAAGGTGCTATCATTAGTAAAGAAGACAAAAGTAAAGTAATTGTTATGAGCAATGGAGGTTTTATTGAGGCTGAGTTTTTCCATCCAAAATCGTTAGGAGAGAGAGAATGGGGAACAGAGGAACTGCTTGCCTATTCATCTGGAAAATGGATGATGAAGAAGCTTTTTATCAAAAAGGGTAGTCAAGGAGGATTACAAAAACATATCCTTAAAGATGAAGGGGCTTATATTGTCTCAGGAGAAATGTTAATAAGATACACGAATAAAGATGGAGAGTTATTAGAAAAAGTCTTAAAGGCAGGCTCGACTTTTAGGTTTCCTCCTGGATGTGTTCATCAAGAGGAGGCTATTTCTGATGTGATATTAATTGAAGCTTCCACGCCTCATCTAAATGACCGGGTTAGGATGGAAAAAGAATTTGGATTGACCTATACTTCAGGTCTGCCTTCAACAAAACCGGATGACATAGTAATTTTATGACAAACAAAAAAGAACAAATTTCAGTACCTTTTCCTACAACCTCATCGGACAAAGAAACCCCTTTTATAATAGCAGAAATTGGTAATAACCATCAAGGTAATATAGATAAAGCGATAGAACTAGTTAGAGCAGCCAAGAATGTTGGAGCAGATGCAGTCAAGTTTCAAAAAAGAAATAATCAGTCATTATTTACAGAAGATTTTTATAATGCCCCATATGATAATCCGCACAGTTTTGGAAGGACTTATGGAGAGCATAGAGATAGTATAGAGTTAGATATTACAGAGATGGCTAAAATTAAGGAATACTGCCAAGAAATAAATATACATTTTTTTGCGACCCCTTTTGATTCCAAAAGTTTACACGAGCTTGAACGAATTGATTGCCCTTTTTATAAAATAGCCTCGGCAGATATAGTTAATATACCATTAATAAGAACTATTATAAATACTGGAAAGGGAGTGATACTTAGTACTGGAAATTCTACATTCCAGGATATAGATCGTGCAATAATAGAATTAGAGAAAGCACATACACAATATGCCCTACTACATTGTACTGCTTCTTACCCAGCAAATGTAGAGGATATGAATTTGCTATGTATTAGTGAAATGAAGAAAAGGTATAAAAACTGTTGCATTGGACTTTCTGATCATGAAAGTGGTATCGATGCAGCATCAATTGCCTACATGCTTGGAGCAAGAATATTTGAGAAACACTTCACCCTAGATCATGCATGGAAGGGAACTGACAATGCATTTTCACTTATGCCTGAAGGGATGAGAAAACTTGTAAGAAATTTGCATCGAACCCCTATACTGCTAGGTAATTCAGAGAAATCACCTTTAAAGGTTGAGGAAAAGCCCATATATAAAATGAGAAAATCCATAGTGTATAAAAAGCCCTTTAAAAAAGGCCACGTAATTATTCAAGAGGATCTTGAGCTTCGATGCCCAGGGGATGGGTTGTATCCATACGAAATTGATGATATTTTAGGGAAACAATTAGAAATCGATGTAAATAGACAGCAACTTGTGTCCAAGTCAGATTTTTAAGAACATGCTTAGGAATGACCTCCAAAATATTAAAGCTGTAGTTTTTGATTTTGATGGAGTCTTTACTGATAATCAGGTTATTATCGATGAACGAGGAAATGAACAGGTTGTTTGTTCCAGGTATGACGGCTATGGTATAGATGGCCTAGCAAAACTAGGGATTAAAATGTGCATTATTTCTTCAGAAAAAGTCTTACTTGCATCACTTAGAGGTAAAAAAATGGGGATAGAAGTTTTTCAACCGATTAAAAATAAGACAAAATGCTTACAGGAATGGTCTACCCAAAACTCCATAGAACTTGATTCCATAGCCTATATAGGTAATGATATTAATGATATTGAGGTAATGAAGAAAGTAGGTTATGCCTTTTGTCCTAGGGATTCCCATAGTAAAGTACATCAATATGCAATAACGCTTGAAAAAGAGGGAGGTAAAGGTGTAGTTAGAGAATTAGCAGATAAGATAACTCAATCCCATGAATAATCTATGGCTATTACCGATGTAAATGTGTTTATTATCAAGGCAGGTTGGAGAGATTGGTGTTTTTGCCGGATTACCAATAATGAAATTGTAGGATGGTCAGAGATTTCGGATAGTAACACCTGCTTAAATGCAACTATCGAAGTAATTAAAGCAAGTAAGGATTTGATTCTTGGAACCGAGATAGATAACTATGAAAACACATTAAATAATATCAAATATAAATTTCGACAAAACCTCCACTTAGGCTGCCAAAAAGCCATCGCAGGAATAGAGAATGCCCTGGTTGATTTATTTGCAAAATCACTAGGCATATCTGTTTCCAGATTATTAAAAGGGATCAGTCCTCAGGAAGTTCCTGTCTATTGGTCGCATTTTGGAACAACTCGGATTCGAGCATTTAAAGAATGTGGACTACAACAACTAAAGACTTTAGATGATTTAAAGTGTTTATTTAATGAATCAATTTCTCAAGGTATCTTCATGGTTAAAAGTAATATTTGTATCCTAGATAATTTTAGACCTTATGTATTTATGCCAGGTACTGGTAAGGGAACACAATTACATAGATCGGATCAGATAGAATATACAAGTTCAATCAATGCAATTAATGACTTTATTGACATATCAGACGAAATGAGTAAAAAACTAAAAGTAGCTATTGACCTTAATTTCAATCTACCTTTACATATGCATATTAAACTTTCAAACAAAGCCGCATGGTACGAATTTGATTTAGATTCAACTGAGGCCTTAAACGCTATAAAAATGCCAAGTTTTCATACAAGGATAACAGGAGAAAATATTTTAAACCTGGGAGAAATAGCAATGCTATTTCAGAACCCTAACATAGATATAGTATCGCTTGATCCTTGTTGGTTAGGTATAAAAAAAATGATAAATGCCAATTGTTTATCCCTCATAAATGAAAAGGCAATCTCAATTCATAACTTCAATTCACATATGTCAACTGCAATTGGTTATCAATCCTGCCAACTAGTTGATAAATTACATTACTTAGAAAATGATTTTGATGACGTACCTTGGAAAGACAAACTATTCACTAACAAGCCAAAAGTAGAAAATGGTAGATTGTCATTTGATGAACAGCCTGGCTGGGGCTGCGATCTAAATTTAGAAGAAGCCAATGAGTACATTACCAAAGTGTATTGAAATCATTGGTTCTGGTGCTTTAGGCACTTTTTTATCTGTGGCTTTATCTAAAAGCAATTATGTAGTACTTAGAAGCCAAAGGAGTGGTCGGGTTATAAAATCAGCGACTTTAATTAAAGATGGTACAGAACTATCTTACAGTTATCAACCTCAAACCAATAATTTAATCAGTGATCTATATATTTACTGTGGATTAATGTCTAGTGGTTTCAATCAAAAATGTAAGGGCGAGGTAATTTATTTGTCGAACCTTAATGGATTTGTAGTAGATGAACAAACTACCTATATTAAAGGAGTTATTGAATCATTAGCCTTACGAACAGAAATAGGATCATTGGATAATAAATATTTCTATAATAGCGTAGGAAATTCATTGCCTAGAATATGTCTAGAGCGTACTCCTAAGGTGGGCTTTAATTCCACGATGCTTAGATCAAGTTCAATAAGCAACCAAGATTTACTCAATAAGTCACTACGAACATTGTTTTATATGTTGTTGTCCTACGAAAATAATGTCTATAGTTCTGCTAACTATTCTAAAAATATAAGAAACAAGCAACTCTGCATAGAATTATTAGAGATATTGAGTGACTATAGTGCCAGTAAAGAGGACTTTATCTCCATTACAATGGAGTTCAGGAAAAAACTTCCAGATCACTTTGTTCCAACTATATGTAGAGATGAGAAACGGTTCTTTCTTGAAAGGGAATTGCTAATTAAGCTCTTTAATGCCTGGTGTTCATATTATAATTTTACTAGACCAACATCTAAATTTTCAAATCTTATTTATTCTGACCTTTTCCTGAATTGAAATGTCTAACTGTACAGCTATTATTGGTTTAAGATCAGGTAGTAAAGGTATCAAAGATAAGAATATTCAGCCTTTATTAAATAGGCCATTGTTTTCATGGATTGTAGAGGCTGCAGTCGCCAGTTCATATATTTCTAAGATAGTAATATCTTCAGATTCCAAAAAATATCTAGATATTTGTAATAACTTATACCCTAATGTTATAACTGATATTAGACCCGAACATCTAGCAAATGATACTGCTCCTGAATATGATTTTATAGCCGAACTAGTAGAAAGACTAATTCATAATGGAGTTATTGAAAAAGACGAGAAAATTGTAAGGCTGCATGCTACATCACCTCTTCAGACGTCTGAGGATATAGACGCGTGTATACAAATACTTTTAGATTACGAATTTGCTACTTCAGCAGTTGCCATTAAGAAATCATATCAGGCAGAAAAAATGCTCTTAATTAATCAAGCAGCCAAGTATGGTGACCAACTGGTAAGTATTCAGGATGGTAAATCTGAGTCAGTAACTCCTAAAAATAGGCAGGATTTTCAACAAAGTTACATTAGAAGTAACATAATAGCAACAAGATTATCTACCATTAGGGAAGGTACGTTAACTGGTTCTTTCTCTAAACCTTATATCGTTAAGGGACCGCGAATTGATGTAGACTCTGAGGAAGATCTATACCTTGCATCCTTAGTTCTATCTGATAGGTTGACTCATAATGAATTTCAGCAGAAAAATTAGATGGCAAATTTACATAAGAATTGATTTAATTCGGAAACATTTATTGTTACGAGAAACTCTGAATTATATGATTCACAATAATTAGATACTCTATCTAATTCTATATCTTGTCTATTAGGAACAGATTTATAAGTATTTATTACTTCGAGAATGGCTTCTACTGTTTTACCTGTATAAGATTCTATTTTGTGGCTATTTCTAAAATTTCTATACCAAGGATCCCCATAAGTAAAAGTTGGTTTTCCTTTTAGAGCAGAAATTGCTCCTATAGTACCTTCGGTTGTAACAACCCCTAAACAAGAATCAGCGGAAGCTAAAGAGTTTGAATTACTACTTAGGCTTGCAAAAATTAGATTATCAATTCTCGAGCATATCTTATAGAAATTATTTTGCCTAGGGAATCTTTCATTATTAAGAAAATGCATATTTGATAATATCCCCCATTTATATATATGGGGGTGTTCTTTAACAATTAGTTTCGCTCCCAGCTTATTAGCGATATAGGACCAAAAATAAATCGCTATACGCTGAGACCAGAAATTGCCAGCCCTAGGATTTGTAGACATTTCTGGCTGTTTATGTAAAGGAAGGAAGATATATTTTGATATTTTACTTATATCTTTATTTGTTGTTGATAGCAATTCATACTCGTATTTAAGTTTAGAGATGAATTCTAATGTCTTTCCAACTATTTCATTATCTATGTATTCATACGCTTGCTTGTATTCCTTTTTAAAGCTATTAAGTATTAGGTTAGAATATTTGTCTTTACCATAAGATTGATTTGTGTCCTGATACAAAAGCGATTTTGCATGAGTAAGGAGGCTGTCATTTCTTATATCAAAGTCGTTCAAATTACTTAAAACATTCTTATTTAGGACACTACCATTTAATGGATCGACAATCTGAAAAGTAATAGTATCCTGTATAGGCTGCTCAGCCCACATATAAGAGACACCTCTTAGAGGAGCTAAGGCTATACATTTAATATCTAGGGTATATGCTGCTAGGCAATATAAGTAGTCTATCGAAAGATGAGGTACTCTATTTATAAGGGCCAGCTCAATTCTATTTTTAATCAAAATGCTTCTATAGTATGTTAAGACTAATCTTGCAAATTCAAAGGTTGCGTATTGGTTTGACTCATTGATCTGAATTCTACAAAGCTGAATAATGGCATTTTCTATGTACAGTGCTGGTAACGTTTCGTAGTCGATATCTAAAAGTGTTGGTGAATCAATGAATAATTCGTGAAAATTTCCTTGATGTAGAATATTCAATATTTCATTCGAACTAAAACATTCAGGATTTGGAGTATTAGCAGGCTTCTTGTAGTGCAAAAAGATATGGCTTCTATTTGGCACAATAGAAAATAGCTCAATTTCCCGATCCCAACCGTAATGACAAATGCGCATAGAGCCCTAATAGCAGATGCTACTTCTTATTAAATTTACTTTAGATCATTTTAAGTCTGCTTGCCCACCTCCTATTGTTAAACTGAAGACATAGGTATATCGGTCTATACCTTTTAAGAAAATCAACAGCGCACCTAGAGCTTATAATTTCAACACCAAAAATAAACATTTATCCTTTAACATTTATAGTTCAAGTTAATTCATTTAATATCCTTCAAAAAATCATGATAGAAAGGCAACTAACTAATCGGTTCCTAAAGACTTTTATTAGCTGATTTATTGGGTTAAGCTCTCTTTTCTTGATTTTCGTATTAATAGTATCCGGCCAATATGTTTCAGGTAATAAGTTTATTACTACAATTAGATTCAATAAGGCAAATAAGATCGCAGCTATACCTAGATATGTGAAATTCATAGAGGTAAGTATTCCTTCAATTAGAGGGCCTAGGATAAAACCCAAACCAAATGTTGCTCCTATAATTCCAAATATTTTTGTTCTATTCTCTGGTATAGATATATCAGCCAAAACAGCAGCACTAGCTGCTGTACGCCCACTTCCCCCATCGATTAAATAAAGGAACAACTTCACCAATGCGGTTTAGGAGACGAGCACAGTGCTCATAAGTATTTCTCAGAAACCAGCGAGAGCAAACAAGATGAGCAAGATTTACTTCGTTAGCCCCATAAACCATGTCTTATCAAAGGTCACAGCAAAAAGCGATTAATTGCTTGTTTTCCCTCCTAAGCAAAATCAAGAAAAAATCAGACCACATCAGGTTTTAATTCGAAATCCAAAATGGCACTTTCTGCTGAGTCAAGCCGTGTTTGCACCGCAGCTGCCTAGCTGAGTCAAAGTATTTCAACAGTGCAAATATTATTCTCGTGAGTTAGAGATTAAATCATACCAAGAATTCTCAGGGAAAGTCTGAATTTTAGTTCAAACTTAAGTCAAACCTTTTGCCCCTGACCCTCTTTCTGTGTTTTTTTGAGCAATGAATATGACTAATTCATCAGATGGTGAGCCTAGGCAAGAGTTATACTTAAAAACGTAATCAAAAAGTTTCCTAGCAATCAAAAGGGAAGCTTCACTAGCAAGCCTATGTTAAAAACATATATACAATAATATCCCTAAGTGAGTCAATCGGCTAAATGGATAAACAGATTAGTAACTACTAATCCACTACCGGTAATATCAACCTGATCTATACTATGGCTTTGAAGAACAGGCAACTTCAACGCCTGCATAATAAGTTTTTGAAGCAAACCTTTTAGAACCCTTTCTGTTACTTGATCTTAACGAATGGAATTCTCGTCCAATAGAATCAACCAAAAAGCTTCTCGGCCAAAGAAACCTAAAGAGTGTTTAGACAGACTCGCTCCCTCATGCCCGCATTTCCATATTAATTTATTATTAAGGAATAATTATAACTTGATTTACCATATAAGGAGACAAGATGCCAAGCAAACACAATGAAGACCATCGAATTCAACTATTAGATTACGATTTGATCTGGGAACAAACTTTGCTTAAGCTTACTTTTAAGTCTAATACAACTACTTTCTAAACATGGATAGTAATTCTTGGCTAGAAATTCTTAAAGTTTTTCGAACTCTTGGTGGTGTGGCAGAAAATATTAAACTTGATAAAGGTATATATGGTAGAGGAGTTTTCCCTATAGATTCGGAACTACCATCAAAAATACGAGTCCCAGAAAACTTATTAATTAATGCTAAATACTTATATGTGGATTCCAAACAAATAAAAATCAAGCCAAACGCCCCTATTAAGGCAGCGATACGAAGCTTTATAGATGATTACCTTAAATATATTGCCTTTAACAGCAATACTTGGGATGAAATAAATGCTTTTGAAGTTGGGCTTAAAGGATTACCAAAAGACGTTCTGGAACTACTTAGATGCCTAGGAGCTTTAGACTTAGAGACTAGGCATAAAGATGATTGGGACAAAATTATATTTAACAACTTTGTCCAGTCTAGATTTATAGATTATAAACAACAGAAATGCCTAGCTCCTTTTTTTGAACTAGTTAACCACAACTATAATTATCAGGTTTTCTCAATTGATGAGGGGGTTTGTACTAAAAGAGACAAAGGAAGTCATGAGTTCCTACACAGCTATTCTAAAGGTAATGATCCGATCAGGATGTTCTTTGGATATGGCTTTAGCAGCAAAGAACCTTTCGCCTTTTCATTCCCAATATCAATTAATGTCTCTACAACAGAAAAACCAGTTCGGATTCAAGGTGGATCTGGTATCGAAGGATTAATACCATTAAAGAATGAAAATAATGAATTGATACTTAATTACTTACCTATTGGTAATAAGTATGATCCGACATTCCCAATTAGACAACTATCGGCGAGTCTAAAGGCATTACCTGAATATCAACCACGAGAGATCCTGAATAAAGCATTTACTTCCAACCAAGAACAAGTCTGTAATTTAATTTTAAAACTGAATCAATCGAATTCAAAAATAAGTTTTCTACTTAAGGAAACTCTTTGCTATCAATTATCAGCCATTGCCTATTATTGGTAATAAGGTTGATTCCTTAAATGATTTTTCATGACGAAGAACAAAGGTTCTATACAAAATGCAATTAAGTAGCAAGAAAAGTGAGTTGAATAAAGAAACTTATAAGTGCTATCAAATCATTGATAGGCAAAAAGTCAGAGAGGCTCTAATAAATATCTTATAGTTAAATTTATAAGGTCAGTAATAGGAATCTTAATCAGATAAGAGCTTAAATTCTTAGAAGCAACAATGTGGTTTCTTAATTTAATCAATCTATTCAAGTAATTTAGTATATTTCGAAGAAAGCAAAAAACCATACTTAGAGTATTTTTCGTTAAATAGAAGTCCTTTATTTCGTAATGTCAGCGAATGGTTATTGCTTTAAAGGCTCTTTCTGTCGAACTTGTGGAAGATTCAACCCCTTAGACTCACTTGGAAGTTTATTTGCTAATTTAAATAAAAAAACCTCAAGTTCATCTTTAGTACCCCCCAAATCGTTTCCACAACCATCAAAAATATTATTGGATAGTGAATTTGCTAAGTCCTCTTTTGGAGCTGCCATTATCTCATTCATAACAGGCGAAAAAAAGATGCCTTGAGAAAGTTGCAGGCCAGCGGTTTGACCAGCCTTTTCAGGAGACATTCCTTTCCCAAGCGACTTACAGAACTTCTCTGAGAACCTCTTGCTTACATCTGATACAGCAGGTGATAAATCTGCCTCGGATGCAAATGACGCAAACGAAGCCATAAAGAATGTTATTGACAAAAGTCCTGCAAGAAGAATGCGGTACATAAGCTCTGTTGTTTTTACAATTCTGATCAGGACACTAAAGGGTATGGAGAAAATGATTTGGAATTTTTAGTGAACCGTCATCCATAAAGCAAATAGCAAAGGAACAAATCCAAGCCTTTCTACCCACTTCTCCTTATTTAGCTTAGCAAGGGAAAATCCTATGAATGCCATTTGCCAGATTAAAATTATCTCAAATTCAGATGGTTCTATAGAAACAAGCTGGTCCATTATAAAAAATAGATTTATCAATAGATGACAACATCTTAAAGCAGGTTAAGTAAGGTTGACAAAAAGCAAATACAATTAAATAAATAAACTTCAGAATTACCCCTCAGGCATTGCTGACTCTCTGAGCTTTATATCTTATGAAATATAAGTATTGCTATAGATGTGGTTGCTATCATGAACATGAGCAAAAGACACACAAGGAAGATCATTTTCAAAATATAAGCAAGCAAAGATCCAGGAGCTTGGGAGCTCAGGCTAAATCTGTATCAGAAATTAGTACTGAAGAACTTATACGGGAAGAATTTGTAGACTCCACGAGATATTTACTCAATAAGGATGGCGTAATTGACATATACCTGCACTCCCAAGGAGGGGAACAAGTCGTATCAGAAGGTGATCCTTCATTTATGCAAACAATCTCTTCCTTAAAAATAGACAACTCTGATATAAATTATTTTAAATCAGTTGTTGGTAATTTAGACGAGCAGATTGATTTAGACTTTAGCTTTACAAGCAATCCTAATAATAGTGATATATCCATTTATTATGACTCCGAGATAGATTTAGGTTATTCAAGCAAGGTACTTGGTCTTGCAATAAAAGATTCCCAAAAGAATAAAGGGTGGGAATTATTTCTTAATCGACCCGAACTAAATAGCACGAGATACCGGCGTTATTGCCTAATTCATGAATTTGGACATTCGCTAGGTCTTGAACATCCTTTCTCAGATTCTGACGGTGATGTCGTAGCAGGGATAACTGATCCATATAAAAGTTCTTATCCAGAAGATACAGTCATGGCATATAGATATCCTAGAAACGGGGTTTGGCCGAATAGTTTCTCTAATAATGATATCAACTCATTTATTGCCATATGGGGGGAAGAGAAGACAGATGAATACATATTCACTCAAGCAGATTCTGCTGATGATGTGATTAGGAATTGGTTCGAATCATCGAGTCCTATAAAAGCTGAATCGAAGGATTTGTCTGGCGAAAAGCTAAAAATCAAAGCAAATATATGGGAAGATACAATAATAATTAATCGCATTTCTAATGCCTCACATTCAGGAGATTTACTTCAAGCAAAACAAAATCCTGCTGCATATGATCGTAGTGTTTCAGGCAAGCAAGGTTCCATTTTAGATGGAGGTCAAGGCAAAGACATTCTACGTGGTTTAGGTGGGTGGGACATAATTGATGGCAATGGAAATGATGATTTAATTCATGGCGGCAATGGCAGAGATATCATTGACGGTGGTGCTGGTGCAGATGAGTTACATGGTGATTTTGGGTGGAATACTTTTAAATCACAAGAAGATGGATGGAGTGATCTAATTGCTATTAAGTCTGATCAACATCTCTCGAATTGGTGGTATGGAAAATCTGGGAATAATCCCAATGGAGAGAAAGCAGATTTCATAGAAGGCTTAGATCCTATTGATGAAATCAAAATCATTGGTGCTGAAACTACTGATCTAAGCTTTGCAAAGACCACTCATCGTGGGGCCAGTGGGATAGGGATTTACGCCAAAGGAATCTTAGAAGCTGTTTTTACAGGAAACAATCTCTCCGTCAGTCAACTTAATTCAATAACAACAGGAGATGCCTCAGATCTTGCTATGAACAACAGACTATGGAGCTATAGAAGCAACAATGAAGCTCCTGATTTATTAGCTTAAATTAACCATTATCTTGACAAGATAGTATTAATGTCTAGTTATTAATTGTACTTCAACTCTAGTATGACTTATGCATAGAGCTGTTAAGAATAATGCTAGAAAAGAGTTCCTATCGTTATCAACAATACTGTTTATTATATAAATGTCAGCGACTTAGCCAGGTGTCTGCTCAATCTTCTGGCCTTAATAAATCATAAAAAAAGCACTTAAAAGAAAGTTTACCTATAAAGCACAAATAGAAACTCAAACATTTACCAACTCTTGACCAACACTTACAAGCGTTATCTCAAATCCCATATCAAGGAACCCAGGCGAAATAGAGTATGGCACAATTAAGGTAAATGAACCCATACAAATGTATAATTCTAAGGATAGTTGGAGTTATTTGTACACCACTTCCAAGACTTGTCCTCACCATGCACAAGCAGGAGGTCTTAATTTGAATTTTCGGGCTTCTGTCTGAACAAGTATTCTTTATGAATAAGCTTAAGGGGGAAAATATTATGAGAACTTTCTCTAGAAAAGAAGCTCTTGATATATATCATTCAGGTAAAATATTGCAAAAATCTGAACAGGCAAAAAAAGCAATAGAACTCTATAAACAAGCACTTATTACTGAGCCGTATTTTGTAGAAGCTTTGTATAATCTCGGAAATTGTTTTGTTTTATTGAATAAACCTGAGCCAGGGATGCGATCATTCAGATTAGCTTTAGAAATAAACCCTAGTCATCCATACATCCTAATAAACTTAGCGAATATTTATCAAGAAGAAAATAACTTAAGCCTTGCTGAGGTTTACACAAGGAAGGCAATAGAAGCTCATCCATTATTGGCTAGTGCACATGCAAATATGGGTGGAATTTTACAAAAGCTAGGCAGATTAAAAGATGCCCAAATATCACTAGTTAAGGCGATAGACTTAGATAAAAGATTAGCTAAAGCACATTACCTACTTTCGAATCAACCTGATTATTATTCAGAACCAAAGTCACAAGCTCAGTTATTGAATATTAATGAAAACTCATACAATCGCGTGAATGATGTGATTGATATATGTTTTGCAAAGTCAAATGTTCTGCACCTTCAAAGGAGATTCAATGAAAGTGCAAGATACCTAGTAGAGGCAAACAATAAAAAACTTTCTATTTCCCCCTCCAACCATCAAGAATTTATAGATGAAAACAATGAAATAGCAAAATCGCTTAAAAAGTGCAGTCCTAGAAACAAAGAACCTCTAAAGGAAGTAACATCAATATTCATAGTTGGAATGCCAAGGTCTGGATCAACACTTGTGGAATCAATACTAAGTAGTAATTCAAAGATAACAGATCTAGGAGAAACTTCAATATTAAAAGAAAGTATAACTGAATGGCTAAACTTAAATAATGCTTCTTGTATGTTTAGCAATGTATACAAAAAGAATATCAAAGTCTTGGAAGAAAGCTATGAAGTTACAACTGACAAGAATTTAACAAATTATACCTATGCCGAATTCATTGCAAAAAATTTTCCTGAAGCAAGAATCATTTATTGTGCGCGTCACCCTTTAGATAATATACTTTCTATCTATAGATCCCACTTCGCAAAAGGCTGGAACTTCTCATGTTCAATTATAGGTACAGCTAAAGTCCTCCTTCATCAGTCAGAGATGATGGTAAAAAATCTTAGAGAATATCCTGATTCTATCTATCAAATTAATTACGAGCAGCTTGTAATGAAGCCAGAAGATAATATTCGATCATTAATTCATTGGTTAGGATTGGAATGGCATGAATTTTATCTTAGACCACATTTAAACCCAAGAGAAATACATACAGCCAGTTCTGTACAAGTAAGAAGAGAGATTAATACCAAGTCTATTAATGGTTGGAAAAATTACAGAGGGGTATTAGAACCCGCAGGAGATTTAATTTCAAGATCTAAAGTAATTAAAGAACTATTTCCACTAAAAGACCTTAATTCCAATCTTAATATGAACATCGTTTAATCTATGCCTTAAAATAAATCATAGTTGTAATAGCCTTTAGTTACCAAAGATCCATTATTGGCCTGACTATTTATCCAATAATAATCTGCAGGAATCGCCAAAATATCTCTATACTATAAAAGCCTTTTCTATATACCTAATGTTGTTATTCTGGCTATATCTGTAACATCTTTAGCGAGCAAAAGTTATGCATATCACGAAATAAATGGGGATTTATTTGTTCAAATTCTTGCAAATTATCCAAATTCAATTGCTTATCATCCTCAGAGAGGAATTGCGCATATTTCAACTTTATTTCATCAGACAATGCAAATCTAAGAAATCTAAGTTTAGAGAGGACAAGTATCTTCTTGATTTCTTATATGTTAAATCTCCTCTCACTCACATGAAAGCATAAATCTCTAAATTAATAGAATCAAGAGCAAAGCAGAAACGGCAGAACTTTATTTTTTACTTGGGAAATGGCCGTCTGAATCTTGTCCAACTTTTTACCATCTCTAGTTTTACAGTTGTCGCCTAGTGATCCCAATGATCCTGGAGCCAAGCATCCACCTACCCTCAAAACGTATAGAACCTAGGCCTAACAAGGATTTTCAGGAGATCTTAGTATCTTAGATAAACCTCTTAAGCCGTTGCCAAGGCAGAGAATGACTTTTAGTCTAATAAACAAGAAGATCAACTTTCTAAAGAATGTTTAATGAAAGGCAAAGGCTATATTAATAGTAGCTTGATTTCAAAAAAGACTTTGACCAAAGCAAAAATAAGGACAAACCCAGATGCTGTTATCAAACTGCTGGCAGCAACAACCATCTTGCTGACAACAGTAAATATTGCGATTCAAATTGCAATATATTGCTTTGGATTAAAGAAAGAATGGTTTCTATTATTTAATATGGACAAAGAAGTTAACATTCCAACGCTTTTTTCAGTAATTCTTCTTCTGATTTGTGCATTATTAATTTCACTTATCCATAAGAAATTAAACAAACAAAATAAAAAGGTTAAAAAAAGATGGTCGGCATTGAGGTGGATTTTTATTTTCCTATCTCTTGACGAAGGATTGCAAATTCACGAGGCCTTTGCTATCCCCAGCCTAAAACCTATGTTGCCCGCATTCCTTAGCATAGTATGGATTATTCCATATGGAATATTTGCTACAGTTGCACTAATATATTTCATGCCATTAATAAATAGTTTGCCTACTAAATTAAAACTAAAAACACTACTATCTGGAGCTGTATATCTTTTAGGTGCCTTAGGCTTTGAAATAATCGGGAGCGGTTTAGTGAGAACAGGAGACATAAAATTTCATGGCATTTCCTATGGCCTTATCACTACAATAGAAGAAGCTCTTGAAATGGCTGGATTGATAATCTTCATTCATACCCTACTAAGATATATTTTTGATTATCAACGTCAAAAATTAAGAATCGATCTTCGTCTTGCTAGTGTAGAAGATTGACCGAATAAAGAGTTTATTTGCTAGTCAAGATAAGCATTTGACAACAAATAAGCCCTTATAAAGTATATTTTAAGGAAAATTTTTTCTGTTACAGGTTCGAAGTTTTTTAACTGGAAGAATTTCGATATTGGTGATAAAATAACAAGCTTAGACCCATAGAAGTAATGTATTTGTCCTTTGACTGATCAGGCAAGGAAGTAACTTCTTCATAAGGACTCATTCCCTAAAAGCTCAATTTATTTAATGAGCTAAACGCCCAATAAAAGTAATCAGAGATTCACTATAAGAGACTGCAATGTAAGGGATCTACCCCTTAACTAGCAAGAACATAAATTAAAAATTACATAGCGAGAGAAGTGTTGTTTCTTAGTTTCTACGTATATGAAATTAGAAATCTACTAATCCACATTTTAACTTTGCTTAAAACTAAAAATGGCACTTTTATAATCAGTCCAACTCTTGTCCAGCCTGAGTCCATCCTTATTGCCAGTCATACCACTAGCCTACTAATACTCTCATCTATAAAGTCGTGACCTCAAAGAACATAAAGAGAAGGGTCATGCCACCAGGTCTAAGCACAAGAGCAATCCATCATGGAGAAAGCTTTGCCAAAGAAACAGGCACTGTTATGCCTCCCATCTTTCCTAGTGCAACTTTTCGCCATGGAAATCAAGAAGGTTTTGATTACACTCGCTCTGGAAACCCTAATTTTCGATTACTCGAATCTGTCCTTTCCTCATTAGAAAATAGCGAATTCTCAACTGTATTTGCTTCTGGTGTAAGCGCAATTACAGCGATTATATCTTCACTAAAAGCCGGGGATCTTGTTCTCTGCGAAGACAATCTTTACGGTTGTACTGTGCGCTTATTTGAGAAAGTATTCAGGAATTTCGGGCTAAGAATATCATGGGTTGATTTTACAAATCAGAACAATTTTAACCTGATTAAAGAACAGACTCCGTCTATTATTTGGCTTGAAAGTCCAACAAACCCACTTTTGAAAATCCTTGATATAAAAGCGATCTGTGAGGTTGCTAATTCCTGCAATGTGCCTGTAGTGGTTGACAACACCTTTGCTACACCTTTTGTTCAACGCCCTCTAGATTTAGGAGCAACTCTGTCTTTGACAAGTACTACTAAATACATTAATGGCCATTCTGATGCATTAGGGGGAGTGGTGTGTACAAATGATCCAGAATGGAATCAACGTATGATATTTGCCCAGAAAGGATTAGGTTTGCATCCATCCCCATTTGACTGCTGGCTAATAACCCGAGGAGTAAAAACGCTGCCTCTCCGACTAGAACGTCAAATTAAGAATGCCACTGCAATTGCAGATCAACTTGCCTTACATCCCTTGGTGAATTGGGTGCGTTATCCATTCCGGCAAGATCATCCCCAACACGATATAGCGCTAAAACAAATGGAATGTGGAGGGGCAATCATCACAGCAAGCATTAAAGCAAGCCAGTCCAAAACCTTTTTGATGTGTAAAAACCTCAAATATTTCACTATGGCTGAAAGCCTTGGTGGAGTCGAAAGTCTTGTTTGTCATCCTGCGACCATGACTCATGCTTCTGTAGATGAAAGCACCAAACAACGGTTGGGAATTAATGAATCTCTAGTCAGGTTTTCAGTTGGATGTGAAGACCTAGTAGATCTAAGTGCAGACCTCAATAACGCTCTCGAACTAGTGCAGTGACCACTCGAAACCTCCTGCTAGATCCATGCTGGAGTAGCAAAGACCTAGGGCAAGCTCTGCCGGATAGCAAACATGCTGTATCAGTGGCCTTACCAAGATGGGAAGACGTAATTGCATATGAAGAAAAAGACCCCAAATGCATGCAAGCACTCCGTGCTATCTATCCCCGATTTGGACTAAACCCAATTGTTTTTGAATTAGCGCAAAGTGCTCTCAAAACTCAAAGCTGGCCTCAATCCAGCGCATGGCCCTTTCCAAATATTGCGACTGCCGAAATGGCTAAAGAACATTGTCAACGAATTAATAAGAACGCAGAAGTTTCTCTTGTCGAAGTTGCAGGGCTAACTTGTCTAATCACTAGCCAGGATGCCACTCCTCTGGCGAAGGCCTTCTGGCAACATACTGGCCTAGGAGCATCCTCTCGCCAAGCAGCTATAGCTCTAAACAAAGAGAAATGTCCTTCGAACAATGAAGGCAACATTGCAAGAGCAACTCTTAAAAAGCGCTTAGCAAACATCTATGGCTGCCAAGAGAGTTTAATAGGCCTTCATCCGTCGGGGATGGCAGCCCTAACAACTGCACTAAACGCAATAAAAAATCTTGACCGCAAAGGCCCCGTCCTTCAACTGGGGTTCCCTTATGTAGATGTACTAAAACTCCCCCAAGTGATTTTTGAAGGGAGCACTCTTGTCCTCAATAAAGAGGCTCATGAGTTAGAAAGAAAGCTAGACCATCTCAATCCATCTGCGGTAATAGTTGAATTACCAAGCAATCCAATGCTTCGATGTATAGATCTAGCAACTGTCGCCAAGCTTGCTCATGATCGGGGAATACCAGTTATTGCTGATGACACTATCGGTTCTGCTGCCAATATTGATGTTTTACCGTATGCCGACCTTGTATTCAGCTCACTAACCAAGAGCTTTGCTGGTAGAGGGGATATTTTAGCTGGAGCTCTTGTAATTAGCCCTAACTCTCATTGGCAAAGATCGCTCAAAAAGATTGTCTCCAAAGTTACGCTCACTCAATTATCAGACCCTGATTCCATTGCTTTAGAGGAAGCCAGCAGGGATTGCACTAAGAGGATAGGCGCATTAAATAAGGCATGTCTGTTACTTAAAAATCGTCTAGAAAAACACTCTTTGGTCGCCAAAGTCCTACATCCAGATCAATGTCCAAATTTTCAAGCCCTTATGAGACCTGACGCAGGTCATGGTTGTCTTTTTTCATTTGAATTAATTGGAGGATTAACAAACACCAAAAGGTTTTATGACACTCTCCAAATTTGCAAAGGACCAAGCCTTGGAACAAATTTCTCATTGGTTTGTCCTTATGTGCTTCTGGCGCATTACAAGGAATTAGATTGGGCTGCAGCATGTGGGATCCCATCTCATCTTTTACGAGTATCCGTAGGGCTAGAAGATCCAGAAATACTTTGGAATCGGTTTGAAGAAGCCCTTAATAATTGCCACTAATTCATCTCTGAACGTTTTCACATCCACTCAGCATCATGCAAGCGAGCTAAATTCCGGCTAATCATTAGATCGCTACGTAGCCATCATGTCACGAATTTACGAAGACAACAGCCTCGCAATAGGCAATACTCCTTTGGTGAGACTGAATTCAGTCACCAAAAATGCCAAAGCAACAGTTCTGGCAAAAATAGAAGGCCGCAATCCTGCCTACAGCGTCAAATGCAGAATTGGAGCCAACATGATTTGGGATGCGGAGAAAAAAGGTTCACTGAACAAAAACCAAACAATTGTAGAACCAACTTCAGGGAATACTGGAATAGCACTTGCATTTACAGCAGCTGCAAGGGGCTACAAACTAATCCTGACCATGCCCGAATCAATGTCACTAGAACGCCGGAGAGTCATGGCTGTTCTCGGAGCCGAACTAATCCTCACAGAAGCAGCCAAAGGCATGCCTGGAGCAATTGCAAAAGCTAAGGAAATTGCAGAAAGCGATCCCAACAAATACTTCATGCCAGGACAATTCGAAAACCCTGCAAATCCTGATATTCATTTCAAGACTACTGGGCCTGAAATCTGGAATGATTGCGATGGTTCAATAGACGTACTTGTTGCTGGCGTAGGGACTGGAGGAACAATCACAGGAGTCTCACGCTTTATCAAACAAGAAAAAGGGAAATCTATTCTCTCCGTAGCAGTAGAGCCCTCTCACAGTCCAGTTATCACTCAAACAATTAATGGAGAGGAGATCAAGCCTGGACCTCACAAAATTCAAGGTATAGGCGCAGGGTTTATCCCCAAAAACCTTGACCTCTCTTTAGTTGACAAAGTAGAGCAAGTGTCCAACGAAGAGTCAATAGCTATGGCTCAGCGATTAGCTCAAGAAGAAGGATTGCTTGTGGGCATTTCATGCGGAGCTGCAACTGCTGCTGCGGTGCGGATGGCAGAGAAAGAAGAATACGCAGGAAAAACAATTGTTGTTGTTCTCCCTGATATGGCCGAGCGATATCTCTCGTCTGTGATGTTTGAAAGTGTGCCTACTGGCATTATTCAAGAACCCCATGTTGCCTGAGGACGAACCTCAGGCAAAACTGCCTCTGGTGCTATCCACATTGCGTCTCCATAAGAGAAAAAGCGATATTGATGTTGAATAGCTTCTCGATAAATCGCCAATAGACGTTGACGTCCAATTAATGCGCTGACTAATAACAATAGAGAACTTTTAGGAAGGTGAAAGTTTGTAATCAATCCATCTATAACACCAAATCTATATCCAGGTTTAATTACAAGATTTACCTTCCCTATGAAAGGTTTAAGAGCATCTCCATTGGCTTTAAAGGCTCCTTCCAGGGCCCTTACGCTTGTCGTCCCGACAGCAATAACCCTCCCTCCACGTGAACGGCATTCATTAACAGCTTTCACAGCTGCTTGATTCACCTCAACCCACTCACTATGCAACTCCAGGTTGGTGAGATCCTCTTTATCCAAAGGTCTAAAAGTTCCAAGCCCTATATGCAAAGTAACTTGTGTCTGAGAAACTCCTTTCTGATGCAATGAGCGAATTAATTCATCGCTTAAATGAAGCCCAGCAGTTGGTGCAGCAACAGCTCCTGGATTCATTGCATAGCGTGTTTGGTACCTATCCTCTTTACTTGGATCGTGGTTATCTATGTAAGGTGGTAACGGCACTTCACCAAAACGGTCTAAAAGATCCTGGATATTATTTCTAGTGTCATAAAGAGAAGGAAACTGAATAACTCTTCCTCCGCTTGAATCATCGATACTTACAACTTGCAAACGTATGGGTGTCTGTTCTCTCCCTTGCAGCCACAAATGATCTCCAGGCCGCATTCGCTTGCCAGGTCTAGCCAAGCACAGCCACATCCCCTCCCCAAAGGGTTCAAGCAACAAAAGCTCTGCACTCCCTCCACCTGAGCGACGGACCCTCAACCTCGCTTTCAAAACTTTCGTGTCGTTGAGAACAATTAAGTCACCAGCCCTTAACTCATCTTGCCAATCCCAAACTTGAGCATGTTTAACTGAGCCAAGTGCATTAATCTCCTGGTTGACAATCAACAAACGAGCATTATGCCTTGGCTCTACAGGGAACTGAGCTATGAACCTAGGGGGGAGTTCATAGTCATAAGAACTAAGCAGAAGGTCTCTATCGTCAGTCAAAGAGATACAATTTAAGCCTTAATTTAAAACATAAAAGCCTAGCTAGGTTCAAGTAACTTATTCTCACTCTTAAGAAGAAAGTTGTTCGGGATTATTCTCAATCAGATGAGCAAGATCCTTAAGAAAAGCTGCCCCATCTGCTCCATAAATAATCCTATGGTCAGCGGTAAGATTTACCTGCATTTGTCGCTTGATGGAGATCGAACCATCTTTGCTAGCAACAACATTCGGTTGGGAAGCTGCAACTGCAAGAATAGCTCCCGTACCTGGAGGAAGAATTGCATCAAAACGATCAACTCCAAACATTCCTAAATTCGAAAGAGTAAAAGTCCCACTGTTGTATTCAATAGGCTGAAGCTGTTTACTTCTGGAGCGTTTGACCAAATCAGTCCACTGCTTTGATAATTCAAACAAATTCGTGCTATCTGCATTCTGAAGTACAGGGGTAATAAGTCCCCCATCTTCCATGGCAACAGCAACAGCCACATTGACTTGTTTCGGATATGACATCCCCCCCTCAGAGCAAGCAGCATTAACTTGTGGGTGACGAGCCAGAGTAAGAGCAACCGCCTTTACCAACAAAGCGGTCATCGTCACTCCATTAGGTTTTACCTGTTTGTAAAAAACATCAAGCTTGTCAGTAGCAATCTTGTAACCAACTCTGAAACAAGGTACAGACAAACTTGCCTCCATATTTCGATTAACCGCTTGCTGAAGAGTATTAAAAGCAACAGTCTCTCCTGGAGAACCAAAACTTTGCCCACCTGTTTTCTGCACAGGCTTTTTAGATCCATCTAGCGATGTCTTTTGAGAGGGAATCTCTAAGCCTGGGAGTGAAGATGGGGCATTACTTTCTGCGACCCAAGGGACTGTATTGGGCAACCCTTTAACACGATTTACATCCTCAACTTGAATACGCCCATGAGGTCCTGTACCTCTCACAGTGGCCAAATCTAGTCCCATTTTTAAAGCAAGATTTTTAGCCTTTGGAGATGCAATTATTCTTCCTGTATTAACTATCTCTGATGAATGTTGAGAAGCACTCGCAACCATTTCTTCACTAGAGGCGGAAGCAGGGGTTAATTGATCTTTAGCCTCAACTGGAATTGACGCTTTTGGAGTCTGAGTAGAAACAGACTCTTCAGATTTTGATGACACAGCCTTTGACTGCACAACCTTTGACTGCACAGCAGCAATCTCTTCTTTTGTCTCAACAATCAGACCAATTGTCTCTCCTACAGGAGCAGAACTCCCTGAAGGCATCAATACCGCGGCCAAATAGCCATCTTGAAATGACTCGACATCCATATCTGCCTTGTCTGATTCAACAACAAGAACAGACTCACCACGCCCAACTTTGTCTCCAGGTTGCTTCAGCCACTCCACAATTTTGCCCTCAGTCATGGTGGAGCTAAGAGCAGGCATAAAGATGTCGTGGGTCGCCAAAATCGTTTCTCCAGCTGCGTTTTAAGGGTTTGAATGACCAGTCCACTAACAATTCTCACTAGAAGAAAGTAAGTAGTGGTTGATCTGCACCAATTTTAGGTCCCTGTTAACCAAACTAACCTTCTCGTTTCGAATCCTCGAACTGCATCTCTAACTAATTAATCAACCGGCCATTCGACAGGCCGCATGTCCAATTGATTTGGACTTCAAGCATTTAGGCCCTAAAGATTGCCCTTTATGGAGGAGGAAGTCAAGAAGGGACAAAAAGGGAGTGGCTAACTTTGTTCTATTAAGGCTGTTCTTAAAACTAGGATGTATTGAAACTCAAAGAAGCGTAAGAACTAGTCTATGAGACGTATTCAAAGGTATAAATAGTTTATTATTCTCGTAACAACTGTATAAAATAGACTAGTCAAATATTCTTGAACTCGAAAGGTTGAATTCAATTGTCGCGCTAGGAAAAGATTATTTTTAATCCCAATCAGACAGCTAAATAATATTATTTATGAAAGCAGAAGAAACCAAGCCTATAATCTTCACAGGGGTTTAAACTCTTTCAAGCCAAGCTTATATAACTATATTTTTGAGAACAAACAACCCAGAAGTCAATCTATAGCATCGATAATTCCTTCTGTAACATATCTAGCCATTCCCATTACATTTCTTTCAACTTCTCTCTTTGCAACCCCCCATTTTTTTGATAACTCCTTTGAAAGACCTTCTTCCTTTGCAAAGATTATCATTTTATTTGCAAGATGGGGAGGTAACTCGGCACGAGATTTTTCTTTTATATCTTCCCATCCATCCTTATCAATACGCCCAATCTCTTCTAAGCTATCAGTTCCAGAATACTTATACAATTCTGTTATCCCAATAAACAAAAACATCTGTCCAAGCTGCTCCAAATGATTCTCGCTCCCTTCTGACTTCTCATAACTGTTTAGAAGTGATTCAAATTCACCTCTCTTCTCAGCTTGTCCTTCTTTTACTGCATTCAATAGCCTAAAAAACTGGCTGAATTCAACTGGTTTCAATGTAAAACTAAGCGCCTTTTTTTATTTTAATTGGTGAGTCTATCAAGATCTAGAGCTCCAAATTGCAATGAAAAGAAAATTATTTTTGATGGCCATTCAAACCAGCAACAATCCAATAGAAAACTTGCAATTCACCGCATTTAGAATTTTAAGAAATTATGGCTTTCAAAAAGAGCTAAAAGCCTCGATAGTCATACCCTGGCCTTAAGATGGAATAAACATTTTGAGGTCTAATGGGTAAAAAATCCAAAAAGTGCTCCAACAAAAGACGTTTACTTTGGTGGGCATTTGGAGCTGTTGGCCTGGGAGCAAGGGTATTGACGGCACTGTCGCTTCTAGTTATTGCAACAAGCTTTCAATCTCTGAACAAAGATTCAGCCTTTTTAAAAGAATGTATAGAAGAGAAAAGAGAGGCCATGCCAAGCCTGGCTGATGCCGTCAGGTTTTGCAATGGAGGAGATTAGAAATCTCTTCCAGTACAACAGAAATGCATTCCTCAATAGATATCAATGCTCTAAGCATAAACAATGCACTAATCAGCCTTGTTCAATATTTTCAACAACTCCATCCCGAACAACAATAGAAACTTGCATCTTTTCTACCAAATTATCGCCAACCTTTAATTCGCAAAAACTATCTAGCTGTCCCTGCTCAACTATCTGTCCCATTTCAAGATCTCTTACCTGAACTTGTTGCTCCAAGAGATTGCGTTTCTGCTCTTCTAACTCTGCACGTTTAGCCGCTACCTGCCTTTGCACCTCAGCAACCTGTTCTTGAACACGAGGGTCAAGCGGGTTAGCGCTTTGTCTTCGCACATCATCAACAACTTGTTGCCCCTCTTGCTCCAACTGAGATAACTGCTGATCTGTAGTAGAGATCGCATTACTCAATTCTCTCTCAGCCTCCTCCTTCCAAGCTGAGGTGACAACCGCACGAACCGTAATTGATCGTTTAATAGTGAGGGTGGTTTCTTCAGGCATAAGAAATGACGCTTAAGTGACAAGGCTCTCAGCCAACGGCGCTAAGGTCAACAAAAACCTTCAACTTATGGAGAAACGACTATAGATAGTCTTAATGGATTCATGGTCTCTTTGGGTGATTCTTTCACGCCTCTGTTTAAGAGTCATTGTGAGCAGTCCATTCTCAATGGTGAAAGGATCCACTAAAGCCACACCGATAACTCTCTCCTGGACTCTTGATCCTTTGCGTTTCGCAAGCAATTCATTTATTTCCCGACGTAGGATTCTCCTAAGATTTTCATCTCCAGGCGCAATCTCAACCTCTGCTGATAAATCCAACCCTTTCAGTTTTGCCCATTCGAAAATTGCCTCAAAATTTGGTACTAACAAAGCACCCAGCTGTCTTTCGTCTTGACCAACCATCATCACCTGCTCAACTAATGGACTAGCCAAAAGAGCTTCTTCAAGAGGACCTGGTTCAACATTCTCACCATTACTTAAAACAATCGTATCCTTTGCTCTTCCCGTGAGAACAAGAGAACCATCTGGCAGCAACATCCCTAGGTCGCCTGTGTTCAACCAGCCTTCACTGTCGAGGACATCTTTAGTAGCCTTCTCCTTGCCAAGATACCCAGACATCACTTGAGGTCCTTTCACAAGGACAAGACCACGCTGGTAGTAACGCTTTGGGGCTTTGGTTTCTGGATCGACTATCCGAAATTCGGTTTCTGGCAGTGGAGGTCCCGAACTGCCTCGTATATTTCGCCATGGCCTCCTACAACTAACCACTGGACTTGTTTCAGTAAGTCCATAACCCACCAAAAGCTCCAACCCCAAAGATTCAAAGAAGACATCAACATGTGGAGCTATTGCACCTCCACCATTAATTGGGAAAAGCAATTCCCCTCCACAAAGCTGAGTAAGAACCTTTGGCCAGATAAGTGTTGATGCCAAACGATGAAAAGGCCAACGGAAAGTGCCTTCACATACAGCCAGACATCGACGCCAAAGAGATATTGGCTCCAAAAGCAATGCTCTAGCTTTTCTCCTTGCCAGCTTGTACGAAGCGCAGTTGGCCAATGCGACCCTGATCAAACCTTTTCTCAAAGGAGGCATTCGACCAACAGCATCATCAAAACCAATTTTAATTGCCTCCCAAAGCCTAGGGACCGTAGCCATAACAACAGGTCTAACCCTAGGGAGATCATTTTTAAGATGTTTGATAGTTGTATAGCTCTGAGTACAGGCACAAGAGAAGAAGTAGTACTCAGCACTGCGCTCATAAGAATGCCAAATAGGCAGCACGCTTAGAACTGAAGAGCCCGGCGATGGATAAGCCACACATGCCAAAGATCTCATTTGATGCAACAAGTTGGAGTGGCTTAGAGGGACACCTTTGGGTTCACCAGTTGTCCCCGACGTATAAAGGATTGTTGCCGTTGTAGATGATGCTGTATTGAAATCCCGATTCAACATCAAATCAGGCAGCGACACACCTATCCCAGCAGAAAGAAAAGAATCCCATCCAAGGACACCAGATGCTGGTTCTCCTTCTAGTTGAATAACAATTTTCAATTTCTGGCGTTCTGATTCTGATAAAGCCAACTCCTCCCATAATTCAGCCGTCTGAACAACTAAAGCTTTTGCAGATGAATCCTTAAGGATATAGCGAAGTTCTTCTACTGGGGCAGAAGCTCCTCTGACAGCATCAAGAGCACCTACTCGCATCAATCCTTGATCAACAACTAGCCAACGAGGGCTATTCTCTGCAAATAAAGCAACTACATCTCCATTCTCAATCCCAAAGCTCTTAAAAGCAGCCGCAGCTATCGAAATACGTTCAGCGAGTTCCCGATAAGTGAGCTTCTCTGGATGAGCAACATGAGGCGCATCAACTGCAACTATTTGCCCATGGTTTTCTGACAACCATCTCCATATTTGATCGACGCGTCCTAACTCCAATAGGTAATTATGATCCGACAAAGCATTCTTCTCTTTTTGCGTAGGATTCCAATCAGCCTTAGCAAATTGATGGGTTGATGCTTTTTGTCGATGGATTTTCAAAAAAGAAAGATTCTTCCTAATCACTTAGCCAAAAGCTACCAAACTCATTATCTCCGAAAACGCATGAAATCATGATTCGATTTTTTGCCGAATCCACAAAAAGCTAAAACGATCAGCAAGACTATTTATCATCAGTGGCTGAACATCAGCCACTGTTAAACCAGGCAACCAATCTACTAATCTTCCAATAGGTTTTCCTCTCAGACCACAAGGAACTATTTCATCGAACCCAGCCAAATCACAATCGACATTTAATGCTAGTCCATGCTGAGTTATCCAACGACGACAACCTACCCCAATCGCAGCCACTTTACGGCCTTCCAGCCATAAGCCTGTATATCCAGGGATTCTTTCACCTCTCAGGCCTAACGCCCCAAGAACATCGATGAGGACCTGCTCAAGCTGACGCAAATACCAGTTCAAATCCAGCCGAAAACAATGAAGGTTAAGAACTTGGTAAACAACCAACTGTCCAGGCAAATGGTGAGTGACCTCTCCCCCTCTATCAATCCGATACAAATCAAAATTCCTCTGGTTCAAATCAAAGAGCAAATTAGTTTCATCTGCACCTCTTCCTAAGGTGTAACAACTGGGATGCTGCACCAACCAAGTTGCAGGTGGAGAAAAAGGCTCTAAGAGTAGTGCTTCTCGCCATTCTCTCTGCCAGGCCCAAGCCATTTCAAAAGGGACTAAATCCTCAGGCTCAAAAAGAAACGCTGACGAAGACTTTGCTGATGAGGAAGTTTTAACTAACTTTCCGATATCAATAGGCACCGGAGTGATGCCATGAAGCTGCTCATCCATGGTCGAAACCTTGAATTAACTCCTGCTTTACGTCAATACACACAATCAAAAATTGAAAAAGCCATTCAACATTTTGGAGAACTGGTGCAAGAAGCAGATGTCCACCTTTCTGTCGCACGGAATCCAAGAGTTCCCGAACAAACTGCTGAGGTGACCTTATTTGCCAATGGCACAGTAATACGCGCTCAAGAACGAAGCGAAAATCTTTATGCAAGCATCGACCTAGTCGCAAACAAGATTTGTCGCCAACTCCGAAGGTTCAAAGAACGCCACAATAATCATCACCAAAACCATGGCCACAATCAATTAAAGATTGATCCCACCGAAAAGATAGAAAGCAATACTTCCTTAGAAACCTCTTTGGTCGAGGGGAAAAAAGCAAATCTACCTAGTCCTGGAGTCCGAAGGAAGTACTTCTCAATGATTCCCATGAACATCGATCAAGCAAGGCATCAACTCGACTTAATTGATCATGATTTTTATTTGTTCCGTGATGAGAAAAGTATGGAGCTCCAAGTTATTTACAAACGAAACCATGGTGGGTATGGAATCATTCAAGCTCGAGATTAATCAAAGGCCTAATTTATCTATGCAACGAAAATCTTCTCCTCCTGAATCTATAGACATAGGACCTCTTATTCATCAAGCAGCTTTAACCCCACATTTAAGTTTAAAGAGTCTAAATACATTCTGCGATGCAGCACGCCACTTTAAATTCTCTGGGTTATGCACAAGCCTCAATTATCTACCTGCAGCCAGAGAGAGGCTAGGAGCTTCATGTACAACAAAACTCATTGCAGTTATTGCTTTCCCGTTTGGGACAATACCAAGTTTATTCAAAGAAGAAGAAGGGCTTTGGGCAATAGACAAAGGTGCAGAAGAATTAGAAATTGTTCCTAACTTCTTAGCTTTAAGTCAAGGCAAATCAGAAATTTATGCAGAAGAACTTGCTCGAATTTGTGAATTAGGATTACCTGTAAGAGTAATACTTGACATGGCAAATCTACCTCCAAATCAACTAAATATTGCTATCAATGCAGCTATTGAAGCGGGGGTATGTGGGCTACAAAGTGGTAATGGCTTTGGGCCTGCTGTAGATGCTTCTCAAATTTGCAGGTTAAAAGAGCTAGCTCGTGGTCGTTGCGAAATAAAAGCCGTTGGAGGACTAAAAACTCTTGATCAGGCGAAACAGCTTATACAAGCAGGTGCTACGAAGCTTGGAACAAGTTCTGGACCTGAGTTAATGAGAACTTTTCGTCAAGAACAGGCGTGACTGCCTACAAGCGACTAGAAGGCTTATCCCTAAAGGTAGGGCCACTTGGAGAAAATGATCGTCTACTTACAATCCTTAGTGATCAAGATGGAATTACACGATTAGCCGTTCCAGGGGCTAGGCGACCAAAAAGCAAACTAGCAGCTGCATCTCCCCTAACCTTCCTCGAATTACATGTAACCGGGAGAAAGGGTCTCCAAAGAGTGCTTCAACTGAAAGTTCTTAGAAGCTATAGCAAGCTAGGACAAAACTTAGAAACACTTGCCGCAGCACAAGCACTTGCTGAACTAAGTCTAATGTTAGTAGCAGGAAATGACCCGTTGCCTGGGATGCTGAACACCGTGTTAGTGCACCTGGAGCGTTTAGAAGATCTTCTTACGAAAAACCCATTAAATTCAATTGATGTCTTGGCAAGTAGCGTGCAATCTTGCGTACACGTTCTTGCACTAGGGGGATATTCATTGCCTGTTCAAGCCTGTTGTAAAACAGGCGGTCTACTAACTCCACCACTTGGTCAATGGGACTGGCGTTGCAGTTTGATCCCAAGTGAAGGGTTTGCAATAGGTTCATTCTCTACAGCATCAATTCAATTAAACCCTTCAGAGCTTGCTCTACTTCAGCGCCTATTTCAAACAAATCTCCCAAAACGTCAAGACGGGGAACTTTTAGGCCCCAAAGAAGTTTGGCTAAAGTTATTAACAGTAGTAGAAATTTGGATAGATAATCATCTATCAAAAAGAGTTCAAGCACTCGAAATGTTAAGGGAGATCTTGATTACTTGAGACTATGGAAGAGAATTACGAAAAAAAAGCAAGAGAAGAAAGAGGGCTCCAAGCAGTAATTCAATTGGGTGGATTTCGTCGACTTTGGTTAGGCCAAATCTTCTCACAACTGGCTGACAAGTTCTATATCGTTTTGATGGTTTATCTGATAGCCCAAAATTGGGTCGGGAACACACCTGAAGGGAACGAGGCTCTGGCAGGTGTGGCGGCAGCAGTTCGAATGGACTTCGAGACGAGGGCACAAAAGATCACTCTTTTGGCAACTGGAATTTATGTCGCAAATACAATTCCCGCAATGTTGCTTGGCACAATTGCAGGAGTTGGCGCAGATCGCTGGCCAAAGTGTCAAGTAATGGTTGCCTCTAATGGGCTAAGAGCTCTATTAGTGCTTTTCACACCACTTTGCCTCTTGCCTGGCCCTATTTGGCTGGGTATTGGTTGGGGCTATTGGGCGCTAATAATAATGACCCTTCTTGAATCGATTTTAACTCAATTTTTCGCCCCAGCTGAACAAGCAGCAATACCCCTTTTAGTCCCCAAGGAACATCTACTAGCAGCTAACTCCCTATACCAAGCAACCAGCATGGGCGCGACAATTGTTGGTTTTGCCCTTGGGAGTCCAGTACTTATTCTTCTCAAGCAAACCGTAATGAAGCTTGGAGGCCAAGGGGGGGAATTTTTACTCCTACCTTTTTGTTATGGAATGGCAGCCCTAAGCATTAGCTCTATCTCACTAAATGAACAGACCACGGTGATATCCACCAAAAATATCTGGCAAGAAATAGTTGATGGAATTCAAGTCTTAAAACAAAAGCCCACAGTTCGAAGGGCCATGCTCCATCTGGCCCTTCTTTACAGTCTACTGGCAGCTATGTACGTCCTTGCGATTAGTCTTGCCTCTGAAATCGAGAGCCTAGGTCCTACACAATTTGGAACGCTACTTGCTATTAGCGGGCTTGGGATAGCTATTGGGGCTCTCACAATCGCCCAAATCGGTCATAACATTAGCCGACCAAGGCTTGCAGCAATTGGACTTGGCTTAATTACATGGAGCCTCGTCATGCTAGGGCAAGTTAGAGGGGCAATAGGATTCACCCTTGCACTTTGTGGGGTTCTAGGAATTGGGGCTGCACTTGTTGCAATTCCAGCTCAAACAACTGTTCAAGAGGACACCCCTGAAGAGCTTCGAGGTAAAGTTTTTGGCCTGCAAAACAACCTCATAAATATTGCCCTAAGCCTGCCTCTTGTACTTGCAGGTGCCTTGGTAAGTAAATTTGGCCTTATTCCTGTACTTTGGCTACTAGCAATCTTGGCTTTTGTCGCTGCAGTTTTAGAACGTCCTTGGCGAAGCTGCTAACTTGCCAGAACAGCAAACTAATCGCTGCAGTTGACGCACATAGCCTGGCTAGGGAAAAAAACCCCATTCTGCGGGAATGTGACTTATGGCTTAAGCACCACAGAGGCGCTTAAGAGACGAGGTCATCAAACAAGCTTTATACACTTCGGGAATCCAAGCAGCCCTGGAGATAGCGAGACATGCCTTCTAGCCAACGATCCTGAAGTCAGCTTGCCATATCTTGTGAAATCTCAGGTTTACACAATTCCTTCTCCAAGAGCACAAAGAGAGCTAAGAGAATCTCTAGAAAGACTAAAGCCAGATCTTGTACATGCGAGCCTGACTCTCTCCCCTTTAGATTTCCGCCTACCTGAACTTTGTCAACAGATTGGGGTCCCTCTTGTTGCCACTTTCCATCCGCCTTTCGACGCAGGGATCAGAAACTTAACCGCCGGGACCCAACAACTCACCTACCAGCTATATGCACCTGCACTGGCGCGTTACGACAGAGTAATAGTCTTTTCCGAATTACAAGCCGAAGTACTTACAAGATTAGGAGTCAAAGAAAATAAACTTGCAATTATCCCAAATGGCGTAGATACAGATTGCTGGATACCAACAAATACTGAATGCTTAAATCCTCAACAGCTCAAAGTCCGTGAACGTCTTGGGGAAGATCGCATTTTCCTTTATATGGGGCGTATCGCTACAGAAAAAAATATTGAAGCCCTACTTCGTGCCTGGAGGCTAGTAGAACCAAAAGGCTGCAGACTCGTAATCGTCGGAGATGGCCCTCTTCGCTCAACACTAGAAACCAACTCGTTAAGTACAAGTGATTGCGAAGTGCTCTGGTGGGGTTACGAATCAAATCTGGATACAAAAATTGCACTACTCCAGTGTGCAGAAGTATTCCTCCTGCCCAGCCTTGTCGAAGGTCTCTCATTGGCATTACTAGAAGCCATGGCTACTGGCACAGCATGTGTAGCCACCGATGCAGGCGCAGACGGGAAGGTACTTGAAGGAGGTGCTGGCATCGTCCTAAGTACTGAGGGGGTAACAACTCAATTACGTACATTGCTACCTGTACTAAGAGATCAACCTGTTCTTACAGCAGAGCTTGGACGTCGAGCGCGCTCACGGGTACTTGAACGATACACACTTTCCCAAAACATAAATAGTTTAGAGAATCTCTATCTAGAGCTTCTTGAAGCACCACCTCGTTCATCTATCCAGACATTTCACGACTACGTTCAGCAGCCATCACAACAGCCTCCATCAAAGCTGAACGTACGCCTGACTTCTCTAGATGACGTAGTCCCTTAATTGTTGTTCCTCCTGGGGAAGCGACCATATCCTTCAACTCCCCAGGGTGGATTTCTTTTTCTTTAAGAAGCAATGCAGTACCTGCAAAAGTCCTATGAGCCAAATAATGCGCTAACAATCGAGGCAATCCTGCAGCAACAGCACCATCAGCAAGTGCTTCGGCCATAAGCGCAACAAATGCTGGACCGGAGGAGGCCAACGCCAAATAAGCATCTAATTGATGTTCCGGCAACTCCAACACCTCACTAATCGGATCAAAAAGTTTTCGAACAGAAATGATTTGTTCAGATGTCACTCCATCGCTCCATGCCAAACCAGTAAGGCCTGCCCCAACAAGAACTGGTGTATTAGGTACTGCACGAAAACAACAATGATGAGGGAATACCTCTTTCAATTTCTCTAAAGTGACCCCTGCAAGTAGAGAAATCAATATTGGACGTGATGTTGTTTTTATGAATTGAGTGGCTTGTAAAGCCTGTGACTGCACAATATCTAGTTGTTGTGGCTTGACTGCTAAAAGCTGTATAGGAGCACTCCATACTTTTAACGCAGACGAATCATCAGAGGAGACCACTCTCATGCCATCTGGCAAATGATCTAATGCCCGTTTCACACTGGCTGGATGACCAACAACTGAGAAGAAGTCTTCCGGTAGAAAGTCTCCTTGATTAAGCAAAGGCAAAATAACAGCTTCGGCCATTCGACCTAAGCCAATCACCCCTAGAGAAACAGGCACGAGAATTAAAGTGCAGTCGCCAGCGAGTCATCCCAAGCAGGGGCAGGGGCAGGAGCAGAGTTGGCTTCCTGTTCAATAAAATCTGAGTCTTTAGAAACAACTGTTGAAGGGGAAGCCTCTTCTTGGAAGGTATTTGTGACAGTTACACAACTAGGAGCAAAAAGGAAAATACTTTCCCCTACGCGTTCTTGATGTCCATCAATAGCAAAGGTGCCTCCAGCAACAAAATCCACCGCCCTTTGAGCTTGATCGGGTTCCATCATCGTCAGATTCAAAATCACTGTTTTTCTTTCCCTTAAAGCTTGAATAGCTCTAGGCATCTCATCAAAGCTTCTAGGCTCCATTAAATTAACTTCGGAAGTTCCTGTAGATATCCCCGGCATACCAATTACCTTCGAGCCAGACATCCCATCTCTTAAATCGAAAGGAGGAGTCTGAGAAAGAGGTGCCAATTCCCCTCCTATTGCTCTAGAGCTCCGACTATCCTCATCAAATTGATCGCCTGTTTCGTAATCGAGCTCATCAAAATCATTGTCTAGATAGTCGTCACCAGCGACAACAGCACGAAGACGGGAAATAAGCGACACCAGTTAAATCCTCTCGGGATGACGTGTTTAGTGAACCAACTAAATGTGGGTTCAAGGGATAGCTCTAATAGATGAGACAACTAACCCTATTACCTAAATAACGTTCCAAGCATGTGGGGGCAAGGTTTTTAGTCGTCTTTAGTGATATCTGTGTTGAAGTTAACGTCATCAGAACGTTTGCCGAACAACTTTGTCCCTAGACGCAACCAAGTCGCACCAGCCTCAACCGCCTCTTGCCAATCCCTGCTCATACCCATTGAGCAATTAGTCATACCAAGGTGATCCGCCAAGTGCCGACACTCTTTAAAGAGGTTCCTCCGTTCTTTTAAATCAAGACTTATAGGGGCCATAGTCATTAGGCCCGTGATATTCAAATTTGGCAATCCAATTAATTTTGGCCACACCTCTAACAAATGCTCAGGGTGGAAGCCTCCTTTAGTAGGGTCTTCCCTTAATTTAACTTGAATCATACCTTCAGGATGGCGTTCTTCCTCACCAGCAATTCGTGAAATCCTTTCAGCCAAAAGATAAGAGTCTATTGAATGTATAAAGTCAAAATATTGCACCACTCCCCTGACTTTATTTGATTGCAAATGACCAATAAAATGCCAGCGAAGATCTTTCAAGTCATCTAGAGAGTCAATCTTTTTAACTGCATCCTGAAGTCTGCTTTCACCAAAATCTTGTTGCCCAAGCTCTGCGAGTTCACGGATTGACGAAGCTGGTTGTCCTTTACTTACGGCAAGCAAATGAACACCTGAAGGCAAATAATTACAAACAAGCTGCAGCCTATTCAATGACATTAAGGAAATTTAAATAAAGGTCTGGTGAAACAAGTCCTGCCACCTCTGAAAGTCAGTGGATTTATCGCGTCGACAACGAGATAAATGAACTTCAGCGTAATGGCGAGCATCTAAGTATGGGATGACCTCAAACTGAGCTCCTCTAGGTTGCAAAGTTACTAGAAAGAACATTCTCTGGGCATATAAGGTTGCATAAACATCTCTCCCCTGGCCTGCTGGGGCAACCAAATAAAGCATCCCAAATGTGGGGTGATTAAGATAGCGCTCAGAGCTCACTTAAACTGTTAAGCCTCTACAAAGCACCGTACTTCCCACGCAAACCCAAAACCAATAAAAGGAGTATTCCTGACCCAATATTTAGGAATAGGAACCGTCCTCTAATCAAATTTTTAGGTTCAAAATCAGACGGAGGCAACCACTGACCTCCTCGAGCTAAAAAAGCATCAGCACCTTGCTCAGCTCTCAAAAGAATGTTGGAAAGGAGACGCTCCCCTACAGACAAAATTAACCCTACAAAACCTTTCAGTCCAAGCCTTCTTACATTTACGGCTCTATTAGCCATAGCTCGCAAAAGGTTCTGAAACTCCTCTTGAACCAAAGGAATAAATCGCAAAGACAACAAAAGTTGAAAACTCATTCGATCTATCGGCAACCCTAACCAAGCCAATGGAGCCATAAACCACCGAATAGTCCACATCAAGTCTTCTGGGGGAGTAGTTATAAGCATCAAGTTCACACTATGGACAACCGTAAAGATCAACGTTGAAGTGTTTAGGCCTAATTCAAATGAACGACGATCTACTACGAGTGGTCCAAAATCAATAGGGCCAAGCCGAACTGGTCCCAACGAAAAGATTTTCCAAGAAGGCCCCTCAACAAATGCATTTGGGAGTTCCTGAGGAGAACGTACTGCAAGAATTGCGGATGGATCTCCAGTAGGCAAAAACATTGCCAAGGCTCCAACAAGCACGGCAAGAAGAGACAACAAACAAAGAGATCTCCACCAAATTCGTATGGGAAGGCTACTAACCAAAGTCATTACCAAGAGTGCGACAACCAATGCGACTCTCCAAAAAAAGCTTGCAAGAATTGGGGTCAATAAAAACATCAACACCCAGCCAATCTTCAACCTTGGGTCGAGATTACGTAACCAACTGGTCTTACCAGGTACATATTGCCCAACAGGGATCTGGCGCAACCAGTCCATCGCTTACAAAAGGTTATTTTGATGGCGAACAACTTCTCTTTCTGCAGCTCGCTGCTGTTTACCTCTCCAAAACAACTTCACTGGCGTCCCCTCAAAACCTAGCCCTTCTCTCAATTGCCTCTCTATATAGCGTCTATAAGTATCACCAAACAACTTTGGATCATTAACAAAAAGCGTGAAACTAGGCGGCCTATTTGCAACCTGTGTCCCATAATAAAGACGACCCTGCCTGCCCCCGCGAGTTGTTGGTGGACTACGCCAACTCAATGCTTCTTTTAAAACTTCATTTACAACCGAAGTCGATACTCGTCGTCGATGTTGTTCAACTGCCAAGGCTGCCAGAGCAAAAATACTTTCAACCCTCTGGCCAGTGATTGCAGATGTAAAAAGCATGCTTGACCAATCTAAAAAGTAAAGTTTTCCACGCAACTCTTTTTCCATCATGGGCATGGTGTAACTATCTTTCTCTATCGCATCCCATTTATTTATCACTACAACACAAGCTCTTCCCTCTACCTCGATCCTTCCGGCTAATTTCTGATCCTGCTCAGTAACTCCATCTAATGCATCAATAACAAGAATACAGACATCACTTCGCTCTATAGCTTTGAAGCTCCGATTAATTCCAAAAGACTCAGGTCCATAGCTAACACTCCGCCTACGTCGAATACCGGCAGTATCAATCAGCTTCCAACGAGAACCTTGACGCTCTAATAGTGTATCGATACTATCACGAGTCGTTCCTCGAATAGGGCTGACTATTGCTCGATTCTCTCCGCAAATTGCATTTAGCAAGCTTGACTTACCTACATTTGGCCGACCGACAATAGCCATCTGGATAGGTTCTTCTCCCTCATGATCCATTTGCTTAGGTGGAAGAAGAGAAACCACTCGATCTAGCAAGTCTCCTGTCCCAACTCCATGAATGGCAGAAACAGGAAAAGGTTCACCTAGGCCAAGGCGCCAAAATTCAGCGGCCATCGCCAAGCCTTGCTCGGGAGATTCACACTTGTTTACCGCCACTAAAGATTGGCAGTCCTGAGATCGCAGCCACTCTGCAATGGCTTCATCTGCGGCCGTAATTCCCTGTTGGCCATCAACTATCACTAAAGCCAAAACCGCTTCAGTGAGCGCAAGGTTCGCCTGCTCTCGAATTTCAGGCAAAAACTCACTGTCATCATCAAAAACCAATCCGCCTGTATCTACAACCTTGAAATCTCTATCCCCCCAAAAAGCATCTTGATAAGTACGGTCTCTAGTTACCCCAGGCTGGTCATGGACGATAGCTTCCCGACTACGACAAAGCCTATTTACCAGCGTGGACTTGCCTACGTTGGGGCGACCGATTATGGCGACGATAGGACGCGCCAACTCTCTTCACCCTCAACTTGATGATCATTATTGACACTACATAAGCCCTCAAATAGAGATCATCTCCCTTCATGCCAGCCAGGCAACCGTCCCCAAGTATCAACTCCCTGGTATCACAGAATAGTCAGCTATTTTGCTTTTATAAGAGTATTATTCCAACACTGGATCTCCTGGATGACCATTCAAAGGATTAGTGGGAGGAGAAAGCAATAGAGGCAAAGGACCTTCTAGAGGAAGTTCCTCACCCATTTCTAAAGACCAAGCCAACAACCAATTAACTACCGTTGCTCTCCTAGTCTTTCTTGGATAAAGCTCATTAATTCTATAACCAGGAAAATTCAATTGTGTTTTAAGTAGTTGCTTATATTCCTTTCTGATTGATCTAGTTAGTCGCACAGAAGCCTTACGGCTCACGATAATTTGAGGAGCTTCAGGGAAATCACTTCGCCACTCTGCGGGAGTAAATGGCCCAGCTTCCCAGCAATCTCGCTGTAACAAAGAGCGCTGATAACCAAGTCTCTCCCAAACCATTTGGCAGACAAAAACATCCTTAATCCGATCATCAAGAATATTAAATAGAAGGGCTTTACTAAGAGGCCAAGGAGAAGAATTCATTGAATTAATCAGAACCAAGAAAATATCTTTTCTAAAAAAATAGAATCCATTGGGAAGCCGTCTAATTCAAATCATTCAGCTTTAAGCCATAAATCAATACTGGCACAGTTAAACTTAATTATGAATAAAAATTTACCCGCGATAACACTAGCTGGAAGAGGTGTTTCAAGGACTATTCATTGTCCAGTAATGCAATCCCCTCTCGCAGGGGTTAGTGACCAGGTTTTCAGAGGTCTGGTCAGGAGATGGGCTCCTGACGCACTTTTATTCACCGAAATGATTAATGCAAGCTGTCTAGAGCTTGAGCATGGAAGAAGCAAAATCAAAAATCTATCTCAAGAATCAGGTCCTGTTGGAGTGCAACTATTTGATCATCGGCCACAAGCTATGGTTGATGCAGCAAGGAGGGCAGAGCAATCAGGTGCCTTCCTAATTGATATCAATATGGGTTGTCCAGTCAAGAAAGTAGCCAGAAAAGGTGGAGGGAGTGGACTACTTAAGGACCCTGATCTGGCAGAAAAAATAGTCATCGCAGTAACAAACGCGGTACAAATCCCTGTAACTGTGAAGATGAGACTTGGATGGTCTGCGCAATCTTCTGACCCTGTTGGATTTGCATTACGCATGCAATCGGCAGGAGCCCAATTGATTACTTTGCATGGCCGCACTAGAGAGCAAGGTTTTTCTGGAACTGCAGACTGGGATGCTGTCTACCAAGTAAAAGAAGCTCTTTCAATCCCAGTAATTGCAAACGGAGATGTTAATAGTACTGAAAATGCTATTAAATGTTTAAAAAAGACTGGTGCAGATGGAATAATGATTGGGCGTGGCAGCCTTGGATCACCTTGGCTTGTAGGTCAAATAAATGCAGCATTAAAAGGCTTAAAAGTCATAAAGACACCAAACCATCATGAGAGAATCAAACTAATTCTAGAGCAATTACAAAGCCTACTTCAGATAAAAGGTGACCATGGTCTTCTCATTGCCAGAAAACATATGAATTGGTCATGCAAGGGTTTTCCTCGTGCTTCTCAACTTAGGGAATCTCTTGTTACAGCAAAAACACCTGCTAAAGCAATTATGATTCTAGAAGATGAATTGAAATTGCTTAATCAATAATCAGATTTAAATGCTTATATGGAAGAGACAGCCTAGTTAAAATCCTTTTAGAATAAATCATTTAAAATCCCATTGTCGATTCACATATCTAAGGAACAATATTAGGCCATGATTGTCGGATTAGAAGCAATGAAAAATAAGGGACTTGTCCTTCTTTAACCTCATTAGCTCTCATCACCTTTTGATCAGGGAAACCTACTCTTTGAGCGAAAAGTGATCCATGCAAAAGATCCTTTTCCTCAAGCAATTCTCTGACCCAGGCCCATCGATGTCCAAGTTTCAATAAAGCAAGAACCTGTCCAGATTTTTCGGCATTTTCAAGAATTTCCTCAAGCTTCCTGGGTTCATCTGGCGTTGGGAGGACAAGAAGTTGATCTTTCTGCAAAGACAAAGGCCATGCACCAATTGCAGCAGCCGCAGAAATTGCTGTCACCCCTGGCACCAGGTTCACTGGGCATTGGGGATAGCGAGCCTGCAAATCAAGCAAGACATATGAACTACTGGCGAACAAAGACACATCTCCCTGACATAGCAAAACCACTCTCTCTCCAGTTGCCACAGCTAGAGCGATCTGATCAGTAGCCTTTCTCCAAGCATTCCTCAAAGAATCCTCATCAGAAACCATGGGGAAAACCAGTGGCAATCGATGCTTTTCCTCTGTAATCCAATGAGAAGCAATACTTGCAGCCAGTCCCCTCTCTCCAGGTTTAGATACAGGGTATGCAACTGTTGTTGCATACCCAATCTCCTTAACAGCAGACAAAGTCATCAATGAAGGATCCCCTGGCCCAACCCCAACAAGTGTGAGTCTTGGTCCTGAGGACTGAGTTTTTAGCTCTCCTAAAGAAGGCACCCTCTTCATAAAACCAACCTTGAGAGCCCTCAAAACACACTTAAAAAACTTAGTCAAAACGGTCACAATTATTTCCAGTTCCTTCTCATATCGGAATTGCCTAGAGCACCCATTTTTAGCTATGCATTCTTGGTTCAGGGTGCAAATCCACAAGAATCTCTGCCTCTACTCTCGCCAACTCTCCCAAGCGAGAGGCAATCAACGTTTTTTTAAAACGATCTTCAGCAAGTTTCCAATAAAGGGCAAAATGCCTTGCCTCACTCACTAATAAGTCTCGATAAAGGTGTCGAAGTTCCTTATCAGGACTATGCACTGCCAACAACCCCATCCTTTCATGGCTTCTGGCCTCAATTAGACCTGCGACCAAAAATGTATCCAGCATTCGCTCAGGTTCCTCCTTGCGAAT
Source organism: Prochlorococcus sp. AG-409-L18 (assembly GCA_003215535.1). Lineage (GTDB taxonomy): Bacteria > Cyanobacteriota > Cyanobacteriia > PCC-6307 > Cyanobiaceae > AG-409-L18. Next base: position 39,803 of record QCKG01000014.1, read on the forward strand.
CTGCTTAGACAAAGCACCCGCATAAGGTGGTGCTTGCAAAGGTTCTAAATAGCGACCTCTTGATTTAAGAAGCGCTAGCACTCTTTCGAAATGCTCTAATTCCTCTCTGACTAAAGGGCTGAGTACTTCTGCAAGGCCTGGTTCGCACAAATAGCGAAACATCAACTGCAAAGCAGAGCCTGCTGCCTTCCTCTCACAGTTCGCATGGTCAATAAGAACCTCGATCGGATTTCCTATTGCTTGTTCCAACCAATCCTGGGTGGTCTCACTTGCGAGCCATTTGATGCGAGGAGGTAACCCTTTTACATCAAATGAACTAACCATTGGATCCATCGATTTTTTTTAGATAATTCACCAAACCTTCCATGGCAAGCTCATAGCTCATAACTCCAAATCCACTAACAACCCCTACTGCATGTTCCGCAAGAAAAGAATGATGGCGAAATTGCTCACGTGAGTAAATATTGCTCAAATGTAACTCTACATATGGGATATCGACTCCCAATAAAGCATCTCTCAACGCTATTGAAGTATGGGTATAAGCCCCAGCGTTAATCAAAATCCCATCCACTTGTCCAAACGCCTTATGAATCCTTTCTACCAACGCACCCTCAAAATTACTCTGAAAAAATTGCAATTCAGCCCCCTTCGTTCTTCCACTCTCCCTTAGATCTTCCTCAATAGAAGTAAGAGTAGTAGAGCCATACAAATCAGGCTCTCTCTTACCAAGAAGATTGAGGTTAGGTCCATTAATAAGCAACAAACGCATTACCTTGGAGCATGACTGATATAGAGAAATGGTATCTATCAGCATCCATAGCGCCCATCGGTTTCTCTCAGATTGGAACCATTTGCTGGTAATCTCATCTTGTGGTTCGGGTCGGTGCCCGAGTGGTTAATGGGGGCGGACTGTAAATCCGCTGGCTCTGCCTACGTTGGTTCAAATCCAACCCGGCCCACCTTTCCACACGCCCTTGTAGCTCAGCGGTAGAGCACTCCCTTGGTAAGGGAGAGGTCCCGGGTTCAAGTCCCGGCGAGGGCATTGAGCCCGACCTCAACCTTGGGAAGGAATCTCAGGCACCAGAGGTCCTCAAAGACAGAAAGTGGACGTGAACTTTTGCCCAACAAATACCTCATTTGTGTGAGGCATTTTCACTTCACGCTTGAGAAAATGCCAATGATTCAGAGAAGAAAAAGTGATCTGCCCCCTCATATAGGGACACTACTTATACAAAAACAGAGATATTGTTAAGAGCTTCTTCTTAGCGAACAATCAAAGTTACAGCTGTAAGCAAGATGGTTGACGCAATTGCACCAATAGAAATCCAGCCAACAATTTTCCCCGTATTCATTGAAATAGAAACAGTGAACAAACGATCTCTTTGATCTCGCTCCTGTTTAGAAACTGATTTT
>QCKG01000015.1 GCA_003215535.1 Prochlorococcus sp. AG-409-L18
AGGAGAGCTAAGAATCAGGGCCTATACATGGCCTGATATATGCAAAGTCACCAATGTTGAAATTAATAGCTTTGGGCCTTCATGTGAACTTATTTCACCACTCCCAAGACTTCGAGTGGAAGTTTCAGACACTGGTTGCGGCATTACTAAAGAAGATCAAGGTCGTATATTCGAGCGTTTTTTCCGAGTAGAAAACGCTGTTCATACTGAAGCTGGTACAGGATTAGGGCTTTCAATTACCAGAGGAATTGTCGAAAAGCATGGCGGCAAGATCCGTATGGCAAGTGAGCCTAAAGTAGGAACTACTTTCTGGTTCGACCTTCCACTAGAACAAGCTGATGCAGATGAATTACAACTTCTAGCCGATCGCAAAAGTAGGGAATCAGAGCTTGATATCTAACAAACAAAACGTCTTAATTGAGAATTTGAAGCGATTGAAAGTCATTCCACACTCTTAAAAACTCCTGGAAGATCTCCTTTTATGTCGGCACTGACACGATGTGGAACACCGCTAAATATCTGCTCGAAATTGGAAAAAGAATCTTTAATCTGAGGGCCCTGGTCAGTAATTATAAATTCGCGAATCCTCTTATCATGCCATGAACCTCGCATCTTAAAGACATTCACTGCTCTAGCCATTTCTCCTCTAATCTCAACATATTGCAGAAGCAAAATCGTATCCGTTATTGTCGATATATGAGAGTCAGTAATAGAATGACTCCCCATAAACTCCTCCGCAGTATTGGTAAAGAAACCTGCAATTTCTTCTTGCTTTGCATAACCAGTAACTCCGATCACAAATTGTCTAAAAGCATTTAAACTTACACCTCGAGCCAATGCAGAAAGAGAATCAATTGCCATCCTGGAAGGTTTAAATTGACCAATCTCTGTCTTAATTATTTGCAAGTGATCTTCAAGCCCAGCCGATTCAGGATAAGCACAGATAATTTTTAACTGCCCATCAGCCTCCATCTTTTCAAAATCAATTCCCCAACTAGTTGCATTTCGAAGGAGCTGAGCACGTGATTCTTCATAAGCAAAAAGAATCGCACGCTCTTTATTCGAACAAGCATCCTCAATAAATTTAGAAACCAGCATTGTTTTACCAGTTCCTGTTGCACCAGTTGCAAGAATAATTGAATCTTGGAAAAACCCTCCTCCACACATCTCATCAAGATCCTTTACACCTGAACTAATTCGAATATTTGATGAGCGTTGGGTTAATCGCATTGCCCCCAGAGGGAAAACACTAATGCCGTGAGTACCCATGGTAAAAGGAAACTCACCTTTCATATGTGTTGTTCCACGTAATTTGAGAATTTCGACAGTTCTTCGTCTTTTCTCCGCCTCAAGAACATTCCTCATTATCACAACATTATCGGAAACAAATTCCTCAACTCCATAGCGAGCAATTGGCCCATATTCTTCTATCCTTTCTGTCGTCATAACAGTTGTAACTCCAATCTCTTTAAGTCGAGCAATTAGGCGAAAGATTTCCCGTCTAACAACATATATCGCATCATATTGTTGAAATACAGCTGTAATAGAATCAATAGCAACTCGCTTAGCTTTGTATTTACGAATGGCATAGCTAATCCTTTCAATGAGCCCGGATAAATCAAAACTCCCAGCCACATCCTGACCATCAGGGTCTGGTGATGCATCAAGTATAAAAAGCTTATCTTGATCTACTAGCTCCTGAAGATCCCATCCAAAACTCAATGCATTTCTAATAATGTCAATCGGTGATTCTTCAAAAGTCACGAATATTCCAGGCTCATCAAAATGACGAATTCCATGATGCAAATACTGAAGAGAGAAGACTGTTTTTCCCGTTCCGGAAGTACCGCTAACCAATGTGCTTCGTCCTGTAGGCAATCCTCCATGACAAACATCATCAAACCCTTCAATCCCTGTTGGCAGCTTCGTTTGCTCCTTCATTTTAGGTGGGGTAGCTGCGCTGGAAGATTCCATAGCCAATTAATTCTGAGCAAACATTAGAGACACATCCCTACTTAACCATCAGCTTTACCGAGAAGGCTTAAGAATCTCCTTATTAAATGTCCTCATCTCCCAACTGACCAAAAATTTCAGAGCTCAAATCAGTTTCAGAGAGCTCATCATAAAGCAGGTCTAAACCAATCAAAACTCTTTCACGGTCTGAAAGATCGCCAATAATCCGTCGCACAGGGGGGGGGGAGAATTTTTGCCAAAGTGGGGGTCGCCAAGATTTTATCTTCCTCCGCAAGTTGAGGGTTCTTCAGAACGTCAATAACCTTCAATGCATAAACACCCCGAAACTCAGTTTCCAAAATGTTCTTCAGTGTTTTCAGAGCTCGCATCGAGTTTGGGGTATTCCCAGCCACATATAGCTTAAGGATGTAGGTCTTTCGGGGACTCATAAAGAAAATCTAAAGGAATTCAATTGGCTATAGCTAAAAGGGTTGATACCAATTTAGTTCAACTAAATAGCATCTTGACTAAAAGGGCCTCAGGAAGGGAGGATTAGTCTTTGAATTTCGATTGCGGCTAGGCCAAATCGGTAATTTTTGAAAGGTTGAGATCAAAACTCAACCAAATAAAAACTGAGCCTATACGCGTCTCAGCTCCATGGCTAAAAAAAACACTGTTTCAAAAACTGAGACCCCATCTGAGGCTTATGCCATCGTTGAAGCCTCAGGCCAACAATTTTGGCTCCAAGAAAATCGTTATTACGATTTGGACCGGCTTAAAGCCGAAATAGACCAAACAATAAGCATAAACAATGTTTTATTGCTGAATAATGGGAAGGAAACAACTCTAGGCACACCTTATATACAAGGTGCCAGCGTCGAGCTCAAGGTCATTGCTCACCGCAGAGGCCCGAAAATCATTGTCTACAAAATGCGCCCTAAAAAGAAAACTCGGCGCAAAAATGGCCACCGCCAAGAGCTCACCAGAGTAATGGTTCAAACTATTAATGATGGCAGCAAGCCTGCTGCTGCGACCAAAGCGGCCTCTACCAAAGCTTCTCCAACCAAGGCGGCCTCATCAAAAGCTGCTTCTGCGAAAGCTCCTTCTACTAAAGTCTGACTAATAGAAAATCTTCTCTCCCCCACCTAATCAACCGATCTACAAATGGCACATAAAAAAGGCACAGGTTCAACTAGAAACGGGCGTGATTCCAATTCCAAACGCCTTGGAGTAAAAGCCTATGGAGGAGAAACTGTCAAAGCTGGCTCAATCTTAATAAGGCAAAGAGGCACATCAGTCCTTCCAGGTCTCAATGTTGGGAGAGGCAAAGATGATACTCTTTTTGCGCTTGTAGATGGTGTAGTTAACTTCGAAAGCATCAAAAGAGGTCTTAGAAACAGAAAGCGTATAAACATTGCTTCCCCGAGTTAAGCTCCAAAAATCTTAAGAACCAAGAGGCATATAAATTGTGTTTTAAACAAGAAGAAGGGAACTCTATTGAAATCAATCAGAAGAAGTTAATTCTTTTTCCCAATCAATTATTTAATAGGTCTATATGCACGTGTAGTTATCAATAAAGGATGAAAGATCTCTAAAAAGTTGTTCTGAAGAGTCCGGAAAAACTTTTCAATCAATTCAGAATCATCAAAGTGAAATGGGTACTCACCATCAAATCCCTTAAAGAAATACCAATTCAATAAAGCTGTTGATTGTGGCGACAAGTATTTGAGGAACAAAAGAAGCTGTCCAGAAGGGTCGGGAATATGTTCAAGGACATCAAGACAAACCAAAGTGTCAAAGGTTTTGGCGCCTGAGCTTTCAAGGTCTCTATGAACAGATATTTTTCTGGAAAGGCCCAGCAAATTAGCCCTTTCTTTAACAAAGCTTCGATTATGAGGATTTAAATCTACGAACCACACATGATCAACCTCAGACAATGCGGCAGCTGACAAAGCATGAGTACCAATCCCCCCTCCAAAATCAAGGACTTGTCCTCGCGCAAACATCTGCTGCAAGCGGAGTGTATCGGCAATGTAATCAGCACTGCTCAAATGCCAAGCTGCTAGTTCTAAAAGATGAGCAGTGCCTACGTTCTCTTCATAAAACCCACTTGCATCTTCAGGCTTGAAAGTGCCTGGGTGCAATGCTGCAAGATCCTCTGCCCCTCTAGGCAATCGTCGCTCCAACTCTTCAATACTTATTTGAAGAAATTGCGCCAAGTGAAGCTTGAGATCCAAGCCTGTTCTAAGGAATTGAGGCACATCAACATTCGTGCCATTTGTGGACTGCTGCATGAACCAAGCTACTGGCAATATCAACCTATATGTTGACGATCCACTGACTATCTAAAAAAACATTCAAAGCCAAATTGGAAAATCAACTCGTGAGGAGCCCATTCGGCTTCGTAGTAATTGATAAGCCTGCAGGCGTGACCTCCCATGACTGTGTCAATCGACTGAGACAAGTCTTTGGCATTAAAAGGGTTGGGCATGGAGGGACCCTGGATCCTGCAGTAACAGGGGTATTACCAATAGCACTGGGCAATGCAACCAGACTATTGCCTTATCTACCAGGGGACAAAAGCTATAACGGGATTATCCAATTAGGAATGTGCACTACTACTGATGACATGGAAGGGGAGTGTATTAAATCTCTACCATGGCCTGAACTTGACAAGAGTTTAATAAAGAAATATCTAGATCAATTCTGCGGTTCAATTCAACAAAGGCCTCCTCAATTCTCAAGCATCCACATTCTCGGCGAACGGGCCTATAAGCGAGCAAGAAGAGGGCTGGCCTCTGATTTGCCCAGTCGAACCGTAATTATCCATGAATTAAATCTATTGAATTGGAATCCTGCCACAGGTCAACTCAACGTTCATATACATTGCTCGGCAGGGACCTATATCCGTTCCCTTGCAAGAGATCTTGGAGAATTATTGGGATGTGGTGGATGCCTCGCAAAACTTCGTCGAGTTCAAGCTCTTGGTTTCTTAGAAGCCCAATCTATAACTCTTCCAGAAAAAACTAATAATCACTTAGCTCAGCCTCCGCAAATCCTCCCACCACTTAGCGCTCTTAACCATCTACCTAATTATTACCTCACAGCAGATGAAGATCTATCTAAATGGCAAACAGGTCAAAAGATTCACTTCTCAGCTAAAAATTTCCAAGTTGCAAAAGAATCTCAATTCTGCTTCTCCCAAAATCTAAAAGAAAGCATAGTAATACTCGATTGCGCAGGAGAAATAGCAGGAATCGCCCAATTAGAGGAAAACTCTTTACTTAAGCCAAGAGTAGTTTTTAACGCAAAAGGGTAATCGAGTCTGCCAATCAATTCAATAGCAAAAGATAAACAAAATACATCCATAACCTTTATTAATTAGCTCTCTCCTCCCTAAAGATTAATTAGTTTTCTCCAACAAAGTTGCTTGGTCCACCCACAAATGAACATTCTTATGAAACCGCAACCAACTTGCAGGAAGATGTTCCGAGATAGAGCCATTCAACAATTTATTCAAAACAGTTGCCTTATCTGACCCAATAACTACCAGATGTATCTCATCAGCTGACAAGATCTCGGTAAAGCCAAGGGTAATTGCTTCAGAGGGAACCTGATTAGGGGCATTACCAAATGCAAAGGCATTCTGTTTACGTGTCAGATCCGAAAGTTTTACAACCCTACAAGATTCATCAGGCCCACAAGGGGGCTCATTAAACCCTACGTGGCCATTAATGCCTAGACCAAGTAGTAATAGCCCTATGCCTCCATGACCCAACAACTTTTTCTGATATAGACGTGCTTCTAGATATGGATCTTTAGCGGCTCCATTAGGGAGATTGACTTGCTCAGGAGTCAGTCTTAATGGACCGCCAAGGTGTCTTTTCATATAAGCATTGAAACTACGCTCATCACAAATCTCCACTCCAACATATTCATCCAGATTAAAGCTTGACCAACCTTTTAAAAGTCTCTCTAAGTCAGAAGGTGTCCAAGACATTAGGCGAGAAGTCAACGCTGTATATATCGGCTCCATAGTCCTTCCAGTAGCCAAGCCAAGAGGTTTAGTAGTTGAGTTAAGCAATCTATTGCGCAGGCTACCCTCAAGAACATCTACCAGTGCTTCCACTAAAGCATTAGCATCATGTCTCACTTCGATAATCCACGAAGACTCACGACTGAAGTTCAATTGACTTTGCTGATGTTTCACCCAACACCTCCAAATTAATTTCTGACGTATAACCCAAAAGGGTGATCCAATTAATACTTAAAAGGATGTTGACGACGGCTATATGGACGAATGGCTACTCCTTTGTAGTAATGAGTAAGAATTTCACGGAAGCTAGAACCCCTCTTAGCCAATCCATGTGCACCCCACTGACTCATTCCAACACCATGACCAGCTCCAAAGCCTTTTACAAAAAGGAACTTGTCTTGAGGTAATGGTGGCAAAGGAGCAGGAGGTGGAAGTAGTAGTAACGACCGTTCAGAGAGAAGAACATTAGTTGATTGCTTCTGAGGCTCAATGACTACAACCGACGGTAAAGATGCAGGCCGTTTCTTATCAAAAATCCGCCCAGCATCACCCTTACTCCAAAAATTCAGAGAATCTCTCATTGCTCCCGAAGGGGATTCCTCAATTAAATTCAGTGGTTTTAAACTTAAAGAAACTGAATCAAATGAAGGTTTCTCCAAAGGGTCATACGAAAGCATCTTGAATCTTGCCAAAGTGCTCTGCAAACCCAAACGACGACGCAGCTCTTTTCCCGTAAGCACTTGATCACGCTTAGGGCCAAAGACTCTTGCTTTAAGGACCCTCCCTGTTGGACTAATAGCAATTAACCTGACTTCTTTTACTCCACCAGTTTCACTGAAAATCTCTTGAAGACGCTCCTGATTGAAGCTCCTCTCCCAAAAATGCTTGGGACTGTGCTGATCATGATCAGGCACCCCAATCAAATACGGCAGCTGCACCTTCCAAACGGCTCCACTCGCTTCAGTAAAACCACCAGAACTACTATGAAAAACAGCATTAATTAGCCTCCCTTTATGAGTAAGGACCAAAGAACGGGTACTATTTACTGCTTCATTAGTACTTTGAGTCTCAGATTCAATACCTAAATAAACCTGATTATTTTCAGTGGAGTTAATGTCATAACGGCCATGTTTACCAAGTTTTGTTAATGCATAGGTTCTTGCGGCAACTGCCTGAGCTTGAAGTGCGGCCATTGGCCAGGTGTTAGGCATTTCACCTCCTACAACACTGGCCAAGTAATCCTCAATTCCTAAATGATTAACAACCTGCAATTTATTTGCTACTACGGAAAGACGAAGTTCACCATGATAGCGACGATTTTCTAGCCAAATACCCCTAGGGTCCCTACTCCCAACTCTTAACTCATCTTTTCTATTCAAGGCAATCCTTCTAGCAGGATGATCATAAAAATTAAGAATCCACCTCCCATCTTTTTGCCGGACCCTTAAGCCTCTAATTTTTTTTCGACTAACTCCCAATCCCCTAAAAGAAAGCAGTTTTTGCCCATCAGCACGCATCCGCAATTGTTTCCCTTCAAAAACCAACACACGAATAGATGGCTCTTGAGACGCCAAAACTGGTCTTGCCAAACAAATTGACACCAGCGCAAAGCTATTAACAAGTCCAAGGGCCAACATTGAAGATGGCTTAAACACAGATCATGCTCAAGAAGATTTCTAGTCTGCCTCCAAGACATCACCTCAGCCAGGGGGCAAACTAGTTATAGGAGCAAGACCCTTCAACATAAAAGACCTTGCAGGTCACTTTTCTTGGCACAAGCTCAGGCGTACCGACTAGAGCCCGCAATGTCTCGGCTGTAGCGCTGCGACTTCCTCAACGCTCAGAACTTTGGCTATTTGACTGTGGAGAAGGCACTCAGCATCAGTTTCTTAGAAGCGACTTGCGGCTATCTCAATTACGCAGGATCTTTGTAAGCCACATGCATGGCGATCATATCTTCGGTCTCCCGGGGCTTCTTGCAAGTCTTGGGCTGGCTGGCAATAGTTCAGGTATCGATCTCTATGGGCCCGAACCTCTTGCGAGCTATCTAAATGGGGTACTACGCAGCAGCTCTAGTCGAATCGGTTATCCCATCGAAATAAATCGTGTCCAAGAAGCCGCCGAAAAAAATGAAGTCCTTCTAGATGACAACGATCTTCTCGTCCGCTGCGCTCCACTCACCCATAGAGTGCCAGCCTTTGCCTATAGGGTCGACCAGAAGCCCAAACCTGGACGATTCAACCTAGAACGTGCCAAGGCACTAAAGATCCCTCCAGGGCCTGTATATGCCGCACTCAAGCGAGGGGAAAAAGTAACCCTTAATGATGGTCGCAAAATTAACGGCAAGGAATTCTCAGGGCCTGATCGACCTGGAACAAGCATGGTCTATTGCACTGACACAGTTTTCTCCGAATCAGCTATCAACCTGGCCCAAGGCGCAGATCTACTAATCCACGAAGCTACATATGCCCATGAAGATGCAGATATGGCTTATCAACGACAACACTCAACAAGCACTATGGCTGCACAAATAGCCGCTGAAGCTGGTGTAGGGCAACTAGTACTAACCCACCTAAGTCCAAGATATGCACCAGGCAATCGAATTACACCAGAAGATCTACTGGCAGAAGCACAAGCAATCTTCCCAAACACCCTATTAGCAAAAGACTTTCTTCAAATAGATATAAACCCAAAATGAAAGGGGTTTAGGGCCTATCCCTATTCCCAAAGAGACCTCACCGACAAAAAATATTTTCAGGGGAAAGCAGAGAAAAACTTCAGTCCAAAAACCCAGGTAAAAGATTTTCCTGCTCCTTAGAGCGCGGATGGCGGCTATACCACCATTCCTGAACAACAGGAGTAAATCGACTGGGGAATAAGGTGAGTATGGTTTTTATAGGTTTTGATCCTGGTTGCAGTAACTCTACGGAATAAGAAGGGCATCGACGGGAAGCAAGATCAGGAACAAAGCGTCGACCAATACGGCGCCAACTTGGCTCCTTGCTTTTCCAAGCAAGTCTTGAACAAGGCCAAGGCAATTCTTCACGATCAAAAAGCCTGCAACAAGGACCAATTACACGAAAACTGTATTGCCCCCCAGGGCTAGGGTAAATACTGCCATGATCCAAAAGACCACGTACATCCTCAAAAGAAAGGGCAAAAGAATTCACAAGCAAAAATTCGGTTGAATGCGCCCTACAAAAAAGCCACCCCATGAGGGTGGCTGATGTGGCCTCAATTGACAAGGCCAAAAAGATAAAGCTTTGAACTCAGTAGAGCTCTTCTTCAGCGTGAGTGGTGATTGTGCAATCTGAAGTTGGATAAGCAACACAAGTCAGGACAAATCCAGCTTCCAGCTGATCATCGTCAAGGAAGCTCTGATCAGACTGATCAACAGTGCCTGCTGTGATTTTGCCGGCACAGGTAGAACAAGCTCCTGCCCGACAAGAGTAGGGGAGATCAATTCCCTGCTCTTCAGCCGCATCGAGAATGTACTGATCGTCAGGAACTTCGATTGTTTTGTTCAAACCTTCACTTTGGTTAGTGAGGGTGACCTTGTAAGAAGCCATGGGTCAGAGAGAATAGGAACTCGGAAAGCAGGAGGTAAAAAATATCACCTCAATATCGATCCTTTTTACATCGTCGCGAGCCAATTGCAGCATGATGTCGAGCCATTACAACCCAAGCCAATAGAACAGGCATGATTCATAAGAATATCTAATGCCCGATGGTGCTCTTGTTTTCACCTAAAAACCTCCAGCAATCCCCACCGATCCTTCCGCGAAGAAGACGCAACTTGCCAACCAAGAGACTCCAGCCGAGCACTTAATTCTGGGAGCTGTTCCACCAATACCCCACTCAATAAAGCCCGCCCTTTAGGCTTCAAAATTTCCTGGAATTTTGGAGCCAAAAGATCGATCACAGAAACAAGGATGTTGCAAAGAAGCAAATCAGCCTGGGCATTGTTTAATTCTGCTTTAAGAATTTCTAACGACCCATGAAACACTCCTAGCTGCTCTTCCCCTATGCAGTTCAAATTTGCATTATGGATTGTGGAATGAACTGCCAACGGATCGTTATCAACAGCCAAAACTTCACGAGCTCCCAAACCAATTGCGGCAAAAGACAAAATCCCACTACCGCACCCAAGATCAACGACCTTTAATCCCAAGGGGGGGGTTTTTTCTAGGGCTTCCAAGCACAAGCGTGTTGTGGGATGACTCCCTGTTCCGAAGGCACTGCCAGGGTCTAAACGCAGAATCAACCTATGGGAATATTTTTCAGGTACATCGAGCCAAGCAGGAAGGACTAACAACTTGCTGCCAACAGGATCTGCTTGCCAATGTTTTTTCCATGTAATGCTCCAATCTTCCTCTTTTATCTTTTCCCAAGAAGCGGTTGGGAGGTTCGCCCCAAAGGTTGTTTCTAAGCTAAGAAGGTAAGAAACAAATTGATCTCTATCAACTTTTAACCAATCAGAGGAAGGAAACCATATAAATAAGCTACGAATAGAACTTTCTTCTGGGGAATACTGGATTGCGATTTTAGTAATATCCAAAGCATCTAATTTCCAAAGCAATGATTCCTCCAATTCAGAGGAATAAGCGACCTCTAATCGCCACCAAAATGATTTAAGAGTCAAATTATTAATCTGGTCAAGAACAACTATTTAGTCATAAAGTAACAGGATGAGCCTCCTGAATGCCATTAATTGAAAGGATCGCAATAAGTAAATTATCAGGGATTGGATCATCAATGCTTAAAACCATTACGGCATCGCCCCTAACAATTCTTCTCCCAACTTGCATGGAAGCAATGTTTACATTGTGCTCACCTAATAAAGATCCCAATTGACCAATTATGCCGGGCATATCACGATGTCTAGTAAATAGCATATGTCTACTTGGAGAGACATTAATAGGAAATTCATCAATACTGGTAATGCGCAAATCCCCATCCGCAAAAACTGCTCCAGTAACACTATGCCCCCCATTGTCACCTCGTGTGGTCAATTGCAATGAGCCACCAGCAAAGTCTCTAATTGATTCGTCCTTTACCTCCAAAACATGAATACCTCTGCCTTTAGCCTCTAAAGAGGCATTTACATAATTAATTCGATCCCCTAAAGCACTTGTGAGCAAACCCTTAAGGGTGGCAACTACTAAAGGCTGAGAAGGGTGCTTAGCAAACTCCCCTTGCAAACGAACCTCGAGCTCCTGTACCTGACCTCCTGACAGTTGACTAGCAAGCAATCCAAGGGTGTCCGCCAATTGCAAATGGGGCTTCAATCTATCCATTATCTCTGCATTTAACCCAGGAATATTGACCGCACTTCTTGCAGGTAAACCCAAAAGCACATCCCTAATCTGCTCCGCAACATCTATTGAGACATTCTCTTGGGCTTCTTCAGTAGATGCGCCCAAATGAGGCGTAAGAATTAACCGCTCATTCACTAGACGCAATGGAGAATCTACTGATAAAGGTTCATTCGCAAAAACATCCAACGCAGCTCCTGCAATAACTCCAGCCTTAACCGCCTCTACCAAGGCAAGTTCATCAATAATGCCGCCCCTAGCACAGTTAACCAATCTTGCAGTGGGCTTCATAGTCGCCAGTAATTTCGCATCTACCAAATTTTCTGTATCTGGAGTTCTGGGAAGGTGAAGAGAAATGTAATCAGATGTTTGAAAAAGATCTCCTATCCCAATCAAACGAACCTGCATTTGCTGAGCACGGTCAGCCGAAATAAAAGGGTCATATGCAATTACATCCATCCCCATAGCATTCGCTACCTTTGCAACATGGGAACCTATTTTCCCTAATCCGACTACACCCAAAACCTTCTTATAAAGCTCATTACCTACATATTTCTTTCGATCCCAATTGCCAGCCATAACGCTTCCATGAGCCTGCGCTACGTGACGGGACAACGAAAGGAGTAATGCCAACGCATGCTCAGCAGCAGCGATGGTGTTCCCCCCTGGAGAGTTGACTACCAGCACTCCACGCTGTGTTGCTGATGGCACATCAACGTTGTCCACCCCAACCCCAGCTCGGCCAATTATTCGAAGCTTTTCTGCTGCAAGAATCACATCGGAAGTAACCTGCGTTCCAGAACGGATCATTAGAGCGTCATATTCTCCAATAATCTCTTTAAGACCCTCAGCTGAAAGTCCTATTCGCTGATCAACCTGAGCCACTTGGCTGAGGATTTCAATTCCTGCCTGATCAATCGGGTCAGAAACCAGTACTTTCGTCATAAAAGGTGGAGGGCTTCCAAACCAACGTTAATCAGGTAATTATTCCTGAAAGTTGCTCCCCCGCCCCGAAGAGGCTTCAGAATTCAAACAATTGAGGAATGTCTTAGTGCCTACTTGTGTAATTGTTCTCGCCGAAAGTGAGTCAGCAAACCAATTAAATCAAAAACTTCAAAAAGCTTCTACCCCACTTACAAAATTCCAACTAGTACATCCTTCCTTCAAGAAGGGAGACGTTTTAGGGGAACCGCAAAAAGAAACCACAACAACCGAAACCACCCTCGAGAATGGGATTAGAACAATTGAAATCAACAACGTCCAATTACTAAATCCCAAACTCTCAAGACAAATACGCCAAAGAGGGATGGCGATGTGGCTTATGCCTTTTGGTTTCTTAGCAGGTCTAACTTTTACCCAAATGACTGGCCTTGAAACCTTTGAGTCCTTTGGTCTAGGAGTAGGACAATTAGGCGAAGCAGCTATTGGGGGTCTTCTCGGCATGGGGTCTGGATTGCTTGGAAGTTATGTAGCTACAGCTAGTGTTAACCCGCCGATAAATGAGGATATAAAAAGTCTCAGAAAAAAGAATGAACAAGGGAAATGGCTCTTGATTCTTGAAACGCCTTTCGGGATCGAATTGCCATGGCAATTCCTCAACGAGATAAATCCCATTGAAATAATAAACCTTAATGACTAGTGAATCTGCTTCACCAAAACCTCATTAAATCCTCCCAAGATCCTAAGGGGATGGAAGAATTACTGATTCAAGCTGAATCAGTTCTCAAGACATGGCAGCCTACCTGGAGTCCTTTTATCTCAGCCTCTCTAAGAGAAGAAGTTCTAAAACTAATGGCTCCAATTTATGATCTTAATTGGCACTCAGATGGAGGGCATGCTGGAGCAGAACGTCAAAGGGTGCAATTTTTACGTAGGGAACATAAAGAAAGCTTTTCAGAATCAGCTGCTCCAATTAATGGTCTCCGGATAGAAGGAAATTTCCTTTTTGACAAAGCAACCCCGTTAGATATACGAAAAGCCTTAGAAGAAATTGGAGCTCCCAGTGGGGGATTAGGTGACATTTGGATCAGGGGTGACAGGGGGGCAGAAGCTCTATGTACTCCTGAAACATCCCTTGAGTTAGATCAAAAAACTGGCTTTATCCGACAAGTAAATATTACCTGCCAAGCTCTAGACAAAAATGAACTGCAACTCCCATCAAGACTACATTCAAAAAGATTTACAACAGTAGAAGCCTCAAAAAGAATAGATGCAATCACTTCGGCAGGATTTAACCTTTCCAGAGCAAAGGTAACTAAAGAAATCAGAGCAGGGAAGTTAAGACTTAATTGGCAAGAAATGAATCAACCAAGTCGTGAATTAACAGTTGGGGATAAGGTTCAACTGGAAGGGAAGGGTACTCTTCAAGTCTTGAGCCTTGCTCTTACCAAGAGAGCACGATGGAGAGTTGATTTGCTACGCAACTAAAATTGTTGTCACCTAAACTGCTAACTTTTGATCTTCAAGCCCCCTGCTTCTAGGAATTAGTTCTTAGGGGCGATTAGCTCAGAGGTAGAGCACTACCTTGACACGGTAGGAGTCACTGGTTCGATTCCAGTATCGCCCATACACATTTCTAGGCAGAAGAATTGAAGTCAAGCATTCTGGTCGTAGGCCTTGGACGATCTGGGATAGCTGCGGCCAAGCTCCTAAATGCAGAAGGTCGAAAAGTAATAGTGCTAGAGACAAAGTCAGGAGCTAAGTTTGAATCAATAACAGAAGAATTAAAAGCCAAAGGCATATTAATAGAACTTGGAAAACCCCTTGAGATAGAAAGTTTCAATCCATTTCTTGATGAAATTGATTCAATAGTGATTAGCCCTGGAATTCCATGGAATCACCCAACACTGAATGAGCTCCGGAAACTAGGAATAGCAATTCTGGGGGAAGTGGCCTTGGCCTGGTGCAGGCTAAAACATCTGAAATGGATAGGGATTACTGGCACCAATGGGAAAACAACAGTCACCCACTTGTTAAAGCATGTTTTAGAGCAAAACGGATTAAATGCGCCCATGGGCGGAAATATGGGCATTGCAGCGTCAGAACTTGCTATCAAATTGGGGGACGGACAAATGGAACAACCTGACTGGATAATCATGGAGCTAAGCAGCTACCAAATAGAAGCTGCAAGTGAAGTTTCACCAGAAATAGGCATTTGGACAAATCTCACACCAGATCACCTTGAAAGACATGGAACACTGGACGCATACCGAGCGATAAAACGTAGCCTTTTGGCAAGATCAAAAACCCGCATTTTCAATGCAGATGATCAAGACCTAACTAGACATCGCAAAGAGTTGGAATTTGGCAAATGGGTAAGCACTAAAGGGGAAGGGAACAAACCTAATCTCACAGACTTTTGGATCGATAACAAAGGAATGATTTTCGAAAAGGGTTTTGCGTTATTTAGTTCATCAGTTTTGGGAATTCCTGGCGAACACAATCTCCAAAACATGCTTCTTGTTATCGCAGCTGCACGCCAAATAGGTCTACCAGCGAAAGCAATAGAAGCAGGAATCAAAACATTCAAAGGGGTTCCACATCGCCTTGAAAAAATTGGACTTCTACAAGGGGTGGAGATTTTCAATGACAGCAAGGCAACTAACTTTGAATCCGCAACAATGGGATTAAAGGCAATACCAGGCCCTGTAGTGGTTTTGGCCGGAGGCCAAGTCAAGCAAGGAGCTTCCTCCATTGCATGGCTTCAGCAACTAAACGACAAAGCATGCGGCGTAGTCCTTTTCGGTGAAGGAGCTTTTCAACTAAAACAGCTAATCAAATCAACAGCATTTAACGGTGAAATTTTTTGCTGCGAAGGTCTTAACAAAGCTGTTGATCTGGCAATCAGTTTGAGTAGAAAGAAAAGTCCCAAGAGTCTTTTGCTTTCTCCAGCATGTGCAAGTTTCGATCAATATCAAGATTTCGCAGAGCGTGGTGATCATTTCCGTAAATTGATCGCACCTATGGTGAACAAAGAATTACCAGACCTGATGAATCCTCATGCTTTTTAAAAGCATTGGTCGGTCATCCCTCCTTTAACCGAACTAGCATAATCACTATCGAACTAGATACTGTTGGTTGAATGAGGTTATTCCTTTAATGGACAATTTCACTTCCCTACCTTCAGCAATAAGTCATAAAAAGCTCAACGCTCTCCTTGTAAAGGCCCAAAAGGGAGTTTCAACAGAAGACTTACAACTCAAAAGCTCATCAGCCGAAAAGAATGATTTCGACCAACTCCTTTTGAATTGGTCATCTCTCAGCAAAGACCTCATGAAAATCCTGAATAAAAAAGAGTCTTATGTAGTTGAAGAAAGAAACGCAAAATCAATAATGGCCTTAGGAGCCTTAGAAGCTCACCTGCATTTAGCCATTAAGGCTCTTGAGGCAGCCGAACCAGACCTCTAACACTTCTTGCTTCGATTTATAACATCACTGACTAGATTCAAGTTTCTGATTTTTGAAATGAGCTTCATCATCCATTAAAAACAGAAGATGTTCTCTCAGAAATAAATCCAAGATCTCTGGTGATGGATTCAAGGAGATCCATTAGGTCTCCATATTCAAAGGCTTACCTTAGTGGAACTTATTAAGTGGTTTTTACCATAGACATTTATAAAAGGTAGATCTAGAAAAGAAATATAGCCATAAGGGCCATTTAATAAAAGCCCACAGTGGCCTAGGGGGGACTTAAAGAGATCGCCCCCTCACTATCCACATAGGAGTTAGACATGAACAGTCAAGAGCCACTCCTCATTGTTGACTCTCTAGTTCCCCTTATCTGCGGAGCCTCGCTGGGCCTACTTGCTATAGCTGGCATGAGAGAGCTAATCAAAGAAGCGTTTGCTGCTCTCAAGAAAGAAGCGAGAGCCTAAAAAAATTATTTAACATTAAAACCCTGAAAAGAGGGGAAATGAATCAAACAAAAGAAAGGAGTGAGCATAAACACTCCATGCACAATCAGACTATTGAAGCTTTACTAAGCTTGGCTTGGAAAAAAGAAAGAAAAGAACGACCAAAATGGGTAATAAAGGAACTCAAAAAATACTGCTAAGGCAAGGCATAGAGCAAATATAGTTTCGTCTGCATTTTGCTCATCAAATAATAGGTTTCAGGCCAAGGGAGAGGATGCATATACAAATACAATTTAGTATTTAAGCAAGCAAAATCAAACAAGTGATCAATCCTCATTCTTGAATAAAAGCAAAAAATCAACCAAGCCAGAAATCTCCAGAAGAGAATCTAATGATGCAAAAAGACGTCAGCCTCATGCTATCGGGCTAAAAGCAACATCAACTGTAGACATGGATTTCCCTGGTGTAGATCTACATAGTGAAAATTCATTCTCTCCAGCCTGTCCTGAACTGGTTTGTTTCTATTGCTTTGATGTAGATGAAGCCTTACATCATGATGGTCTAAC
This sequence comes from Prochlorococcus sp. AG-409-L18, assembly GCA_003215535.1. Taxonomy (GTDB): domain Bacteria; phylum Cyanobacteriota; class Cyanobacteriia; order PCC-6307; family Cyanobiaceae; genus AG-409-L18. The sequence goes on from QCKG01000015.1 coordinate 16,724, forward strand.
AACTATTGTTGATGGCAATAAAATATGGAAGGAATTGCCCTTAAGTCACAAGGAAATATTCCAATCTATAGAAATAATATATGAATTTAATTTAGATTTGAATTCAAAGATAAAAGGAAAAGGTATCCGTAATTGGTTTTACGAAGGACTGGGAGTCTCAGAAACAAAGTTGGATCTTGATAATAATCAACCAAACATGAAATACCAAGTTTATTGAATAAGATTTTCTTATTTTGGCAGAGTATTCTCCTTCTGTAATCATCTTCTCATAGATTTAAAGACTGAACCACAAATAAAAGCACGGTATATAAAAGGTCTATCAGTTAATCTTGAAGAAGCGCTAATTAAAGATGCAAGGTTACTATATGATGAGCATATGAAGTTTATAAAATGATCTCCAAAACAATTTCTTATTCTTGATAACAATAGGTGCATGCATGGTAGGACACCTTACGACCTTAAACTTTTAAGGGATATCTCAAATACACAAATACTTGCAGCAAACCACTTCAGCCCATAAAAATGCTGGAAATTAATTATTGATTTAGAGGATTGTCCTTACTGAAGCGATCATACCGAATATTTAAAATACTCAGATTTTGCACCTTAATTCACATAGAGCAAATAAGCACTTAACATGTTTACTTTACTGATAGATATAAGCAATAGATTCCTTATAATGTTAGAAATAATTGGAGCATACGTTTATGGTTGTTGATTAATCACAGTACCAGACGCACTAACCAACATTTTATTATAAAGGTAAGCAAAGATGATCAAAGCTGAAAATCTACTCAAAGGACAAAGATTATTGATCGATCTAAATCGAGTAAAAGACCGACTGCCAAAAGATCTTTTAATGAAGATCAGCAAAGACCCATCCGGAATTTGGTGGGGTGGCTACAAAATGGTTGATGGAAATTGTTTTGGGCTAATTATTGAGCTCGCTGATGGCTCGAAGCCTTGGTTCTTCGAAGAAGAACTAAGCGAAGGACCTCCTTCTCCTCCAATAAAATAATAAAAAGGATTGGCAGTATAATTAATGATCCAATCAGATTAACTCATGAACTTTATAGAACATCATAAAGTATTTATTGCTTGGTACAAAAAAAAATTAGGTCTCAGTGATTATAGTCTGCTATGGATTTGTTTCTTCAAAGGATTTTTCCTGGCTTTAGTCTTAGAGAGAGTATTAGCCCATTAATATTCTTGATAACACCCCCTAGGGAGTTCAGTCAAAGCAAATAAATATAATCAACATTATCATAATTAACTCAAAAATCTGATTTCAACAATTTAACTTTTCTACATTAATTAAAAGGCTCCCAAACAGTTCTCTTAATCTTGCAAGCTCATCTTTACTTCCCAAAGCTATAAGCAACTGAGCTGGTCCGATTTCAAAGTCTCCTCCAGGATTGGCTGTCAAATTTGTTCCATCACGTATAGCTAGGATCATTGCCCCGCTTTTTCGCCCTAATTCCAATTCGGCCAAGCTAAGATTCTTAAAAGTTTTAAATTCACTTAAATCACTGGTAAGAACAAATTCTTCAATCTCACATTGGGAGCCAGCTAATAAATCCATAAAGTCAACAGCAATTGGTCGTAAAGCCGTCGCAGCCATAGTCCTCCCAGCAGCTACATATGGGCTAACAACAACTGTTGCACCAGCCAACTTCAACTTATTAGCGGCTTCTTCACTTTCAGCCCTTGCAATAAGACGACATTGTGGGCGGAGGCCCTTTGCACTTAGCACCACATAAAGATTAGCGGCATCAGTAGGCAAAGTAACCACAAGACTTCGACAGCGATCTATTCCTGCCAAAAGCAATGTCTCATCCAAAGTTGCATCTGCCAAAAGAACTTTCAATCCTCTTTCTTCAGCAGTCATCTTCCTTGAATGGTCCAATTCAACCACAAGAACTGGCACTTGCTCCGATTGCAGCTGCTCGGAGATTTCTTGACCAATGCGACCATACCCACAAAGAATTACGTGATCTTGCATGCTCCTTATTAATCTTCGAAACCTTAGCTCACGCATCCTTCTAAAATATCCAGATTCTGAAAGGCGAAGAAGACGTTGAAGAGTTAATTGAACAACAACCAATCCACCACCAATAATTAGCAGAGTAATAACTCTGCCTGCTTCGCTAAGTGGTTCAACCTCACCAAAACCAATGGTGCTTATCGTAATAAGAACCATCCATAAACAATCACCCCAGTCCCAACCTTCAGTAAAGCGATATCCAAGCGCTCCTAATAAAAATATTGACGCTAAAGAAAGAGCAGGGCTAAACCATGGCCTGATAAGGTCTCTGAATGTTAACCCTTTAGAGATTGTACGAATCATAATTAATAATATTACCTGATGGTTGTTTTCTATAAATTGAAAAGCAATTTAACAAATAAAGAAGTGCTAATATCAATAGCGAAGGCAAGTAAGTATGATTTATCTTATAAGGACATGTGTAGCTTGAAAATATAGAACTCCAGTACAACCCAATCCGCCTCCCCAAAAGAAGGCTCTTAAAAAAGCTCTATTCGATAAATAAGAACCTATATAAAAAAGCCTTAGTAAGGGGTGAAATAATGCAGCGAAGATGCATATCTGATCTAAACACCTACCATTAATAGTAGCTAAGACTGCAATTAAAGTTGCTGGAGCATGAAGAGAGAAAGATTCAAAACAATTTTGATGTGCCCATTCAGCTCTCCTACCCCACATAGAAAAACTATCAGAAAGAGCTCTAGGTGCAAGGAATTTACTTGGGTGAAAGTCCGTAAAGTACCTAGCCATTGCAAGGGGTATAACACTTGCTATTACTATTGATGCAGATATTGCTAGCGAGAATAGATAAGGAGCGACAGAGGAACATGAAAAAAGATTATAGTTATCCATACTAGAAAAATTAATAGTTAGTTAATTCCTAAATTGAGACTACATGCAAATAAAAATCATTGATTCTCTAGTTAGAAAAGGATAAAGTAAAGAATGACTTTCCTGCAAATAGCAGAGGTTATAGTAACTATTCAAAACAATCATTTATTCGTGTCTTATCAATAAATTACAACTTCTATAAAGTTTTTGAGACCAAATAAAGAATAATCCTCTAAAAGCCAAGTATATTTAAATAATCTACATTTAGATCATAAAAATCTTCGGATCTATTAATCCAGTTGCGATACCAAGCATTATTGCAAAAAGTGAAACTACTAGTAAGGCCGCAGGCCAAATGAACCTCAGTCTTTCCATGGTCCTAAGCTGCGTCGTTACTGAAAAGTAGTGAAGCCGGAATACAATGCTCCTTCCCATCGGGAGATTTATAAACACGCTCTATCCCCCATTCTCTCTCGATAATTCTCACCTCACAGGTGCCCTTCGGCAGGGAGGAAACATACTTACGAGCTCGATTCATTTTTGATCGCAACTAAACTATTTGACCTCATGTAATTTTCCGCGCAATAAGCAAAAAGGCCTGATTAAGCTTTTAATTCGCTCATTGGGAAAAAGCTAAGCAAAAAGCACCTAAAAGTTCGAAACATCTAGAAAAAATCATTCAATCTCAATTTTTACCACCTCCCGTTAATAAGCTCACTAAACGCAAAACGTCAAAATAGGTAACAGAGCGCGGCGTCATGAAAACTTAAAAAGACTAGACCTATAAAGATTTCTCATGATTAACCATCGGCAAAGCAGACAAAAAAGATGCTTTAAGCCAACAAAAGTCAAGTGCTAATGAAAATCAAAATTTGTTCGCTTCAGACAATTTAACTAGCCTGGGAGCGTCGAATCCTCATGGTCTGAAATGACCTTCTTCAAGAAGGGCTACTTTTTTCCCTCTGTCCTTGCTCTTGGTGCAGGCTTAGCAGCTTGCGGTCCGTCTGATTCAACTTCCAGTGTTCGACTAAGTGGCGCAGGTGCATCTTTCCCAGCCAAAATTTACACCCGTTGGTTTTCAGATCTGGCCAAAGCTGATGGTCCCAAGGTCAACTACCAAGCACTTGGGTCGGGATCTGGTCGCAAAGCATTTATTGATCAAACAGTCGACTTTGGAGCGTCAGATGATCCAATGAAAGCCAAAGACATCGCAAGAGTTACTCGAGGAGTGATCCAAATCCCAATGGTGGGTGGGAGCATTGCTTTTGGATACAACAAACCTGGCTGTGATCTCAAGTTAACTCAAAAGCAAGCTGTCAGGGTTGCAATTGGCAAAATCACAGACTGGAAAGGACTTGGATGCTCCTCAGGGAAACTCACGTGGGTTCATAGGTCTGATGGCTCTGGAACAACAAAGGCTTTTACTAACTCTATGGAAGCCTTTTCAAATGAATGGACTTTAGGTCGAGGTAAATCTGTTAAATGGCCTGCTGGCGTTGGTGGGAAAGGTAACGCTGGTGTTGCCGGAATTATCAGAAATACTCCTGGTGCAATTGGTTATGTCAACCAGTCTTATATAAAGGGCCAGATCAAAGCCGCGGCTTTGCAAAACCTTTCTGGTGAGTATTTGAAGCCAACTACACAAACTGGTGCCACAGCACTTAACGGAATCAATCTTGATCAAAACCTTGCTGGCACAAACCCCAATCCAAGGGCGAAAGGTGCATATCCAATTGCAACTCTCACATGGATTTTGGCTTACGAGACCGGCAATGGCTCTAAAGCCAAAGCTGTTCAAGAGGCCTTGAACTACTTATTAAGTGATGAGGCTCAAGATAAAGCGCCTAATCTTGGATTCGTCCCACTACAAGGAGAACTCCTTAACAAGTCACGAGCTGCCGTTCAGCGAATTGGCAAATAATTCAAGAAGTCGATCTAGTATTTCCCTAACAACTAGTACTAGTAATAGTCCCCGGGAATATCTAAGGAATTTGAGAAATAGCACTGATTGCCAATAAAGATCTCTAGCTAAACCAAGACAAAGCAAGGAGAATTAAAAGGCCTTACCAAGTTATCTAAATCTAAACGTTATAGGCTTAATAGCAGACAATGAGGATTCTGCTTGCAACCTAATTACAAAAACCTCCTTGGAAACAGAACATTTGATTCCCACTTAAAGTTTTAAAAGGTATTGATAAGAATAGTTTTAACTGGCCAAGTTAGTTGTAAGGAATTTGCATCATACGCCTAATTAATTAGAGCAATTTCCTGTAAACTACCCAAAGATTGTCTTCCTATGTTAAGAGAAGTAATTCATATTTTACTTTCATTTAAAGGCATGAACAAACTACATTAATTAGCATGAGTTAAATTGACTTAATTCATTCCAACTGCCTAAGCAAAAGTCTTTTAGCAGCCAATTGAACCTCCAACTCATCCTTTCTTCTAAGTAAGTTCCTCTCATTCCTGACAAGAGAATAACCCACAAAGGCAACTCCAGCCAATCCAAAGTATATAAAGAAAGAGGGAAACCTTCTAATCATTTTTCTTTGTCCTCAACCTTATCTGGACGTACCCACCTTTTTTTTGTTGGTAATTTCTTAGACAACCTTCTAACCCCAAGAGTTATAAGCCCACCAAAGACAATCATCCAAAAAAGCGGTATTAGAAGATCAGTTTCCATTTAAGGAGCCTTAATAGAATTAATTACATTGCTCTCTTCTTCTTTTAGTTCAGAAGGCAATTCAAGGCCAAACCTTTCAAGCAACTCTTTAAGCAAAGCCTTATTAAGTGCTGTCTTTTTCTTGGGATCATTGAAACCACGCTTAACTGCAAAGGTCAACCCCAACACAAGAACTCCTAGCAAAAGAGTGAGAATGCCTAGAGATGTCAACTGGTATGTCCAGCTATCCATTAATGATCATCTATTGATTATTCAGCTATCCTTCCACCATTAGAGCCAAGAAGCTATTAAAGGTTAATAATAAGAAATTTTCGAAGGCCAGAGATTATCCCAAATCATATATGAATCTATTCAACAGAGTCACATTCCAAAAGGCTGAACATCGAATTCACTCCTGAACTGGCTGTTATCAAAAGCCGCATGGATAAGCCTGAAGCTATTTAAAAGCACTCCAAGTCTAAGATTTTATTTGTAAGAGGTGATTTGGATTAGTCTTAAAGGCAAGAAATAAAGACAAAATAACTCTGCAAAACAAAATAGGTACTTCGACACAAAATAGGTGCTTCGACAAGGGAAATCGCCTAGCTTAACTAAGTTATAACGAATGTTATTTGAATATATATAATTGAAGATTAGAGCCTGCCAAGATCTTTACAAAATCTTGGCGAACACCCAATCAGTTAAATATTTAAATTAAAAATGAATTTTTCAAGTAGATGTTAATATGTAAAAAGCTAGGACTTTTTAAAAGTAAAATGACTAACTGGAAAGAAACTGTGATTTCTCCTGTTTGGTTTGTTCCAGTTAGTCTTCTTCTGATATTAGTAGTAATTGAAGGGATTCACTTGACTCAACATAAAAAATACTGCAAGACCAAGGCAGAATGGATGAATGAGAGCGGCCAACTATATGAAAGAGAGTCAGAGGTCAATTAAAGGAAGATAGCCATAAATTAACTATTATTAGTATCCAAAAACTCATATCCATACATAATATTTACATTTCAAATTTATTTCTATTTAAAGCTTAATCTAACCAGCTTATTAAGGAGCTCCAAAAGTATTTTTGCAAGTAGCTATTTTCTTCTTCCCATTCTGACGGTGATTTCACTCCTAATAACCCAAGCCTAGGTGCGGTTAATAAGCACACGGGAGTTGATATAAACTTCATAAAGATCTTAAAATTAAAAGAGTTTATGCATTGCATCAGCCACGTCCCTTCCTATCAAGTTGGGCTCTCAAAATGAGCAGAGGTTAATTCTATTCAGCTTATTTTGATCCCATGAATAATGAAAAGGTCGTTGAATTAATTAACCCAATCAACTATTTCGCTTCCTAGGTCTTAATTACAAGAATCCCAACTGTTACAAAGCAAGACCAAAAAAAATAACTTTCTAGATTGAGTTCAACGTTTCAACCTAAAAAAACCTCGCTTTGGCAATTGAAATACATCACCAATACCTAAAGATCAATCTTTAAAAAAAGAGATTTGGACCTTTATTAACATAGAGTTAATCAAGTAAAGATGAAGTCATCTCAAAAGTTTTAGAGACTTTTGAGGCCTTGGATAGCTGCCTTGCCTAAAGAAAATCGAATCATCTGCACTTACCGGCCTGGTCTACCTACCTAAGTTTATTGTGCATACCCTCACTAAGTAGATATTTTTGTGGCGCTTCGGCCTGCCTTTGAGCAAAGATTTAAATGATCACTCGAATGGCTAGGCAAATGAGCCGCCACGGTTACACCATCAGCTATCGCGATGGGGAAAGGAACAGATGCGAATTCTGTGCCTATGCAAACAACTCTTATGAGGCCAGGCAGGTTGCCATAGAGACAATCAAATTCGTCCATGAACATCCAAATGCCATTGATCACATCCTCCGCTCTAGTTAAGCCTGTCTGAAAGCAAAGATCCAGGACTCATAGCAGTAAAAGAAGCAGCAAGTGCATAAATCTCCCTTGAGATCAAAAGTTGCCTAGCCTAAAAAGAAGGGAAAATGACATGACGATGGGAATTCATCCAAATAAATCCATTCCATGGATTCTCAAAACGATAAATCAGGAGAGTTCTTTGTTTTGAATATACTGACTATGCTTGTGCTATATAGCGCATCTAGATTGTTTCAAAGAGTCTTAGGCTCGATCAAAAATCACTAAGAGTAAAAAATAAGAACCATTCCCTGTTCTGTCTGATGGAACTCTCTTTCTTCCCTACTTAGATCAATTGCAACTTCAACACCTTCTTTGATTGCCTCCTCATAAGGTGGAATAGAAGGTGAGTTACTCTTTCTGCACAAAGCAGCTATGCCCATTGGTGTAGCTAGCCATATAAAGCTTTTGGTTTGACCGATTGGAGGCTGGTCCAATGCATCTTCTAAAAGATTGATAGTGTCTTTCACATGTAAATAGCTATTAATTAAAAATATGGGATTTAGACTTTGTATGTGGGATAAATGTTCTAGCCCTGATTTTTAAAAATACCAAGTTAGATGGTTCTTCAAAAGCAAATGTTTAAAAAAGCTTGCCTCGCCCAAGCCCAAGCCCAAGCCCAAGCCCAAGCCCAAGCCCAAGTTTGATATCAAATTAAGCAATCCATTTTATCTAATCTTTAGCATCATTTCCATATTCGAAACGGATGTCAAATCCCACTACAATTCCAATCGAGATCATTAAAAGACCCAAACACGCGGCTAGAGGTGGCATTTGCCAGCCCATGGTTTTCTAAATACACCCTCCAACTGTACAGGGCAAAAAATTGGTTTAAACATAAACGCCTCAATACCTTCAAAAAGCAGGATTTTCTGACAAGCTGAATAAGTCCTGAAAAAAGGTGATGGGATTCCCGCACTGTCCTTTATGTATAGGTTTAGCCCTTTTATCCCTTTTTACCGTCGTTTCGCGGGGCTTTCTTCTTTGGCAATTAAGTAGCAGAACACTAAGACAACTGCTTAAGGGGTCCTATGAACATGTAGGTTCTAATGATTCTGGGTTTTGCTTTTGACTCAAGTAACTGTTGGAGAAAACGAAGGTATTGAATCGGCTCTTCGTCGGTTTAAACGTATGGTCTCTAAGGCTGGAATTTTTTCAGACCTTAAACGTATTCGGCATCATGAGACTCCTGTTGAGAAATATAAGCGCAAGCTTCAACAGCGCCGAAGGAGTAGAAAGCGCTAAAAACAGGCTCTTACTAACTTAAACCAGGAGCTAACACTACATTCCCTATAAGAGACCTGTTACCGAAGGGATTAAAACAATAGTAAAGGCTATACCGGTTATTAAAAGAGATATATGATTTGGACATGTAGTTCCAGAATTAAATGGTTGATGCCTGATTCAAACACTTTATTAGAAGAGTAAACCGAAATAATCAGCTATAAATTGCCAACGTAACTAATTGATCCCAATAGCCAAAACAATTCCAATAAAACCCTCTTAGCCTAATCTTTCATACGTGAGGAACATTACTTAGCAAAAATCTCAGCCTTGAAAAACCTCAAAAGAGCTGGTTGATAAAGCATCCCAATAATCAACCTCATACAAATCTCCCTAGGACTAGGGCTTCCCTATGCCTTTACAATGGAGAAGGATAAAAAGCAGCCTTGATCGAAGATCCCTTCACCATTATTGCTTTGATGGGAATTATTTTCCTTGGGTTGCAGCTTTATATCCTTAGCTCAACCTTAAAAACAAATAAGAATGAACGGTTCCTAATAAATCCAACTCAGAGGTACATGATTCAACTTCGAATAGAAAAGTTTTTTGCAAGCATTCATACAAGGCAAGATTAAAAGCCTTAAAAATTAATTCTAGAGCTGATAATATTTGTATGTATCCCTCAATAAGTCAAAACCATTGAAATCAAAGCACGCATGAGCTACCTGATCACAAGGCATGACAAGAAAGAAGATGGTATAGCTGGCAAAAAATTTGAAAGCTTTGACGATGCTTATTCACTACTTAAAGATATTTATGGAGACTTCTGCTTATTTGCCAGGGACAGCGACGAATACCCTTACTATGAAATCATAGAAATCAAAGCCTTAAAAGTAGATCCGACTCTCTGCAAGCACTGTAAACGTTCTGCAAATAATGGGATCAGATGCTTAGGAATGTGCGTAGCTGATAACGATTATTAAAAAAATATTTTCAATCAAGCCTCAAGAATTTGCTAAGCGGGATATATAAGCGTCTCTGTTGCCTGCATTTATCCAACCAGTAGCAATAGTTTTAGAAACGTTGTGGTTCACACGGCCACGATGAATATGAGACAAGCCTGCAGGGAAAATAATTATTTTCCCACGCTCTGCCTCCTCATGATGGTCTTGCCAGTAGAACTCCGTGCCCCCTGACTCGACATCATTGCAATAAAGAATCCAAGCAAGTATTCGATGAACTGGTTCAGTTGCCTCATTACTAATAGTCCAATCACAATGCCATTTCTTAAACCCTTCAGAAGGAGCATAACGTTGCAAATTAAAAATAGGGTTAACAAAGAGAGCTTGCTCTGGAGAACACTCTCTAATTAATGGGCGCTCTTGAAGATATTGATCAAGTGCTGCATTGACCCCTCGAACTATTACCTCGGCAAGTGCAAAAGCCTCAGGGTCTGAACGGTCAATTGAAACAAGGCTTATATCAGTGGACACCTTTGCGGGTTCTGACGCGTAATCTGGCAAGTTTGCACCAAAAGCTACACCACTTGTCTGTAGGTCTCGACGGCGATCAAAAAATGCCAACGCTCCATCGGCTACCGCCTCAAACCCAGGATTGGTATAACGAGCGATCATCTTCATACACTTCCACTACCCTGCAAGAGGTAGGTCTTAAAAGCTATTGACAGCAAAACTTTTAAAGTCATCCTTGACAATCAAGTTTGTTTTCAAAAGCACGTAAATTCTTGGAGGCATTGTATTCACGAAGCAACAGAGGGGACTGTTAGTCAATTGATTCCCTTTTGATCCATTCTCGATACCACTGGCGATCATCTAGCCATCTAATGACTGGCCAATTAATCAAAACAGAAGCCACCAATAACCAGTAAAAGGAAGCCAGGTGAGGAGTTTGAGAAACTTTCTTGCATTTAATTCTAACAATTGCTTCGGTATCTAATGAAAACTCCAAATTCCCAGTCAATTGATCGCACAAGTGCGCTGTATAGCTTCTCACCCCGCCAAGAGTTAGTAAAACCGGAGCTACAGCCATTACGGTAGCCGTAGCCAAGGCTCTCCTTGGTGACATCTTGGTTCTCATAACAAATACTCTAAAGCCCTATGGACTACTTGCCACCAGTTACGCTCATTGCTCTTTTAATTGGAATGTTTATTTTAGGATTTGTGTTTTCTCTAGGGATCAATGCCTTTTTCAGGACCCAATCTGATAAGCAAAATAAATAGATACGCCATTGGCTGATTATTACTGGGAAGTTGGCAGAAGCACACCAAAGGGTCTTGTTATGGATTAATAGATCTACATAGATAGAACTCTCAGCTTATAATTAAATCTAATAGAAAGGAATTAAACTCGTAATCAAGTATGTTTTCATTAGAACAGTTTCTATTAATAGTAAAAGCAATAAAGCTGCTAAGAAGAACTATAGCGAATCATCTTCCTCAAATACAATCATAAATTTATACCGCATAGGGATTATGCACGAGTCAGGTATTAACCAAGTAGACGATATAGATCTGAATCTGACTATCTTTCAATTGGTCATTCACGACTACTGAACCATTAGAACCAATTGAGATTGAGACAGCTTACTTTTGAAGAAGTAGAGCCAGTCGGCTTTGAGCCACTAGCTCTAGTTATTGTCCTTAGAGGCCTATACTCAAATTAAAAAGTGCATAAAGCAGTCCTAAAGTATTAGAATCTCAGGTATTAACTTCCTAATAACAAATAAAGGCATAGTTTTGTTTCCAAATAGCCTGCAGATCTTAAAGGGTTTGGCTATGAAGGGTGAGAGGGGAATCAATTTGAAGCTCGGATTCGTTGCACAAAGAATCGATTCTCCCAATCCGGCTCCTCCAGAAGAAGCCCAATCATCATTCGCGAACCAACCAATGAAAGCTCTTGTTTATCGAGGTCACAAATATAACCAACACCATGAAATCACAAATAAAAACCCGATTAAATTAACTTACAGGCGAAATGTATATAAGAAGAAAAGGCATGAACTGATAAGCCTTAAGACAGAACTAACTTACAGAGGAAAGAAATACTTCTCTAAATATTTTGATCAAGAATCACTCCTAGGAATTAGTTTGGAAGAAATATTCTCACTAACAAGAGAAATTATTCACAATCAATTCATACTAGGTGATGAAGAAAAAAGCAACCAATTATGGAATGAAGTTGCCCGTCGGAAAATTGATCCCTTGCGTATCATCAACCTTATGTATGGATGCCACTCACCTGAGGACGACCAAAGCATGCTAGAAGCAGATGCATCTTATCTAAGGCAAATATAGAGAAGACAATGGATCTGAAGAAACAATATCTCTAAAATTATGAAGCAAGCAATATTTAACTTTAAAATAGCTGAAAGCAAAATAAATTATCTTATAGAACACGATCCCAAAAGAATCAATAGTTTGGTAACAACGACAACGGAAAATGAACCTTTAAAAATGTTGGAATTAAAAATCAACCTATTAGAAAGCGATAATTAAATGGCTGAGAACAGATTCTCATCTAAATCTAACTTAAGGAAAAACTTCCTAAAAGCCCAAAACACTCACCAGCCTATTCATAAAGTTGAAAGCCCACTCAAGCGTGATCTTGCTGCAATGGCAAAAATTAATCGAATGCTAAAAGAAGGGTTTATTACCTGGCTAGGTGAAATTGGTCGTCAATATTGAATTAGGTATCCCTATCACTAAACATTAATACTAGATACCTCGGCCAAGAACGTATCAATAAATACAAAATCTGTTTAATATCTATTAAACAGCAGATATAAGCATCGTTAGATAAAAGTAATTCAAATCTGAAGGAAGAGTTGGTAAAGGGATCATGTATCCAAATACACCAAAAATCAGATCCAGCAAATATCGATTTTTGTTGTATCTGATACAGAGCAAGTCCACTAAAAAAAGCATTAATGGTTGGCAGTTGATCAATAGCTCTCTTTGCAGATGAATCAGAAAGAATGTTTAAACTGCTCTAATCAAGAGAGTCTTTCCACCAGCATCTTTTTCTATTTCAACTAACCGATAAGGAGATATTTTTAACCATGAAATCCTATTTAGAAGGGAAAAAACTGAATAATATTGAAAAGAATAAAGCCCAGAAAGATGGGCTTGAACTTGGAAGTGAACTCGAGGAACTTGCTAAAGTTGGTTGGGAAAAAATCGACAAGACTGATCTTGAGCTCCGGCTAAAATGGTATGGGATGTTCTGGAGACCAAAGTCACCAGGGAAATTCATGTTGCGTTTAAGGATACCCAATGGGGTACTTAATAACCTGCAATTAAAAGTAATTGCTTCCATTGTTGCTAGATATGGTGATGAAGGTAGTTCCGATATAACAACACGACAAAACCTTCAACTTCGTGGAGTACTTATTAATGATCTTCCTGAAATACTTAAGCGTCTAAAGGAAGCTAACCTAGAAACAATTCAATCAGGTTTTGACAATCCTAGGAATGTCACAGGCAATCCTCTAGCAGGAATAGACCCTGAGGAGATCCTAGATACAAGACCTTATACATTGAAGCTTCAAAATTTCCTTACCAATAATGGGAATGGAAACGCTGAATTCTCAAATCTACCGAGGAAGTGGAACACAGCTGTTGCAGGGTCATATGACAACTTCTTACTACACAATGACCTTATATTTCACCCTGTTCTTAATAAAGGAGTAATGGGATTTGGAGTATGGGTAGGCGGAATTCTCTCTTCCCAGTTAAACGACTATGCGGTACCTCTTAATGCCTGGGTCAACCCAGATCAAATTTGCAACTTGACTGGAGTAATTCTTTCAATATGGAGGAATCATGGAGAACGAGATAAGAGAAATAAAGGTAGGTTCAGATTTTATCTAAACAAAGTAGGAATAGAAAATTTTAGAAAGATGGTTGAAGAAAAGTTTGGAGAATTAAGCGAAGATCCTGGTTCTATATTTTCAAAGAAACCCCGAACATTCTTTGGTGTTAACCCTCAAAAGCAATCAGGGCTTTTTTATGCAGGTCTACATGTTCCTGTAGGTCGTTTAACGGCAGAGAGGATTCAAGATCTAGCATATTTAAGTTCAGCGTATGGGAGTGGTGAAATTCGTCTAACTGAAGACCAGAACATAATTATTGTAAATATCAATGGAGATAACATACGAAAGTTCAAGGCAGATCCTTTATTAAAAACCTTTCCACTAGATCCTGATCCCATTTCGGCAGGAACTGTTTCATGTACTGGAAGTACATATTGCAGCTTTGCTCTGACTAATACAAAAGATCAAGCACAAAAAGTTTCGAGAGAACTTGCTTCTGAGCTTGATGTTCCCAAAGAGCTAAAAATCCATTGGACAGGCTGCCCAAATAGCTGCGGACAAGCCTACATGGGAGCCATCGGCCTGACCGGTACCAAAACTAGAAATAGCGATGGAGAAATGACTGAGGCTTACAACATAAGTATTGGAGGCAAGCAAGGTCCTGTGAACAGGATTGGAGAATTAAAGTACAAATCAATACCTAAAAGCGATATAAAAGATGTATTGAAAAAGATATTGATTGAGAATCACTTTGCAGTGCCTAAAAAAACATCTAAGCCTATCTTTTTAAATCAGATAAAAAGAATAGTTAATTGGATTAAGGCAACCAATAAAAGCATACTATCTCGGTAGAATGCTTTTATTTTCCACCAATCTGATTTTTTATCATGGCATCTAAACCTAAGTCGCAAGATTTTTTTTCAAGGATCGTAAACTGGATAAGTGATTTTAGTAAAGAGCAACCAGCCATTAACAGAGAAGGCGGAGGACAAGATCTATACTCAAGAATAATGAACAGAATTAGCAAATAAAACATAGCAAAACTCTAAAATCTCACAAATTAAAAAAAAAATGGAAACTAATCCTTCTCAGATGGACTATGTCCTTCCCAATGAATTAGTAGATGGAATGATTTCTGCTGGAGGGAAAAAATCGACTGTTAGCGTAAAGAATCTATTAGTTCGAGGGTTTTACTCAGGAGCTATTCTTGGGTTGGCCACATGTCTCGCAATAACAGTTGGTATTCAGTCTGGAATGCCCTTTCTTGGATCAGTTATCTTTCCATTTGGGTTTGCAAGTATTGTTCTTTTTGGGATGGAGCTTGTTACTGGGAATTTTGCATTATTACCTATGGCAACATGGGCAGGTAAGTCTTCATGGAGAGCAACATTCCGAAACTGGATGTGGGTTTGGTTAGGTAATTTCCTTGGAACCCTTCTTGTAGCAATATTAATCTCAATTAGCCTAACAAGTGCTGGAACAATTGAGCCACTATCTGCAGTAGATGGAGGCAAGGGCTGGGCTGTTGTTGCGGCCAAGATAATATCAATCAATCAATCAAATGTGCTTACAAAGTATGAATCTTTAGGATCTACAGGACTCTTTCTTGCATTTTTAAGGGGAGTAATTGCTAACTGGCTTGTATGTCTTGGAGTAACAATGGCACTTGTAAGTAAAAGTGTTCCAGGCAAACTTCTAGCCTGCTGGCTGCCAATTACAGCATTCCAAACCATGGGGATGGAGCATATCGTTGTAAATATGTTTTTGCATACAGCTGGTCCTCTCCTTGGATCGGGAGTCCCTTTTTTCAAAGTTATTTTTTGGAATTTCCTTCCAGTCACATTAGGCAATATCATTGGTGGAATGGTATTTATAGGAATGCTTTTTTACAGCACGCATCGAACTAAAATGTCTAATGTATTGCCATCTATTCACGATGAAAAATTAGAGAGAGAGCTAGCTGCAGAACTAGGTGCTCGCTAAATCAAAAAGAAAAGTCTATGCAATCAAATGAACTCTCTATTTGGGAAAAACTCAGCCCAACCAGTAAGGCTCATATTGAGCCTTACTGGTTAAAAGATATGTATTTAGCTATCAATAGCAAAGAGCTTCGGATTGCAATTGCTGAACGCCTCGGATTTATGGGATCTAAAGGCTGGCCATTTATCCATTCTCTTATTAAGCAAGAAGGAGTTCAGCCTGAGTTGATTCACGCCGCTGGACTTTGTCATCAAATAGAAGCAAAGAATTTGTTAATCGAGCTTCTACAAAATGCAGGTGAAATGAAATTAGCAATCCTTCAAGCACTTGCATGCTGGGGGGCAGATATACCCTTAGATCTTTTAAGAAATATTATGCATGAAAAGTCACAATCAATTCGTTTAGCAGCATTGGAATTGCTAAGTTTCAAGGCACATCTACTAGGAGATAATGTTCTTCTAGAAGTTGTTCAAGAACCTTTAAATGACTTTCGAGATCCAATTGTAATTGCAACTATTCGCATATTACAGCGACGCAATGGAGTCGCTATCAGTGACGAAATTGAAAAGATTGTTAGCAGAGGTTCTGAGCAGGTAGCTCAACTTGCTTTAGTTGCTCTTGGCTGCATTGCCACACCTGAAAGCCAAGCATCCTTGGCAAAGCTAAGCGAAGCACTTCCTAAAGGATCACGCAAAGATATGGCAGATAGCCAACTAAATCTACAATATAGAATATTTACCTTAAAGAAGTAAATAAAAGGTTTTAAGTTTAGGGCTATTGAAGATAAGTTTTTACTCATTCATGAAGTCACTATAAGCTTCGAAAAATCGATCTTAGATTCAAACTCTTCTTCTTACTTTAAGTCAAATTTGAACAATAAAGTAATAAGAATCTATTATTAATCACAATACCCCTTCTTGAATTCAATATAAAGTTGATTTAAATCTCAATAGCATCTACAAAAACCTTACTCAAAGCCGCAAGAGGCTCCCCAGTCCATTCTTGAAGAGCCTTCATCATGGGACAATTTCCTGTTCCATGAATTGCCTGAACCATTTCATCACCTGTGAGTTCATGGCGACCAATTAAAATCTGAGTTATCAAATCAAGGTCACCTTGATACTTGGCCACAATATCTGGAAGCTGTTTTAAAGCTAAATCTAATTCAAGTCCTTTAATGGCTGAATGCTTCTGGAACTCAGTCCTTGCTGCTTGGGCATATGCCTTGGCGCCTGCATCAGTAAATCGTTTACCGCTTAATCCTTGATTCGTTTGAGACATCCCAAATGAAACTGGATCAACAAGAGGAATTTGAAGGGACTGTTGCTCATTAACTAAAGAAGCGCTAGATATATTTCCTGCTTGCAATTCAAATAGGCCATTTAAGAGGATCTTTTGCACAAGATCCTGAAGAGTCAAGCCTGATCTGATCGCATGACCCTTTAATGAGTTAAGCAGATCAGAAGAAATGTCAATTCTTAGAGGAGCCTTACTCAAATTCAGCCAAGTATCATTTAATACAAAATAGCCCTGAATCAATAAAATGGTGATGTGCCAGGTTTATTGTAATCTCACCATAATTAACGTTGAATCAGGAGCTTGGAAGAAATAGTCCTAAATACTAATGAATTAATTAGGTAAGCACACGTTTAAGCTAAAGATTTTTCTAAGGAAGGAAGGCTCAGGGAAGGTTCCATCAAAAGACAGTTCCAAAGGTGAAGAAATTAAACTTCCTTGTTTTTACTCCTACTAGTTCCACCAACCCTTTCGGAAGCTATAAGTTAATCAAGTATAAATGCAATCTTCAATGACCCATCTGAAAAATGCTAGCTAATGAAGATAGGAGCTATTGAATTCAAGAAGGCCGGCCAATCCCCATGACCCGACAATGAAGCCAAGACTAATCACTTGCAAGTAGATTGTGATCAATATATGGGCACTACTTATGGTGATTTTTCTAATTTTTTAAAGGTCAACCACCACTTATAAGGTCTAAGATTCATTCTATTGGGAAAGGACCTTCTACTCTCTAGTCAAATCAAAGCCACTAAGAAGTAAAAGGTTCTTTTATACAATGCAGCTAGTTTTTATTCAAGGTTTGTTTTGCGCATTGATTAGCTGAGGCAAAATCATTTTTCCCTTCATCCAATATTGCGGTCAAAGCGCAGTCACAGAAGCCTTCCATATAACTTTCGTCAACACCAACGAGTGAAGGATTTGCCTTTGCGGCCAGCATGCATTGGTTAAATTGATCCGTTGGGTAAGCAATAGCAGTTGAAGCTAATGCAAAAAAAATCATCAAACCAGCCAGTGCTGAGGTCAGGAAGCTGCGCATGTCTGTCTGTTCATTCCATTATTGTGATTGGGCACTCTTTCTATCGGTACTATTGATAGTTGACAGGAAGGAAAACTTCACGCTAGGCAAAAACAACCATCAAAAAATTGAAGTCATTGGTGAATGCTTCCTGATATCAAGAAAACCCTACTTTTATCATAGCTTCTTCTATATATCCTGCTGTCAAAATTTCGTTGAATAGAATTTAGTTCTTAGCCAAAGCAAAGATCTTACCCCTCCTGATAAGCATCCCTGCTTACCGAGATAATGAAAGGAGTCCTTATATTAATTAGTCCTAGACTATGTTGAACGGCTAATTTGAGGAAGAAATTTACCCCTCTCATTGGTTTAAGGAAGTTTTCTTAAGATGAATAGCCATGAGATCTCTCTAATTAAAAAAGCCAGTAAGCAAAAAGCTTACTGGCTAAAACTGATTGAATACAAACAGGCCTTTGCCCGTTGGAGAACTATTCAGTAATTATGCAAAGCTTTAATCCTCGCCCTCTGGAACCAGGCGAAATCCTTTCCGACCCATCTTTATCTCAAAGTTGTCTCCTGGCTTGAGATCTAAAAGAGCTGTGTAGGCCTTACCAATCAATAGATTGCCGTTCCCTTGAACAGTGGCTACATAACTAAGCTTCCTTCCTCCTTTACCGATACCACCTGAGCCTTCAGAAGCAAGATTTACACCTTTAGCTTCAAGCAGAGCTTCATAAAAAGCTGTGAAGTTAAGACGCTCTCCGCCTCCCTTCTTTGTGGATACATATCCACATGCCTTAACAAGATCAGACTTTGATACATCACCTAAGTCCTTGACTTTGGCTAACAAATCCTTCCCGGTGAGCATGGTAAATAAATAATTAGTAGACATTTCAAGTTAACATATTTAGAAGAAGATGACCACACTTGGTTCATGAGAAGAACGCTAATTGATCAGATAGCGAGCCAATGCAACTGCTAAACAAAGGCCAATGCCTATATTCCAGATCAAAGTTTGATTTCTTAGCAGCCAATGTTTCACATCGACCAAGAATTATTCAAATTACCCGTCAAGTCACACTCAGTTAGTCATGGATTCTCAATCTGAACAAGGATTCTTGCCATAGCTACTTCCTCGAAATCTCCTGCCAAATTCAATTTAAGAGTGGTTTTACGCTGAGCAGGAATATGCTTCTAGTTCTAGGGGTTCAATCTCTTAGTAAGTTCCAAGTCATCCAAGTGCACCTTGGCCAAATGCAAATGAATGGGATAGAAGCAGCTGAAGCTGTGCGAAATAAAAATATGAACCTTTGTAGCCGACATAACACCTTATTGATCCACCAAGTCGAGTGATTTCAAAAGAAGGGGTTTTAATCAGTGAGCTTCCTCTTCCCCAAAATGAACGGATACACATCGAGTCAAGCATTCAGTATCTTCACCCTCTAAGCAATAACAGGCTGTAATGCACTCAAAGTAAGAATCAAAAGAATCAATAGGCTCTTGTTCTTTGGGTAGATCTTGTATGTTTCCCATAACCTGCACATCAAAGCCTGGAGTTGTTACTTAGCATCAACTTCCGCCATACAAACAAGTTGATTACCAAGTATTAAGCTGAATAAGTAATATCTACTAGGCAAATATATAGTCTTACATTGACAGACTTAAAATCTCTAGAGCAAAGTTTAATAACCAAAACTGCTTTACCCTCTTAGCTAAGCGACCAAGAACAGCCTCCCACATTGATTTTTTTAGAAGCCACAACTGCTAAACAGCAGAAGGAAGCATCTCTGTAGTTCAAAAATTTACTTTAGCTGTAAGATTTACTCATAGAGTTTTCCTTATAGAAATCAACTGTGCGAAACGATTTCAGAGAAGTGTCTAACTTACTTTTAAAATCGTGTGATATGAGGGTGATATATGATATTGGAGCAAACAATGGTAATTGGACAAAAGAATATTCAAAGGTATTTGAATCTGCTGATTTTTACTTGTTTGAAGGGAACCCTTCGCTAAAGAAGCCAGACCTGGAATACAAATGGTTCAATGTGCTGCTATCTGATAAAGACAACAAAAAGGTGTTGTTTCATAACTGCAATAACACTGGAGATAGTTATTACAAGGAGCAGACGGCTTTCTATCAAGGGCTGCATCATGAGCAACTTCTTCTAACTAGGTCTCTTGATAGCTTCATTAATGAACACAATATGCCCCTACCAGACCTAATAAAAATAGATACTCAAGGTTCAGAGGTTGATATTTTCAAAGGTGCCGTAAATGCTTTAAATAATTGCAAATTAGTATTAACAGAGGTGCCTATTATCGAATATAATAAAGGTGCTCCCAAGTTAAATGATTATATTGACGTGATGCGAGACCACTATTTAGTGCCTGTAGGAATTGAAGAGGTCCATATTATTGATAATACACTTGTTCAACTAGATATTGTCTTTATTAAAAAATCCATAAAAAACAAGATCTTTGGTGGGGGGCAATTTATTAATCATAATATCTTAGACCCATTACCTGAATCAAAAGCAACCAAACTCGGTTAAAAAGTGATTTATTAAGCTATTAAATATAAGTTAATGGCCCTAAAACAAAATGAGCAAGGAAGAACCTAATAGATTCCTGCTAGTCAACTGTTAAAGATTTAGAAATTGCGTAGTCTCTATTAATCTACAAAAAAGGAAAGCTTAGTTGTCAACTATTTCCTATCATCTTTTTTCAGGAAGAATTTCTTTTAGCGTCCCATTCTCCACCTCCACCAACAATGATCTAACCACACCCCACATTGGCAATCCAGTTGTCAATGCTAATATTAATGAAGCACTTAAAGAGTTTATTGGAGAAAAGGTAAAGGTTTCCAAGACTCCAGTAAACATAATTGTCAATCCTGAGAGGGTACCAACCCAGCTTGAAATTGTATAAAATCCCTCTAAAGGGAGCGGGGAGATTTTATCCCTATTCCAGGCTTGAATTTTTAATTGAAGTATCCTTACAAAGGAGAAAGAGAATATAACAATCAATATCCCACCGATCCAAGCGATTTGAGTACTTTCAATCATTTTAGTTTTGGAGTTAACACTAGGCAGGTCATCAGTATCTGGGAGTTATGAAGTGACTATATTCTAGAAAATAAGGTAGAAAGTTCTATAAAGCAATCTAACGCAATTATTTCAACACCAGAAGTCGACGCTAAAAAACAATATTTCCCGAGATCTGTTGATATGGCTGACTTCTAATTAATTGCAGATTAACACAAGTAAAGATGCAATGAATCTATATCTACGATTTCTAAGATTCTGTGAAATACCTTTTCTCCTCCTTTAAGCCTTTGACTGATCATTTTGCAACCAAATTATGAACCACCTAAGATTTGATATCAACTCCCAGGGAGACAATGCCTGATAAAGAAAAGATCATTAGGCCACTTAAGAAGGAGGCTCCTAAGAATCGTATGGGTTCTTTCTGGGTCAACAACACAACCTCAGATTTTTTGTTTATTCGTCAAATGGGAGCTTCTTCGAAGCAAAAGGTTGTGAAAAAAATGTTGTCTTCATGTTAGCTAGTATTAAAGACTGATGAAAATCACTAAGATTCATAAATTTGATTTCTTATGTAAAGATATCGCTATTTGTGTATTCACCCTCAGATAAATTTTGACTTATAAGCGAACTTCTAGCAATTACCTGCTAACCGTAACTTCGATCTTTAAACGAGTTTATGATGCTTGGGCAATAGCCTAGCTGCACAGATCATCTGGCCAATCAGCTTTATCTTTATGGGATGAAGATTCAATCAAAGCTCAACGCCAAATGACATGATCTTGTCTCTATAACAATCTAAAAAATGGGCCTAAGTTTGACCTAACAACTATCAGGATCACGCCTATCGCAAAGTTGCTCTAAAGAAGGTCTACGAGTAAGGGGGAGGCGTAAACGTGCCCAAAACTTGTAAAGCACATCAATCAAAGATCCTAAAATTGGCCAAGTAGTTGGTGCATAGACCCAACTAAGCCCCACTAAAGCATAAGCCTCACGAAAAACCTGCACATCTTTAATAATCTCGCCAGAAGCTTTTATCGCATGAATCCTACCCATTGCTTCTCTATAACTAATCCCGCCATAACGATCTGCCTTGTAATCAGAGGAATCAATATCTACAAATGCAATTTTGCCAAGAGCATCTCTAGATCGAAGAAAGGAAACCTCCCTTTGGCAAATAGGGCATTTACCATCAAATAGAAATGTGAGTTTTATTTCAGACACAATTAACCACCTAATAAGACTAAGCAGAATAGATGCTCAGATTCTAATCAAAACAATCTTCCCTTGGAATTAGCTTCTATAGCAAAGAAAAAACTGCCTTCTGAATATCTACTACAGCTTGAAACGATAATGCTTGTGTTGCTAGACACTAGACACCGACTAAAGCATTTCTTAGTTCAGATCCAAGGCAAATATTTCTAGGATGAGTCGTGTTGACTAGCCAGGGCAAATCTCAACCATCAATCGATCACATTACTCTTAGAGAAGAAATCCTTAATCTTACAAAGAAATCAAAATAGTTAGATCAAAGTTAAATCCATATCTACTCTTCTAGAAAAGCCTAAAGGATTAGCAAATTTCACTTATTCTTTCATGCTGTCTAAAGAGATATTCAGCAAATCTACCAGTTATTTAAAGGAAGTTCACCACTTTCCAGATTAAAGGCAATTCGTTTCAACAATGTTTGCAACAAATCTCCTTAGTATTTTGATGCCTATGGTAGGTCCCATTAATTAGATCTGTGTCTAATCACTAGAAAGAACTTAGGGAAAAGGTATAAATGGTTTACATGCAGGGTGTAACAATGTTTGCTGAGTTTAAAACCTTGTGGGAGCTCCAACAAGAAGGATCTTTTGAACAGCTAACTTACACGGCAGAAGATTTAAGAAACAAGATTCAAACTCTGGAGATCGACCTTAGTTCAGTTAACGAGCAGGCCATTATTGCAATAATAGGGGTAATAATTGTAGGCATCATTTTTCTACCCTTTGGAGCAACAACAAGCTCAATCAAAAAATGTCAAGTGAATACAAACCAAAAGGTTGTAAAGCTTGGTGGCGCTTTAATTGTTGTAATGACATCTATTAGTGCAATTTTATTTCTCGAAGTCTTGCAGATGTCTGAGCTTTTAGGAAGCATATATTAGATCAGCAAGAAAAGAGAACATTCATCAATAAACAAGACAACAGTTAAAGTCATTTACATATGACTAGTTCAAACACGAATCCTTTTCTCATTCATTATAAATAAACCAGAGCCGTTAACCAAGCAAAAACAAATTAACTCTATTCTCCAATGAAGTCTATTCCCTTAAGTATCACACAACTTACAGGTAGGCATTATTTAGTGATATCAATACTTCCCACTGGGGCCAAGAAATGGACGATTGCTGGTATCAAAAAAAGAACTGTTATTAACCTAACAGCATGTAGAGCCGCAACAGCTGCTCCAACCCCGAACTCTGCTCCAACAAGACTCATCCCTATCGTTCCTCCAGGAGCTGCACCTAGTAGGGCTACAATTTTATCAACTCCAAGAAATTTACTAATCAGTAGACCAAGCAAAATTCCTGTTATCAAAAGGGTAAAGGTTATAACTAATGCAGGCTTCCAAAGCAATTGCAACTCTCCCAAAGTTTCTCTATTAATTCCTGTTCCAATAACTGTCCCTATGCCGATCCCAAGTATCGTTTTTGTTCCCAAAGGCCAAGCTGCTACATCAAGCTGACCACTAATACTTAATAATCCTGCTCCTAGCATTGCACCTAAAAGCGGACCAGCTGGGATGCCAGTTAGAAGCATTAGAGCTCCTAAGGATGCACCCCCAAGGATGTAAAGCAGCAAAGTCACTAAAGAAGGCATTTAAATCTGGTGAGTTATATATCTCAGTCTCCCGCTTTTAGGATGGATTTTTCAAGGCCTCCTTGGAAATGGCCTTTCACAGATGTATTTCAACCAAAAATTCAACAAGACATTTCTGAACCACTTAA
>QCKG01000016.1 GCA_003215535.1 Prochlorococcus sp. AG-409-L18
TCGCTACTACTTTTTGGGATGAATTTACTTAATACTCTTAGAGATCCATTTTTGTTTTTCTGAACACTATTTTTATCCCATAATTGCTCTCCAAACTGACTTTTTGGAACTGCAACCCAATCATGAGATAAAGCATTTATTTTTAGGGGATAAAAAATAATTAAAAGTGATAACAAACTAAGACAAGTATTTCTAATGCAGTTGAGGTTCATTGCAGGGGAAATGATGCCTTGGAGATAAACCTATTTAAGCAGTATTGTCATTGATTTGATGCTCAACTAACTCCCAACCGTTGTTCAGCAACTTATTCCAAGCTTCAACTGCATCTTCTAGTTCCATCGTTCTGGTGTTCTTGATGCGGGTAGGTATGCCTTTAGCAGTCGAATACCAAAGTTGAGTGATGACCTTTGGCATCCTCATCAGGGACTTGGGATCACGAATGAAAAACAGGATTCTCTTCCTCTCTGGTTGGATCAACCATCTAGTTGGGTTGGTAGTGCTCTTCCAAATTCAGCAGTCATACGTTCATTAATTCAAGGCATCAAAAAGGCACCTCGCGCACTGGTAAATGCAGGTGCCGATTTGGTTAGAACGGATTGTGCGTGAGGGAATGCCCCAGTGGTACAAGCATACTAATATCTGTACCGAGCGTCAAGTAAATGACGATCTTTTCGGGTATGTTTTTCTTATGGGTATAAAGCGAAGAGTTGTTGTTGGTAATAATGATTTAGCGAGTCTTTATCCAGGGGTCGCTAAAGCATGGCACCCAACTAAATGCGCACCACCAACACCTGACGATGTTGCTTACGGGTCTAAAGAAAAGTTTTGGTGGCAATGTTCAAAAGTGAAGGAACATTCCTGGAGGACGACTGTTTATTCAAGAACTGCACGGGGTTCTGGTTGTGGCATTTGCAAAGGTCACCAAAAGTATTCAAATTGATATTCCAATCAGATGACGGCAAATCCTTTAACCAAGAACAGGCAATAGACCTTCTGGTTTCCTTGGTTGCTATTGATGCGAACTCAGAAAAGAAGTGGAGGGGTTTCTACAACTCCCTATCAAGTTCTGAACTGCAGGATGAGTGGGACGACTACTGGAAAACTTGAAAGGATTGCAAGGCACAAAAAAACCTGCTCAAAGGCAGGTTCTCTTGGAGATCTAGGGCGAGTGTTTACTTTGTTCCACTGCTTGGAGGATCTAATCTCCTCACTTTGTTTTTTTTTACGCACAACTCATTATTTTGCAAGCGTATGAAGAAAAATTGCCCCTATCCAGGAGTGCCCATACCCACAAACTTATGTGAGGGTTGCCCTTCTTTTTTTCTACTTCTCCCTGGAACTTTTTAGTGAACTGGATAAGCAAGGCTGCAAAGGCAGATTCTTTTAGAACATATGACAAAAGCAATCTGACATCAGAGAACGCTTGCTTCGCATGCCACCACTAGTTGATAGAACTGGTACGTGTAACGTCTGGGATCTACAACAAGATGAATAATGGTTCATTTCCTATGCGGATCCCGATTGGGTTCAACATCGTGCTTTGGTCAGAGTCCGGAATTAAGTAATGATTTGATAATTAAATCTAAATGTCTATATAGGGGTTTTCCTAGATTGCATTCTACTTGCCAGAATTTATGGCAGTTATATATAGATAAAAAACCCTAAAAACCTTTACTTTGCTTATGCTAGGCTCCTTTGATAAAAGATATCCTTACCTTCCTCAATGCACACATATCTAAGGATAGCCTCTTCCTTCAATTGATTTTTTAGGAGTTGTCTTGATGTTTCCCTTTCACGTGAATACCTTGGAATGACTGCTTTTTTATTAGTGAGCTTTTATCTACCAGTTTTCTGGATAGCTCAACTTTAGGAAAATAGGTTGGGGATGTTAGGGAATTTTTTTAGACTTTAGATTGTCGGTCGGAAGCTTCTCTATAGTGCTAGCGTAAGCTACGTTAAATTAAAAGGACACACTAATCCTCTCCCTAAACCTTTTGGTGCTAAAGATGGAAATTAATCGAGATAATCTAAAATGAATAAATTAAAGAAGTTCCTTCTGATTGCTTTCTTTGTATTAGTAGCTGTTCTCTTTTATTACTTTATTGTAATCGAATGGAAAGAACAGATTGATCAGTTTGTTAAGGGTATGGGGATATGGGCACCTTTGGGAATATTTATTCTTAGAGGGATTAGTACTATCTTCCCTGTTATATCAAATCTCCCATACGCAATTCTTGCTGGAAGCGTAATGGATTTTACAACTGCTTACATGACAATCTTTTTGGCAGACTTTATCTCTTGTCAAGTTGCATTTCTTATAGCTAGAAATTTAGGGCGTGAACCTGTGCGACGCTTGGTTGGAGTAAAAGCAATGAAGAGAATTGAAAGTTTTAATCAAAATCAATTAGAAGGTAATTTCTTTCTTATGACTGGAGTATTAATGACCGGCCTTTTTGACTTTCTCAGCTACGGCTTGGGGTTAGGAGGAACACGCTGGCCTATATTTACATCTTCTTTATTTCTTTGTCTTGTAATCTTTGACGCTGTTGCCGTAGCTATAGGTGCTGGATTGGCTGATTCTGTATATATCGCAATTGCCATGGTTGGTATGTTTGGACTTGCTATTATTACCGGGTTGATTAAAAAGAAGGTTTCTATTTCTAATAAATAATAGTAATAATATCCATGGCTTATTTATTACTAAAAAATCATTTTTATTTAACCAAGTATAAAAGGATTAATATTTACTTATATTTTCTCGTTTTCCAAATGACTTGTTGATGCCTTTATAGACATGTTCTCCGATAATTTTGTCATGAAAAATCTGATGAATTGATCTTTATATATTAATTTTATCTAGGTTCTTGTAATGGAACTGAATGAGTTTATTTAAAATTTATAACTAGCGAGTTCAGAAGAGAATCCTTCTGCAAATAGCAGCCAAATAATTGTTTATTTAGCCAGTAAAATCTTGTATTGATAGAGATATCAAATTATGCATTTATCGGATGAAGATATGAATTTTATTTGCATGTATTACCTTGATTTGATTTGCTCTATTACTTAACTTCATTCATTTTATTTCATGCTCATCACTGTAACTATCTAGTCTGCCTGCATAAATAGTATCTCTATTTAAGTCTTCGATATTTCTAAAATCAAATAAATCTAATAACTACTCTAGAGTGTTAAATGATTGATCACTCCACTCATGATTTTTATTATCCTTCGTATTTTATACTCATAGTATTAATATAGAGAATCAGACCCATATAGACTTATTAACAAAGTTAATTTAGTTCTTTCTGGAGTTTTTCTTACACTTTACAACCAATTATAAAGACTGGCATTACTTCTTGAGTTGAGAACGAAGGACCAATTGACGCTTAAGTTTCACATTCTCAGCTTCTAGAGCCTCCATCTCCTTCTGACATTTGTTGATTAAATCCATCGTCCATTTCCAGTTCTTTTCTTTGCAGTGTTCTCGAGCAGAATTCCAGTTCATAGTAAACAGCTCATTTTAATTGAATCCTCTCATCTTTTTTAGCGTGTCTTTTTTCATGGTAAAAGAATACTTTAAGATTATTAGTGGGTAGTTACTGGTTCTTTCTAGTCGACATAATCTTCAGCGTAGAACCTCTTCATTATCCTTACTCACTCCTCAGGAGCTATGATTTACGTTTCAATCTTAACTTCATGTCTTATTGCATAAGTTACATCAAACTAAATCTCATTAACTCAACAGTACTTTACTCTTTATAATACATTTTACTTACTTGTGTAGAAGGAGTTAAAGGCTTAATTAAAAAGAATAGAGGGATTGATCCAATTTACTGCGGACGATTCATTAAATGAAGTAATTCTAGATCTTGAATTGAGTTAGCAACCTTCTTTCTTAAAAAGGTCAAGGCTTCTCCATCCATTTTAGATTCTGCAATCATTGCTTCTGACTGTTCTATGGCATGCTCCAAGTTCTTGATTTTTAGTTGTCTAATCTCCTTATCTTTCTTGCACTGCTCAAGGGTGTAAGCATCAATCATCGTCTGTCTCTAGCTTTAGAAGAGATTCTTGTAATCAAAATATTCATCGCAAAAAAAGAACGACCAACCCAATTATAGGAGTTAAGATTAAAAGGACATCATTCATAACTTATCTTTCTTAGAAATACAATAACTTATTTTGAACTCCATATTAATTAATCATGTTATTTAGGGACCCAAAATTGATACATATCTCTAAATGTATAGGATATCTTTCTTCAAATATTGCCCAATTCTGTAAGCTTGTTTGTGTCTTATCCTCTGGTAAATATCTATTATATTGAGATTTCAATGGTCGTGGAAGGAGAAAACCGAGAAAATTCAATTGATTAGATTGTAATGTTGCTTTGACTTTCATTCCTAAATCCTTGCTATTAACTGTGTAGATACTATTTACAAATCACGGGTTTAATAGGGATTGTCTTAACAGTCTAATTAAATTGAACATAGAATACATTTTCCTAAGCCTATCTAACTATCCATTATTGTATAAGGAAGACTAGTATATCGTGATATTTCATTATGGCAATACTCTGTTAATTTATCCCTTTCCTCAAAAGAAACAAGTTCTCGACTCCCTTCTATTTTCAGATCATTATTTTCAGGCATACTTGGGTTTCTTGTTTTTTTAATTCCAAGATTAGTACAGACCGCATTTATTATATTTGAATGAGAGTTTAATAGGTCCATGTATTTCACTAGTATCACATTAGGGTTTGCTTTTGCGTAGTTACATGCTCCAGATACATGTTCAGCCCATCGATCAAAATAACTTTTGCAGTTTCTTATTTGATACCTCTGTGACCTCCCGCAGGGAATATGCTTAGCCAGTTCTAATGGTGAAATTGTTTTAGGCCCTTCAAAATAACCTTGTATTTTTAGGAATTTCCAATAGGATACAAAAACATCTACTGGATTCCTATATATATATATAATGTTCATTTTCCCAGGTGGTTTCTCACCTAGTAGTTGTAATGGAAAATGCGACTTGATTATGCTACATAGGCAGATTTTACCAGAGCTAGAATCTATAGACTGAAGGTTTTCAAAGAATTTACTTACTTGTTCAACACGAAAGAAATTAACAAGCCCTCCAATAGGATAGTAATCATAATTCAAAATTGGATCACTAACATAGTGTGTGCATTTTGATATGGAATTCATCATGAAGTGCGTGCCACTCCTTTCATGGGAGCATACCATTAAGGGCGAATCAACTTTCTTTGTTGCATAGACACGTCCTTGAATACGAAAGTCGAGATTAATGTTTTCCATAATAAAAAATAGTAAATATC
This sequence comes from Prochlorococcus sp. AG-409-L18, assembly GCA_003215535.1. Lineage (GTDB taxonomy): Bacteria > Cyanobacteriota > Cyanobacteriia > PCC-6307 > Cyanobiaceae > AG-409-L18. Next base: position 5,336 of record QCKG01000016.1, read on the forward strand.
AAGTTGTTTTAAACGAAAACCATTTAAGAACTAAAAAATGATTTATATAGCGCTAACAATATAGTCTAATTAAATAATTGCTTGGCATCGATTGTAATTGTTATATATGCTTCTTTTCCATCTGCATCTCTTTTGGTCAATTTTACTTGCCCACACTTTGAGCATAAATCTGTAAGAATAGAGTAGACGACTTGCAGAATTTTACTAAATCATTTTACTCTTCTTCAAAACTTAGGTCTTTTAAATGTGAGTCAAGAAAATATTTAATTCTTCATTATGCAATATAAATAGTAAATACTATTTGTAAGTATACCCAATAGAAAATATTGAATTTATATCCCAAAAGTGTTGATAATCATAGCCATTAATTGGTTTACAAATAGGTTTTATTAATTAAAGCATTCACAAAAAAGAGAATTTAGACAGGTTAACCTAATTATATTTAGGTTAACCTGTCTAAATTAGTTTGGATGTATGTATCCTTTATTCCAGCTATTACTAATTAGTCTTCTGCGTTTTCAAATTGCTTTGCCAATTTGAATGCTTTCTTAATGATCATATATGCTCCATATAATCCAGCAATGAATGGAATTACAATGATTGGATTAGGACTGTAGTTGGAATAATCCTTGACACCATCTACGTATTCAATACCAGAGCACTTCAGGTAGAAAAAACTCGAAAAAATAATTGCCCATCCTATTATTGAGAGAATTCCTCCCTTTTTATCTCCCTCATAAAAGCGATCTAACCCCCATCCCCAGCCAATGGCTAGTAATACACCTCTTGTGACTGCGTTTTTTTCTTGCTTGCGAAGCATCGTTCAATTAATGGGTTATGTTCTTAAAGAACATAACTGATTTTTTTGAATTCTGCGTTATAGACAACAGTTAAGTGGGTCTGACAGTAGGAAATAGGCCTTTGTAGCTAGGAATAGAGCTAGATTTAGAAGTATTCTAGGAAGTGCTGTCTATATTCGCCTTTGCTGAGATCCCTTATTTTAATCAACCTAACCGGCCGAGGAATGGAGAGTAGGTATTCAGTATTTGAAGGCCTTTATGGAGGTAAACGCCTTTGACCTGGTCAACCAGAGGTCAAGCTATAATTTCTTGTAATAGTTGTTTTGTTCTATGACTAAAGTAACCAACTAAGACCTCCTTAATAAAAAGCTTGTAACACAAAGGCATTTGAGCCTAATTGGAGCAACAAGTAGGTATCGTAGGAATAGACTAAAAGTAAAATATTTATTCATGCTTGAATATAAGCTAGACATGTAAATAGAGTAGGATTATTAGGCTAGTAAAATTCAAGACATGTTATCACTTATCAAAAAAAATAAAACGATAGTATTAGATAGCTTAATACCAAGCTTATGTATATTTATCGGTTTTTTATCAATAATGAATCATGTTTTATGGCGTGATGAAATGCAAGGGTGGCTAGTAGCCATGAAAAGCTCTACAGTTGTAGATTTATGGAAAAACAATGCTCCCTCAGGGCATCCTGTGCTTTGGTCTTTTTTAATATATTTAGTAAAAGATATAACACAGACACCACTAAGTATGCAATTAATGCATTGGGCTTTAGGCTCATTTGCAATCGGTTTATTTTGGTTCAAAAGTCCATTTCTCAAATGGCAAAAGGCCTTATTTATTTTTGGTCTATTCCCTTTTTGGGAGTACTATATTATTTCCCGGCACTATGTCATATCAGAGCTCATATTGTTTGTATTTTGTAGTATCTATAGCTATCGAAGTAAATCATATATACCAGCAGCTATTTGTATTGGACTATTAACAAATACGCAGGCTTTGGCATGGGCACTAGCATTCGCATGTGGGAATACTCTATTTATAGACTGGATCTCTAATCCAGACCAGCGAAAATCATATCTTAATCAAAAACTATGGAAATTTGATCTATTTATTAGTTTACTAATACTCACTTCTTTTAGTCTTTTTGGTGCTTTTAGCTTGATTCAAGTTTCTGAAAAGGCTGGGATAATAGCTTCTCTTCCATTTGATCTGCATCAATTCTTAAAGTCTCTTGGTCAAATTCTTGGTGGCTACATATTGGTAATTCCTAATTCCAAAAGATGGTTAGACCTTATTATCTGTGGATTGATAGCAATATATTTAATAGTTTCTACCGTATCTTTCATTCGGAAATCCAAATCAGGAATTTCTTTTTATCTTTCTGGGATTTTATTCTTGTTCGGCTTTAATTACTTTTTATATATAGGCACTGGCGCCAGGCATTATGGCTACTATTACTTGATTCTTATAGGGGCTTTATGGATATCATTAATAGAAACTAACTCTTTATCAATAGCTCAATCAACTAAAGAAATTAATATACTAAAATTCCCATCAAAAGTATTTCCTTCGATTTTTATTATTTGCCTTTCAATCCATCTTGTTACTGGAATACATATGACAACTACTGGGTTTGTTAAACCATTTTCTGCGGGCAAAGCTACGGCACAATATATACAAAATAAAGGGTGGGAAGACGAACATATATTTGGCAGTAAGGATAATATTATCTCTACTGTTTCAGGATATTTAGATAGAGAAATTTATTATCCTGAAATAGGCAAATTTGGTAGTTTTGCAGAATGGAATGAAAGGAAAACTATAAGTAAGCAGGAAGTTCTACCAAGAATAAAGTTGTTTTTTAATCAATACCCTGATGTGGAACAACTTTTAGTGATTCTTAGTAGAGATTCTGCATTCATCGATCTAGAGGTAGGTGAAGAGATTATATTCGAAGACATTAAAATAATATCCGAGAAGAAATTTGAAAATTCATGGCATGATTCCGAGCGAATTTTTGTTTATTGGGCCACAAAGTTACATCAATAACTATATTAAATAATTGACTTCCTGCTTACAGAAGCCTACGGTTTTTATTCGTCTCAAGAGCTTTTATTTCCTAATTTTAGCCAAAAGTTATATAAGTAAAATTCATTCCGATGTCTCTAATGCCCAGATGGCACTTAATGACTGACACAGCCAAAAGAAAAAGTAAGCGTGTAGTTGCTTATACACTAGTATTTTGCTATGCCTTTTGCTTGTAAGAGCTATTATGCCTTGGTTAACCTTGCTATATGCTTATATTGTATTGCTTTTATTTTGCAGAAATAACATCACTAATTGTACAAGACTAATTTTTAGTCATCATTGGGCTCATCAGAACGCAACACCAAATAAATTTATTCTATTTAAAGTCAACCTTTGCCTCTAATTAATCTACTTTAATAATAAAATCTTTCTTCGGCCCTAATACTGAATCAAATGTTCCTAATCCCTGTTACTTATTTTACTATCTCTTTTCAATAAATGATTTTTTAGTTCTTCATGCTCTTTGTTAACTAACATCTAAGTAACCATCACATTAGCTATTCCTAAAATGAGTCAGTATCAACTAGATTTGTACTTAATTCACTTCTTTTTCCTTGCTGTAGGTATCCCAGTGTGCATCACTATTTTGCGTGTAAGAAGTATGGCAAAGTTGGGAATAGCGCCTCCTCCATCCGGTCTAAGAAGCTGGTAATAAGATAGAATGGATTAGTAATAAATAAAGTACATTGGATTACATTAATGTTTATTTACGAGTTTAATCTTGAAACTTCTATCCACAATTCATTGCCGATTGCAGCCTCCATATAATGATTAAAGCTGATTTCATTCGTCTAATTCATAAGATTAAGAAAGCTTTAGTTAAAGAACTAACATGTAACATTAGGTTATGAATTTGTTTTATATAATTATGATCTTGGCTAAACTTCCATGTATCATTAAGTTCTAATTTATTATAGCAGCATCTGAGTTGCATAACATAATGGCTAATGAATACTATTATAATCACCAAAGACCAGAGATTTTATCGAGAGTTCCCACAAATCCACGTAGAGTGTTAGATGTTGGATGTGGAGCCGGTAAAGTTGGCTCTGCAATTAAAGATCAATATAGGGACTCATTAGTTGTAGGCATTGAATATCAACCTGAGCAAGCAAAGTTAGCCTCAGAAAGATTAGATGAAGTATGGCAAATCAACCTTAATGAGGTTAGTGCGCATGATATTAATGGTAATTTTGATGTAATTATATGCGCTGACGTCATCGAACATCTTATTGATCCATTTTCATTAATGAGGACCTTAAGGTCTAGAATTGATAGAGACGGTGTAGCTATTTTATCCATCCCCAACATACGACATTGGTCAGTATTAGTTCCTTTGCTGAGTAACGATCTTTTTACTTACACTGACCAAGGTTTGCTAGATAGAACCCATGTACATTTTTTTACGTATACTGAAATAGACAAAATGCTTCAAGAGTGTGGGTGGAGCATTTATAATACTAATATAGTAAGAATAAAAATGACAGAAGATATAGAAAAAAAGCTCATGAAAGCTGCTTGTTCTTTCGGAGCAGATCCCAATTACACTAAGACTACTTTAGAGGCTTATCAATATATAATAGATGCCAAACCAGTCTAATAAATACTGAATATCAGTTCTACATATCTATTTTACTATCGTCTTAGTAAATAAATAATATATATGTTTTCAAACTCAATATATATAGCCATTATTCAAATTTAACTTAAGAAATGACTCTCTTTATACTAATAGAATTAGCGAGGAGAACTATGATTTTGTTAATATAAATAGCTTATTCGAGACTTGCTGATATTAACCCTAATACATTTTTTATATGTCTTTCATAAATTTCTGCTTGCATTTCACCCTTAAGATATATATGACTTTTATGAGAACCTATACTAGTATAATGTTCAGCTTCACAGGAGAATCTCCTGGCTACATTTAAACTCGGCAAATCTACATTTTTTGTCAGTAACATCCTACTAAAATAAATATCTTCAGGCTCTCCAATAATCTGTTCCTCTGAAGCACATATGTTTGACATTAAGTTCCTATTCCGGATAGATAGTCCCCCATTGCCAATTAATAGACTCATATCTATCTCTGTATTGAATTCTGATATAGACCAAAACACGCCTTTCTCTTTCGTTAAATCTTTTCTAAATACTGGAAAACCGGTTGTAAACTTATTTCTTGACCAAGGTGCTCCTATATAATCATACTTGAACATTTCGAATTCTAGTGGTTCAATTAGTAGGGAATCAGTTTGAAAGATTAGGACTTTATCATTTGGAAAGCTATCCCAAAATCTAGTTGACTTAAGCAGTTCATTATAAGACCTTTTATCTATATAGTTAACACCTACAGACTCTATATCTATTACTTCCAACCACTCCCCCATATCCAACAGTATATCCTTTAGGAAATTAATTTTGGATGTATTTGTATATAGCCGAACAGGTAAATTTAGTCTTCCCATCAAAATTGTATTTAAAATGCTAAATCTTAAAAGTTTTGATGGCCTATCCTCAACAATTACAGCAATGGGATCATTGTCTTTTTTTGAAATAGGAGATTTAACTTTTGATAATACGATATTAGCCCATTGGTTTAGGTAATTGTCAAGTACATAATTCGCATGATTCTCAAACATCTTCTTCCTATATGATATGAGCTCACTATCAAAATTGTTAAACTTTGAATTAGAAAAAAAGTTTAGTGAATCCATATTAAATTGGATGTTTTTAGGTATTAGTAGAGATTACTGACGTAATCCTTTTGATTTGGAATGATTAACCGCTAAGGCTATTCTGATTACCATTAGTACTATACAATTAATGTCGTTAGCACGGATCCTTACGCCACTCAATCGTGGGGAGCAATCCCAAATCTTATTAGCTGTTAGACATTCATATGGGTTAAAAAATCTAAAAATATTAAGCTGGCACGAGGGAGCTCACCTATTCGTAGGTTGATTCTGCTCAATTGCTAACAATCAAACTATTTACCTAGGAGGAAACCATAGAACAGACGTCGCGACAACCTTCGATTTTGGCCATATCCTAAATGAATCTTCCTCGCAAGGAGCAATTCATGGAATAAACACCCCAGTAACTAAAAGGCATGTATTTCTAGAAAATGAAGTTTAGACTTGCTCTGATTCAACTATTATGAGCGCTACAAGGATTCGTTCTGGAAGTTTAATTGCCGCTATCTCAGTAGCAGTTAAGGATGTCGATCCCTATACGATAGTAGTTGGATATCCAGTAAATATATCAAACAGAGATTTCCAGAGCGGATAATAGAACAATTGCTTGATTTACTTTGGTGGGATAGAAGTGATCATGATATAAATAAAATAATCCCCCTATTACAGCAACCACCTACTCCCAGATACTCTCTACGATAAAGTTTATAATTACGGTTTAGTCAACACTATTTATATTTCCCTCTTTGGTATAAAAAGGGTTAGGTATTTTAAAAAACTTAGGAACTTTCTTATTGTAATCTGTTTCAGGAGAAATCCAATTTGCAGTCACTCTTAGAGTATTTGCAGTGAAGTTTCTAACCTCAGGTGAGGACCATCCTGAATATAGAATCAGTGCAATTAGTATGGTTCTTATCAATGTAAAATCAACCTCTCAAAAACTAAGGCTAACAAGAATCCTCTGAAGAAGGAAATCCATAAAAGTCCATATTCATCAACACCAAGCTTCCTCTTCTCTCTTTCAATTGAGTTTTTGTGTATTTGAATTAAATTTATCTTTTTAGGTTTTCGTCTAAGTGGTGTAGGCAATCTGACATACCGACCTTTCTCATCTCTAGGGTAACTCACGATTTTACTTCCAAACATTTTCCAATATTCCTTGTTAATTCGATCTAGGCAAGTGGTTTGGTCTTATTAGTTTACGAAATTTACATTAGCTATGATAAATATTTAATGTATTTAGAATTTACCTTCTTTATATATCTATGAATTCACCAAAATATTTAGCCTCAAAAGGTATAACAAGTCTGAATAACACGCCATTAAATTCTTCTATGAAATATAGGTAAATAGTTGAAATTGTTTATCTACAGTTAGCATCTATTAACTTTTTAACTTCCTTATCTCCTAGCATTTCAGCTTTCTTCCAGTCTGAGCAACCATGGTTATATTGATATAAAAAATGCTTTGTGTCTCCACGATTGCGGAAAGCATTAGCATTTTCAGGATTGACTTCTATAGCCTTTGTGAAATCATCTATAGCGCTTTGATATCTTCCCATCTTCTGTTTGCACTCTCCTCGATTATTATAAGCATTAGAGTAGTTATTGTCTAAGCTTATAGCAATAGTATAGTCTTCTATTGCATCTTTATAGTTACCTAGATTCCTATAACAAGTACCCCGATTGTTATAGGCATATTGAGAATCTGGCATTATCGCAATAATACGCGAGAAATCACTCAAAGCACTCTTGTAATCATTAAGTTCAATTTTATTAATCGCACTATTATAAGAAGCATTTATATGAGAAGGGTTTTGTGATAACACAATTTTAAAATCTTCAATTGCCCCTATAAAATCATTTAATCTACTTTTAGCAATCCCTCGATTGTAGTATGCAGATGTACATTTAGGTAAGAGTCCTACGGTCTTGGAGTAATAATCTATGGCTTCTTGGAACTTTTCTTCGAGTAATTTAGAGTTGCCATATTTTAGCAGTTGTATGGCCTTACTCATATTGTCAGTGTACTGCATAAATGTTTTTTACAAGTGTATACTCTACTGATTTATTGGCTTCTGTGCGAGACAACCTCTTCTGATTCTAGGATGCGATTATTGATCACTCCCAGAGGTTGCTAATTACATATCAATTGTCATATCGATTTTTGACAATTGATCATAAAATTTAATAATACATATTAGTTTTATATTATCTATATAATAATCAATTTCTACAATTCAGTAAAATAACCTAGATAGTGATTTAGCTTAATCATTTGCAGAGCTGTTACTTCATATATGATTCTGGGTTTGTATTTTATAGCAATCCTATATCTATTGCTAAATAAAGCCCATAATACAAATAAGAATCGCACTGGCCTAGTTTCTATTGACAGACTTAGATAGAATAATTTTAAATACTTGCTTTGAAATGTCTCTTTTATAGAGCTGCTAGTTTTTGGACTTATTAGTTCAGAATTAGTTAGAATCTCGAGACTACGATCTATCTCTTCTTCTTTAATAACAGACATCAGGATTAGAATCGACTTCAAGGCACTTTGCCAAAACTTATTTTTTTGATCTATGCCGCCAAATATTCCTTCTAATTGTATTATCAAATTAATTGTGCTTATGTACAAAACCTCCCACTTATAAGGCTCTTCTTTATAGAGATCAACAGCTAGCGATTGATTGTCTAACAATTCTAATTCTAATTTTAATTTTCTAATAGTATCTTCTTTTCTGCATTGGCTAGAACACCAGAATTCAAAAAGTGGCGAACTTTCTTTTATTATTCTATCTTTTTCAAATCTATTTAGATTATTCATCAACTATTGCATATGTTTATTTTTATATTATACACAAACAATTAACATTTGACTGATGTAGCAATACTTGTTCCAGAGGTAGTAGGCGTTATAATTAGACTAGTTTAATAGATTTCCTTCAGGGTTCTTTCAAAAATCGATTATCTTATCTAAGCATCTCAATTGTGACCCTGGAAAAGATTAATTTCATGACTATTAGGTTTTTCTAAGTAATTTCACGAAGCATGTCTAGAGTGCATTTTGTATCAGCTCATTTTGGTGGTGATGTCCCTTGGATGCCCTTCCTGAAATCATCAAAACATCAGATTTCATTTAATTATTATAATGATAATAACTATCCATCAAGGCATTTATCAATGCATCCAAGGTTTAAATCAAAGTTACCTAAAATGCTTGAATGGAAAAATGTTAAATCAGAATGGTATGTATGGATGGATTCTTCAATTCGTCCTTTAGAAGGAATAGATTTAGCAGATAGGATCCTTCAACAAGTAGGCGATAATCCTCTTTGCCTTTTTCGGCATTCAAAGGGAAACACCATAAGGGAAGAGGCGCTAAGAACTATTAATATGCTTAATTCAGGTCACCAATATTTTAAATTTAGGTACTCAGGAGAACCAATCCTAGACCAACTAATTCATTATTATGGAGATCCTGACTTTATAGATAATAAGCTATTTTCAACAAATTTCTTTGCTTACCATCATACTATCAGTGGTTTAATGCAGGAATGGTTTAATCAAGTCGTTCAGTGGAGTCTACAGTGTCAAATATCTCTACCCTATGTTTTGCATAAAAGTGGAGTCACATATTCATTATTTGACGGTTACACTAATATCCAGAATAACTTTTTCACTTGGGATTGGCGTACAAGGGAGAAATCCTTGTCCCCAAAATCTTTTCTCTAGTTTTATAAATCAATTTTTCTCAACTAAAAATAGAACTGTCACATACACCTCTTTTCACTTTAGAAGCTGTATTTAATTTCTAAAACACATTATACTTTCAGATATATACCTAACTATTATATATATCATTATCTACTAATTAATGATTTCAACTTAACTTCGAGATTCCTTGTGAAAATTCTACTGTTAAATAGCGCACTTGTTAACCTTTTTTCATCCAATTTAGATTTAATAAATTTGTAGTATTCTTTATCCAAAGCGATTTTTATTGCTTGGCTTACATATTCTTCTTTGTTATAAACAATTAACTCTTTAAGGTCTAGGCTATTTAGAAGGCTGGAGGCCATCCTAGAGCTATAACTTTGTCCTATTAGTGTCAGTAAAGGTAAGCCAGCATATAATGAAATCCAAGCAGTTGCACCTGCATTATATTTGAATGTATCAAGGAAAAGATTACCTAGGCCATGTCGCTTTATATGTTTATCTAAAGGTATACTTTTCGTATAAATAACTCTATTACTACTGACTCCTCTCTTCATTAACTCTTTATCAAGATTGTTTTTAGTACAATTATGCGAGATGCTGATCCATAGTACACTATTCTTTACTCTTCTAAGTATATTCATCCAACAGTCAAATTCCTCGGAACTAATCTTATATGTAGAGTTAAAGCACGTGAATATAAAAGCATTTTGAGGTAGTCCAAAATCTTCTCTATTGAATTTAAGCTCTGATATTTTCTGTGTATCATCATTACATTGGTAGCAACCATCCATATATATAACCTTTTCTGAATAGTATTTTTTATCTTCTGGCGGAATTATTATTTTATCTCCAATTATATAATCTATAGCTTTAGAACCAAGAGATCCAGGATAGCCTAAGTAACTGACTTGAACTGGAGCAACTCTTCTTTCAAATAAAGCTGGCCTACAATTTTCTGTATATCCCATCAGATCAATTGCAATATCTAAATTATCATTCCTTATAGTATTTACAGCATCGTTCTCATTTAGATCATCGATATCCCTAAATGTATCTACTGCATTTTTAACTCTTTTCGTATAATTATCTTCTTTATTTACACCCCAAGAATAGGCATAGACTTCTACATCATTCTTGTCGTGTAATTCTAATATTCTTACTAATAAGATTATTACAGGATGCTTATAGAAATTACCAGAGAAATAACCTATTCTAGTTTTTGAGCTTCTATTATTACATTTAAAGTCCATCGTTCTATTGTATAATTTTCTATTGAATGATTTTGCTCTTTCAAGGTTTATCTTAGGGTTTGTTTCTATAGTCATTAAACCCATTGGGTTAATACTATTATTAGAAGTGATTAATTTATTTATATCAGAAATCAATCCTTCTCTACCATTCCAATTTCCTATCGAATCTTTTAATTTAAGCAATTCAACTTTTGCTTCCAAATAATCTGGTTTATTTTCTATAGCCTTTTCAAAAACATAAATCGCTTTCTCTGCACTCTTCAATTTGGAATATGCATTACCTAGGTTAAAGTATGCTTCCGCAAAGTTCGGCCTCTCTTTAATTGCTTTCTCATATAATTGTATAGACTCATTGTACTTACCTTTTGTTTGTTTTATGTTACCTAGTACATTTAATGCTTCATACCATTTCGGATTGATAGACAAGGCTTTTTTCAAGTAAAATTCTGCTTCATTTATGTTATTATTTTCTAATTTTACTACTCCTATAACTGTCAAGGCTTCATAATGATTTTCATCACGAGAAATGATATTATTTATATAAACCAAACCTTCTTCTACCCTACCAATTTCAATTAACGTATACCCAAGACTGTAAATACACTCTGTAAAATCTTTATTAATTAGCAATCCTTTCTTATAATTCTTTATAGCTTCTTCGAATTTTTCTATCCTTTTTAGACAATTTCCTAGATTATGGAATGTTGAAGCCAATTTACTATCTCTTTCAATAGATAACTTGTAGTGATGAATAGCGCTAGTATATTTACCTTGATCACTATATATTTTAGCAAGTTGAAATTGACTTATAGCATCATTTCTATTTAATTCAATTCCTTTCTTACAAGCAATAATCGCTTCTTCACTTTTACCTAAAGTATTTAGGGCGCTAGCCAATCCAATATACGCATAATGTGAATTACTATTTATTTTAATACAACTTTCGTAAGCATCAACTGCTTCTTTATTTCTTCCTAAAGATAACAAGCAGTTTCCTAGATTGTTATAAGGATCAGCATAATTGGGCGAATTCTCTATAGCTCTATTATAACTTTCTATAGCATCATTAATCTGTCCTATAGCCTTATAAGCACTTCCCAGATTACAATGAGCTTGCGAATATGTAGGCCTTAGCTTTATTGCCTTTTTAAAACTTCGGATTGCTTCTTCCCATCTACCTTTTAACTTTAGACAAGAACCCATATTATTTAATCCGTCAACAAAATGAGGCTCTATTTCTAGAGCCTTTTTAAGAAACTTCATTGAATTATCTATCTGCCCTTTCATTAAACATATAGCCCCTAGGTTTCCAAATAGCATATAGTTCTTCTTATCTTTATCTATTAATATTTTATATATTCTTTCGGCCTCATTAAGCTTACCATTATTAATTAATTCAATTGCATGTTCTTCAGTGAATTCGATGCCTAAGGGAACCTTTCTAGCTCCTTTAATCACTTTAAAGCCTTTAGAACTATTGTTAACCTTTTCCTTTTTTTTCATCTTAGAAAATAGATTTTATTTTGATTTGCAAATCTTATGATAACTTACCCCATGTAAAAACTAAACCACTTAACTATTTATAGATACATTATTGCAATTAACTTAATCAGTTGCTTCTATAGCTAATACTTATTCTAAATATATTACCCATTTTAACTACCCTTTTGAATACCCACAGTCAATATTTCTATCAACTATTACTTTATCTATTATGACTTATTCTATGCTAATATTCATCAATAAATTTCAAAGCACATTATCTTAATTATATGACTAGATATGCCAAAAATAAAAAACAACCAACTTTAGCAGAATTAGAAACATTGGCTATCAATACATATCTAAAAGGAGAATACTATGATTCTAAATCTATATTTGAATACTTGATTTCAATAGGTTCTCAAAACCCTGAAATTTATCTTTTACTAGCCTTCATCTTGGCCAGTTCTTCTAGTATAAAGGCTTCCTTTAATGTCTTACAAAAATCCCTTTTGATTAAGAACCTTAATAGCCTTCAATTACAAAAAATAGGACATGCAATGAGCTCAATTTCACAATATAAACCAGCCATTAATGTCTTTGAGAAAGCTTTATCACTTGACCCTAACAATCCAAAGTATTACTTTGATATAGGAAATTGTTACAAGGCACTGAGCATTTTTGATTTCTCTATTGTCTCATATCTAAAAGCTTTAGAACTAGATCCTTTCAATACAGAAGCTTTAAACAATTTAGGAACCTTATATCTTAATCTAGGCCGAATCGACGAAGCCATAAAGCTTTTCAAGAAGGCGATACTTATAAACCCTTACTTTTTAAACTCTTTGGTAAATTTAAGTAATTCTCTACTTTTACATCTCAATATCAAGAGCTCTATCAGATCAAGCAATATTGCGTTGTCGATCAAACCTAATTCTTTTCATGCAATTATTAGCTTGGCTAATGGATACATCAAGTGCGAGCAATTTGAGAAAGCATTATACTTATTAAAATCTGCTATTAAACTTAACCCATGCTCTCCTGAAGCACTATATAATCTAGGGGATTTATATACACAACTCAAGTCATATCAACTAGCCGAAAAGTGTTATAAGTCTGCATTGAAATTTAAACCTGATTTTCCTGATGCAAAGGTCCAATTAATCCAATGTGAACTTCATAATAGTAATTGGATTATGTTCGAGGAAAGGATTAAGTGGCTTAAGAATTTAGGACTGTATGGAGAACCTGTAATACCTTGGGGCCTTATGATTTTGGAGGACAACCCCTATAACCATCTTAATCGTACTAGGCGTTTTTCTCTAAAGAACTTTCCAGTCAGTTCTTTAATCGTTAAATTTACACCAAAAAAAAAGATTCGTATTGGTTATTTTTCTTCCACTTTTTATGAGCAAGCAGGTATGGTCCTCTATTCGAGGATATTTCAACTCCATGATAAAAATAAGTTTGAGATATATGCCTACAATTATTACTCAAATATCACTGATAGATATACAAAACGTGTAACAGAACATGTAGACGTTTATAGAGATCTAACCTCAATAGGTGACCTTAGAGCGGCTCAGATAGCTCGAGAAGATAACTTAGATATTGCAGTTGATCTAAGAGGATATACGAGTCGAGGTCGCTTTGGGATTTTTGCTAATAAGGTTGCACCAATCCAAATTCATTATATGGGTTTTGCTGGAACAACTGGTTCCGAATGTATAGACTACTTGATAGCTGATAGGACCATAATACCGGAAAACTTAAGAAAGTATTATACCGAGAATATACTTTATATGCCTTTAAGTTATCAATGCAACGATGAAACTAAATCCATATCAACTACTCATTATTCGAGAAGCCAATTAAACTTACCCGAGGATTCATTTGTTTTCACTTGCTTTAACAGTCCCCATAAAATTACTCCCAGGGAATTTGATGTTTGGATGAAGCTTCTAAGAGATATCCCAAATAGCGTTCTTTGGTTACTAGAAACCTCACCATTATCAAAAAATAATTTATTTAGAGAAGCAAAAAATCGTTATATAAGCGATGAAAGGATTATTTTTGCAAAAAAATTACCTTTAGAAGAGCATTTGGCTAGACATAGTTGTGGGAATTTGTTTTTAGACACTTTCAATTATAATGCCCATACAACAGCCTCAGATGCACTTTTTTCAGGTATGCCACTCTTGACTTTAATTGGTAATAGTTTCTCAGCCCGCGTAGGTGCAAGTGTTTTATCAGCTTTAAATATGCCTGAGCTTATAGCTCACAATATTAGTGATTATTATCAAAAGGCCTATTTATTAGCGACCAACAAACCCACCTATCAAAGAATAATGCTGAAATTAAAAATATCTATATCTGAATCATCTTTCTTTGATTCTCACAAATTCACAAGAGATTTAGAAGATCATTACTTGCATGTTTATAATCATATGCTTAAGACCTAATATCACTTACAATTATTATTATCGTTATTCTATATTTCTCTTTTTTCAAACTTTTATCTTCTATCTATATTTACTCGATAATCTATATATTAAATCTTTCTTTTATTAACTATAGTATTACCTTCATAACATTAGCTCAACTAAATACTTTACTTATTGGGATATACCCAGAATTTTTTTCTGTCTATAAATTAAACCTAATTAAACTATTATAATTTTTTTTATATTCGAAAATTTAAATAATTATATATCTAATATCATTTCTCTATGAACTAGTGACCAACTTTATAGTAATCTAAGCTAAATGGATACTAGAGATTTGCTAAGAGTTCACTTTGTCTCTGCCCATTATGGTGGCAAGGCTCCTTGGAAGCATGAAGTAAAATCAGATAAATACCAGATTAGTTGTTCATATTATGACGATAATAATTCTCCTTCTAGACATTTGTCTATGCATCCAAGACTAAAAGCAAAAATACCAAAAATGCTTGAATGGCGTTTTATTGAAGCCGATTGGTATGTTTGGATGGATTCTTCTATTAAACTTACTCATAATGATCCAGCAGAGTTAATTCTAAAAACAGCTGGTAGCAATCCACTTTGCCTATTCAGGCATTCTTATGGTTCTTCAATTGAATTCGAAGCAAAAAGGGTTCTTGGTGATTTAAAGGTAAATCAGCAATATGTAGCCAAAAGATATCAAGGTGAACCTATTAGAGAACAACTTATTCATTATCTAGGAGATCCAGATTTTGTCGATGAAAGACTTTTCGGTATGACCTTTTTTGCTTACCACCGATCTGCTGCACCGCTTATGCAAGAATGGTTCCTACATAATTTAATGTGGAGTATTGAAGATCAGATATCCTTCCCTTATGTTCTTTACAAGTCTGGTTTGACCTATTCCTTATTCGATGGCTATATTGATTATGAGAATGAATTATTTCACTGGGATTGGAAGACACGGGAGAATAACCTCAAATCGAATCTTAATCTTTAGCATAATTTCTAGAACTTATATTTATCCTCTTATGTAAATTCAGATTTCAAATAACAACTTCTAATATTCCATCAGTTACATATGCTGCCAGCCCTTCAATGTTATTTTCTAGTTCCTCTTTACTTATGCCCCATTTCTCGGAAATTACCTGAGATAATTCATGTTTTTCTGCATGAGACTTCATGCATTCTACTAAATGTTCATGAGCACCCTCACCCATTCTTTTTTTTAAATAATTCCACACGGTCTGTTCTAGAGCACTTATGTATTTGATGTCCTCAACCCCAACATATTCATATAATTTCATCACACCCATGTGGCAAAATATTTGCCCTAATTCATCAAAATGGCTTTTGCAATCTTTCCCATGTTCATATTCTGCAAGTATCCACTCCAGTTCTTCACTTTTCTTATTATTCCCTTTTTTAACTTCTCGTAGCAGTCTATAGAATTCATTAAACTCTATTGGGCTTTCCATCTCTAATGTGTTTTTTAAGTAATTCTATTATAACGTTTTCTTCCTTTCCTTCTGCCTCTTCTAAAAAGACTTAAGCATGTTAATTCAAATTTTGACCACTTATAGGCTCATTCTAATCCCAACCATTAAACTAAGTTTTTAGGACTTTTGACTTTACCTTCCAATATCCCCAGGAACGCTGAAGATCTTATTCTTCAACAAAGTCGATTTGGCAGAACTCTAAAAAGGGCAGGGGATGTTTTCTTCTCAATAACCCTTTTAGCGATTGGATGGCCTTTATTCCTTATAATCGCAATTTTTGTGAAAGTTACCTCTCCTGGACCAATATTTTATATACAGCAACGTGTAGGACGCAACTTTAGAAGATTTGGATGCATTAAATTTCGTACTATGCGTCAAGATGCAGACAATGTTCTCTCTAGGGTCTTAGCGAATTCACCATCAATGAAAAAGGAGTTTGAAAGGGATTTTAAGATAAAAAAAGATCCTAGGATAACTCCAATAGGAAGGTTCCTTAGACGTTCAAGTTTAGATGAGCTTCCTCAGTTTTTTAATGTTTTAAAGGGTCAAATGAGTATTGTTGGTCCTAGGCCTATTGTTGAGAAGGAACTTCATAGGTATGGAAAATATATGGAAGAGGTGGCTTCGGTTCGGCCTGGCTTGACTGGTTTATGGCAGGTTAGTGGACGTAACAATCTTAGTTATGAAAAGCGAGTTCAATTAGATCTTTCTTATGCCCGTTCTAGGAGCTTTATGCTCGATATGGCTATAATTCTTAGAACTTTTGGGGTCTTATTATTTCCTATGGATAGAGGAGCTTATTAGTAATAATTAATTGGATTAATTTAATTATAATTGCAGTTATAGTTAACCAAATCAATTCTAATCTTAAACTCAATTCTAGGATATTCAAGATGGAATTTTTATCTGGACTCTTCGATTTATTTGCTAGTAATGGCTTCTTGAATAATTTGTTTTTATACTTATTAATTCCACCCATTTTTATACCAACACAGTGAGCAAATATAGCTTCAGATATGCCAGAATTTGGAGATTCATCTTTACATCCTTCTTTTAATGAAACTCTGACAACTGATAGATATCTTTTCCAAGAACTATTAGTAATAGGTAAACTAATTAGTACCAATCTGCAAGGAACAAATGTAAGAATATCATCTAATCTTGCCCCTGTTGCTCCTAACCAAAACAATGGACCTTCTTTGTAACCAATCATCGAATCTATTGTGCTGCTAGCTTTATAGATCCAAGCTAATGTAAGTGGTCCTGGGAGATTAGAAGATATTTCCCAATTTAATAATCCAATTATTATCCAGAAAAGCGGGCCAAAAATACCGTCTACTGAGTTTTCGCTAGCAGTTTCTGCGGCTGCTCTAAGAATCTCTTCTCTTTTTAAACCTTCAATATCTCTTCCAACAATTAAACCCAATTTTTCACGAGCTTTTTCTAGGTTTGTATTTTCCTCATTACTCCCAATTTCATTTAATACATTTTTGACACTTCTTCGAAGGCTTCCAGCTGCTAGAGCACTTGTCAACGCTATTAACAATAAAGTTTTACCTAAAAAATTTATCAATGGAGATTGCGACATCGCAAGGCTCTCAATAAACCACCCGCTCGAACCGCTTACTGTTACAACGATTATCGTTAGAAGTGCTCCTCCAACCCTTAGACCTGCAGCTGAGTCTCTCGAGAAATATTCCACCCAATTTTGGATGGCTTGAATAAGTCTGCCAATTACCTGAACAGGGTGTGGAGCCCAGGGAGGATCTCCTATGAGCAGGTCTAGGAATACTGCTGCTATTACTAGTACAAGGATCGAGTTCAGTCTGTTTTCAGCCAACTGAACATTGAACGTAGGCCTTTACCTACTTTTTCAATGGGCAATTCGGCATCACGGTTGCGAATTCTTTTCATTTCTGGTTTACCTGCTTCGCACTCTGCGACAAAGTTTTTCGCAAATGTTCCGTCTTGTATGTCTGCAAGAATCTTTTTCATTTCTGACTTGGTTTCTGATGTGATCAACCTTGGCCCGCTTACATAATCTCCGTATTCGGCGGTATTTGAAATTGAATCACGCATCGCAGTAAGGCCACCTTTGACCATCAAATCAACGATGAGCTTTACTTCGTGTAAGCATTCAAAATAAGCCAACTCAGGTTGATATCCGGCCTCTACAAGTGTTTCAAAGCCAGCTTTAACAAGTTCTGATAGGCCTCCACATAAAACGGCTTGTTCACCAAATAAATCAGTTTCGGTTTCCTCTTTGAAGTTGGTTTCTAAGATTCCTGCTCTGGTGCCACCAATGCCTTTTGCATATGCCATGGCTAATTCTCTAGCCTGCCCACTGGCATCTTGCTCTATGGCAAAAAGTGCAGGAACCCCTTGACCATTTTGATATTCCCAACGGACGGTGTGCCCTGGCCCTTTGGGGGCAATCATTACTACATCAACAGATGAAGGCGGATTGATAAGTCCAAATCTGATATTGAATCCATGTGCAAAGCTCAGAACGTTCCCTGGGCTTAGGAAAGGCGCAATTTCTTTTGAATAGACATCTTTTTGGAATTCATCTGGTAATAGGACCATTATCCAGTCAGCCTTTGCGGATGCTTCTGAGACGCTAAGGACTTCTAATCCGTCTGCAGTCGCTTTGCTTGTCGATCTACTGCCTTCATAAAGACCTACCACGACATTGATTCCACTGTCCTTGAGATTTAAGGCGTGTGCATGGCCTTGGGATCCATAGCCAATGATTGCGACAGTCTTGTCGTTGAGCAGGCTTAGATCTGCATCAGAGTCGTAGAAGAGCTTGGTCATCCCGTAAGTATTTCAGTGCAGGGGGTAGGCGAGAGCTTAAGCAATTGAGTATTGACTTTGAATAGTTTGATGAATTTCCATGTAAGGAGGCATCTCTCTCAGTAAGGAATTTCTATATTTATAATTTTAAGACTTTATTTTTATTGATTTATTTGATTATTTTTCTGATAATCTATGATTTATAGTTCTAATTATGCCTCGCTAGGGTGGGCTATAACCTTGTCAATTAAGCCATAATTTTTTGCTTCATCTGCGCTCAAGAAATAATCCCTATCTGTATCTTTCTCGATTTTTTCAAAGCTCTGCCCTGTCATTTCAGCCATTGAATTATTTAGCATATCTTTGATTCTTAGAATTTCTCTTGCCTCAATTTCAATGTCACTTGCTTGTCTTTGAGCTGTACCTCCTAGTGGTTGATGGATCATTATTCTGCTATGCGGTAAGGCTAATCTTTTCTCTTTTGTCCCCGCTGCTAAAAGGAATGCTCCCATTGATGCAGCAAGACCTACGCAAATTGTTACGACATCACTTTTAACGTATTTCATAGTGTCAAATATAGCCAGTCCTGCAGTTACTGATCCTCCGGGACTATTGATATAAAGATATATTGGTTTAGTGCTATCTTCTGAATCTAGATAAAGCATTTGTGCAACAAGGCTATTCGCTACGCCATCATTAATCTCTTGGCCTAAGAAAAGAATTCTCTCAGCACCAAGTCTTGTGTAAATATCTACCCAGCGTTCTAGTTGGCTGCCAGGGAGTCTGTAGGGAACACTTGGAGTACCAATTGGCATAATAAGATTTTAGAAGAAGAATTAGGTAAAGCCTAAAAATGTTTTGAGAAGGGAATACCTCTTTGTGGTTGGTTTGACTCTTTCTATCAACTCGTTTGAGTTGAAGTAGGTAGATCCTTCCGACTTTTCAAGACTCTATCGATAATTCCATATTCAACAGCTTCATGAGGGTTTAGATAACTCATTCGGTCAGAATCTTTTGATAATTGATCTACGCTGCGACCAGTATTTTTAGAAAGTATCTCAAGCATTGCTTGTTTGTTATGTATGACTTCTTTTGCACGTATTTGGATATCGGTTGCTTGGCCTCTGGCTCCACTTCTTGGCTGATGCAGCACGATTGAGGAATGAGGTAAGGCCGCACGTTGGCCTTTGGTCCCTGCAGAAAGAATCACGGCAGCTGTCCCCATTGCTTGCCCTATGCAAATGGTGTGAACAGGTGGTTTGACGTAGCTAAGAGTGTCACAAATTGCAAAAGCCTCGGTTTCGAAGCCAATAGCATCACCTGTATACCAGCTAGTCCCTGTTGAGTTGATGTAGAAATAAATTGGCTTTTCGGCGTTGTCGAACTCTAGATAAAGCAGTTGGGCAATGATTAGTTCAGTGACATCCATTCCAAGTTGTCTTTTGGCATCATCATCAGAAAACAAAGGAAGTCCTAGATAGACGATTCTTTCTTTTAAAAGCAGTGATGGAAGATCAGGAGGCGGAGTCCGCATCACGGACGAATCGCTGTAGTAGGGAGCTGAAACTGTCATATTTGACAAAACTTTTGCAGAATTTGAGCCTAGCGGGGCTTAACCAGATGTTGCTTTAGTTTTGTTTGATTTATTAGGAGGTGAATCTTTTTCAAGTCTGCCGAAGATCATCCTCCCAGTGGGGGTCTGCAATGCACCAGTAACAATTATTGGAAGGCGTTGGCCTATGGAATTGCATGCACCTTCAATGACCACCATTGTTCCATCATCAAGGTATCCGACACCTTGACTATCTTCTTTACCCTCCCTGACAATCTTTAAGTTGAGCTTTTCTCCAGGCTGTACTTCAGGTCTGAGGGCTATTACTAATTCACTGAGATTCAGAACTTTTAAATCTTTTACTTGAGCAATTTCTGACAAGTTGTAGTCTGCTGTTACAAGGGCACCACCTGTATCTTCAGTTAACTTTAGAAGTTTTTCGTCAACGCTTGTCCCTTCATATCTTGTGCTATTTAGAACAAGCCTCCGCCCGTAGGTTTCTCGTAACTCTTTTAATAACTTAAGACCACGACGTCCTTTCCCTCTCTTTTCACTGTTACTTGAATCAGCTAGTTGCTGTAATTCATCGATAACTGTTTGAGCAACTATTACTTGGCCTTCTAGTAATCCACAGGCTAATAATCCATTGATTCGACCATCAATTATCACACTAGTATCAAGAATCTTTGCACTTGCTGGAGTAAGAATTCCTTCTGCAACTAGAAGTGCCTCAGTGCTATTTGGATTAAAAAGTCGAAATAAGGTCCGACCGTGTACTTCTGCGAGGCTGTATCCGAGAACACCAAAGAAAATATTGCTAAGTACTGCTATTAAAGGTTTTACTAAAACTGCCCCAGATGGAACTGGAAGCAGGAGTAATGGCGCTAAAAGAAGATTAGCCAGAAGTAGACCAAGTATTAGCCCTATGGCTCTACTTACAAGAAGATCCGTGGGCGTAGTGCGAATTTGGCTTATAAGTTTTTTTCGAAGCTGTTGAAATAGGACACCAGCTATTCCCCCAATAAAGGCGCCTAATAGTCCAAGAACCAATCTTGGGTTCTGGAAGAAGGTAATTTGGTCCAAAATTTCTGTAGACACAAAATCGACGCACAGCCAGCCAGTGACTGCCCCTGAGATCAGAAATAAAACCAAGGTCAGAGGTTCCACCATGGGATCTGGTTTTGGTTCCTCGCTATTTATTTATCAGCATGGTCCATCCTTATACGCTTGGCTAGATGTATGCAACTTTGTCGATTGAATAATGAGTGACTTTTGTCCCCACTCTCCCCCCCGAAGTGCTTATTTGCATATCCCTTTTTGTTTTAGAAGATGTTTTTATTGTGATTTTGTCGTAGTTCCGCTTGGGGATAAGGCCAATGGGGCTATAGGACCTGGTAGTGAATCAATAAAGGCTTATTTAAAGCTTCTTCATAGAGAGATATCTGTCTCTGAGAAAGGCCCACCTTTGTCTACTGTTTATATTGGTGGAGGGACTCCTTCCTTATTGAGCTCGACTCAGATTAGTGATTTGATTGAGCATTTAAGGCGACATTTTGGATTTCAAGATGGTTCAGAGCTGACACTTGAAGTTGATCCAGGTAGCTTCAACGAGCAAGGGTTAGATTTATATATTGATTGCGGAATTAATAGGTTTAGCCTTGGAGCACAGAGCTTCGATGATTATTTCTTAGAACAAATAGGAAGAAAACATCGGTTTAAGAACCTTGCTGAATCTTGTTTTCTTCTTGATCAAGCTTATAAGAAAAAAAATATTTCAAGTTGGAGTCTGGATTTGATTCAAAACCTACCAGGGCAAAGCTTCTCCTCTTGGGAGAAACAATTATCTCAGGCAATTGAGACTTCTGCTCCACACTTGTCTATTTATGATCTCTCTATTGAACCCGGTACTGTCTTTGCTTGGCGAGAAAAAAGAGGTGAATTGGATTTACCTAAAGAAGATCTTGCTATGGAGATAAGTCGCGCTACTGTTTCGATGCTTAAGAGGGCTGGATTTGGGCGTTATGAGATATCTAATTTTGCATTCCCAGGTCATGCTTCACGTCACAATAGGGTTTATTGGAGTGGGGCTGGTTGGTGGGGATTTGGTCAAGGGGCTACTAGTTCTCCTTGGGGGCAAAGGCTTGCTAGGCCCAAGACCAGAGATTTATATAGAAGTTGGGTGGAATTCCAAGAAATTCATGGACCTGATCCTTCTTTACAAGCCTCTAATGCAAAAAAAATTGCTTTTGATGAACAGTTGATTGTAGGCCTGCGTTCTAGAGAAGGAGTTGACCTTGAAGCCCTTGCAAAGGCTAATGGATGTAATTCAGCACAGCGTGTTGCTTACTTACAACCGTTGAAAAGTCGCTGGCAGGCTTTTGTTGAGGAAGGTCTTCTGATTCGTTCCGGAAAGAGGTTTCGGCTAAGTGATCCCCAAGGGTTTGAAATTACTAATCAGGTGCTTGTTGAGATGCTTCTTTGGTGGGATTCTCTCCCGAACGATGCTGTTCTTTTACCCAACTCGCGAGTGCCTCTATGAACAGCTTTCGCCCAGGGACTAATGGTTGACTAAAAGGAGGTTGCTTAGAAGTAAGTCCAATCAGGTCAGCAGTAACACGCACTTGACCATCGCAGTCGTCTCCAGCACCAATTCCAATTACAGGAATTTGTAATTCTTTTTTTAAACGACTACCAATACATTCGGGGACATGCTCTATGACAAGTGCGAAACAGCCGACCTGCTGAAGATCGACAGCTTGTTTCAATAATTTAATTTGACTTTGTTGATCTTCTGCTTGTTTGCGATAGCCAAGACGATGCACTGCCTGAGGCGTTAGACCTAGATGGCCCATGACAGGAATTCCCATTCTTACAAGACGTTCTATAACAGCCAAAATTTCTGGTTCGGCACCTTCGAGTTTTACTCCTGCTGCACAGGAGTTTTTTAAAAGACTTCCTGCTGCTGCTACAGCCTTGTCTTCTCCACACTGATAGCTCAGAAAGGGCAGGTCACATACCACTAGAGGTTGCTTATTGATTGGGAGGTAAAGACCCCTTCCTACTGCTTGGGTGTGATGGAGCATTTGCTCCAAGGTCACTGGAAGGGTGGTGGGATGTCCAAGGGCCACCATCCCTAATGAGTCTCCTACTAGGATCACGTCTGCCCCAGCGGCTTCAACAAGTGCTGAAGAAAGACTGTCCCATGCAGTGAGAACGGTTATTACTTTTCCAGTTTGTTTGAAACGGATTAATTCTGCTGGGAGCATCTGCCTTGAAAGGCCTAAGGGATCCATTGTTAGAATTTAGTTGACTCGGACCCATGCGGCTTCGACGCCTAAACCTGGTCAGGACCGGAAGGTAGCAGCCAAAAGGGATGCTTGGTGCAGGCGTGGATTCCGGGTCACCTAAATAGTTGGATTTAATTCTCTCCTTCTTTACGTATTTGTCTTAAACGTAAGAATTCAGGGATGCTTGCGCCTGGTTCTTTTGCTTGATTGCGGTTGATGGAAGATTGACCCCCAAGAACAGATCTAGCTCTTTGTCCTCGATAAGGTTGATTTCCTGCAAAGCCCGTTGCGATAACAGTTACTTGAATTTCCCCTTCAAGGTTTTCGTCTACTACTGCTCCAACAATAATGTTTGCCTCAGGATCAACCACGTCATAAATCACCTCGGACGCAGAGGTCATGTCTTCCAGAGTCATGTCCTTCCCGCCACTAATATTTACTACACATCCTTTTGCTCCATCAATACGAGCTGCTTCGAGTAGTGGGCTATTAATAGCAGCTTGAGCAGCCTCAATTGCCCTGGATCTGCCTGAGCCCATTCCAATTCCAAGTAAGGCAGTACCAGCCTCAGTCATAACAGAACGTACATCAGCAAAATCAACGTTTACAAGGCCTGGGCAAGTGATTATGTCGCTGATTCCTTTGACGCCCATTCGTAGGACATCATCAGCGTTTCTAAAGGCTTCCTGAAGAGGAGCTCCTGCAATCACATCCTTTAAACGGTCATTGGGAATAACTATGAGGGTATCGACACTTTCTGAAAGTAATGCGATGCCTTCTTCGGCCTGTCGCATACGTCTTCGCCCTTCAAAGCTAAAGGGTTTGGTCACTATCCCTACAGTTAAAGCTCCACTCTCTTTGGCGACTTCCGCAACAACTGGCGCGGCTCCAGTTCCAGTACCTCCGCCCATACCAGCTGCAATGAATACCAGATCTGAACCTTCGAGGGTTTGTTGTAAGTCAGCCCGAGACTCTTCAGCTGCTTTTTGGCCGATGTTTGGGTTGCCCCCAGCTCCTAAACCTCTTGTAAGGCTCTGCCCAAGTTGAACTCTGTTTTGCGAAGCTGATTGCAATAGAGCTTGAGCGTCGGTATTGAGAACCCTATAAGTGACACCATCTAAGTCACTAAGGATCATTCGGTTGACAGCATTACTGCCACCACCCCCGACGCCAATGACCTCGATTCGGGCCGACTGACTAGGATTGATTCCACCGATTTTCATTAACCCGGAGTTGCTTTCTCTACCCATCACCATGTTGAGGTTTAAGCATTTAGGTTTGGTGCATTATGTCCGCACCAGAGGGATCTGTTGGGATTTTCAATAACGTTCATTTTTGTTATTGGTTTGGAAATCTCCAGCTTCTGAGTAATTGGATGAACCTCCTCAGCTGAGAACCTTGTCAGTAAAGGGCTTTTAGGATCACAAAATAAAAGTGTTTAGGAAAAACAAGGAAAAAATAGAAATTAAAAGCAGTAGCAATTTTTCCCCAGAATCAAAACCGCTTGAGCTATGTGATGGCTTGCTAACAGCTGTTTCGGAAACAAATGGTTCAGGAGGCTCTTTAGGGAGGTCTTTTATTTCAAAGGTTGGTTGACCTGCAATCTCCCACTCAAACCTCTTCTTAGGATCACTGAGAACTTTATAGGCTTCATTTACCCACTTGAACCGTTCAGCAGCATTCCCATCTTGTTTGTTTAGGTCTGGGTGCCACCGCATTGCTTCCCTTCTAAATGCAGTTTTTAATTGAGTAGCGTCACAACCGGGATTTAATCCTAATAGAGACCAATAAGTAAATGTGCTTGTTGATTGGGACATCTGATTTAAAGTCAATGCATATTTACATGAATATCTAAAGTGGGAATGATTTTCCAGTCTTAGTGAAGTATTTTTTGTTTTTGTTGATTTAAAAATAAAAATAGAGTTACCTGAACTTTCCTTATCTGCTCCAAGTGCCTTCTTGTAATTCTGGTTTTGAGGGATCCCTTAAATCAATAATTGTGCCTATTTGATCCCTAAAGCGAGAAGGCAATCTCTTGCTTAGATGCCTTATTACTTTGATTTGCTTGTTTAGCTCTACTGGGTTTATTCCGAGGTTAATCACAGAAAACTGATTTGTTTGGAGGTTTAACTCTCCGTTCGGATTGAGTGTGATTTTCTTAAGTGGGCTGCCGAGCTGGAAACGATTTTTTAATATTTTCGAGATTGATTTTCTGTGGCTTGACATCCAGCCTTCAACCAAAATTGATTTTTTAGGAGGCTTAGTTTTATTGGCGACCCGTAATGGCATCCAATATCCATTGATATCCAGCATGCCTTTTTCTTGCCCATTGGGCCCTCTTCGATTGGCAAATGCAATTGGCTTCCTTTCAAGAGTTTCTATTTGAAGCCCAGGTGGAAGAAGAAGTCTTCTTATAGAAACTGCCTTGATTGGCAGCTCATTTATTAGGTTGTTTTGAAGTTGTGTTGGGTTGATTGATAGTAGTGGCTTTGGGAAGGTGAGTCCAGAAGCCTCAAGTATTGATTGAGATCCTAGTTTTGGACTCCCTTTGACATGAATACGTTCTTCTTTGATTGGCGTCCATCCATTGTTGATAAACAAAAAGCCCAGGCTGAAGGATATTGAGCTAAAACAAACAATGCGCCAGATTTCTATAAGGCGTTCAGCTTTAGGTCTAATTAAAAGTCTTCTCTTTTTCTCAGTAATTGATTTGGGACGATTTGGAGGTTTTTTGTTGAAATTAACTTGCATTAAAGATCACAACGAGCTCGTGACATTAGCTCGTTCATCCAATCGCGAGCGCGCTCTGCGTCAGAGAAGGGTACATCCATTTCTTTCCCGCTACCAATAAGTCTCAAACGACATCTTCCTTGAGATTCATTGGTAAGAGGTGCCTCCCCCGAAGTAAGTGCCATTAGTTCTAAAAGCTCAAGTTTCTTTATCTCAAATGACCCTTGTTCTTTAAAGCTTCCTGCCTCAAAGCTACTCCAAGTTAGAAACCCTTCTTTTAGTCTTGCAGCCCCAGAACCATCAAGTTTGGCAAGTTCTGTTCCTTGGGCCCACAACACATATAGGTTTTGTCGCCGTCGTTCTAGCCAGCCCAGTGCTGTGAGAAGAACAAATACGAGCAATAGGGGGAACCAGAGCAGACCGTGGATCATTGTGAGGTCAAAGTGAGAGTCCTTAAACGAAGTCGTTTGATTTTTTCTATTCTCTCGCGATATCGACCAACTTTGCTACTAGGTGTTCGAGAGTTACACCTGAGGCTTGCCAAAGAACTGGAAACATACTTTTAGAGGTGAAACCAGGCAATGTATTTATTTCATTTATCCATAAATCATCATTAGTTTCATTATAGAAGAAATCTACTCTTGCAAGACCATTTGCCGCAATTGCCTTGAAAGCTATTAATGACATCTTTTGAATAATTCTATTTATTTTTGAAGGGATTGGTGCTGGGACTAATAAATGAGAAGATCCTTGCAAATATTTTGTTTCGTAGTCATACCAATCTCCGTCAAATCTAATTTCTCCTACTTCTGATGCTTTCGCTTCATGGCTTCCGATAACTCCACATTCAAGTTCTCTACAGACTATTCCTTGCTCTACAACTATTCTTTTATCAAAATGTGCAGCATTGTGGAGACCATCTATTAATTCATCTCTATTATTTGCTTTGCTTATTCCAACAGATGAGCCTAAGTTTGCAGGCTTTATGAAACATGGATAAGTTAGTCTTTCCTCAATATTTTGAACAATCTTGATTAGATTATTTTCATTCATTTCGTTCTTAAGTACTGGTATATAGGGTAATTGAGGTAAACCTTCTCCTTTGAAAATAGATTTCATCGCAAGTTTGTCCATTCCAATTGCAGAACCAAGAACATCTGAACCTACAAAAGGCTTGCCTGTTAATTTTAGAAGCCCTTGAAGTGTTCCATCTTCCCCATTGGGGCCATGAAGTACTGGAAACCAAATATCTATTTTTTCACAGCCTTCTGGAAGGCTTTTGAAGCCTTTAGAGTCAATTGAATTTGAATTTATCTTTTCTTCACTTAAAGTGTATTTGTTGTTTAATACTTGATTTGCAATTGTCGCTGGCCACCATTTTCCTTTTGTGTCGATATAAATTTCGGTTACTTCAAATCGATTTGAATTCGATTCATTCTTTAAGGCTTGTATGACAGTCCTGGCTGATTCAATTGATACATTATGCTCTCCAGATTCTCCACCAAAAATTACTCCTATACATAAGCGAGATCGAGTCATTTAAAGAATCTAGAGCTGAAGAGTTGTCAACTAAACTTATCAGTGAATGCAAGGGCTTTATTTCAATGAAGTGCCGCTTAAGGAGAAGGGTCGAACAGTTTCGATGTAAACATTTACTAAATCTCCTGGTTTGTAAAAACAACCTTTAGGTCCTTGGACTGGGAAAAAGGTGAGCCGATTAGTGCGTGTTCTCCCCATTAGTTGCGTTTGATCTTTGGGATTTAATCCCTCAACTAGGACTTCGTGAATCTCGTTTTTATAACGTTCATTCATTCTTTTGGCTGTCAATTCAACTAGGTTATTCAGCTCCCTTAGACGTTCTACTTTGATTTCTTCTGATATTTGATTGCCCCATTTCGCGGCTGGAGTATTTGGTCTGGGTGAATAAGCGGCTGTGTTGACTTGATCAAAACCTAGTTCCTTAATCACAGAAAGTGTTGATTGGTACTGACTTCTTGTCTCACCTGGAAATGCAACTATTACATCAGCGCTAATTGAGGCTTTGGGCATTAGATCTCTGATTTGGCTGATGATTCGTTTGTATTTCTCAATTGTGTATCCCCTTCCCATTGATTTGAGTATTTCGTTGTCTCCGCTCTGAAATGGAATATGGAAGTGTTCGCAAACCTTTGGTAACTCTGCACATGCCTTTATAAGTCGATTGGTGAAATATCTTGGGTGGCTTGTGGCAAAGCGGATCCTTTCAATACCCTCGATATCATGAATGTAATGAAGGAGGTCTGTAAGAGTATTTTCACGTCTCCCAGTTGCTTTGATGCCAGGTAAATCTCGTCCATAAGCATCAATGTTTTGGCCAAGAAGGGTTATCTCTTTAAACCCCAGACTGGCTAACCTTTCTATCTCTAGATGAATGGCTTCGGGTAATCTTGATTGTTCCTTTCCTCTAACGGAAGGAACGACACAATAGGTACATCGCTCGTTGCAGCCATAGATCACGTTTACCCATGCACAGACTTTGCTATCTCGACGAGCTGTAGTCAGGTCTTCAAGAATATAGTTTTCATCGGTAGCTACAACTTGTTGACCATTGTCAATTTGGTTGAGAAGAGTCTCTAGACGGTTTATATGTTGCGGACCCATTACAAGGTCCAGCTCGGGGATCCTCCTTAGGAGGGCTTCTCCTTCTTGTTGAGCGACACATCCCGCTATTACTAGTTTTAGGTGAGGTGAATTGTGCTTGCGCTTTGCTTGTCGTCCTAAATAGCTATAAACTTTTTGTTCTGCGTTGTCGCGAATTGTGCAGGTGTTGTAAAGGATCAGATCAGCTTCTAGCTCCGCTTCAGCTTTTTGATAGCCCATTGATTCAAGAGTGCCTGCCATCCTCTCAGAATCGGCTTTATTCATTTGACAGCCGAAAGTGGTAATCCAGTAGCTGCCTATGTTTGGCCTAGTTTTGGCAGGATTAATTTTTAATTCTTCAGACAACTGATTAAGCACAATAAAAGAGATCTCAATAGAAGTGACTGTTCCGGAAAAGCTCTTGTGACTTAAGGATGGATCTTTGTCTGTTCATATGAGGAGGAGGGGAAGGTCCACCTAAAAGATGAGTTTGGTTGGAATGAGGGCGAGCGAGGGGATTCGAACCCCCGAATAGCGGCGCCACAAGCCGCTGCCTTAACCACTTGGCGACGCCCGCCGCTTAGGTAAGAATTTACCAATTATCCACAATAGAACTTGGTAGAAAATTTACCCTCCTAATTTTGTTGGATCCTTACAGTCAAAATATATATGGAAATATTGACAACCAGAATTCTGCGACCAATAAATTTGCTAAGGGAGGTTAGCGCTGATTACTTGGAAGGAACTTTTTTTGATTAAATTTCTCTGATTTAGGCTAGTTTTAGGAAATAAAAGTTTAATCTTCTATTGCTTTTGAATAACTCTTGCACTAATTCTTCCCTTCCATAGGAAGCAACTAGGAGAGATTCAGCCAATGCAGTAGGCTAGGTCTGTATTCTTCCAAATATATATTTTTATTTTTCTGTTTTAGTTTTTATTACTACATCTCATAATCTAATGCTGCAACTTGCCACATGATGAACTTCAATAAACATAGGGATAAAGGTATTTCTAGTGGACCAGAAGCGTGAATTCTTTCTTAAGGCTTGGGTCCCTCGTGGCTTGGTTTGTTTGGCAGAAAATATTGAAGAGCCAAGAGTTACTTCTGAGGGACTTTGTCCTCTTAAGATTGGATGGGAGGCAGGACGGATCTCATCGATAGGATTAATTGATGATCTAGAAGCCTTTCCTTCTAATCTCCTACTTCCGAGACTTTTGGAACCCCATGCTCATTTAGATAAAGCATTTACCTGGAGAAAGTTTCCTAATTTGCTTGGAAGATATAACAATGCCTTGGAATTGAACCTTAAGGAGTTTCAAACTCGTACCTTTTCTTCTGTTAGGGAAAGAGCCAAGAATGCCCTTTTCTTAGCTTTAAGGCATGGTGTAAGAGCACTTCGAAGTCATGTAGATAGCATTGGGCCTTCTTCAGAAGCAAGTTGGGAAGTCTTGCTTGATTTAAGAAAAGAATGGAAATCTTTTATAGATCTGCAATTAGTGGCTTTGGTCCCTTTGGAGTATTGGAGTACTCGGCAGGGGGAAATTTTGGCTGCTCGGGTTGCTTCCTGTGGAGGTTTATTTGGAGGTGTTTTTGCTCCTCCATTTAATGGTAATAATGATAATTCTAGATTAATTAAACTCCTCAAACTTGCTAATAAATTTGGATGTGCAATTGACCTTCATATTGATGAGTCTCAAATAAATCCTGCAGCTGGATTGCAGCAATTGATCCATGCTCTTAAGCAGCTAAAAATTACAGTTCCAATTACTTGTAGTCATTCCAGCAGCATGGGACTTTTGCCTTCTAATCGATTGAGAAGACTTGCTGAGCAATTAGAGATTTACGGGGTAAATGTAATAGCTCTTCCATTGACTAATGCTTGGTTACTAGGCCGTAACGCTAGGGCTACATCATGTAAAAGACCTTTGGCGCCTATTCAACAACTTCAGCAAGCTGGTGTCACAGTCGCAGTTGGTGGAGACAATGTTCAGGACCCTTGGTTCCCGATTGGGAATTTTGATCCTATTGCACTGATGGCTTATGCATTGCCTATTGCTCAGTTAGCTCCATGGCAAAGGCTTGGCTTGGCACCATTCACTACCTCAGCTGCTTATCTAATGGGTCTTGATTGGGACGGAACAATTAAACTAGGTAGCCCTGCTGACTTACTTGTATTAGAAGCAGATAGTTGGGTGGGTGCTTTGGCTGCACCACCTTCCAGGAAGGTCCTGGTTGCAGGAAGGTGGTTAGATGATACAAGTATTTCTCATCAAAACTTTAATAATTTTTGGACTAATGAATAGACATCTCAGATTGAGAGAACTCAGGGAAGAGCTTTGCAATTGTAAGGATTTGAAGTTGTTTGACACGGCTTCAGATCGTGAGAAGTTTTCTCGTGATTTTTTTGATTACTCTCCTGTATTGAAAAAAAAGTTTGAAGGTTGCTTGGCCGAACTTGTTGTGAAGCCAATGCGAATTGAGGCTGTTTCCAGAGTGGCTGAAGCTTGTGGGAAGTATTCGATCCCGTTAACCATTCGAGGTTCAGGGACAGGGAACTATGGGCAATGTGTTCCACTTCATGGTGGGGTAGTAATGCTGATGGGGGAGCTCAGTCAAATTAGAAATTTCAACCCTCTCAGTGGAGAAGTCACAGTTGAGGCTGGATGTCTCTTAAGAGATCTTGATGATTACTTGGCTTCATATGGTCGTCAGTTGAGATTACTTCCTAGTACATGGAAGAGTGCCTCTATAGGTGGATTTTTTGCAGGTGGTTCAGGAGGGATTGGTTCAGTTCGTTGGGGGTTTTTACGAGACCCTGGTCATCTTCTGGGCATTGAGGTCGTAACAGTGAATGATCCTCCCGAGAAGCTCCAATTGGATTTGAAAGCTGCCGAAGCTCTGAATCATGCTTACGGAACCAATGGAATCATTACTGCATTGACTTTGGCCACTGCCCCTGCAGTTGCTTGGCAGGAGATCGCAATTGATTGTGACGATTGGGCTCAGGCTTTGGCAGTTCTAGAAAGTTGCTCAAAAGCAGCTGTTGAAATGCATTTATGTACTTTGCTTGAAAATAGGATTATTGAGCAAATCCCTCTTTGGAGCGGGCCAAGCAGTGGGAAACATAGGCTGCTGATACTAGTCGCTCCAGCTGGGGTTCGCACATTGGAACGATTAGCTGTTGATGTTGGTGCCTTTTTTAATTTCTTGGGGCCTGAGAATGTTCGAAGCGGGCAGAGTTTGCGAGAACTTTCTTGGAATCACACGACCCTTCATATGCGAAAAGTTGATTCTGGATGGACTTATTTGCAAATGTTGTTGCCTCAACCTGAACTACCATTTATGAAAGCTCTTAATGAGAGTTGGGGTGATGATTTGTTGTGGCATTTGGAAGCTGTTCGTCAGCAGGGTGCTCAGCGAGTAGCAGCCCTTCCCCTTGTGAAATGGAAAGGATTGAACCTTTTAGAAGAGATAATGGAAGATTGCACAAAGCTTGGTGCCATTATTTTCAACCCTCATGTGATGACAGTTGAGGATGGGGGGCTTGGCGTAATTGATGGAGATCAGGTGCAAGCAAAGAGGTTTTATGATCCAGCAGGAATACTCAATCCTGGGAAATTGAGAGGATGGTCTGAATGATTAATTAGTTAGTCTCAATTAGTTTTTTAGATAAGAGATCTCCAATTAAATAAATAGATCCAGCAATGACTGGAGGAGGCTTAGGCCATTTATCTTTTGATAGAAGTGTTAAAAGGACTTCTTCTACATTATTTGCTTGAAATAATTGACTTGATAGTTCAGGACATGTTTTTACAAGACTGGCTTTTGTCCAACTTAAATGATTGGGGATTGGGACGATCCAAGCGTGATCTCTTGGATCTATTAAGTTGCGCAGCATTCCAGGGCCGGCTTTGTTGACTTGTATTCCAAGAATCCAATGCACGCCCTTAACTTGATTGGCCCATTTTTTTCGTTCCTCAGCAAGTTGGCTCGCTGAGGGAGGATTGTGGGCTACATCTATTATTAATGGAAGCTTATTCCAGTTGGCTGACTGCATCCTTGCTGGCCATTTTGCAAGAGCTAGACCTCTTCTAATCGTGGATTCTTCTATTTCCCAGTCTAGGAGTTTTAAGGCCTCTAAAACACCCTTTGCTACAGCAGCATTTTCTCTTTGAATAGTTCCTGCAAGTCCAAGCTCCCATTGTTTAGTTAGTGGAGGAACCCATATCAAGTTGGCTTCTTGTTTGGTTGTTATTGACTCGAGAACCTTTTCAACTTTTGGGTCTTGCCTTGAGCTGATAACTATGCTGCCTTGATTTATTACGGCTGCTTTTTCTTTGGCAATATCCTCTAAACTTTCTCCAAGATATTCGCAGTGATCTAAGCCTATTGAGGCAATCGCAATAATGGGTCTTTTGGGGTGGGCAGTTGTTGCATCCAGTCTTCCGCCTAATCCTGCTTCTAAAACTAATAGTTCTACATTCTTTGAGTTAAAATGA
The DNA here is from genome assembly GCA_003215535.1 of Prochlorococcus sp. AG-409-L18. Classification (GTDB taxonomy): domain Bacteria; phylum Cyanobacteriota; class Cyanobacteriia; order PCC-6307; family Cyanobiaceae; genus AG-409-L18. Next base: position 38,831 of record QCKG01000016.1, read on the forward strand.
TCAAAGGCTACGGCAATTAATATCTCAAAAGGGCTTAGTTTGTTTCTCTTTGCAATTGGTTTAAGAGCTTCTATTCTTTTCCTTAGCTCCTCTGAGGAAATAGAGTTCCCATTTGTTTGAATTCTTTCTGTCCAGCTAACCAAGTGTGGAGAGGTAGTAACACCTGCGCTAATACCTGCTTCTTTTAGGCAACTTTGCAGGAAGCTTGCTATAGAACCTTTGCCATTGGTTCCAACTATTTGAATAGCAGGAATCGAATGGCAAGGATTTCCCATATCTTGAAGGCAAGCTTTTATGCGATCAAGTCCAAGATCTATTACTTTATTTTCTACATTTGGAAATAAATCATTTAGATTATCTTTATCGTAAATGGCTGGATTTCCCAATTAATTTGTGCGAAGTAATGAGGTCTCAATTCTTTTGATAATTTGTTTTACCTCTTGTTTGTTTATTATAAGTGGTGGGACGAAACGAACTACCTTTTCCCCAGCAGCTATTACTAGAAGCTGTTCATTAAGTGCATTTTTAACGATATCCATGGCTGTAAGATTCGTTTGCCTTTGAAGTACTAAACCTTGTAATAATCCAATACCTCTCACCTCTTTAAGTTGATTTGGGAACCTTTTTACAAGTTGAGTTAGTCCCTCTCTTAATTGGTTTCCTCTCTGCTCAACATTTGTCAAGAGATTCCTTCTTTCGATTTCGGTCGCCACGGTTAGTGCAGCTTTGCAAGCAAAAGGGTTGCCTCCAAATGTGCTTGCATGATCGCCAGGTGCAAACAAATCAGCATGACGCTTAACAAGCAATGCTCCTATCGCATGACCTCCGCCTAACCCTTTAGCGCTTGTGAAGGCATCTGGTTCAATACCTAGATTTTCATATCCCCACCATCTCCCAGTCCTGCCCATCCCTGTTTGCACCTCATCTAAAATGAGCAAAATCTGATGTTGTTTGCAAACATCGCTCAACTGTTTAAAAAACTCCTTCTCTCCTGGATTAACTCCTCCCTCTCCTTGAATTGGCTCGATTAATACTCCAGCTATAAGTGGGCCATTTGCTTCTAAACGATTAATTAAGGTCTTAAGAAATGTAATGTCGTTGTATGGAAAAAATTGAAACCCCTCTACAAGAGGTTCAAATCCTTTGTGATATTTAGGTTGTCCAGATGCACTTATGGCTGCAAGAGTTCTTCCGTGGAAGCTCTCTTTGGCTGAAAGAATGATTGGCCGTTTAATTCCTCTATGCTTTTGCCCATACTTACGAAGTAGTTTAATTGCGGATTCATTTGCTTCTGCACCGCTATTGCAGAAGAAGACTGCTTCAGCACAACTGTGATTGACAAGCCAATTCGCAAGGGCTTCTTGTTCAGGGATTTTATAAAGATTGGAGACGTGCTGAATTTTATTTAGTTGGAGGACAAGAGCTCTGCGGAGTGCATTATCACTATGGCCAAGGCTGCAGGTCGCTATCCCAGCGACTGCGTCAAGAAACCTCCGCCCCTTTTCGTCCCAAACCCAACAGCCTTTCCCCCTTTCAAGCGAAACAGGAAGACGTTGATAAGTCTCCA
>QCKG01000017.1 GCA_003215535.1 Prochlorococcus sp. AG-409-L18
ATCACCGCTGTTACAGATTTACGAGATCAATTGAGCATTTCAATGCAGTGGAGTCAGGTTAGTGCTCCCCTTTTGGAATCTTTGGAAATGGATAGACTTCGTTTCCCTGAGGTCTATGAGGAACGCGCGGCTCGTTATCGATTAGAGCCTTATCGTCTGAAATTTAGTTATACCTTGGAGCGATTACGCCTCACAAAGAAACGTAATCAACAACTGGCCGAAGCTGGATGGAATTCATTTAAAGAAGGCAAACATTCCATCAAGTTGGGAGAAAGCTCTGCAGAAGCTATGCATTATGGGTCTGTAGCTGAATTCCGTGGAGAACTAGAGCTAATTAGAAATAGTTTGGTTAGTACGGATCTTAGTTGCGAGTCATTGGATACCCTCTTAACTCAGGTACATATTTTTGGGTTCTCATTGGCTAGTTTAGATATTAGGCAAGAAAGTAATAGGCATAGTGATGCGCTAGATGAATTGACTCGATATTTGAAGCTTCCTATTGCTTATAACGATATGGATGAGAGTGAGAGGGTTGATTGGTTGATGGCGGAATTGCAAACTCGTCGACCTTTGATACCTTCTTCAGTTCTTTGGTCTCAGAGCACTGAAGAAGTTGTAGCTGTGTTCAATATGCTTAACCGATTACAGGAAGAATTTGGTAGCCGTATTTGTAGAACCTATGTGATTTCTATGAGTCATTCAGTTTCTGACTTGCTTGAGGTTCTTTTATTGGCTAAGGAGGCAGGACTAGTTGATCCATCAGCTCAAACTTCAGACTTATTGGTTGTTCCTTTATTTGAAACAGTTGAGGACCTACAGAGGGCGCCTCAAGTAATGGAAGAGCTTTTTCAATCAACTATTTACAGGAACTTGTTGCCAAGAGTTGGTGAGCAAGTGTTGCCTCTTCAGGAGCTAATGCTTGGCTATTCGGATAGCAATAAAGACTCGGGTTTCTTATCAAGTAATTGGGAAATTCATCAGGCTCAAATTGCACTTCAAGATCTTGCTAGTAGGCATGGCATTGCATTGCGTTTGTTTCATGGTCGAGGTGGATCTGTTGGTCGGGGTGGAGGACCTGCTTATCAAGCAATACTTGCTCAACCTAGTGGCACCCTTCAAGGCAGGATCAAAATTACTGAGCAAGGTGAAGTACTTGCTTCAAAATATAGTCTTCCCGAATTGGCTCTTTATAACCTTGAGACGGTTACAACTGCTGTTCTTCAGAACAGCCTGGTGAAAAATCAGTTGGATGCAACTCAAATTTGGAATCAACTGATGAGCAGATTGGCAGCTCGATCACGAGAGCATTATCGAGCTCTGGTTCATGACAATCCAGACCTGGTAGCTTTTTTCCAAGAAGTCACGCCTATTGAAGAGATCAGTAAGTTGCAAATTTCTAGTCGTCCTGCCCGACGTAAAAGTGGGGCAAAAGATCTTTCTAGTCTTCGAGCTATCCCTTGGGTTTTTGGTTGGACACAGAGTCGATTCCTATTGCCGAGTTGGTTTGGTGTAGGCACGGCTTTGGCGGCTGAAGTTAAGGCCGAACCCGATCAGCTTGATTTACTAAGGAGGCTTCATCAACAGTGGCCATTTTTTCGGATGTTGATTTCCAAGGTGGAAATGACTCTTTCTAAGGTTGACCTTGAGCTGGCTCATCACTATATGATCAGCCTTGGTAGCACAGCTAATCGGGAATCATTCAACCGAATCTTCGAGATAATCTCGACTGAGTACAGCCTTACAAGGAAATTGATCCTTGACATTACTGGTCACTCACGACTACTAGAAGCTGATGGTGCGTTGCAACTTTCAGTTGACCTTAGGAATCGCACCATTGTTCCTTTGGGCTTCCTTCAAGTTGCTTTACTTCGAAAATTGCGTGATCAAAATAGACAGCCACCTATGAGTGAGTCTTTTAACGCCAAGGGTGATGCTGGCCGAACATATAGTCGAAGTGAATTATTAAGAGGGGCTTTGCTAACTATTAATGGCATCGCTGCAGGAATGCGAAATACGGGGTAAAAGTGTTTCCTTTACGTCAAAGTTATAACCCTCCTCGTCTACCTGATGGCTATGTGTTGGATAGTCATCAGCCCCCTTCTTCAGAAGCCCTTAATAGATTGCTCTCTAAGTGTAGAGAAAAAACTCATTCACCAAGCAAATTGGCTCTTGCAGTAGATAGAAGTATTTGCCACTTGAGCATCTTTGAAGAAACGACTGGAAAACTTGCGGGTTTCGTGAGAGCTACAACTGATTATGGGTTGAATGCGAATCTGTGGAATCTTGTGGCAGAGCCAGGAGAACATCAGAGTATTTTGTTTGCTGTTCTGATACATCGTGTTCTTGGAATTCTTCGAAGAGATGCTCCTGGATGCAGCATTGCTATTGCGGCTCCAATAGCCGCAATAGACGCCTTGGAGGACTATGGCTTTTTACTTGACCCAAATGGCATTCGGGCGATGGGCTATAGGTTGCGTTAAAGGGGATTGAAATCGCTATAGCGAGCATGGAGGGACTCGAACCCCCGACCCTCAGAACCGGAATCTGATGCTCTATCCAACTGAGCTACATGCCCAAATATCGACTTTATGCCGCTATATGAGACCTTTCCCCTTTGGGCCTCATCGGAGTTATTTTAGCGAAATCCTTGCTAAGGGACGATTCGGCTTCATCAGCTTGAGTTAAATGGGTTTCGTAACTTCAGTCAACTCAAGTTGGGATTGACTGAAAAACGCTTGTTGATTATTGGGAGAAATGGTGCTGGCAAATCTAATCTTTTAGAGGCAGTTGAGGTTTTAGGGAGTTTGCGCTCTCACCGATCTGGCAATGATCAGGATCTTATTAATTGGGGCGAAAAGAGGGCTGTGTTGCGTGCTGTCGCAGATAATCAAGATAACCTTGAACTGGAATTAAGGCGCAAAGGGGGCAGACAGGCCCGTCGTAATGAAAAACTCTTGGCAAGGCAGTTGGATTTTCTGGGTCCCTTGCGTTGTGTTGGTTTTAGTGCACTTGACCTTGGCTTAGTTCGACAAGAACCAGCCGTTCGACGTCATTGGCTAGACAGGGTGGTAATGCAACTAGAACCGGTCTATTCCGATTTAATAACTCGCTTTAACAAGTTGTTGCGGCAAAGGAGTCAGCTCTGGCGTAATTGGGCTCATAGTTCTTCTCAAGAAAGGAATTCTCTCTTGGATGCTTTTGATGTTCAGATGGCTTTAGTGAGTACCCGCATTCACAGAAGGCGGGGTAGGGCCTTGAGACGTTTAGAGCCTCTGGCAGCTATTTGGCAAGAGCGCTTAAGTCAGGGTAGAGAGAATTTAGTGTTGGATTATTTGCCTGGTAGTTGCTTAGAGGGTGAAGAAGAGGAAGAGTCCTGGCGGTTGTCTATTGAAAATCAGCTTATGGCTCAAAGAGTTGATGAAGAGCGACTGGGAAGTTGCAAGATTGGCCCTCATCGAGATGAGGTGGAATTTTTGCTTAATGGGTTGCCTGCACGTCGGTTTGGGTCAGCAGGTCAGCAGAGAACTCTTGTTTTAGCTTTGAAATTGGCTGAACTGGAATTAGTTGGAGAATTGTATGGAGAGCCTCCATTGCTGCTTTTGGATGATGTACTTGCAGAACTAGACCAGATGAGACAGTTGTTGCTTTTAGAGGCGGTTGGTGAGGACCATCAATGCTTAGTAAGCGCAACTCATTTGGACTTATTTGAAGGGGAATGGAAAAGAAATTCTCAGGTTTTGGAGGCCGAATTTTTGATGGGGAAGTGATGCGTCGGTTATGGTAGGCAGCCTTTTTGATATGCAGATGGATCAGACCTTTTCTTGCCTACATCCCAATCCTGGATGGGGAGGAGGATCTGAATCTCAGTCATTGAGTAAATCCATTAGTTGTCCGGCCGAGAATGTGGTTGGGAAACACTGTATTCTCGAACTTTATGAATGCGATAAAAACAAATTAAATGATGAGGCTTTTCTAAGGACATCAGTTACAGCAGCAGCAAAGATTGCAGGAGCGACGCTCCTGCATTTAGTAACTCATCCTTTTGAACCTCAGGGAGTAACTGGTTTAGCGCTTTTGGCTGAATCTCATATCTCTATTCATACTTGGCCGGAACATGGTTATGCAGCGGTTGATGTTTTTACCTGCGGAGACCATACGATGCCAGAACGTGCTTGTCATGTCCTATGTGAAGAGTTTGGAGCTGGTAGTCATTCATTAAAAATTTTTCGACGAGCTACACCGAAAGGATTAGATATGGAGATTCGAATTCCATAGATTAATAATCAAAGCATTGAGCTTTTAATAACATAAATGTCTTTAAAGAATAATTACTTTCTTGATCAAGAAAGTAATTAGTAAATGAAGATTAAATTGTTTAAATATTTCTAAAACTAGCTATTTTCCCTGCCTCTATTTAGCTTTCCGCTAACCAAACCTTCAATGTCAATACTTACGGAATTAAAGCCAATGGATAAGAATTGATCAACTATTTTCTTGCGCCCTATACTTATTATTAATTCCTCAATTCTTCCTTCTTCTACTTCAATTTTGGCTGCTCCACCTTGGGACCTTACTCTTACCTCATTAAACCCTTGATCTCTTAGCCAAGCTTCAGCTTTCTCAACAAGCAATAGACGTTCTTCGTTTATGATTTCTCCATAAGGAAACCGTGAAGCCAAGCAAGGTTGTGCTGCCTTATCCCACCAGGGGAATCCCAAAGATTGAGATATTTGCCTGACCGAAACTTTGTTGATTTTCAGATCGGCGAGGGGTGAAAGTACCCCAGCTTCTCGAGCAGCTTGAATGCCTGGTCTGTGATCACGAAGATCATCATGATTTACTCCATCAATAACTTGAAATCCCTTTGCTTTCTTAGCTATTGCTTTTAGGTGGTGGTGTAGTTCTGCTTTGCAGGCAAAACATCGATTTTCTGGGTTGTTGCTGTATTGGGGGTTCTTTAGCTCTTGAGTTTGACACTCTTGGTGGCGAATGCTGAGCCAAGCTGCTTGTTGCCTGGCTTCAAGTAGCAGCTGATTTGAAAGAGCTGGGGACACTCCAGTGACAGCAAGGGCTTGGTCTCCAAGTTGTTCCTTTGCAATGGCGGCCACCAGAGCACTATCAACTCCACCGGAATAGGCTACACATACTTTTTTAAGGTCCTTGATGTATCTGCGCAATAATTCCAGTTCATGTTCCTGCTGACTTGGCAAAGCTTCTAATTGAGGGGACACAGCTTCTCCAATATTTCTTGTGAAGACTATTCTCACTTGCTGCTGTGGTTAAGCTCCAAATGTAAATAGGTCCCTATATGGAGTCAAATACGGAAGAAGTTAATAAATTGCCGGAGAAAAGGCCATCTGGTAGTGGTCGTAGTCGTGGTATTGGAATAGTTACGGCTGCAGATAGTAAGGAACGTAGCCACGGCCAATTGCATGTTTATGACGGGGATGGCAAGGGCAAAAGTCAGGCGGCTCTTGGTGTTGTTTTGCGAACTATAGGTCTGGGTATTTGTGAACAACGAAAAACAAGAGTTCTTTTACTCAGATTTTTAAAAGGACCTGGTCGGGCTTATGACGAAGATTCGGCAATAGAGGCTTTACAGCAAGGCTTCCCTCATTTAATTGATCAAGTACGAACGGGCAGGGCTGATTTTTTTACCGCCGAAGAAGCAACGAAATTTGATAAGCAAGAAGCCCAAAGGGGATGGGATATTGCTAAAGGGGCTATTGCGAGTGCTCTCTATTCAGTTCTTGTCCTTGATGAGCTGAATCCAGTTCTCGAATTAGGTTTGTTACCCGTAGAAGATGTTGTTCGAACTCTTACTCAAAGACCTTCCGGGATGGAGATCATTGTCACTGGACGAGCTGCTCCTTCAGCTTTAGTCCAAGTGGCTGATCTGCATTCTGAAATGAGAGCTCATAAGAGGCCTGCAATGGCTGATGGAATTTCCTCTCAAGCAAATTACATTGGAGGTATTGAGATTTATACCGGTGAAGGGAAGGGGAAGTCTACGAGTGCTTTAGGGAAAGCGCTTCAAGCCATTGGAAGAGGCATTAGCCAAGATAAAAGCCATAGGGTCTTGATTTTGCAGTGGCTTAAGGGCGGGAGTGGTTACACCGAGGATGCAGCCATAGCCGCGCTCAGGGAGAGTTACCCGCATTTGGTAGATCATTTGCGTTCAGGTAGGGATGCAATCGTTTGGCGAGGTCAGCAACAGCATATTGATTATTTAGAAGCAGAACGCGCTTGGGAAATTGCAAGAGCTGCAATTGCGAGTGGGTTATATAAAACGGTAATTCTCGATGAACTGAACCCAAGTGTTGATTTGGAATTGCTACCTGAAGAACCAATTGTTCAAACTTTATTGCGTAAGCCTACTGAGACTGAAGTAATAATTACCGGGCGATGTAAGAATCCTCCAAGTTATTTTGAGCTTGCAAGTGTTCACTCAGAAATGGTTTGCCATAAACATTATGCCGAGCACGGTGTAGATTTAAAGAGAGGAGTCGATTATTAATTTAATGTAAGCATATAAGAGATGTATTTATCATTCGCAAAACTCTTTTTCCAATGCATCTATTTCACCTATCATGTTGATACCTTCGATATTATATTTCTTTAATTGGATAATTGTTTTAGCTGAACGCTCCCAACTTTTACAGTGGACATATATATTGTGTCCGTTTGCAAGATCTTCAATTTTCTGAACTCCCTTTCCGTTTTCAATACTCCCTAAGGGGATTAATTCTGAATTGGGAATTGACCCTCTTCCGTATTAATTAAAATTACGAACATCAATTATAAACAGTTCCTCTTCCCTTTGCTCTATTAGGAGCTTGAGCTCTTTTGCAGCAATTGTTTTCATCGAAACTGACTTTTTTGATTAATTTGTGGTTCCTTTGCTTGAACAGAAATCCTCATAGTCAGTTAATTCAGTTATGTTCTTTCCTTCAACTCCTGAGGTGAGAGAGAGTTCTTTCAATTTCATTTGTAGAGCATCAAATATGAGTAATCCTCCGCTAAGAGTGTTTCGAATGTCTGTGATTACCTTTATAGCTTCATTAGCTTGTATTGTTCCTATTCGGCCTGGTATTACATCAATTACACCTCCTTCGGCGCAAGATGGGACTAGCTCTTGTGGCGGAGGTTCAGGATTAGGTCTCTGTAGTTAGGGCTTTTGGGTCCTAAATTGAATAAAGTAGCTTTACCCTCAAATTGAGATATAGATCCATAAATATTGGGCTTCCCAAGCAAAACGCACACGTCCTTAATTAAATAGCGGCTAGGGAAATTATCTGTACATTCACAAAATCTATCAAAGTTCTCAAATATTTTGAGTGCATTATCTGAGGTTAATAACACATTGAAACTCTCCACATGGGAAAAGGGATTAATTTTTAATATTTGGGAGCGAGCAGAACTGGTCTTTGCATTTTTAACTCAGCTTGTTCCATGAATTATTTGTTTTTGTAGATTGAATTCTTCGACTACGTCGAAATCCACAATCTCAATACGACCAAAACCTAAGGCAGCTAAATAAAGCATGAAAGGTGATCCCATCCCTCCACTTACTATGCATAAACCGAACTAGCTTTTAGATGTTTTTGGCCAGATAAGCCTATTTCTGGGAGTGTTATCTATGTGCCTTGAGTAGCGGCTTAACTCGCGCGGAGTTAACTCAATGTAGTTTTTTGGACTCTAGCCTTTGCTAAGGCACTGTGTTATTCAAGGGCTTCGTTCATTCCTTACCAAGGCTAGTTCTAAAGGGTCTAGATTTTTGTCCTTTCTCATCCACCAACCTCTTAACCTCCCTGATCCATCAGCAATAACCATAAGGCCTTGTGAAAAACTCCATGAGCGATCAACTGCTGAGGGGATAGCATCTCCATAAGGATGAGAATGAGCGCTCCCGATAATCTTTAAGTTATTTTTTCGCCCCCATTTTTGGGCTAAAAGTTGTTCTCTTGGATCTATAGCAAAACGTGTTTGTCTAGAAGCTTGTCTTGTGTGAAACGTATTTAGGTCGTTTGAAGATTGCACAAGAGTGGAAAAACCTTGCTCCCAGATATTGCAGCAGGGCCAAATAAGCTTGATTGTCCAGACTGTTTCTTCTTTTGAAAAATGTGATGGCTGTTTATCACCAAGCAATAAAGCACAGCCTTCCTGTGGTGAGTTGGCCAGCAAACTGTGCCGGAGAACTATCAGGCAATCGCCATCGAATTCAAGTAAACCTGGCATCACTAACTTTCATTCGATACGCTCATTACAAATTGCATTCTTGGTTGTGTTCATGGTCGATGTAAGTCCTGAGACAAATCAAGCCTCTGAGACCGATAAGCCCTCCGCTGATGGGAATGATTTCTCATCCCGTTACAGCGATGTCATGGGCAAAGTCAATGAGAACTTGAATAAGGTTGATTGGAGTCAGATGGGCAAGTACGGCAAGGCGGTGGGAATCGTCGCTGTTGTGATTGTTGCTCAGATAATCATCAAAGGAGTGATTGACACCATTAACTTGCTACCATTAGTTCCTGGCCTCCTTGAACTTTTGGGACTTGTGGTTTTAGGCCAGTGGAGTTGGCAAAATTTAACCACGAGTGATAAGCGCAATGCAGTTTTTGAAAGGGTCCAGATTCTTAGGAAAGAATACCTTGGCTGATTCTTTCATTTTTAAGGGCTTATAAAAGCATTTTCGCTTCTAAGTCCTGAATTGTTGAATGGCATTGACTTTTATAAAACCCTCCAAATAAATTTGCATGATTGAGTAGATGATAAAGATTATATATGTTTTCTCTGTCTTTAGAAAATTCATTTAAAGGCCATATCTTTTCATAGTTTGAATAGAATTCATGAGAGAAACCTCCGAAAAGTTTTGTCATCGCTATATCTACCTCTCTATCAGCCCACCAAGTTGCTGGATCAAAAATGACTCCTTTTCCATTGAGTTGAACTCCAGCATTGCCGCTCCATAAATCTCCGTGAACAAGACTTGGTTTTGGTTTATGAGCATCTAAAAAGGTAGTAAGGAAAGAGAACAGAAGATCTTCTTGGGGAATACTTAAACCCCATTTTTTGGCAATTCTTATTTGAGGGATTAAGCGGAGTTTGACGAAGCATTCACCCCAATTAGAGATCCAAGCTCCAGGCTGTGGTCCTGAACCGATGAATCCATCTTCCCCCCACCCAAAGCACTCTTGATTGTGATTTGAAGAGTCTTTGTGAAGCCTTGCTAGGCCTTCCCCTAAGTTTGATTGGTCACCTTGGCCAAGATTTAACCAAGGCATTAAAAGGATTGAAGTTTGATTGAATTTTTTGACAATTATTGGCCTAGGAACTACAAGTAATTTTTCGAGGGAAAATTGATTTAGTGCTTTTAACCCTTGTTCTTCGAATTTGAGCATAGGGAAGGCTTCTGCATTGCCAGTTTTGGCAAAGAATTTGCTGCCATCTTGCATTTCCACCTCCCAGGCCTTGTGAATACATCCACCTGAGACAGGCCTACAAATATTGACTTGTGCCTCAGTAAGAATGCTTTCAGCCTCCAGCAGGTCCTGCAAAATGGTTTCGTTCATATCCATTCTGTTCGTTTTCTTGTAACCATGAAGTGATGATTGATGAACAGGTAGTTGTTATTGGGGCGGGTATATCTGGTTTAACTGCAGCTGCCCTTTTAGCAAAAGCAGGTGTTCCAGTAACTCTTTTGGAGGCTCATCATCAGCCAGGAGGTTGTGCTGGAACTTTTAGGCGAGGAAAGTATCTATTTGATGTTGGGGCAACTCAAGTTGCTGGCCTTGAAGATGATGGCATTCACAAACGTCTTTTTAGTTATCTGCAATTACCTTTGCCTGAGGCGAAGGTATTGGATCCAGCTTGCTTAGTTGATCTCGCGGATGGCTCTGTACCTATCTCGCTTTGGCATGATCCGCAGAAATGGAAAGAGGAGAGGCACAGGCAATTCCCAGGTACTGAGGGCTTTTGGGAGCTATGTGCGGCATTACATAAAAGTAATTGGGCCTTTGCAGGAAGAGATCCTGTTTTGCCACCACGCAACCTGTGGGACCTTTTAGAACTTGTTAAAGCCATTCGACTACCTAATCTTTCTTCAGGGCTACTCAGCACACTGACGGTTAAGGACCTGCTTTCTCTTTCTGGATGTGATCAAGACCTTCGCTTAAGAAAGTTTTTGGATATGCAGTTGCAGCTTTATTCTCAGCAGCCTTCAGATCGAACAGCAGCTCTCTATGGCGCAACTGTTTTGCAGATGGCACAGGCACCTTTAGGACTTTGGCATCTTGAGGGGTCTATGCAAAAACTAAGTGATCTCTTAATTCAAAGTTTGCATAGAGATTGTGTTCAAATACGATTTTGTCATCGAGTGATTGGACTTGAACACGACATTCAAAAACGATCTTGGGAAGTCTTGGTTCGCGGTCCAAGTGGGAAGCTATTGAAGATGAATGCTAAAGATGTTGTTTGTAGCCTCCCCCCGCAATGCCTTCTTGAGTTGATTTCATCTGGTTCTCATTTACCCAAGAGTTATCGTAGGTGTTTGGAAAACTTGCCTACCCCTAGCGGGGCATTAGTGTTTTATGGCGTAGTTAGTCGAAATATGCTTCCAGATCAATGTCCTTGTCATTATCAGTTAGCACTACCAAACTTTAAATCACTTTTTATCTCTATTAGTGTTGATGGAGATGGTCGAGCCCCAGTTGGTGAAGCCACTGTGGTTGCTAGTGCTTTTACTGATATTAATAGTTGGAAATTTCTCTCCGAAACAGATTATCAAAATCGAAAGCAAGCCGTTTTTGAAAACATCCTCCAGGCTTTGAGCGATTGGTTTCAGTTTGCTCCTTCAGAATGGCTACACAAAGAATTGTCTACTCCTAGAAGCTTTGCTCGTTGGACAGGTCGCCCTGATGGGATTGTCGGTGGCTTGGGTCAGTATCCAATGAGATTTGGACTCTTGGGTTTGGCTAGTCGCACCCCGATGAACGGGCTCTGGCTTTGTGGTGATTCCATTCACCCTGGAGAAGGGACTGCAGGTGTCAGTCAGTCGGCTTTAATGGCTTGTCGTCAACTCTTGGCTAGTCGTAATCAACGGTTGAAGATTTAGTTCTTTTTTGAGGTTCATCCTTGTTTGGGACAATGTCTGAACGCAATGAGTGAGCACTCTCCAGCTCTGTCTTCAATTTGGACCAGTTCTTCCCAACTATCTCACCTTCAAGCTGTTCCAAGCTACATCTGTAGGAAGTTAATGCTCGAAGAATTGCAGAGGTGTTATTTTGCGCCATTGCTGTACCTAGTTCAGCATTTCCTCCTCCGACTCTTGTCGTGTCTTCAAAGCCGCTAGAGGCTAGAGCTATCGCGAGATTGCGCACTTCAGGATTCCTTTCATCTCCAAGCGTTCGTAATAATGCGGCACTCACTACTACTGGTAAATGTGAGATTAGAGCCACCGCCTCGTCATGCTTTTTAGCTTGGGCGGTGATCCATTTAGAACCAAGCATAAGAGCTAGATCATGAATGGCGTCTATTGCTTGCGCATCAGTTTTTTCGGTAGGGGTACTCACCCAGGCTTTGTTCCGAAATAGACCAAGCTGCCCTGATTCGACACCGGCTTCCGCAGTGCCAGCCATTGGATGACTACCTATAAAGCGAGGATGAAGCTTTTCCCACACTTCTACTACTGGTTCTTTGACGGAACCAACATCCGTTACAACTGCATTAGGCGGTAGTGCTTCTACGAGTGCTGCTTCTGGATTAATGAGCTTTGATAGAGGTAAAGCAAGAATTATAATTTTGCAGGGAGTAAGTAGATCAGGATTGGTGCTTATAGATTGAGCAAGCTTTCTCTCTTTAGCTCTTTCTGCTGTAGAACTCTTATGTACTAATCCGTGAACTTCCCAGCCTAGAGATTGAAGCTCTAAGCCTAAGGACCCCCCTATAAGGCCTAAGCCAACTATCCCTATGCACCCCCTTGGCTGTTTTAATTCCTCCATCTATTTCCCCTTAATGCTATTGCTCATATTGATTCACCAATCAATATGAGCAATAGGACTTTCGTAATCATAAGGCTCTCCAAATGCTGGAAGCCAGAGCTCACAAGCAATTAAAGGACTTTTTAAAGCGGGCAGAGTTGCCTTGGCCACATAACCTCACACTGAGTCGTTTAGTGGCTAGGAGCTTACGGCGCTGTGATCACACCCTGATTCAGCTGGATATAGATAGTCAGGAGTTTTGGTGGCTTGGGCTTCTGATACCTCTTTGCTTTGAGAGTACAGGTGTAGTTTTAATCCTTTCGGAGAGGCAGAGACGTCGACTTTTGCAGGTTGAATTATCACGTTTAACAGCATCAGGTCTTTCCCTCCCAATATGGGAAGGCATCTCTCCTCCACCCGGCGACCAACTGTGGCTGCTTGATCACTCCCAATTTTTTGAAGCTTTTCAAATGGGAGATCTTCAGGTTCGTCAATTGATTTTTCTTGATGCAGAGCTTTTGAGTAAACGGTTGCGTGATGCAATGGCTATTTCAATTTGGCCTGAAGATTGGGAATTGCTCATTAGGGCTCATCCAGTAGTTGACTCACCTTTAATTCAATTGCATGAGCGTTTAAGTAGGCGGCTGTTTGCCTTGGCTCCTTGTGTCGATGCTCAAGTGAAGATGGACAGCAGCCAAATCGTGGCATTGCAAGATCTTGTATGCGATTTGGGCTTAAGTCGTCTACCTGTACCTTGGACCGATTTTCTCAAAGTCGAAAGTATCGATTGGGCTAGTTGGGCAGTACTCGATTACAAGATGTTGAATTGGGTTTGGCACCTGCAGCCATTGGAGCCATTTTCAATACTGCAGAAATTGCTTGTTGGTCAACCTGTCCTTTTTTTGACTCGTTCAGGACACAGTCACAATCTTTTGGCAGAGCTGAGTGCATTATCTTGTCCGATTGACGTGAATGTCTCTATAGGTAGTCCAAACCTCCTAGAGCCGATTCCAATTTTTGCCCCTCATCACCAACCGCTCCCAAATACTGAAATCTATGCAGATCATCTATTAGATCATTGTCGAAGATTGATTCTTGGATGTTCTGGATTGACAATTATTTTGCTTGATGATCAGCAATTGCTTTTCCAATTGACTAGTCAGTTGGCTGCTGAGTTTGGTCGAAGGGTTGTTTATGAAACAACTGCACCTGAAGCTAATGGTGTTATTTGTTGTCATTGGTTGTGGTGGCTTCGTTTTCAAGAGCAATTATCACCTCCTTCTCAGTTGATAATTGCTCTACTTCCTTTGGCTAGTTTGGAATCACCACTAACCTCTGCGAGAGTAGATGCCCTCAAGAATCAAGGGCAAGATTGGTTTCGTAAGCTTCTTTTGCCAGAAGCTTTGACTGTTCTTTCTAAGGCTGTAGAACCTGTGCGACAGCATCATGGAAGGATTGCAATTCTTGATGGGCGTTTGCGTTCACGCAAATGGGGAGCGCAAGTTTTCCATACGCTGCATCCTTGGACTCCCCTATATCGTTTACTTCCGTCTTAAGCGTTCTAACCTTTTAAAAGATTTAGCAATGAAGCAAGGTCATGGGAGAAGCGCGTCGTCGAGCTGATCAGGGTCTACCACCTCGGCAATCTAAAGAGAGTAAGAGGAAATCAGATGATTCTCCAAGGGTTTTCTCATGGCTCCCAATTACTCAAAACCAGAGAGATCGCTTTTATAGCCTTACCTCTCGTGGAGCTTGGATAGGAATCGGTGCTTTGCTGGTGTTTTGGATCGTTGTTCGCTTTGTTGGGCCTGCAGCAGGTTGGTGGATTCCTGCTGATGTCAGGTGAATCTTGTTTTATGGCTGATTAAGTTCATGCGGCTTCCGAAACGGTTTTTATTGCGGATTTTGAAACCGCAGTCTTTGCTGCTGCGGCAAGGGGGCGCATGGAGTTAGCACTTACTTCTGACCCCTCAGTGAGCTTTTGTCGCACCATCGCTTCAATTCGATTTTTAGCGTCAATGTTTTGTTCAAGCCAAGTAATCGTGTTGTCACGGCCTTGTCCGATGTTGTCCCCTTCATAGCTATACCAAGCACCTTTACGCGTGACGACACAGGTTTCTTCAGCGAGATCTAAGAGACAGCCCAGGATGCTGATTCCTTTGCCAAAAAGAATGTCGAACTCGGCGATCCGGAATGGTGGAGCAACTTTGTTCTTTGCTACTTTGACTTTTGCTCGGATACCATATTCTTCTGTGCCTCTTTTTAAAGTCTGAATACGACGGATGTCGAGTCTGACAGATGCATAGAACTTCAATGCATTTCCGCCTGTAGTTGTTTCTGGATTGCCGTAGGTAATGCCTATCTTCAGTCTTAGCTGATTTAGGAAAATTACGGTACACCCTGACTTCCCGATGTTGCCAGTGATCTTGCGCATCGCTTGACTCATTAGGCGTGCTTGACTCCCAACAGCGAGATCTCCCATCTCTCCTTCGATCTCTGCTCGAGGGGTGAGGGCGGCGACAGAATCAACAACAACAAGATCAACAGCACCGGACCGCACTAGTTGATCGACGATCTCTAGTGCCATTTCTCCTGTGTCTGGTTGTGATACCAATAAGTTTTCAACATCGACACCGAGCGAGGCTGCATAGACAGGGTCTAGAGCATGTTCTGCATCTACAAAGGCTGCTACGCCACCTTGACGTTGTACTTCCGCAATGGCATGCAAAGTGAGGGTCGTTTTGCCTGAGCTTTCTGGTCCGTAAACCTCTACTACTCTTCCTTTTGGATATCCACCTCCAAGAGCAAGATCCAGTGTGAGTGCTCCAGTGGATATTGTTTCCACCCGCATTCTCGACGCATCGCCCAAGCGCATGATCGATCCTTTACCAAAGTTTCGTTCGATTTGCCCCAATACCAGAGTTAGTGCTTTGTCTCGTTCTCCTGATTGGGTTCCGTTCCCACGGGTGTTTTGATTTGAAGATTGGGTTGCTTTCGTTTCAATCGACATGATGATGGTTAATTAAAGGATCAAAAGTTCATTTGAGTTCGTCTTCGGACGGCTGGAAAAGCGTTTCGCGAGGACAAATCAAGAGTGGACGTGGGAAGTATTTCGCTAAAGCTCCGACGCTCCCAGGTAGTACAGACGTACGCTAACGAATTAAGTCCAGCTCGCCAAGGGGGTCGCCAGGGTTTCTGGTTTTAAAAGGTGAATATTGGGAGGGAGGTTATCTTGGTCTTTGGGCTTGAGGTACCCCCAACTCGCCAGATAGCAAGGTACATAGCGCAGTGCAGGGGTGTTCAAGACTGTTTCGAGAGTTGCGCGACGGTCTTCGACGAAGCCTGTAATTAGAAAATTTGATTTGAGCTTAATTAACATGTCGACTTTGTTTCCAGCTTCGTGGCCATAGATCAGTTTTGGATGAAGTTGGAAAGAATCCAGTAGTTCAGAGGTAAAGGCTTTCCCCTTTGTAGTTAGTACGGCCCAATCCATCCCTTCCTTGTCGAGCTGATGTATTCGCTGAATGATCCCAGGGAATGGTTGATGAAGGGATAGCCAGCTTTTGCGATCATTAATTATTGCGTCTTGACGAACCTTTTCAAGGGCTGCTTGGAGGTAGTTGGGTTCCCAATTCCATGTCTTGAGGGCTTCATTGCAATGGTATTGATACTGTGCTGTGAAAGCTTTGATCCCCAGAAGCTGTAAGGGGCTGCTGGGGCGAAACATTTCCGCAGCTAATAACACCATCTCCCAGCCGTGATGAACCCATGGACGAAGCTGACGAAAGGTTTCAGGTAAGGCTGTAGATAAAAAGGAAGTATTTTCTTGGCCATCTAATAGCTCTAAGAATGCTTTGCGTGCACTCCACCAGTATTCATGCATCCCATCGACGATGACTCCATCCAAGTCGAAGATTAAAAGTGGCTTAGAGGTCACCAACAGGTTGTAAAAACTGGGCCGCTAGGATTCGAACCTAGGAATGGCGAGACCAAAACCCGCTGCCTTACCGCTTGGCGACGGCCCATTGAACTGGATCTGGATCAACACCTTATACAGGCGTTGATTTATTGCAACCAAATAATTGCACATGGTTAATTCTACTTCCTCAGATTTTCATGAGTAGTTTCGTTTTATGGGGGGTAGACCCTCAACCTTTGGCGGTCAGCACTCCCAAACACAGCACTCTTAAGTTGATAGCGCTTTACTAGATCAGCTTGGACTTGGATTACCTTTTCGCTGCGTGGAGACAACTCCACGCAGCGACCAAGAGGGACAACAACTTTCTCTACGGCTAATCTGCATTCTTCTAGAGCATCGACAGCATCCTCTTTATTCAGTGGCTCTGCTTGCGAAGAGTCTTGTTCGTTCGGAACAATTTCTTTGTGCTTTAGGAGTCGTTCTAGGGCCCGATCTATTTGATGAATAGTATTTGACTTTATGACATAAATTGGTATTTTTAATTTCCTCGCTTCTTTGCGAATTGATTGATTTTGACCGAGTTGATTTTTAATACTTAGAATCGCATCACAGCTGTGAATATTCTCAGTTGACTTGATTGGCCAATTGTGCTTTCTTATGACTTCATTGGCTAGTTCTTGAGAGATCCCAAAATAAAGAACACGAAGTTGTTTTTTAAGGTTCTGTTTCCCTAAGGTTTTATTAGAAGGTGCTATTTCTTTTCTTAGAGAAGAATCTTTCAAATATGAATTATGTGGAGTAGTAGGGTTTGATATTGATGATCCTGGTTTTAATTTAGATTCTTTTGAGTTTAATATCTTTATAGCCCCATCTGAGGCTATTTCTCTTTCTTGAGGACAGGGAGGATGCCCGCGTAAAAGCAAATCAACTGTATTTGCTACGTCGGAATGAATTGACCATCGACTTCTGTTGTTGATTTCAACTGCAATAGGGAAAGTTGGCTCAGAAGCTCTCTCTAAAACAGTTTTTTGTGTCCGACGCCGCCGTGCCTCTTCATCCCCAAGAGTGACTGCTTGAATTCCTCCTACTAAATCACTAAGAGTTGGATTCTTTATCAAGTTTTCAAGCTCATTTCCATGAGCAGTTGCTATTAGCTGAACTCCTCTCTCCGCAATTGTCCGTGCTGCTTGAGCTTCAGGCTCAGTTCCAATTTCATCGATCACGATAACTTCAGGCATATGGTTTTCCACAGCCTCAATCATGACTTGATGTTGTTGTTCAGGGCGAGCAACTTGCATTCGTCTTGCTCGCCCAATAGCGGGATGTGGAATGTCCCCATCGCCAGCAATTTCATTACTTGTATCGATGATAATTACCCTTCGCTGGAGCTCATCCGCCATAACTCTGGCGATTTCTCGAAGCGCAGTAGTTTTCCCTACCCCTGGACGTCCTAAAAGCAACAAAGACTTTTCACTTTCGATTAAATCTCTTATCATTGAAACTGTTCCGAAAACGGCTCTACCCACTCGACAGGTCAGGCCAATTACCTCTTTTTGCCTATTCAGGATTGCGCTTATTCGATGTAATGTTTTTTCTATTCCTGCGCGATTATCAGGTCCAAATGCTCCTAGTCGACTAACAGTTGCATCCAAATCATCTTTTGATAGATATTCTTGCCCAAGTTTTATTACTCGATCTGGATATCGAGCTTCTGGTAATCGGCCTAGATCAAGAACAACTTCTATGAGTTCTGTACGATTATTTGAGCTGGCTAAAGCTTTTTGAACAGCGAGAGGCAATAGCTCAAGAAGCTGATCCAAATCATCTGTTATCTGACGGGTGTGCATTGCTTTTGAAAGCCTTCAAAATCAATGAGGGATAATGACTATTGAAGCTTTTTAGCAGGATCTTTATAGGTATGTTCGGGTTAACCATGGATTTATTAATTGTTTGGCCTGTTTAACAGCGGCATCCCACCCTTCAGGCCAGTCTCTCAGGTTTGTTTTTTTTGCTTGGGCCTCTTGCAAAAAAGGTTGAATCAAGCTTCTAGCCATGCCACCAAATGCAATTCCTTCTGGTCCATGATCGGTTCTTAAATGAGTAATTGTATGGGAATTGGTTCCTCCAGCCAGTTGGAGAGGGCCTGGGGGCGCTATAGGACGAATTTTCTCCCATAGAGAAACAGCCACTCTTGCAGTGCCTATGCCAATGTCACCGCTCATTGGTCGTCCATCTAATTGCCATAGGGGCTTGAACCCATGTTTTTGGAGGCATGAATGCCGTTGCCAAAGCTCTTTGGCTAAGTCTTCTGGACTAACTTCATAACCCTCTAGACCGCAACTGACTCCAACTCTCTTTAAAAAGACATTCGCTTTTGTAATTGCATTGAGTGTATTTTTAAAGGCATCATTACGTCCCAAAGTGGTATGAATCTCAACAGCATCTGGCCTAATCTGACTAATCATAGGTGCAAGATCTTTTAGAGCTAAACGTGTATCCTCTTCATGGATTATTCCTATAGGGCAGATCGGTAAACATCTTCCGCAACCGTAACATCGACTTGGATCAATTCCTTCCTTTTGAATTGCATCAACTGGACATATTCTTTCGCAGGGACGAGGACAGTTTTGTGGACATTTCTGAGGATCAAAAATTGCCTTCCTGAAATGTATGTCTTTCCCATCACTGATGCTTATCATTAACCAAGGATTCTTCCCCAGACGTTTATCTGCCCAACAAATTCCTTCACGTGCAGCCTTCACTACTGCTACATCTGCTGATACATCTATACAGTGAACTCCTGCAGCAGCATATACAGCGCAGAGATCAGTAATAGAAGGTATGTCTTGGTTGCTAGCACCGCAAATCAACTTTACCCAATTCCCTTTCGCAAGAGCCAATTCGGCGCCAGAAAGCTTATTTAGATGGTGATCTTTGGAAATGTTTTTCAGTTTCTTATTAATGCCTTCATTGGTTGCCACCTCAAACTTCTAGCACCTCCCATTTCCACAACGATCTTTATGCGAGGTTCTCTTTGACATAGGTTGTGGAGGGATAATAGCTCGGAATTTGATAATACTTGCCCTTCAAGAAGCCATAGAACTACAGGGGCCTCGCCGTTTAACAATTCGGAAAGTTGTGGGATGACTTGTTGTATCTCACCAACTGCTCCATTCCTGCCAACAGATTGATGACCTAAATGAGGGGGGCGTATGCCATGGAGTTGCATAAGAAACACTTCCGGGTCTCCAAGACCTCTAGCGGAAGTAATTTGCGTTCTATAGCCAGATGCTCGCAATCTGCGAAGTAAGCGTGTTTCTGAACCACCCTCAAGTGGAACATGAATAGCAATACAACCAGATGCTTCTAGGTCACGGCGAAAACCACGACCAGAAAGCAGCAATGGCATGACTTCAATCCTTTCTACAAAAACAATAGTTCAACTTCAAGCTTATTTTTATTTAGGGACCTTTGTAGTGTAGTGTTTTAGTTTGCTTCGTTTATCTGCGCCCGTCCGCTAGCCGGGCCTACAGAAAACGTTGCAGATCTGGCGTTTGCGTCAGATCTATTAAGGCTCGCATATGGGAGCTTAAGCTCTCTTTGCAAGGGAAACTACCGTTCTATCCAGTTCGGGCAAGTCCCAGCCAGCTGATTTGTGTGCTAGCTCCCAACCGATTCTCATGTTCATCCGCTAAGGATGAGTAAAAGATTTTCCGGTGGAGACTCTGCTTCTTTCTCAGCCTTTTACCCAACCCTGTTTATTGGGTTTTATCGCTGGCGTTTTTACTTTCCATGGCTATTGGCATCCTCGGGAAGAAGTTGGGCATGTCTCAGCTCTTCGACGATAAAGGCAGAGCTGTCCCGGTAACTCTTATCGAGGCAGGCCCTTGTCGCATCACACAACTTAAGAGCAAGTCTATCGATGGTTATTCTTCGGTTCAGATTGGATTTGGTGACACTCGTGAGAAGTTGATAAATAAGCCATCTATTGGTCATCTGTCCAAGTCAGGCGAAGTGTTATTGCGCCATTTGCGTGAATATCGAGTTGAAGCTCTTGATGGTCTTGAGCTTGGTAATCCCGTGACTGTGGGTAATTTTGAAGCGGGTCAGAAAGTTGATGTGAGTGGGGACACTATGGGCCGTGGCTTTTCTGGTTATCAGAAACGTCATGGTTTTAGCCGAGGCCCCATGACTCATGGTTCTAAGAACCATCGTGAGCCTGGCTCAACGGGTGCTGGCACTACTCCAGGACGTATATACCCAGGTAAACGTATGGCTGGTCGCTATGGAGGGAAAAAAGTTACCACTCGAGGCCTCACTATTTTGAGAGTAGATAGTGAGAGGAATCTCCTGGTTGTAAAGGGCTCTGTTCCAGGGAAACCAGGGGCTTTGCTTAATATCCGCCCTGCAAAAGTTGTGGGCTCCCAATCTCTTAAGGGAGGTAGTAAGTGATGGCTAGCTGTGTTGTTCGTGATTGGGAAGGTAAGGAGTCAGGTCAAGCAAGTATTGATTTGAAGGTTGCCAAGGAATCGAGTGCTCTCGACCTTATGCATAGGGCTGTTTTGCGACAACAGGCTCATAGCAGGCAGGGTACGGCGAGTACTCTTACTCGCTCAGAAGTTCGTGGTGGTGGTCGAAAGCCTTACAAGCAGAAAGGAACCGGTAGAGCCAGGCAAGGTTCTATCAGGACACCTCTCCGTCCAGGAGGTGGAATCATTTTTGGACCTAAGCCTCGCGTTTATAACCTTTCAATGAATAGAAAGGAGCGGCGTCTTGCTTTGAGAACAGCTCTTATGGCGAGACTTGAGGATCTCCTTGTGGTTAAGGATTTTGGGTTGACACTTCAAAAACCCAAGACTAAAGAGATCACTGATGCGCTTGGGCGTTTGGGAATCAGTCTTGACTCCAAGGTGCTGATAATCCTTTCAAAACCCTCAGAGATCATTAGACGCTCTGTAAATAATCTCCAGAGGGTCAAGGTGATTGCAGCAGATCAGCTGAATGTATTCGATCTTCTCCATGCCAATGCACTGGTTGTTGGTGAGGACGCTCTTGCAACAATCCAGGAGGTATATGGAAATGACTGAGGCTTTCTCTGGGCGTTTGGCTGATGTAATTCGTCGGCCATTGATCACTGAAAAAGCTACCAGAGCTTTGGAGCTAAATCAGTACACTTTTGAGGTGGATCATCGAGCTGCTAAGCCTGATATAAAGGCCGCAGTTGAAAAGATGTTTGATGTCCGAGTAGTGGGGGTTAGCACAATGAACCCTCCACGGCGTACCCGTCGTGTTGGTCGCTTTTCTGGTAGGCGTGCACAGGTCAAAAAGGCTGTGGTCAAGCTTGCCGAGGGAAACACGATTCAACTTTTCCCTGAGTCTTAAGGGAGCTAATTATTATGGCAATCCGTACTTTCCGTCCCTATAGCCCTGGAACCCGTGGAAGGGTCGTTACTGATTTCAGTGAGGTAACTGAACGTAAGCCTGAACGTTCCCTTTTAGTCGCAAAACATCGACGTAAAGGTCGCAATAATCGAGGGGTTATTACTTGTCGTCATCGTGGTGGAGGTCATAAGCGTTTATATCGGGTGGTTGATTTTCGTCGTAATAAACATGGCATTACAGCCAAAGTTGCTGCTATTCACTATGACCCTCACCGAAATGCTCGTCTTGCGCTGCTGTTTTATGCCGACGGTGAGAAGCGTTACATTCTTGCCCCAGCGGGGGTAACAGTAGGTCAGGAAGTCGTTTCCGGACCAGATGTACCAATCGAGCCTGGTAATGCCATGCCTCTTTCGGCCATGCCTTTAGGTTCTAACGTGCATTGTGTCGAGTTGTTTGCAGGTCGTGGTGGACAAATGGTTCGTTCGGCTGGCTCAAGTGCACAGGTTATGGCTAAGGAGGGCGACTATGTTGCTTTGAAATTGCCTTCTACTGAGGTTCGTCTTGTCAGAAGAGAGTGTTATGCAACTCTTGGTGAGGTAGGTAATTCCGAAATTAGGAATACCAGCCTTGGGAAGGCTGGTAGACGTCGCTGGCTTGGCCGTAGGCCTCAGGTTCGAGGGAGCGTTATGAACCCTTGTGATCATCCTCATGGTGGTGGTGAGGGACGAGCACCGATTGGCCGGTCTGGACCAGTTACTCCTTGGGGTAAGCCCGCTCTTGGGCTTAAGACCAGAAAAAGGAACAAACCTAGTAATCGGTTTGTTCTTCGTAAACGTCGTCGCGTCTCTAAGAGGAGTCGTGGCGGAAGGGATTCCTGATGTCATTCACTGATTTATTTTTTTCCTAATCTGTTATGGGACGTTCATTAAAAAAAGGACCATTTATTGCTGACAGTCTTCTTAAGAAGGTTGAGAAGCAAAATAGTGATGATGACAAATCAGTTATCAAAACCTGGTCACGTGCTTCGACAATCCTTCCAATGATGATTGGACATACCATTGCAGTGCACAATGGTAAGACACATATACCTGTATTTATTACAGAGCAGATGGTTGGGCACAAGTTGGGTGAATTCGCACCAACTCGTACATATAAGGGCCATATAAGAGACAAAAAAGGAGGCCGCTGACCATCATGACTAATTCATCTCTTACTACTCCAGTAGCTCAGGCTCATGGTCGGTATATTCGAGGCTCTGTCTCCAAGGTCCGACGTGTGCTTGATCAGATTCGTGGTCGGACTTACCGCGATGCCTTGATCATGTTGGAGTTCATGCCTTATCGCTCCACAGGCCCTATTACTAAGGTATTGAGGTCTGCTGTAGCGAATGCTGAGCACAACCTTGGCCTTGATCCAGCTTCCTTAGTAATTACTAGCGCTATTGCTGATATGGGCCCAGCAATGAAGCGCTATAGGCCTCGAGCCCAAGGCCGTGCTTTTGCGATCAAAAAGCAGACTTGTCATATCAGCATTGCTGTGACAAGTCAGGCTGAATCCTGACCCTGACCTCCTGACTTAATCGACTGATGGGACACAAAATCCATCCAACTGGTTTACGCCTGGGGATAACCCAGGAACATCGCTCTCGTTGGTATGCACCTGCAAAGACTTATCCCCTTCTCTTGCAAGAGGATGACAGAATTCGTCAATTTATAACTAAGAAATATGGGGCAGCAGGCATTAGTGATGTTTTGATAGCGCGAAAAGCAGATCAACTTGAAGTTGAGTTAAAGACAGCTAGACCAGGAGTCATTGTTGGACGCCAGGGCAGTGGGATTGAAGATCTTCGCTCTGGGATTCAGAAAACCATTGGGGATCGCAGTAGACAAGTACGAATTAATGTTGTTGAAGTTGATCGGGTAGATGCAGATGCTTTTCTGTTGGCCGAATATATAGCTCAGCAGTTGGAGAAACGGGTTGCCTTTCGTAGGACCATTCGTATGGCGGTCCAGCGAGCTCAAAGGGCAGGTGTTTTGGGCCTAAAAATTCAAGTAGGAGGTCGCTTGAATGGAGCTGAGATCGCTAGGACAGAGTGGACTCGAGAAGGGCGTGTCCCTCTCCATACACTTAGAGCCGAAATCGATTATGCAACTAAGGTTGCCACTACAACTTACGGAGTCCTTGGCATCAAAGTCTGGGTTTTTAAAGGAGAAGTATTGGCAAAAGAAGATCAGGCGATGCCAGTGGGTGTAAGCCCAAGGCGAAAGGGCAATCGACGGCCCCAACAGTTCGAAGACCGCTCTAACGAGGGCTGACAAGGAGATCTAAATCATGCTTAGTCCAAAACGAGTCAAATTCCGGAAACAGCAACGAGGCCGCATGCGCGGCGTAGCTACCCGAGGCAACACAATTGCCTTTGGGCAGTTCGCATTACAAGCCCAAGAGTGTGGTTGGATCACCTCACGTCAGATAGAGGCTAGTAGGAGAGCGATGACGCGTTACGTCAAACGTGGCGGGAAGATTTGGATTCGGATTTTTCCGGATAAACCAGTCACTATGAGGCCTGCTGAAACTCGGATGGGATCGGGTAAGGGTAATCCTGAATTTTGGGTCGCCGTCATTAAGCCTGGTCGAATTCTGTTTGAAATGGGTGGAGAGGAGATTACTGAAGCAATAGCTCGGGAAGCGATGAGGCTTGCTCAATACAAGCTCCCCGTTAAAACAAAGTTTCTAGCTCTCCCCGACTCCGACCAGGAGCTTCAAAGCGCTCCTTCTTCCAGTTTGCCAACCGTTCCCACCTTGGAGACTTAAATCATGGCCAGACCAGATCCTGCCGAGGTGCGGAAGCTCACCGATGCTGACATCACTGAACAAGTTGATGACATTCGTCGCGAGCTTTTTGATCTTCGCTTTCAGCAAGCAACTCGGCAGCTCACGAACACCCACCGTTTTAAAGATGCCCGAATTAAGTTGGCGCAACTTTTGACTGTGCAACAAGAGCGAAGCAGCTCTAACACCTCATCCTGATTACCTCTTTACCAACCATGGCACTCAAGGAAAGGGTAGGCACCGTAGTAAGCAACAAGATGGACAAAACAGTGGTAGTAGCGGTTGAGAACCGCTTCCCTCACCCCATCTATCAGAAGACGGTTAGCCGGACAACCCGCTACAAAGCTCATGATTCAGAAAACAATTGTCGGGTAGGTGACAGAGTTCGCATTATTGAAACTCGTCCACTAAGTGCATCTAAGCGCTGGTCAGTTTCTGAGGTACTCAGTCACAGCGCTAAAGAGGAGGAGGTTGCGAAATGATTCAGCAAGAAACTTTCCTTACTGTCGCTGATAACAGCGGTGCAAAGCGTATTCAATGCATACGTGTCTTGGGATCTAATCGACGTTATGCACATGTTGGAGATGTAATTGTCGCTGCCGTAAAGGATGCGATGCCAAATATGGGTGTGAAGAAATCAGATGTTGTCAAGGCAGTAGTAGTACGTACTAAGGCGACTATGCGGCGTGAGACGGGTAACTCAATTCGATTTGATGACAATGCGGCAGTTCTTATTAATGATGATAAGAACCCTAGGGGCACTAGGGTTTTTGGGCCTGTTGCACGTGAGCTTCGCGAGCGAAACTTCACGAAAATCGTATCTCTTGCTCCGGAGGTGATTTGAATGACAAATCTAATGAACAAATCACAATCATCCAAGCCAATCAAGATGAGGATTCGCAAAGGTGACACTGTTCAAGTTATCAATGGCAAGGACAAGGGGAAAACAGGTGAGGTTTTGAAAACTTTGCCCATTCAGAATCGTGTGATCGTCCAAGGAATAAATCTTAGAACTCGTCATTTGAAACCCACTCAGGAAGGAGAGGCTGGGAGGATTGTTAATGAAGAGGCTTCTTTGCATGCATCTAATGTGATGCTCTATTCCAAAGCCAAAAAAGTAGCGAGTCGAGTAGAAGTTTTTGTTGATAAAGATGGAATTAAGAAGCGACGTTTAAAAAAGACAGGTGAATTAATTGATTAATTAATCACCTGCCTTTCTCGTTCTTTCTCCAAGGACTCCCCAACTATCTTCAAAGCTCATTCAATTGACTTCTGACCAATTCCAGAAGCACACTTTTAATCCATGTCACTCAAAAAGCGTTATAAGGAGACTATTCAGCCAAAATTGCTGAAAGATTTAAGTCTCTCGAATATCCACCAGGTCCCTAAGGTGATGAAAGTCACTGTTAATAGAGGGCTAGGAGAAGCTGCCCAGAATGCCAAGTCCTTGGAAGCTTCGATATCCGAATTAGCTACAATTACTGGTCAGAAGGTACTAGTTACAAGGGCTAAGAAGGCAATTGCAGGTTTTAAAATTCGCGAGGGGATGCCAATTGGTTGTGCGGTGACTCTTCGAGGTGAGCGTATGTATGCATTTTTGGAACGATTAATCAATCTTGCATTGCCAAGGATTAGGGATTTCCGTGGGGTGAGCCCAAAAAGCTTTGATGGCCGAGGTAACTACACCCTTGGAGTACGAGAGCAAATTATTTTCCCAGAGATTTCTTTTGACAAAATCGACGCCATCAGGGGCATGGACATCACCATCGTGACCAGCGCCCGAACGGATGAAGAGGGCCGAGCCCTCCTCCGCGAGATGGGAATGCCCTTCCGTAGCAACTAAACCCCTCTTCGCAGACGACTATGGCAAACCACGATCCAATTTCAGACATGCTCACTCGCATTCGAAATGCTAGTGAGAAACGTCACCAGTCCACTCGTATACCTGCTTCACGCATGTCTAGGAGTATTGCAAAAGTCCTTCAAAAGGAAGGATTTATTGCTGAAATCACAGAAGAAGGAGAGGGTGTAAGCACTCAACTAATCCTTCAGCTGAAATATAGCGGTAAGCATCGCTATCCCACAATTCGTTCGATGCAGCGAGTTAGTAAGCCTGGCTTGAGGATTTATAAGAACACTAGGGGCCTTCCTAAAGTTTTAGGTGGACTCGGAGTGGCGATCATTTCTACTTCCAAAGGTGTTATGAGCGATCGAGATGCTCGCAAACAAGGCGTTGGCGGAGAAGTTCTCTGCTACGTCTATTGATCAGGAGTTTTAATTATGTCCCGTATTGGTAAAAAACCTATTCCTCTGCCAGACAAGGTGGCTGTGACATTGGATGGTCTTTCTGTCACAGTGAAAGGGCCTAAAGGAGAGTTGAGTCGTACTCTCCCTGATGGCATAAGCATTAGTCAGGTTGAAAACACTATTGTGGTTTCACCAACTAGTGAGAAACGAAGGTCCCGAGAGCGTCATGGCCTTTGTAGAACCTTGGTTGCCAACATGATCGAAGGGGTTAGCAAAGGCTATATAAGGAAGTTGGAAATTATTGGTGTAGGTTCTCGAGCGCAGGTGAAAGGAAAGACTCTGGTTGTTAGTGCTGGATATAGTCATCCAGTTGAAGTAATTCCTCCAGTTGGGATTACTTTTGCAGTAGAGAACAATACTAATGTCACTGTTTCAGGTGCTGATAAGGAACTGGTAGGTAATGAGGCGGCAAAAATCCGTTCGATTCGCCCACCAGAGCCTTATAAGGGTAAAGGTATTAAATATGAGGGCGAAAGAATACTTAGAAAGGCCGGTAAGTCCGGCAAGAAATAAGGGCTTTCAATACTTTTCTCTAATCTTTTCCGTTATGTCAATCCTTTCTCGAAAGCAACAGACTCAAAAGCGCCATAGGCGCCTACGGCGTCACTTAAGTGGTACTCCAGCTCGTCCTAGGCTTGCTGTATTTCGCTCGAATAACCACATTTATGCTCAGGTTATTGATGATGAAGCACAAAGTACTCTTTGTGCAGCATCAACTCTTGAGAAAGATCTTCGCGTAAGCCTTAAAGCTGATGGTAGTAGCTGCAATGCATCTACGGCCGTTGGTGAATTAGTTGCTCAGCGTGCTCTTGCTAAAGGCATAGAAGATGTGGTCTTCGATCGCGGTGGCAATCTTTACCACGGCAGAGTGAAAGCTCTTGCCGATGCAGCCCGGAAAGCGGGCCTTCACTTCTGATTCCTGCTCTCAAAATGACAGAACAAAAAAAACAATCCAGCACGAAAGACGTTCCTGCGGCATCAGAAGTTCCTGCTGCTGAAGGTGGTCAACAGGAGCAACGTCGAGGAGGAGGAGGTAGAGAACGTCGAGGCGGAGGGCGAAGAGGTGGTCGTGGACAGGAGAGAGATTCTGAATGGCAGGAAAGGGTTGTTCAGATTAGGAGAGTCTCTAAAACTGTGAAAGGGGGTAAAAAGATGAGTTTTCGTGCCATTGTTGTTGTAGGTAATGAGCGAGGACAAGTGGGTGTAGGGGTTGGTAAGGCTGGAGATGTGATTGGTGCTGTTCGTAAAGGTGTTGCAGATGGCAAGAAACATTTAGTCAAGGTTCCTCTAACACGAAATAGCTCCATTCCAACTCTTTCTAATGGAAGAGATGGAGCGGCTAGTGTTTTAATTCGTCCTGCTGCACCAGGTACTGGTGTTATTGCAGGTGGTTCTATTCGTACTGTTCTTGAGCTGGCAGGAATTAAAAATGTTCTTGCTAAGCGACTAGGAAGTAAGACTCCATTGAATAATGCGCGTGCAGCGATGGTTGCTCTAGCTGGCCTCCGTACTCATAAGGAAACCGCTAAAGAACGTGGGATTTCCCTTGAGCAGATCTATTCATGACAAATCCAATGACACTTCGACTCGATTCTCTAAAGGCAAACTCAGGAGCTCGTCGGCGCAAGCTCCGCAAGGGTCGTGGGATTGCCGCGGGCCAGGGAGCAAGCTGTGGTTTTGGTATGCGTGGTCAGAAATCTAGATCAGGCAGACCAACTCGCCCTGGCTTCGAAGGAGGTCAAATGCCTCTTTATCGACGCGTACCGAAATTGAAGCACTTTCCCATAGTTAATAGAAGGAACTTTAGTGTTTTGAACGTTTCTTCTCTAAATGATCTAAAAGCGGGTACTACTGTGAGCCTTGACTCATTAGTTAAAGATGGACTTTTGACAAATCCTAAATACCCTTTGAAAATTCTTGGTAATGGAGAATTAACAGCAAAACTCACAGTTCAGGCAGCAGCATTTACAAAAACAGCACGTAGCAAGATAGAAGCTGCAGGTGGCACATGTGAGATACTTGATTGAAGATAAAGGAAGGGAAGGCTTTGCTTTGATAGTTTCCACCTTTCAGAGGACTTAGTTGCAACTTACTCACTGATTATTTTTTGATACATGCTTGTTAGCAGGGGCCGAAATCCTAGCGCTGGAGAAGTTATCTCTCAGTTAATACGCAATTCAGAGTTGCGTGGAAGAGTGCTTATAACTTTGGGATTGTTGTTACTGATCCGACTTGGTATTTATATCCCAATACCTGGAATCGATCGAGAGGCTTTTCAAACCTTTATAGAGCAAGGAGGGCAATTAATAGGGTTTTTAGATATCTTTACTGGCGGTGGTATCTCAACATTAGGTATTTTTGCACTTGGAATACTTCCTTTTATTAATGCATCTATTATTATTCAGCTTTTAACAGCAGCTCTGCCTCAGCTCGAGGATCTCCAAAAGAATGAAGGTGAGGCAGGACGTAGGAAAATTGCTCAAATCACTCGATATGTTGCTCTTGGGTGGGGCCTCATTCAGAGTCTTATTTTTGCATTAATACTTAGACAGTATTCAATTGAAGATTTAAGCGAAGTCGCTTTTGTCGCCCAGACAGCATTGGCTTTGGTGACAGGATCAATGATTGTAATGTGGCTTAGCGAAATTATCACTGAGAGAGGAATTGGCCAAGGTGCTTCTTTGGTAATTTTTTTGAATATTGTTGCTACTTTACCGAAGGCGTTGAGTTCAACTATAGAAAAAGCTCAGACTGGAGATAGAAATGATGTTGTTGGAATAATTGTACTTTTGCTCGTATTCCTTTTTACTATAGTTGGAATTATTTTTGTGCAGGAAGGAGCACGACGCCTTCCAATTGTTAGTGCGAAAAGGCAGATGGGAGGAGCAAGCCTTTTGCCAGTAAGACAGAGTTATCTCCCATTAAAATTAAATGCAGGAGGTGTTATGCCAATTATTTTTGCTTCGGCATTGATTTTTCTCCCTATTACAATCGCTAATTTTACTAAGAATCCTTTGCTTATTAGGGCAGCAAGCTCTTTAAGCCCTGGGGCTGCTAACCCTTGGCCGTATGCAATAGCATTTTTTGCATTAATACTAGGTTTTGCTTATTTCTATGCTTCTTTAACAATTAATCCAATTGATATTGCAACTAACCTGAAGCGAGGTGGAGTCGCAATACCTGGAGTAAGGCCTGGGAGTGCAACCGCAAAGTACCTATCTGGTGTACAAAATCGGCTCACTTTGCTTGGAGGCCTTTTCTTGGGATCGGTTGCAATTATTCCTGCTGCTGTTGAGCGTGCTACTAATGTTCAAACATTTCAAGGTTTAGGAGCGACCTCTTTACTTATTCTTGTGGGAGTAGCAATAGATACGGCAAAACAAGTTCAGACTTATGTGATTTCTCAGCGTTACGAAGGCCTTGTTCGTCAATAATAAAACTCCGAATCTTTCTTAACTTTCGAAAATTCTTGAAATGAAGCAACGTTTACTTTTTTTAGGTCCCCCAGGAGCGGGAAAAGGAACTCAGGCAGATCGCCTATGCAAAAAAAATAATCTTTTGCATCTTTCTACTGGTGACCTTCTCCGCTCAGAAGTCCAAGCAGGGACTGATCTTGGTCAAAAGGCGCAGACAATAATGAGTAAAGGCGGGCTTGTAAGTGATGAGCTTGTTCTGTCGATAGTTAAGAACAAATTAATCGGTCTTGATTCTGGTTGGCTTTTGGATGGATTCCCACGTAATGTTTTTCAGGCGCAAGCACTTGAGGACCTACTTGTTCAAGTGGATCAGCCGATTCAGTTGGTTGTTTTTTTAAAAATTGACGATGGACTTTTAATTCAAAGACTCCTTGCGCGAGGGAGAGATGATGACAACGAAGAGGTTATTCGGCATCGATTGGAAGTTTATAAAAACATGACTGCTCCTCTGGTTGATCACTACAGGGGTAAGGGGTTGTTAAAGGCTATTAGTGGGTCCGGGACCATTGATGAGATTTCAAATCGGATACAGGAAATTTTAGAATGATTGGTGTAGTAGGATTTCTGTTTGGAAATTTGGAGAGACACACCCTATGAAGGTGCGTGCCTCAGTCAAAAAAATGTGTGAGAAGTGCCGGGTGATTCGCCGCCACGGCCGGGTCATGGTCATTTGTACCAACCCCAAGCACAAACAGCGTCAGGGTTAATCCTTGATGCCTCTAGATTTGATCTTTTTTTAGAGGTCTAAATTCTAGGTTTTTACCGCCTTTGGTGGTTCCAGTTACCCTTCGCTTAATTGCCCAGTGGCAAGGATTGCAGGCATCGACATACCTCGCGAAAAGCGAGTTGAAGTTGCCCTTACTTACATCTATGGAGTTGGCCTTACCCGTGCCAAAACCATCCTTGCTAAGTCTGGAGTTAATCCAGATATACGAGTCAAGGATCTAGAGGATGGTGATGTTCAGAAGCTTAGAGCTGCCACTGAATCCTTCACTCTTGAAGGAGATCTTCGCCGTCAGGAGGGGATGGCCTTAAAAAGGCTTCAGGACATAGGTTGCTTGAGAGGACGTCGACATCGAATGAGCTTGCCTGTTAGAGGGCAGCGAACACGTACCAATGCGCGTACCCGTAGAGGGGCACGTAAAACAGTCGCAGGTAAGAAAAAATAAAATACCAATTTTTCGTGTCCTGCTAAAGCAGGACATCACCACTCTGTTCCTAAAGGCCCAAGGCCATGGCGACACCAACTAAGAAAACTGGATCGAAGAAGGCTAAGCGCAACGTTCCTAATGGCGTTGTGCATATTCAAAGCACCTTCAACAACACAATCGTTTCCATTACTGATACTTCAGGAGAGGTAATCTCTTGGTCTTCTGCAGGAGCAAGTGGATTCAAGGGTGCTCGAAAGGGTACTCCATTTGCCGCTCAAACTGCAGCTGAAGCGGCAGCTCGACGTGCCTTAGAACAAGGCATGCGACAAATAGAGGTTCTTGTAAGAGGGCCAGGCTCAGGGCGGGAAACCGCTATCCGCGCCTTGCAAGTTGCAGGTCTTGAGATCACTTTAATCAGGGATGTCACCCCTCTTCCACATAATGGGTGCCGGAGGCCCAAACGCCGACGGGTTTGAGGATCTCATCTCTCCCTTAACTTTCTAATTCACTTTCTCCCCTTTACCGCATCAGACCGTGCTGCAATACCAGATTGATCGGATCGACCATCAAGTGGCTGAGGATCGTGCTCAGACAGGGACCTTCCTGATAGGCCCTCTTGAGCGTGGTCAGGCCACCACTCTAGGGAATTCCCTTAGAAGGGTTCTTATGGGAGGGCTAGAGGGGAGCGCAGTAACAGCTGTAAGGATTTCTGGGGTTAATCACGAATATGCCACTATCCCAGGGGTTCGGGAGGATGTGTTGGATATCCTTTTGAATTGCAAGCAGCTTTCGGTAAATAGTAGAACTCCTGAGTTGGAAATAGGTCGTTTAGTTGTTTCAGGTCCAGCCGAGGTTAAAGCCAAGGATTTAAAGTTTTCCTCTCAAGTTCAGGTAGTTGATGGGGACAGGCCAATAGCAACAGTCCATGAGGGGCATAGTCTTGAATTGGAAGTTCATGTAGAGCGAGGTATTGGATATCGACCTGTTGATAGGCATAACGAGGAGACCAGCGCTATTGATCTTTTGCAGATCGACGCTGTGTTTATGCCCGTTCAAAGGGTTAATTTCACCATTGATGAGACCGCTGTCGCTGAAGGTGGGTCAACTCGTGAAAGGCTTCGAATGGAAGTCGTAACTGATGGTTCAACTACCCCAGATGATGCAATTGCAGAGGCTGCAAACCTTCTTATTCAGCTATTTCAGCCTTTAGCAACAGTCACAATGATTGAGGAGGAGACACATGAACCTGAACCATCAGCTGAAGCGCAAATTCCTCTTGAAGAACTGAACCTATCTGTTAGGGCTTACAACTGCTTAAAACGAGCTCAAGTTAATTCTGTATCAGATTTAATGGGCTTCAGTTACGAGGATCTCCTGGAGATTAAGAATTTTGGATCAAAATCAGCGGATGAGGTTATTGAAGCTTTAGAGAGAATTGGAATTTCAATTCCTCAAAGCAGGACTTCTGCCTAATTTTTCTTGTTTGGGTTAATACCCCTGAATTATCATGCGCCATCAATGTCGAGTACAAAAACTTGGTCGACCAGCCGATCAGCGTAAAGCAATGCTGCGTGGATTGACCACACAGTTAATTCGAGAAGGTCGTGTAACTACTACTAAAGCAAGAGCAAAGGCATTGAGAGATGAAGCTGAGAGAATGATTTCTCTTGCAAAAGAAGGAAGCCTCGCATCTAGGAGAAGAGCTATTGGATATATATATGACAAGCAATTGGTTCATGCATTATTTGATAAAGCGCAGGATAGATATGGTGATCGACAAGGAGGATACACACGCATAGTTAGGACAGTCCCTCGTAGAGGAGATAATGCTCAAATGGCCATTATTGAATTGGTTTAAAGCTTATAGGTGGCTTCTCCCACAAAATTCTGAACTTTTCCCAATTTCATTTAATCCTTTAGCTTAAACAGTGAATGGTTAAGGGACTTAGAAGGATTGCTTTAAGCATTCAATATGACGGTTCTTGTTTCTGTGGTTGGCAACGACAACGTGAAGGAACAAGTGTGCAGAGTGTTTTGGAGACAGCTATTGCAGATCTGGATCCATTTCGTCCTGTTAAGGCAGTAGCTGCTGGGAGGACAGATGCGGGTGTGCATGCTGCTGGGCAGGTTGTTCATTTTGATAGCTCGGGACCTATCCCGATTCATAGGTGGACTTCTGCCTTAAATGGGAGGTTGCCTATCACTATTAGGGTTAGGGAGGCTGTAGATCGTCCCACAACTTGGCATGCCTGTTATTCAGCGACTTTTCGCAGATATAGATACACCATTTTCAATAGCTGCCGACCAAATTTATTTTTAGCCCCATGGAGTTGGCATCGCTATCAATTCAAATTAGATGAAGAGATGATGCGGTTGGCGTTAGAGGGCTTATTGGGGACCAATGATTTCAGTGCTTTTCAGCGAGCGGGGAGTCAAAGGGCTGATGGGATTACCACTATTCAGGAAGTTCAATTGGAACGTCAGGGAGACTTAGTGATAATTGAAGTCCAAGCCAGTGGCTTTTTATATGGAATGATCAGACTATTAGTAGGGCAATTAGTCTCTTTGGGAGAGCACAGGTTGAAACTTGAGACTTTCGAACGGCGCTGGAAAGAATGTCGCCGAGAGGAAGTCAAAGAAGCTGCTCCAGCTCATGGACTTTGTTTCTTAGGTGCTGGTTATGACGAGTCATTTTTTTCAGAGGCTGGAAGCCATGACAGCTTCCCTCGATATGTACTCAGTGTGAATGATCCTCCAAAACTTCCACCTTCTTTGGCTTGCCTATAAGGCATCTAAGGCCAATGCCTTGTGATTGATCGATTTTTGCCTCTTTTGATTTTGGAGAATACAAATGAAAGTTACGACTTGAAAGTGTAAAATCTTCTTTTGAGCTTTTTTAAGGTCTTGACCTTTGACCTGAAGCTCATTTGTCCAGCACTATTACGAAAAATAGTGCATCTAAGAACCGGCGTGCCGGAGTGATGAACAAGACAGCGATCCCTTCCATCGATTCAATCAGCCGCCAGTGGTATCTGGTTGATGCTGCAGAACAGACACTTGGCAGACTTGCCACTGAAGTCGCTTCATTACTGCGAGGCAAGAACAAACCCAACTTCACCCCACATTTGGATACTGGTGACTTTGTTGTTGTTGTTAATGCAGATAAGATTCGTGTCAGTGGCAATAAAGCCCAGCAAAAGCTTTATCGGCGTCATTCCGGCAGGCCTGGAGGAATGAAGACCGAATCTTTCACCTCTCTCCAGGAACGTATCCCTGAAAGAATTATTGAAAAAGCAATCAAAGGAATGCTTCCTCATAATTCATTAGGAAGACAGTTGTTTCGAAAACTCAAGGTATATAGAGGTTCTGAACATCCACATACTGCTCAGAACCCTGTGAAACTTCAATTTGATTCCTCCTCTTCCTCTTCTATTGCGCAATGACCAGCTCCCCTAATAACAATGTTGTTTATCGAGGCACAGGCCGACGTAAGACTTCCGTAGCACGTGTTCGCTTGGTCCCTGGCAATGGCAAAATCACAATTAATGGTCGACCGGGTGATCATTATTTGAATTTCAATCCAGCTTATTTGGCTGCTGTAAAAGCCCCTTTGCTCACTCTTGGCCTTAATGACTCATACGATGTTCTTGTTAATGTTCATGGTGGAGGATTAACAGGCCAGGCAGATGCCATAAAGCAAGGTGCAGCCCGTGCTTTGTGTGAGCTTTCTATTGATAATCGAAAGCCTCTAAAGACAGAGGGACATTTAAGTAGAGACCCTCGAGCTAAAGAGCGTCGTAAGTATGGTCTTAAGAAGGCTCGCAAGGCTCCTCAGTTCTCTAAACGTTAGTGCTCGAAAACCTTTAATAGCAATCCCACTCCTTTCATCTTTTTATTTCAATGCCTAAGCCAGATATTCATCCAACTTGGTATCCGGAGGCCAAGGTCATATGTAATGGAGAGGTGGTTATGACTACTGGGGCAACCCAGCCTGAAATCCATGTGGATGTATGGAGTGGTAATCATCCTTTCTTTACTGGCACCCAGAAAATCTTGGATACAGAGGGCCGTGTTGATCGCTTTATGCGTAAGTACGGAATGGCTTCAACTGAAGATGCTTCCAGTCAGAAAAAAAACACTTCTAAGAAAGAACCTAAGGAACCAACAACTGAAGAAGTTTGAGCTCTTTCACTTTGAAGTTGTTTCATATATCTAAATAGGAGTTGATGGGGATGGACACTTCAACCCTTAACGAACGGCTTCAGACAGCACAGTTAAGTTTTAGGAATTTGGAACTTCAGCTAGCTGATCCTGAGGTGGCAGCTGATCCAAAACGATTAGAAACAATTGCACGAGAACGAGCCCGCTTAGAGCCTCTTGTATTGGACTATCAATCTCTTTTGGAAGTTGAGCAGGAGTGGACGCAGGCGAAAGCTCTTTTGAGAGAAAGCAAAGGAGATCAGGATATGGAGTCTCTTGCTCAGGAAGAGTTAATTCGCCTTGAGGGTTGCAAGAAAGATTTGATTGAAAATTTGACTTTGGCCCTTTTACCAAAGGATCCTCGAGATGAGAGGAGTGTGATGCTTGAAATTCGAGCTGGTGCTGGAGGTGATGAAGCCTGCCTCTGGGCGGGCGATCTGGCTCGTATGTATGAGAGATATGGCCAAAGAGTTGGATGGACTGTTAAACCAATTAGTTGTACTGAGGCTGATCTTGGTGGATTTCGTGAGTTAATAATTTCTGTTAAAGGAGACGCGGTTTTTAGTCAACTGAAATTTGAGGCAGGTGTGCATAGAGTTCAACGAGTTCCATCAACTGAATCTCAAGGAAGGGTTCACACTTCCACGGCAACTGTTGCAGTCATGCCAGAGGCAGACCCTGTGGAAGTTCAGATTGAAGCAGTAGATCTAGAAATTAGTACTGCACGTTCAGGAGGGGCGGGAGGACAGAATGTAAATAAGGTTGAAACAGCAGTTGATTTGCTGCACAAACCAACTGGGATAAGAGTTTTTTGTACTCAGGAACGATCCCAACTTCAAAATCGAGAAAGAGCAATGGAGATTTTGCGAGCAAAGTTGCTCGAGATGGAGATTGCAGAGGCCAATGCTAAGGAAAGTTCAGCAAGGAGAGCTCAGGTTGGTACTGGGGATAGGAGTGAAAAGATTCGTACTTACAATTTCAAAGACAATCGAACGACTGATCATCGTTTGGGATGTAACTTCTCTCTGGAACCAGTTCTCTCCGGTCAGCTGGAGGAACTTATTGGGGCCTGTATTGCAGAAGAACAGAGGCGTCAAATGGAACAACTCAGTAATCAAGAAGATGATTGAACTAATACCTTTTTAATCCGAACCAATCACATATTTCCCCCATTCCTTATGTCTACCAGAATCGATCTGTTTAGTTGCTTCAAAAATAAGACCACTTAGCGGACGACGAGGCGATCTCTTTAAAGGCATTTTTGCTTCTTCAGGGGTGCGATTACCTTTAATTACATTGCAGTTAAGGCAGGCTGTGGTGACGTTTTCCCAAGTATCTGTTCCCCCTCTGCTACGAGGCATTACATGGTCAATAGATAATGCTTCGCCGCTGGAGTTGCAATATTGACAGCAATAATTATCTCGCTGAAGAATGTTTCGACGCGTTAAAGGTAGTTCTCGGAATGGCACATGAACAAACTGCCTCAGACGTATAACAGTCGGGAGCATGGTGTTCTGCCTGACTTGTCTACTTTCATCTTCTTCCAGGCTTTCTGCTTTCCCCTTCAGCATCATCACCATTGCACGACGCCACGTGGTGATGTTCAGCGGTTCATAGGATGCATTTAGAACTAGAACCTGGCTCATGCCAGAACTCCTATTTCGCGGCATGCTAACTGCATTAAATCGTTATCGCATTACTCATGACTTAACCATGCTTTTCATAATTGATCCCAAGATTTGGTGATATCCCTTTGAGTAAAAATCCCAACGTGTTGTTGAAAACAGATCCTCGTAACAGGGCTTGGATTGAAATTGACCCTAAATCTATTGAGCAAAATGCACGAATCATAAGAAATTTGTTAGCAGAGGATTGTTTGCTGATGGCTGTGGTGAAGGCAGATGGCTATGGACATGGTGCCGAAACGGTTGCTAGAGCTGCATTGCTTGGGGGGGCTCATAATCTTGGGGTTGCAACATTGCAAGAAGGGTTAGACCTAAGGGCAGTTGGTATTGATTGCCCAATTCTTGTGCTTGGAAACCTTATTCAAGTTGAAGAACTTAGAGCTTGCCTTGGATGTGACTTAATGCCCACTATAAGTAGTTATAAAGAGGCTTTGCTATGTCAGAAAATAGCTGAAGATGCAGATCAATATTTTGAAATTCATCTTAAAGTTGATACTGGTATGACAAGGTTAGGTTGTGACTTTGAAGAGTCTTTTGATGTGATTAAGAGTATTCTTACGCTAACTAATTTGAAGCTTAAGGGTATATATAGTCATTTGGCATTGGCTGATGGCGATATCAATGGGGAATCGGCTTTTATCACTGAAAAGCAGAAGCAACGTTTTGAAGAGTTGTTAACTACTCTTCCTAGTAATGGGAAAGACTTTTGTCGCCATTTGGCTAATTCAGCAGGTGCTATTCGTGATCCTGGACTTCATTTTGATATGGTGAGAGTTGGGCTTGCTCTTTATGGATATAACCCAATAAGTCATTTGCACAAAGATTTAGGGCTTTCACCGGCTTTGTCAGTTAAAGCAAGAGTAACTCTCTTGAGGGAGGTACCTGCAGGAGTTGGTGTTAGTTATGGCCATCAGTTCACTACTAATCGAAAAAGCAGACTTGCTGTTGTTGCTATTGGTTATGCCGATGGAGTCAGTCGGGCGCTTTCTGGTCGAATTTCTGTTTTGTTTAATGAAATGCGACTACCTCAAGTTGGCTCGATAACTATGGATCAGTTAGTTATTGATGTAACTAATTACCCAGAAATAGAAGTAGGCAGCATTGTTACTTTGTTGGGGAAAGATGGGAATACTGTTATTTCTCCTCAAGAGTGGAGTGGTTTGATTGGCTCAATTCCTTGGGAGGTTCTCTGCGGATTTAAAAACAGGCTTCCAAGACTTATAGCTTGAAAGAGATGGCTTGTTTTGTGTAGCTCTTGATAAGGTATAGGTGCCTCTGGAGAGGTGGCTGAGTGGTTGAAAGCGGCTCCCTGCTAAGGAGTTACAGGAGGCAACTTCTGTCGAGGGTTCGAATCCCTCCCTCTCCGTATTAATGAAGTCCTAGGGCAGCATTAAAAGCAATTAAGACAGTCAATCTCATAGAAGGATTTTGTCGAATTTTTACCAGCATCAAGGTGCTTGAATAAGTCCATATCTCTTG
>QCKG01000018.1 GCA_003215535.1 Prochlorococcus sp. AG-409-L18
TCCTGTGGGAGCAGCCAGTGCAGTTAAGACAAAATCAGAAAAGAAAAGAGAAGAGCGTAATAAGCTTTTGACCGTTTCTGTTTATCTGAATACAGGGAAAGTGGCAGGCTTGATCTCAGCGGGAGTCATCGCTGCTGCAGTTTTGGTCTCAGTAATCACATTGATTGCAAGGTGATCAGTAATTTCCCTTAATTAAAATTGTTCTTAGTACAGCTAAAAAGCCTTTACTAATTCAAAATTCCGTTTTGATAGGTGCTTGAATATAAGGCGATTATGGGGATCAATTAAGTGGTACGCCAGCGCTTACAAGAGGTAGTTGACTTTGCAAGATCAGAATCACCTTATAGGGCTGCAAATAAAGGATGGATAACAAATGACGTTTTTCTCAAGTTGGGTGGCTCCGTTGATCGATCTCTAAGGGAAGAAGATGAGATGGCTTCCGTTTCAGTTCTGTGGGGGCCCATAAATCAAATCGCTTTGATTTTTATATCCGTCTTGTTTGCGGCATCAATTTTTGTCTTTTCTATGGTGTCTTTAGCTCATGGCAACTTTTCAATCTCTCCATTGGTTTCTGATGTGATTTCAGAGGCAGGCTCAAGCGAAGTG
This sequence comes from Prochlorococcus sp. AG-409-L18, assembly GCA_003215535.1. Taxonomy (GTDB): domain Bacteria; phylum Cyanobacteriota; class Cyanobacteriia; order PCC-6307; family Cyanobiaceae; genus AG-409-L18. Next base: position 607 of record QCKG01000018.1, read on the forward strand.
AAATTGAACAATTCATCTGAGGATTCTTTGAAGTCTGTTGAGGCCCAGTCGGTTGATTTGGGAAGTAATCCGGTTAAGCAAAACGAATTATCACAACCAGAGAAAAGGCTTGAGAACACTAAAGAAGTAGCAAGAAGCTCAAGCGATAGGAAGTTGGCATCAGCTGAGCCAGAGAAAAGGCTTGAGAGCACTAAAGAAGTAACCAGTAGCCCAAGCGAAAGGAACCTTGTCACAGCAGTTGATATGTTTCAGCCTAAAAGGCCTGTGAAACCTTATTAAGACTCACACCCGACCTTTTTTAGGGTTTTTCATCCAATAGATCTAACTAGCTTTTGCTAGTAACTGTTGCGAGGAATCTGCTCTTAGGAGTTGGGGGGTAATAGGTGATGCTTGAATATTGTTTATTAATTCAGGATCAACCAGTGGCAGAAAAAAAAGGAAATGAACTGGCGACCATATCCGTTTATCTGAATACACCAATAGCGGCTATCCTTCTCGGCGTTGGCTTTATAGCTTCATCAGTCTTGTTTGCTGGAGTGCTTTTGATTGCTAGGTGACTTAAGCGCTGACTGTTCTAAGCCCAAACCTTTGGCTGTATCCTTGGAGAAAATCCAACCGGACTGGGGCCACTGTTGGTAATTGGGAGTCTGAACTAGTAGATATTGGAGGACTAATACTTGCATATAGCTTTATGCAAGTAAGCAGTTCTGGCTGTTCAAATAGCAGTAGCGTTAAAAACCCGATACGTTTTCTTGAAAGTCTTTTCCTTATTGAATTTTGGCAGCTTATTTTCGGTGTTTATCTAGTGTTTTAATTCTTTGCGTTAAAAGACTGGAGATAATTAGTTTTTCTGATCAAAATTGATGAGATTGTTCTCTTTATTAGGGGTTAAGAGGTCTCGAATTGAACTTCATCAATTCATTAGCCATAGCTGGTAAGAGGAAAGTGTCCTTTGATCTTTCTCTGCCCTGACTAAAGACAACTAAAAGCATTGGATTGCCTTCGGGGGAATTGCACCAAGCTGCATCATGCCGAGCTTGACTCATTAAACCAGCTTTACTCCATATGCGACTTCCTTTTGGTAAACCTTCTCCTATGAAGCCATCGACTTGATTTTCTGGATCAGATTTGCGTTGAATAATATCTAAGGATCGAGATAGTAATTCTTTTATTCGTTTGCAAGCTTGCGGGCTGACAATCGACTCGGTCATTACAGCTTCCAGTACTCTTGCTGTTGCAGCTGTGCTTAAGGAATTGCGGTTCAGATTCCCAGAGCCATAGAAATCCTTTTCTCTGCCATAGGGACTATCCTCCCAAGTCTTTTGGCAACAGTTGACTGCCTCTAGTTCTGGCCATCTCAGTTCACGCAACCAATGATTTACTAGATTTCGCTGTCTTTGCCAGGATTGCCAATTGGTTCCAATCAGAGAAGGACCGCTAGTAGTTCCTGTAAGTAAATCGAGGATCAGGCTAGTGGCTTCATTGCTAGAGGAGTAGAGCATGTTTCTCATTGCTCGACGCAGCTCCTCACAATCTTTTAGAAGATCCTTCTGAAGCCAAGCTTCTACGGCAATTGCATATATAAGTTTGACTACACTCGCTGGATAGAGGAGACGTTGATCCGACCAACCAGCTCCAAAACCACTGCCTGATTGAGGTTGTGGATTGTGATAACGAATCCAGCTGATTGCGACGGTGTTTTGAAGCCCTGGGCGACCTTCTTTCTCAAATCGATCCAGCAGAGTTTTCAGATAGAAACTCATTTTAGGATCGTGATGATAGAACCCCATTGCTATTGCATTAGTCAATGCCGACACTAGGAGCTCAAGTCGAAAAGGACCTAATAGTTCCTGGGAGTCGTTGGCAACTTTTGGCAGGAGTTAATGGTTATGAGGGATCTGCTGAGAGTAGTGTCATGTCTACTCAGGCGGCTAGTGGTAGAAGGTTTGAAGTAATTGGGACTGACTTGAAGGAAAGTATATGCAGGTCAAATTTCGATCGCCTAAAGGTACGTTTACTAGAGGATGGTTATATATGTTGGGTAAATAAAATTGAGATTATTGCAGCAATAGTTCCTACTACTGGATGGGAGCCAAAACTCTTTAGTAGTGATCAAATAAGAAGTTGTTTGCCTGCTGTTATTTCCTGGGTTGAGAATGCTTGTGGAAGGCCTAATAAATACCTTTGGGGAGGAACCATTGGGCCTGACTTTGATTGTTCAGGAATGATTCAAGCAGCTTTTTCTAGTCAAGGCATTTGGTTGCCACGTGATGCATATCAACAAGAAAGGTTTTGTAGGAAAGTCACGGTCAGTCCTGACAATCTTGACCTACTTCATCCTGGTGATCTTTTGTTCTTTGGCTCTCTAGAAAGATGTACACATGTAGCGCTGTATAAGGGGGCGGGGTTTTATTGGCATAGCTCTGGCCTTGATAATGGAAGGAATGGAATTGGATGTGATGGCCTTCATTCAATAGATATGAATCCAGTGGCTTGTTATTACCGTGCAGCATTGAGGGGTGCTGGAAGGGTGGAACGCTGTCATGATGGAACTACACTTTCTTGAGATGGCGTGTAATTTGTTCTTTAAATACCTCTGATAGATGATTTTGGCCCTAGACCTATCAGTAGTAGTTCCTATTTACAATGAGCAGGAAAGTCTTCCTGGATTGGTAGAGGAGCTCCTGAAATCCTTGCGACCAACGGGGAAAAGATTTGAATTAGTTTTAGTCAACGATGGATCAACTGATAGATCAGCTGAAGTGTTGAAAGCTCTGAGTAGTGATGTCGAGGAATTGGTTTGTGTTTTATTGCGTAAAAATTATGGGCAGACTGCCGCAATGGCTGCTGGTTTTGACGTTGCTAGTGGAGAGGTAATAGTCAGTCTTGATGGTGATTTGCAGAATGATCCAGCTGATATCCCTTTACTGATTGAAAAGTTGGAGGAGGGTTTTGACTTGGTTAGTGGTTGGCGCTTTCACCGTCAAGACGCAACATTGCAGAGAAAGTTGCCTTCCAAAATTGCTAATCGTTTAATAGGACGAGTCACAGGAGTTCGCCTACATGACTATGGCTGTTCTTTAAAGGCTTATAGGCGAGAGGTGCTAGCTGACATGCGATTGTATGGGGAGCTTCATCGTTTTCTGCCTGTATTGGCAAATATTGAAGGAGCCAGAATTGCTGAGGTCAAAGTAAATCATCGTGCGCGTCAATATGGGAGTAGTAAGTACGGCATTGATCGCACTTTTCGAGTTCTGATGGATTTATTGACTGTTTGGTTTATGAATCGCTTTTTGACTAGGCCTATGTATGTATTTGGATTTGGAGGAATGGCGGCTATAGCTGGAAGCTTGTTGGTAAGTGGTTATTTGTTAATGATCAAGTTATTTGGTGAGGATATTGGGAATAGACCTCTTCTCACCCTGGCACTTGTGCTGGGTATTGCTGGGGTACAGCTTTTTTGCTTTGGACTGTTAGGGGAATTACAGATTAGGACCTATCACGAAAGTCAAGGTCGACCTATTTATCGCATTAGAGCAACATTGCGGGGGGGGCATCCTGTTTCCTTGTGAAGGTTTTTTGCACCAGGTTTGCCTCTGAATTTTTGAAGAGCTTCCGCAGCTGTTTCTACTACTTGACTATCTGAGTCTTTAAGGCCTTGCCTAAGGATTGGTAATACTGAAGGGTGCCCCCATAACTTTGCAAGTCTTACTGCATTTAATCTTTGCTCAGGGCCTCCGGAGAATGAGCTTCTTAGGACTTTTTGAAGGGCGATTTGTTCATGTTTAGTTTTTGGGGCTTCCCAGGTAAGGCTTTTAGCGCTCGATGAGGTTTGGCTCGAAAGTAAGGGGTCAAAGAAATTCGTTTTTTGTATAAGGCTGATATCCGGCTGGTTTATATCCTCTAGCAAAGAAGCATAGTTTTTACGTAGGGCGAAATTGCGTGGTTTTTTGCCAAGACCCCAGATCAATAGGGCTAGCAGCAAAGCAGCGGAACTCGCGAAAATTTGACTCATGAGGGGGAAAAGTGCTCTTTTTGCTGTTGATCGATGATGTAAGAGCAGGCGATGGATTGAACTTTTATGTCACCAACAGGGTCTTATTGGTATCCAATCCAATGCAATCTATACAGTAAGTGTAGATCTATTGGCATATGCCATGACTAGCGAATTTGCTGCAAACTGGCTTCCTTCAGTATTCGTACCACTGATTGGGCTTGTAACACCAGCAGTTTTCATTGTGTTGGTTGGTCGGCATATCACGGCAACTGACTGAAGGTCAAACACTTCTTCTTCCATCAAACCAGCCATTTAAATCAAATGACAGACTTTCAAGACCCGTTCCTAAAGTCAAATAAGCCAGTCAAATTTGACCAAAAGTACGTTGATGACACTGTTCGCCCTGGAGATATCGGCATTGCCGATCAATGGGCAGTCAACCCACCTTCAGATCCTTGTGTAGGAGATTTGGCCACACCTGTTAATAGCGGCTACTTCACTAAGGCCTGGCTCAATAACTTACCTTTTTATCGGGATGGATTATCACCCAACTTCCGTGGCCTTGAAGTAGGTGCAATGTTTGGTTATTTCCTTTTTGGTCCGTTTGCTATTACGGGTCCTTTTAGGAATACCGATTTTGCTTTGACAGCAGGTCTTTTAAGTGCTGTCGGAGCAGTGCACATTTTGACTGCGCTTCTCGTTCTTTATAACGCACCAGGCAAATCACCAAGTGTGCAACCTCCTGATTCAACTATTGTTAATCCACCTGCTGACCTCTTTACTAATCGTGGATGGGCAGACTTCACAAGTGGATTTTGGCTAGGTGGATGTGGTGGAGCTGTATTTGCATGGTTGCTTTGTGGGACCTTGCATGTTGACACCCTTATGAAACAGGGAGCTTTCTTCCCTTGGGTGGGCTGATCTTTATTGTTATCAATAGAGCAAGTAAAACAAGTAACCTTTAAATTATTCCTCTGAAGCAATTACTTGCTTCAGAGGAATTTTTTTAAGTTTGTGATCTCTAAGAATCTAATACCATTTAAAGTTGCTTAATTTCGAGTAGCTTTAAATGGTATTGGTGCTATTTTTCATTGTAAATTGAATCACTCTGCTCAACAGAAATAGATGTGATTAGCGATCTTTTCCCACCTTTGTCAAACATTAAGCATCCATTGGAAGGATGTACTTATTTGCTTTTAATTGCTTTATTGTTTAGGAGTGGGTGGCCACATGCTTGGAACAAATTTCTCAAAAGGATTTCTGCTGATGTTGATGATATCAACAATTGACTAGATAGAGGTAAGTCTGATTTTGTCAACACTTTTTTAAACTAAAAGAAATGGATCTAAATACTCTTATGGGTTAAGATAGTGCATACATTTAGAGTGAAAACAACCAATTCTTTATATCCTCCAGTTCTTATTTACGAGGTGTTTTAGAATTTAAATTTAGATATTGCTCTTAGGCTTTGAGTAAAATTTAAATCTGCATGAGAAATAGCAAGTCAACTTCTCTTCTTTAGTTTGATTTGAATTCACTCAATTGGATTGAGTCAATTCTGAAAAGATATTCTGAATCTCTATTTAAACGGTTGAAAGTCAACATTGCCAAAAACTTTGAGGCCTTAAAAGATTTTTCAAAAAAAAACCGCCAGTTAAATACTGGCGGTTGATTGACCTTTCTTTCGCCTAGGCGACTAATTAAAGATGTGGTAGTAGTTATCCAAACTTACCTGCAGTTGATCCGATCACGAACGCGGCATAGGTTACGGCTGTACCTACAACGAAGTGAGTAACACCAACTAGGCGAGCCTGAACAATAGATAGTGCAACTGGCTTGTCTCTCCAACCAACAAGGTTGGCAATAGGAGTTCTCTGGTGAGCCCAAACAAGGGTTTCAATTAACTCTTGCCAATATCCCCTCCAGGAAATCAGGAACATAAATCCGACTGCCCAAACGAGGTGACCCCAAAGGAACATGAAAGCCCATGGACCAAGTTCATTGACGCCAAATGGGTTATATCCATTGATTAGCTGTGAACTGTTAAGCCACAGGTAATCTCTAAACCAACCCATCAAGTAGGTCCCAGATTCGTTGAATTGAGCAAGGTTGCCTTGCCAAATTGCTAGGTGCTTCCAATGCCAGTAGAACTGAACCCAAGCAATAGTGTTTACTGCCCAGAACAATGCCATGTAAGTAGCATCCCAAGCAGAGACGTCACAAGTACCGCCTCGACCTGGACCATCACAAGGGAAGGAGTATCCAAAGTCCTTTTTGTCAGGGATTAATTTGGAACCCCTAGCATCAAGTGCACCTTTGATAAGGATCAATGCTGTTGTATGGATACCTAAAGCAATGCCGTGATGGACTAGGAAGTCAGCCGGTCCAATAGGAACAAAGTTAGTTAAAGCATCCTGGCGATTGATCATATCCATCCAGTAATGATCACCTGGCATTCCATTAGCGGCCAGAGTCGCTGCACTTGAAGAGTTGGCTAATACAGCATCAATGCCATACATAACCTTTCCACTAAAAGCCTGAAGGGCTTGTGCAAAGACTGGCTCGATGAGTATCTGCTTCTCAGGTGTACCGAAAGCTACAACAACGTCGTTGTGGACGTACAAGCCCAAGGTATGAAAACCAAGAAGCATGCAGACCCAACTTAGGTGACTAATCAGAGCTTCCTTAGTGCCTAGAACCCTTGCAAGAACGTTGTCTTTGTTTAGTTCAGGGTCATAGTCACGAATAAAGAAGATGGCACCATGAGAGAAAGCACCACACATCAACAGAATTGCAATGTATTGATGGTGTGTATACAGAGCAGCTTGTGTTGTGTAGTCCTGAGCTATGTATGCATAGGAGGGAAGTGCTCCCATGTGGTGGGCAACTAAGCTGCAAGCTACACCTAGGCAAGCAAGTGCTAGACCTAGTTGGAAATGCAGTGAGTTGTTTACCGTCTCATAAATGCCGTTGTGGTTAATACCGAAATGTCCCTTGTGTGGGTCATTTGGATGACCAGTGTTGTGTGCTTCAGTGATTTCTTTCAGAGTGTGGCCAATACCAAAGGTATTTCTGTACATGTGTCCACCGATAATCATCACTACACCTAGTGCAAGATGATGATGGGCAATGTCAGTTAGCCAAAGGGAACCGGTATCTGGATGTAATCCACCCATAAAGGTATAGATGGCAGTTCCTGCTCCCTGGGATGTACCAAATACATGCTCTAGAGAGTCAGGATTCTGCGCATATGCTCCCCAATTACCTGTAAAGAATGGAGCGAGACCATCCGGGTGAGGCAATACTGTTAACCAGTTATCCCAACCAACATGCTGTCCACGAGACTCTGGAATAGCAACGTGAATTAGATGTGCATTCCAAGCGATATTTGAGAAACCGAATAGAACAGCAATGTGGTGGTTTAGCTGTGCTTCAGCATTTTTGAACCAGGCCAATGAAGGTCTGAATTTTGGCTGAAGATGCAACCAACCTGCAAATAGAAGCCAGCAGACCAAGATGTTGATAAAAATCGCACCTTGGAACAACTCTTCATTAGTGCGCATTCCAATGGTGTACCACCAGTGATACAGCCCAGAATATGCAATGTTTACTGGTCCATCCGCTCCAGCTTGAGTTAAGGCATCAGTAAGGCCTTGACCAAAGTGGGGGTCCCAGATTCCGTGAGCGATTGGGCGAACATGAGTGGGGTCTGTGACCCATTGTTCAAAGTTGCCTTGCCAGGCGATATGGAACAGGTTGCCTGCAACCCAAAGACCAATGATCGCTAGATGACCAAAATGAGTAGCGAAAATCTTTTGATAAAGATTTTCCTCGGTCATTCCGTCATGGCTCTCGAAATCGTGAGCCGTGGCGATGCCGTACCAGATACGACGGGTTGTAGGGTCCTGTGCCAGACCCTGACTAAACGAAGGAAATTTCGTTGCCATGTGGGGATAAGGTCAGGAAAGGTCAGCCAAGCCCAATGAGGCGGGCGTGGAAGAAAGCCCAGGTGGTAACAATGCCGCCTAGGAGGAAGTGTGTTACACCCACGGCACGGCCTTGGGTGATTGAAAGGGCTCTAGGTTGAATGGTTGGAGCCAACTTGAGCTTGTTATGAGCCCAAATGATTGACTCAAACAACTCTTGCCAATAGCCACGTCCAGTGAAGAGGAACATCAGGCTGAAAGCCCAGATGAAGTGAGCCCCTAAGAATAGGAGGCTATAACCAGCATTGGAGTTCCCATAACCAGTAAGTACCTGTGATGACTGTGCCCAGAGGAAATCACGAAGCCATCCATTAATAGTTATGGAGCTTTGTGCAAAGTTGCCACCGGTGAGTCCCCAAACGTCACTTTGCATCTTCCATGAGAAGTAGAAGATGATGACTGAAATGGAGTTGTACATCCAGAACAGGCCAAGGAAAACGTGGTCCCAAGAAGAAACCTGACAAGTACCTCCACGGCCAGGGCCATCACAAGAGAAGCGGAAACCTAAATTCGCTTTATCAGGAATCAGACGGGAGCTTCTTGCGTATAGAACACCCTTAAGAAGGATGAGCAAAGTTACGTGAATTGTGAAAGCGTGAACGTGATGGATCATCAAATCTGCCGTTCCAAGAGGAATGGAGAACGCTTCGCTAACTGCACCTGGTAGGTTCCCAGCTCCAACAAGATCTGCAGTTCCTACAGAACCATTCCAAGTGTTCTGTACCCATTGAGCAAATACAGGCTGCAATTGGATAGCTGTGTCGCTGAACATGTCTTGAGGTCTACCCAGACTGCGCATTACATCATTGTGGATGTAAAGGCCAAAACTGTGGAAGCCAATAAACATGCAAACCCAGTTCAGGTGACTGATAAGGGCATCACGTGACTTGAGAATTCGATCAAGTACGTTGTCGATATGAAGAGCTGGGTCGTAATCGCGAATCATTGCGATACCACCGTGAGCAGCCGCTCCACAAATCATTAATCCACCAATCCACATGTGATGGGTAAAGAGTCCCAGCACAGTTGGGTAATCATTGGCTATATAAGGATATGCGGGGAGCGCATATTGGTGATGAGCAACAACAATGCTGCCTGAGCCAATCATGGCCAGGTTGATGCTCAGTTGAGCATGCCAACTATTGCTCAAAAACTCAAAGATGCCTTCGTGACCTTTAGGTGCAGGGAAAAGTATTGGATCGCCTTTGGCGTTATCCATAATTTCCTTCATTCTGTGGCCTACTCCATGAACGGAGTTACCCCACATATGACCGCCGAAGACGGCAAAAACACCCCAAGCCAAGTGATGGTGTGAGATGTCGGTCATCCAAAGGCTTCCTGTGACAGGGTTTAACCCACCTTTGTTAGTGAGGATGTCACTGAAGGCCCACCAGTTAAGAGTAAAGAAGTTTTCAACTGTTCGGCCATCCAAGCTAGAGAAAATCTGGCTTGAAACTGCAGGGTTGCAGAGGGTCGTAGTTGGAACGTCTGCAGCAGTAGCAATAGTGACACCATCAATCACAAGTGGATTGCCGGCATCGATCGCGTCTAAAAGTGCTGCTGTTGGGGCACCTATATGAATTAAGTGACCAGCCCACGCAATTGAGCCCAAACCAAACAGAATGATCTGATGGTGCTGCATCATTGGTTCAATCTTCTTGAACCATTCGAGCTTGGGTGCAGTCTTGTGATAGTGGTATATGCCTCCGTGAAGCATTAGGGCTGCCATCACAACAGAACCAATGGCCATAGCCATGAGTTGTGCTTCGGTAGTAATGCCCCAGGACCTCCACATTTGGAAAATACCTGAGGTGATTTGAAGGCCATGGAAACCGGCCCCCACATCACCATTCATTACTTCTTGCCCAACGATTGGCCAAAGCACCTGTGCACTTGGCTTTACGTTCGCTGGGTCTGCTAGCCAACCGGAATAATTTGAGAATCGTGCCCCATGGAAAAAGGCACCACTCAACCAAACAAAAACGATGGCTAAGTGACCGAAGTGGGCCGAAAAGATCTTTCGGCTTGTTTCTTCTAGGTCACCTATGTGTGTTTCAAAGTCGTGAGCGTCAGCGTGGAGGTTCCAAATCCAAGTAGTGGTTTTGGGACCTTTGGAAAGCTTGCTAGAGAAAAACCCAGGTTTACCGAGCTTTTCGTAATCGACAGGTGCGTGGCTTCTGTCGACAGGCTGATCATACGGAGTAGGTACTCCTGATGCCTTTGCTTTCTCCCCACGCTCTGGTGGGCTGATTGTCATCGAGAGGTTCCTCGAGGTACGGGTTCGAGGTGGAGGGCCACCCTTTTGACAGGCCAAAAGGCTTGTCGGGTCAGGAGACTAAGTGCTTGAGCACTTGTTTCCTGGCTCCAAGGTTTGCTAAGGACAAGTCCTTGTCAATCCTTGGTGCGACGGGCCCATAAGGGATCCGCTTTGCAAAGCATAGAGGCGATAATCCACTTACTACTCACTCAAGTAACAAATGTTCTACCCTCTGGCTCATTAGTTCTGGCCTAAGGTCTCAGGGCAGACTTGGGCTAAAGTCAAGAGTAATTTACTTAAGTTTACAACCTTAAGGCGATTGTATTCCTTGTTCTAATTAACATGAATTAGGGTAAAGACCTTTACGTTTCATATGGACTTCTAAACTTTGGTCTTCTAATTGCTGCTTTTAAAAGCAAATTTATTCCTCTCAATCTCTTTTCAAGGTGTTTTGACTTAGGTAAAATTGCTACCATCGGGCCCCTGGTTTTTTTGGGCTTTATAGGGATAAGTCAATCATTTTGATAGATTTTTCTCTTTCACTATTAGTTACTAATTCATTAGCTAAAAAAGCTTTATTGAATTGTCTTCCTTTCCTCTAAGTAAGCATCACCCTGACTAAAATCAACGCAAATCCTTCCTCTCTGAGAATTGCTTTAGGGCTTTCCCCAAGTGCTTTGCCATTGCTGCAAAGATTGAAAGCTCGTTGTCATGTTGATCAAATCGCTATAAGTCCTGGTGCTGCTTCTGTTATCACTAATCCTCCAGGAGATTTACTTGTAGGTCCTGCGGCAGAAATTCTTCGAACGTATTGGGTAAAAGCTGGCAAATTGCTTGTTGTTGGAGCGATTAGTGCTGTTACAAGATTGATTGCTCCTCTTATTAAAGGTAAGGATCAAGATCCTGCGGTAGTGGTCCTTGATGCGAATGCATTGATGATTGTTCCGCTTTTAGGAGGGCATAAGGCTGGGGGAGAAGATTTGGTAATTCAGCTGGCCGAAGATCTTGGAGGTAGGCCTATCCTTACTGGCGATTCCAGAAGTCAGGGCAGAATTCTTCTTGATTGTTTTGGAGATGCTTGGGGTTGGAGAAGACAAGGGGATTGCACTTCATGGAAAAACTTGATGTTGAATCAAGCAAAAGGATGCAAGTTGGAGATTTCTCAATCTTCAGGTTCTCGTTTGTGGCAAACAACTGAGGGTGCAAAAAAGCTTTTTAATGTTTGTGCAAATGAACATTCTGATCAATCGATATATTTGAGTATTGGGCCTCATGCTTCTAAGAATTGTTGTTGGCATCCCCCAACAATTTGGATAGGAGTTGGATGTGAGCGGAATACAAGTATCAGCATTCTTGAACGCGCTTTAGAGATTTCCTTAGACGCTGCAGGGTTGAATCAAGAAGCAATAGCTGGTTTTGCAAGTATTGACCTTAAAGATGATGAGCCAGCGCTCTTAGCTTTTGTCGAAGAAAAACAATGGCCAATCCGCTTTTTCGGAGCAGAATCTCTTAATCAAGTTTCAGTGCCCACCCCCTCTGAGAAAGTCCTTGCTGAGACGGGCACAGCATCTGTTGCTGAATCTTCGGCTTTGTTGGCGGCGGGAGAGGGGAGTGTTTTGTATCAAGCAAAGAAGATCTTTTATCCAAAAGCTAATGAGAACGGTGCAATTACTATTGCAATCGCTGAAGCGCTGAAGCCATTTGCTCCTAGTAGAGGTGAGTTGCATTTAGTTGGTAGTGGCCCTGGAGATTTAGCCCTTTTAACAAACGATGCGCGCTTTGCACTTTCTAGAAGCGCGGTATGGATTGGCTATGGCCTCTATCTAGATTTAATTGAGCCCCTTCGACGAAATGACCAAGTTCGTATTGAAGGAGAACTTACTAAAGAAAAGGATAGATGTATTAAGGCTCTCGAGCTTGCTACTGAAGGGGTGCGCGTTTCGTTGATCTCCTCCGGTGACAGTGGTATTTACGGTATGGCAGGGCTTGCATTGCAACTTTGGTTGGACAAGCCAGAGGATGAGAGGCCTGAGTTGCAAATTCATCCAGGCATTTCTGCGATGCAAATGGCAGCTAGTAAAGTAGGGGCTCCACTTATGCATGATTTTTGTGCAATAAGCCTTAGCGATTGCCTGACTCCTTGGGGAAAAATTGAAGAACGACTCCTGGCTGCAGCATGTGGTGATTTTGTAATTGGCTTATACAATCCCAAGTCCAAAGTTAGAACTTGGCAATTGCCAACTGCGATTAATTTATTAAGGAAACATCGTCCTGCGGAAACGCCAGTAGTTTTAGCAAGACAACTAGGAAGAACTTCTGAAAAAGTGACTATCTATAATTTAGACAATATCCCAATAGAAGAAGTCGATATGCTGAGTCTTTTACTGATAGGGAATAGTGCAAGTCTTCTTAAGGATGGGTGGTTGCTTAACCCTCGTGGATATTCGGTCCATTAATTGGTTTTGGTAGTGATATCGGCATCGGGATGACAGGATTCGAACCTGCGGCCCCTTCGTCCCGAACGAAGTGCGCTACCAAGCTGCGCCACATCCCGATCAATCGATTTTAGAAGATTTCCCTTAAAGAAATTCTTGTAGCTGAAGGGCTTCTAAAGTCATTTTATTAGAGGAGAGACTTTGCTTAAGCCCAATTGGTTGCGTGTAAAGGCCCCCCAGCAAGAACGGATTGGAGTGGTCGAAGATCTTTTGTTAGATCTTAAATTAAATACTGTCTGCCAAGAAGCTAGTTGTCCAAATATCGGGGAATGCTTCGCGGGAGGAACAGCAACTTTTTTAATTATGGGCCCTGCGTGTACTCGAGCTTGTCCCTATTGCGACATTGATTTTGATAAAAGTCTTCGCCCTTTGGACCCAACAGAACCTAGTCGACTTGCTCAAGCAGTACTAAGGATGAGACTTAGTCATGTTGTCATTACTTCAGTGAATCGAGATGATTTATCTGATGGGGGAGCTAGTCAATTTGTTGATTGCATAAAAGCTGTTCGTCAGCTTTCTCCACAAACAACTATTGAGTTGCTTATTCCAGATTTCTGTGGGAGTTCAGATTCTTTGGAAACTGTTATGCAAGCCGCTCCTAATGTTCTGAATCACAATATTGAGACTGTTCCTCGTCTTTATAAAAAGGTTCGTCCTCAAGGAATCTATGAACGGTCTTTAAAACTTTTGCAGCGAGTAAGAGATAGATGGCCTAAAGCTTATTCAAAATCTGGGTTAATGGTTGGGCTCGGAGAGACAGATGAGGAAGTGATGGATGTTTTGAAAGATCTAAAATCTCATAATGTTGATATTGTTACTATTGGTCAGTATCTTTCTCCTGGGCCAAAACATTTAAAGGTGGAACGTTTTGTAGAACCAAATAAGTTTGAGTATTTTAGGGAGCAAGGTGAGGAGAAACTGGGATTTTTACAGGTTATTAGTTCACCTTTAACTCGTAGTAGTTATCATGCTGGCGAGGTCCAACGCTTAATGCTAAATAACCCAAGGTGATTAGATCGGTATTCTTCCATGAATGGGTATCCATTCTTCTAGTTTCCAGTCAACCAAGCCTGCTTTAATCATAGGATCTTGCTCTACCAATTCTTTTGCCATTTCAAACGAATTGGCCTTAATTACCAGTAATCCACCCCCTCCAGGTTTTTGGTCCTCATTAACAAGAAAACCGCTCGAAACTTCTATTCCTAAACTGTTTAAATTAACAACCCATTTCTTGTGATCAGATAAAAATCTCTTTCGATCCTTCAGCTTTAACCGTAAAGTTTCTTCTGTGAACTTTTCTGTTTTTATAAACCAAGGCATATTAAATCAAAGCTTTTTGCATTTCTTCTAATCCTAACCTTGCTTTTTCACTGGGAGGAATCAGTACTTTAAATTGATTTTTTGCTTGACTCCAGTTTGATAATATCTGATTTGCTTTCGAGCTCTTTGTATGTAGTAAATGTGACTCTAATAGTGGTTTTAAAAGGTTTTCTTGTTCAGGAGTTGTGAGCGGATAAATCTGAACAATTTCCGTGTTTACCTTCTCATTCAAATTGTTTGACTCGTCAAGTAAAAAGGTGACTCCACCTGTCATACCTGCACCTACATTCCGACCAGTTGACCCGAGAACAACAACCACTCCACCAGTCATATATTCACAGCAATGATCTCCTGAACCTTCGATCACAGCGCTTACTCCGCTATTCCTTACAGCAAATCTTTCGCCGGCTTTTCCAAGGGCAAATAATTCACCTCCAGTAGCTCCGTATAGGCACGTATTGCCAAGAATTACATAGGATCCAGCATTCTTAATTTGAGTAGGCGGAATAACTGTAATGCGGCCACCATTAATCCCTTTTCCTACGTAATCATTGGCCTCACCAATGAGCAGAAGATGCATTCCTTGTAGAATGAAAGCACCAAAGCTTTGTCCGGCGGCGCCGGTGAATTTGAGGTCAATACAGCCCTGAAATCCTTTATTCCCGTGACGATGGGCTATTTCACCGGCAATACGAGCACAAACACTTCGATCAGTATTGATTATGGGAAGGGTGCGGCAGATTTTGCCATGGTGGTCTATTGCTGCTATTAACTCGTCATCGCTGAGTAATTCATCTTCAAGTATTCGCCCATTACTATGCGCATTTAAGTTGTGCCTGAGCCAGGTTCTATCTTTTGCTAACCCGGCAGGTTTAAGTAGGCAAGATAGGTCTACAGATTGGGTTTTAGTTAGATGAACTTTTCTTGGCTCCAAAAGTTCTGGCCTCCCAATTAAATCTTCAAGGCGAGCTACTCCTAGAACACTCATGATTTGTCGTATTTCCTCTGCGACAAAAACAAAAAAGTTGACAACGTGTTCAGGTAGACCAGAAAACCGCTTGCGTAAGACTTCTTGTTGGGTTGCTACCCCCACAGGACATTTGTTGGTATGGCATACGCGCGCCATGATGCAGCCCTCAGCGATCATTGCAACTGAGCCAAACCCAAATTCTTCTGCACCTAATAAAGCTGCTATTACGACATCCCATCCAGTTTTTAATCCTCCATCTGCTCGTAAAACAACTCGATCACGCAATCCATTTTCAACTAGTGACCGATGAACTTCAGTAAGGCCAAGTTCCCAGGGCCCTCCTGCATGTTTGATTGAGCTGAGAGGAGAAGCACCTGTCCCTCCATCATGCCCAGAAATCTGGATCACATCGGCATTTGCTTTTGCAACGCCAGCTGCAATTGTTCCAATCCCAATTTCAGCAACAAGTTTTACGCTCACTTTCGCAGAGGGATGCACTTGATGGAGATCATGAATTAGCTGGGCTAAATCTTCGATTGAGTAGATGTCATGGTGAGGGGGGGGGGAAATTAGTGCTACCCCAGGCTTGCTATTCCTAAGCTTGGCTATATAAGAATCAACTTTGGGTCCAGGAAGTTGCCCGCCCTCGCCTGGTTTTGCCCCTTGAGCCACTTTTATTTCTAATTGTTTTCCACTTCTCAGATATTCAGGAGTTACCCCGAAACGGCCAGAAGCAATTTGTTTGATTGCCGAACAGGCAGTGTCTCCATTTTTTAAGCCTTTAATGCTTGGCAAAGTTGCTGAACGATTTTCAGAATCAACGTCTTTGAGGATTTTGAAACGCTTCGGATCTTCTCCTCCTTCTCCGCTATTGCTTTTCCCTCCAATACGATTCATGGCTACCGCGAGCACTTCATGGGCTTCTCGTGAGAGCGCCCCTAGGCTCATCCCTCCTGTGCAAAAACGCTTGCAAATGCTTTCTATACTTTCGACTTCATCCAACGGCAGTGGATCTTGAGCTGGGTGAAAAGTAAGCAGGTCTCTAAGAGCAGTAGGAGGTCTGTTCTCTAGGAGTGTTTGATAAGTAGAGAAGTGATCGTATCCAGGACCAGTTTTTACCGCTGCATGTAAAGCTTTTGACATTTCAGGGGTATTTAAATGGTATTCACCTCCATTTCTATATTGAACAAAACCCATGAATTCAAGTTTCTTTCTATCTAATTCAGGGAAGGCTTTTGTATGGAAGGTGATAGTCTCACTAGCTAATTCGTTTATGCTTAATCCTGCGACTCGGCTTGTTGTTCCTTTGAAAGCTATTTCGATTAAGTCTGCTCCGATACCAATCGCCTCGAAAATTTGAGCCCCATGATAACTCGCTAAAAGGGAAATACCTATTTTTGAAAGAATTTTGCGAAGGCCATCTTCCATGGCCTTTCGTAAGTTTGATTGAGCTTGCTCGATATTTAAGCCTGGAAGTTTGCCAGTTTGAATTAGCTTCTGAGTTCTTGGGTGAAGCCACCAATGACGTGTAGTTTCCCATGTTAGCCATGGGCACACGGCACTCGCACCGTAACCAATTAAGCAAGCTAAATGATGGGTGCTCCAGCACTGAGCTGTTTCTATTACTAGAGAAGCATTTAACCTTAACCCCCTATTTAGTAAATGGTGGTGAACTGCACCAACAGCAAGTAATGGGGGGATGTAAGTGTTACTTGCATTTATACCTCGATCGGACAAGATTAATACTTTGCCCCCAGATCTAACAGAATTCTCTGCTTGAAGGCAAAGCTTATTAAGGCTTTCGTTTAGACCTTTTGGGCCTTCACTAATGGGAATTAATGTTGAGATTATTTTGCTAGAAGAGCTTATTTTTATTAGCTCAGATAGCTCTGCTTCATTAAGGATTGGTGTTTTTAGGTGAATTACAGATGCCTGACTGGCTTCTGGGAGGAGAGGAGAACCACGCTTGCCTAGATGCATATCAAGGCTCATTACGAGCTTTTCTCTTAGAGGATCAATTGGAGGATTAGTTACTTGTGCAAATCTTTGTTTGAAGTAGTCGTATAAGAGGTGGGGTTTGTTCGAAAGGATTGCCAGAGGAATATCATCTCCCATGCAGAATGTTGGCTCTTTAGCGCCGCCAGCCATTGCTTCAATAATTAAATCAAAATCTTCTGCTGAGAAACCAAATGCTGTTTGTTGTTGAAGAAGATTTAGATCACCTATTAGTGCTTCCTTGCCCCAAGGTTGAGGAACTAATTCTTTTCTATTCTCTTTCAACCATTTCCCATATGGGTTTCGAGAGGCCACCTCTTTCTTGACATCCCAGTTGCGTAGTAGGCGCCCTTCTTCAAGATCAACAGCAAGCATCTGTCCGGGACCTAAGCGTCCCTTTTCGATAATGCGATCTTCTGAAATGTCTACCACTCCAGTTTCTGATCCCATTGCCACACAGCCATCACTTGTGATGCAATAGCGAGCAGGACGTAGTCCATTCCTGTCAAGAGTTGCTCCGACGCTTCGTCCATCTGAAAACACTAATAACGCAGGCCCATCCCATGGCTCTTGAGTGCAGGCTGAATATTCGTAAAAATCTTGAATATCTTGTTTATTAGAGAGCTCAGGTTGGTTTCGAAATGCCTCAGGAACAAGAGTTAGAAGGCTGTCAGTTATAGGTCGCCCACTTCGAACAAGTAACTCCAATGTTGCATCAAGGTTCGCAGAATCACTGAAGTGAGAATTGACTACTGGTGTTATATCTTCAGCGTGATCTCCCCAAACTGCATTGAGGTTAATCTCAGTTGCTTTGGCCCAGTTGAGGTTGCCAAGAAGGGTGTTTATCTCACCATTGTGACCTAGTAACCGCATTGGTTGTGCGAGGGGCCACCTAGGTAGTGTATTTGTGCTGAATCTGCGGTGATATACAGCAAAGGCAACTTCAAAACGTTCGTCTAATAAATCCTGGTAAAAAGTTGGCAAAATCTCAGACCTAACCATGCCTTTGTAAACAACTGTGCGACTGCTAAGAGAAGTGATATAGAGATCATTTGCTTTTTCGCCCAAGATTTTTCTGGCAATTTTCCCAATACGTCTTCTTAATCGAAATAAGAGTGCCTCTAAGTCATTCTCTTTATTGGGAGCTTGAACTAGCCATTGCTCAATATATGGAGCAGTTTTGTTGGCTAGGGGGCCTAGGACTGCTTTGTTTACAGGGACTTCCCTCCAACCAAGAGATTTCAAGCCAAGAGTATTGGCTTCTTTTTCGATGAATACCTTTGCTTCTTCTCTTACGTCTGTTTCACATGGCATGAAAAACATGCCTAAACCAAGGCCTGCATTGGATTCTTGGGCAGTTTCTACGGTCTTCCATACAGCTTTTAGAAAATTCCAAGGGATGGCACACAGCACTCCTGCGCCATCACCTGACTCACTATCCCCACCGCAGCCTCCTCTGTGTTCCATGCATTTGAGGCCCAATAAAGCTTGCTTCAATATCCAATGACTTGCATGACCATTGATTTGGGCTATGAATCCAACTCCACAGGCGTCTTTTTCGCCATTGATGGCCTCAGGAGCGCTGCTGTCGCAGTAGGGCCAATTAGGACGGGAAGGCATTTGGAGAATGAGCTGAAACCAAGCTGTTCAAGTACGTCGTGACGAATTTTGAATCAGTAGGCTTGTTAGTTGAAGATTCTAGGGATGGGGGCTCCTTGACTAATCTGCCAGCATTTAGGGAGTGAGGTGATTATGGGTGCACTATGGCTCTAAAAGCTAAGAGAAGTAAATACTGATTCCACGCTTGTCGATCTTGAAATAGGCACCAATATCAAGCTTACTCAGGTAATTCAGAGTTAAAAAACTGAATCAATCTTCTGCTTTTTAGAAAATGCTTTCGAAACCACTCTTTTTGGTCACCCTCATTTGGTTTATGGACAGGTAAACCGTTAATGTGATTGTTTATTAGAGCAGGTCGAACAATCGACCTAATGCATTTAGTCGATGCCAACTATTCAACAGCTCATACGGACAGAGCGACAGCGCCTTACCCGTAAGACCAAATCACCCGCATTACGCGCTTGTCCAGAGCGTAGAGGAGTATGCACGCGTGTTTATACCTCAACTCCTAAAAAGCCTAATTCTGCTTTGAGGAAGGTGGCTCGTGTGCGTCTCACATCAGGTTTTGAGGTAACCGCCTATATACCTGGAATCGGACACAACCTTCAAGAACACTCTGTCGTTTTGCTTCGTGGTGGCAGAGTTAAAGATCTTCCAGGAGTTCGCTATCACATTATTCGTGGAACTCTTGATACAGCAGGTGTTAAAGACAGGAGGCAGTCACGTTCTAAATACGGTGCTAAGTCTCCTAAGGAATAAGAATGCCCATGAATTCCTTTGAAATCAATTAACTGATTGCTTATTTATTTCAACAATTCATCTGTGAGGATTTATGTCTAGAAGAAATGCTGCCGAAAAACGTCCTGTTTTGCCGGACCCCCAGTTCAACAACCGTCTTGCAACAATGATGATTGCGAGGCTTATGAAGCATGGAAAGAAGTCGACTGCTCAGCGAATCCTTGCAGAGGCTTTTGGTTTGATAAATGAACGTACTGGTGGTGATCCTATAGAACTTTTTGAGACAGCAGTTAAAAATGCGACCCCATTAGTAGAAGTCAGGGCACGTCGTGTTGGGGGAGCTACCTATCAGGTGCCTATGGAAGTTCGTCAGGAGAGAGGAACGGCAATGGCACTGCGTTGGCTAGTTAATTTTTCTAGGTCTAGGAATGGGCGCAGCATGGCTCAAAAATTAGCTGGGGAGCTTATTGATGCAGCCAACGAAGCAGGTAGTGCAGTGCGTAAGAGGGAAGAAACTCACAAGATGGCAGAAGCTAATAAGGCATTCGCACATTATCGGTATTGAAGTATTTAATTCTCTAAATAGCCTCCTTGAAGGCGGGTCGACCTGTAGAGTCTGACCCGAATTTTAATGACCAACTCCGGAGATCTTCCTGTGGCACGCGCCTTTCCCTTGGAACGCGTCAGAAATATCGGGATCGCTGCCCATATTGACGCTGGCAAAACAACTTGTACCGAACGAATTCTGTTTTATTCAGGAGTAGTTCACAAGATGGGCGAGGTGCATGATGGCGCCGCCGTTACTGACTGGATGGCTCAGGAGCGTGAGAGGGGGATAACCATTACCGCTGCGGCTATTTCCACAACTTGGCAAGATCATCGTATCAATATCATTGATACACCAGGACACGTAGATTTCACTATTGAAGTTGAGCGCTCCATGCGAGTGCTTGATGGAGTGATTGCAGTGTTCTGCGCAGTTGGTGGGGTTCAGCCACAATCTGAAACTGTTTGGCGTCAGGCTGATAGATATTCAGTCCCTAGGATGGTCTTTGTTAATAAAATGGACAGGACTGGGGCGGACTTCCTTAAGGTTCATGAGCAGATTAAGGATCGCCTTAAAGCAAATGCTGTCCCTATTCAGTTGCCTATTGGGGCTGAGAATGATTTAAAAGGCATTGTTGACTTAGTTAAAAATAAGGCATTTATATATAAAGATGATTTGGGTAAGGACATTGAGGAAACTCAAATTCCTGACGATATGACTGAGCTTGCGGCTGAGTGGCGCGCCAAGTTGATGGAGTGTGTTGCGGAAACGAATGAAGAGTTGATTGACGTTTTTCTAGAGTCTGGAGAATTAAGTGAATCTCAGCTTGAGGTTGGAATACGTGAAGGAGTTTTGAAGCATGGCTTGGTGCCTATGCTATGTGGCTCAGCCTTTAAAAATAAGGGAGTCCAACTTCTTCTGGATGCGGTTGTTGATTATTTACCTGCTCCGGTTGATGTTCCACCAATTCAGGGAGTACTCCCAAGTGGAGAAGAAGCTTTAAGGCCTTCTGATGACAATGCTCCTTTCAGCGCATTGGCTTTCAAAGTGATGGCTGATCCATATGGAAAGCTTACATTTGTACGCATGTATTCAGGCGTCCTGGAAAAAGGTAGTTATGTCCTTAATTCTACTAAAGATAAAAAAGAAAGAATTTCTCGCTTGATCGTCCTTAAAGCCGATGATCGAGAGGAAGTTGATCAATTGCGTGCTGGAGACTTGGGAGCTGTTTTGGGATTAAAAAACACCACTACAGGAGACACTCTTTGCGCTACAGAAGACCCAATAGTCCTGGAGACACTTTATATACCTGAGCCAGTTATTTCTGTGGCAGTGGAACCTAAGACGAAGGGTGATATGGAGAAACTTTCTAAGGCTTTATTGTCTCTAGCTGAAGAAGATCCGACGTTCCGGGTCAGTACCGATCCTGAAACCAGCCAAACAGTAATAGCAGGGATGGGTGAACTCCATTTGGAAATTCTTGTTGACAGGATGTTGAGAGAGTTCAAGGTCGAAGCAAATATTGGGGCCCCACAAGTTTCGTATCGGGAAACTATTCGTGCTAGTGCAAGGGGAGAAGGGAAATTTGCTAGACAGACCGGAGGTAAAGGTCAGTACGGTCACGTAGTAATTGAAATGGAGCCTGGGGAACCTGGATCAGGGTTTGAATTTGTCAATAAAATTGTTGGTGGCATTGTCCCTAAGGAATACATCGGACCAGCTTCTTCTGGCATGAAGGAGACTTGTGAATCTGGTGTTATTGCTGGATATCCGCTTATAGATGTGAAGGTGACTATGGTCGATGGATCATTTCATGATGTTGATTCATCTGAAATGGCTTTTAAGATTGCAGGATCTATGGCTTTCAAAGATGGTGTCAAGAAGTGCAGTCCTGTACTCCTTGAACCAATGATGAAAGTTGAAGTTGAGGTACCTGAGGACTTCCTTGGTTCTATAATTGGCGATCTCTCTTCCAGAAGAGGTCAGGTTGAGGGACAGTCCATAGATGATGGATTGTCTAAAGTGCAATCAAAAGTGCCTTTGGCCGAAATGTTCGGCTATGCCACTCAACTCCGATCAATGACACAGGGTCGGGGTATCTTTTCTATGGAGTTCAGCCATTACGAGGAAGTTCCTCGCAACGTTGCTGAAGCCATAATTTCTAAGAATCAGGGCAATTCCTGATCTTTTAAAACCTACTTTCCACCCTTGATTCTTTAACTAAAAATGGCTCGCGAGAAGTTTGAGAGGAACAAGCCTCACGTCAACATTGGCACTATCGGTCATGTTGATCATGGCAAAACAACCCTGACTGCGGCGATCACAAATGTGCTTGCTAAGAAAGGCAACGCTAAGGCTCAAGATTATGGTGACATCGATGGTGCGCCTGAAGAGCGTGAACGTGGAATCACCATCAATACTGCTCATGTTGAGTATGAGACTGATGGTCGTCACTATGCCCATGTGGATTGTCCAGGGCACGCTGATTATGTGAAAAATATGATCACAGGTGCGGCTCAAATGGATGGAGCAATCATTGTTGTTGCTGCAACAGATGGTGCAATGGCACAAACAAAGGAGCATATCCTTCTAGCTAAGCAAGTTGGTGTTCCATCCCTAGTAGTTGCATTGAATAAATGCGACATGGTCGACGATGAAGAAATGATCGAGCTCGTTGAGATGGAGATTCGTGAGCTTCTTTCTAGTTATGATTTCCCTGGTGATGATATTCCTGTAGTGCAGGTTTCAGCGCTTAAAGCTTTGGAAGGTGATTCTGAATGGGAAGGCAAGATTGATCAATTAATGGATGCAGTTGATGAATCAATACCTGAACCAGAGAGGGAAGTTGACAAGCCATTCCTTATGGCGGTTGAAGATGTCTTTTCCATTACCGGTCGTGGCACAGTTGCTACAGGTCGTATTGAAAGAGGCAAGGTCAAAGTAGGAGAAGAAGTAGAAATAGTTGGTATTAAGGACACCCGCGTGACAACGGTTACTGGTGTTGAGATGTTCCGCAAACTTCTCGACGAAGGTATGGCTGGTGACAACGTTGGCCTTTTGCTTCGTGGAATTCAGAAGGAAGATATAGAGCGTGGCATGGTTCTCGTGAAAAAAGGATCTATAACACCTCATACCAAGTTTGAAGGTGAGGTTTATGTTCTTAAGAAAGAAGAAGGAGGGCGGCACACACCATTCTTTGCTGGTTATCGCCCACAGTTTTATATCCGAACTACTGACGTAACAGGACAAATCACTGCATTTACAGGAGATGATGGAAGTAATGTTGAAATGGTTATGCCTGGAGATCGTATAAAAATGACAGGCGAGTTGATTTGTCCTGTTGCAATTGAACAGGGTATGCGCTTTGCAATTAGAGAAGGTGGTCGCACTATTGGTGCAGGAGTTGTATCCAAGATTATTCAGTAGATTTTGTATAGATGGCCAACAACCGCTTGGCCATCTATTAAATTATTTAATTAGGTTTCCCAAAATCTAAAAGAACCTCGACAACTTTTCTTTCATCCTTTTAAGGAATTTATAGGAATCCGACATGTCTACGGCAATTGCTCAGCAGAAGATCAGGATACGCCTGAAGGCTTTTGATAGGCGAATGCTTGATCTTTCTTGCGAGAAAATCATTGAAACAGCAGATAACACAGCAGCTTCGGCAATTGGCCCTATCCCCCTGCCTACCAAACGAAAAATTTATTGTGTACTTCGTTCGCCTCATGTAGATAAGGACTCTCGCGAGCACTTTGAAACACGGACGCATAGAAGGATTATTGATATTTATAGCCCATCAGCAAAGACTATCGACGCCTTGATGAAGCTTGATTTGCCTAGTGGTGTTGATATTGAGGTTAAGCTCTAAAGACTCTGATCTCTCAATACCCGAATCTTTTACCTAGGATTAATACTTTCTATGGGGTACTTCCCGTGACCGACTTAGCAGTCAGGGAATTGCCATTGTTCCCTCTCCCTGAGGTAGTGCTGTTCCCTCAGGAAGTATTGCCTCTACATATTTTTGAGTCAAGATACAGGATAATGCTTCAGACGGCTCTGGAGAGTGATTCCAGATTTGGAGTTGTACGTTGGGATCCAAATACAAAAAAAATGGCTGATGTTGGATGTTGTGCCGAAATAATTAAACATCACACATCGGATGATGGGAGGAGCAATATCATCACTCTTGGACAACAGAGATTTCGAATTCTTGAAATAATCAGAGAGGCTCCTTTTTTGAGTGCAATGGTTAGTTGGATGGAAGATGAGAAAGTAGATGATCAAGCTCAACTTAATGAGTTATCTGAGTCGGTAATGACAGCCCTTAATGATGTAGTTTCTTTAACGGGAAAGCTTATGAACTCGGATGCCACTCTCCCAGAAGATTTACCGGATTTACCAAGAGAACTTTCTTTTTGGATAGCTGCGCACCTTGGAGGACCTGTCTCAGAAGAACAACAGCAATTGCTTGAAATGAGTAATACAGTTAATCGACTTAGGCGCGAATATGACATGCTTGATGAGACAAGGCGTCAACTTGCTGCTCGAACAGCATTAAAAGAAACACTATCTAATGTTGATAACTCAAATTCTTGAAAATGTTTTGGGTTTTAGCTTTTGGAATAGTTATTTTCGCTTTTGGCCTGAGCATTTGGTTGAGGAGCAATAGGAGATATGCATCTAGTTCCAGTGTTGCTTCTGCATATGATTCCTGGACTAATGATCAATTATTAGAAGTGCTTTGGGGGGAACATATTCATCTTGGCTATTACAGAAATAATTCTCGTAATAGAGATTTTCGAGAGTCAAAAGAAGAGCTAGTGCATCAATTGGTTCGATGGAGTGGCTTAAGTCGACTCCCTAGGGGTTCAAGAATTTTGGATGTTGGCTGTGGTATTGGAGGTAGTTCCCGAATCCTTGCTAAGGCTTATGGTTTTGAAGTTATTGGAATAACTATTAGTTCAGCTCAAGTAGAAAGGGCAATTTGTTTAACTGAGCAAGGACTTCCATGCACGTTTAAGGTTATGGACGCACTTAAATTGGAATTTGAGGAAGGGGCTTTTGATGGTGTATGGAGTGTAGAGGCGGGTCCACATATGCCTGATAAGCAGAGATACGCAGATGAAATGTTGAGAGTTTTAAGGCCAGGTGGGATTCTGGCAGTTGCGGATTGGAATAGAAGGGATCCAGGCGATCGTCCAATGAATCAATTGGAATCGTTAATTATGCAACAACTCCTGAATCAATGGGTACATCCAGAGTTTGCAAGCATTGATAGTTTCAGAAGGAATTTATTAACTAGTAAGTATTTTGGTGGCTCTATTGAAACTGATGATTGGACAGAAAGCACCCTCCCTTCTTGGATTGAATCTATCTTTGAGGGCGTGCGTCGCCCGAGAGATGTTTTAGCTCTTGGGCCTAAAGCTATTTTGATGGGATTGCGAGAAATTCCTACTATTTTGCTAATGCATTGGGCGTTTACAACAAGATTGATGCAGTTTGGTGTTTTTCGTGCTCGTGGGTGAAGTTAGGTAACGTTTATGTCTGTACTTGGGTAAGAACCAAAATGAACTAAATGTTCACATAATGGCTCAAGATTCTTTAGAAGAATCTTGTCAGTTAATTTTTGATTTTTATGTAATTCTACATCAATAAAGAATACATACTCCCCCAGCTCTCTTTTTGAAGGCCGAGATTCAATTCGACTCATGTTTAACCCTAATTTAGCGATGCATGAAAGAACATTTAAGAGTGCACCTGGTACATTTGAGTGCAATGAGAAGGCTAGGCTAGTTAAATTACCTTGTTGCTCAACCTCTTCACTTTGTAGTAATACAAACCTAGTCCGATTACCAGGCACATCATTAATTGGGAATGCAAGTTCATTCAGTACTTTTAAGTTTCTTTCTGTATTTGCAGCTATGGCGGCACGAAATTGACTACCTACTACCATTCTCACAGCTTCTGCTGTAGAGCTTGTAGGCAGTTGTAATGCATTAGGAAGATTTTGATTTAGCCATGAACTGCATTGTGCAAGAGCTTGTGGATGAGAAAGTACTTCAGATATTTGATGAATTTCTCCGCTGCTTAAAAGTGAGTGACGTATTGGGAGTACTAATGCTCTCTTAATAAATAATTCTGGATGTCCCCAGAGGGCATCAAGACTTGTTGTTACTCCACCTTCGATAGAGTTTTCTATTGGGACAACAGCAAAGTCGCAACTTTTATTAGAAACACTTTTGATAACCGAAAGCATGCCTGAGCAAGGAATGTATTCAGGTTTTTCAAGCTTTTCTAGCTGTGTCAGAGCAAGTGCAGCTTGTTCTGCGTAAGTTCCCTTAGGGCCGAGATAGGCCACTCGTATCGGCATTCTAAAAATAGAGCGGAAAGGTCGATAGGATCATGGCGCGTCAGTCGCCGATCATGCCTCTGGCCTTTCAGGCTAAACAAAACCTTGATCTTCCTGTGGAGACCAATGCAGATCGTTTACCTGCTTACCTTTTGGAGCAGGAGCGGGTCGTTGGAGCAATGCTTGATGCCAAAAAGTTGACTCCACTGGGACCAGGACTTTTCCGATACAACGTCACTAGTTTTAAAGTCTTTCAGCTGGAAGTGAATCCAGTTGTATCAATTGGAGTTGAAACTACGGAAGGTAAGTTACGTATGCATGCGACAGACAGTGAACTTGATGGACTGGGTTTGGTCGATGATTTTGAGCTGAGCCTAGATGCGACTCTTGAAGCCACTCCTAGAGGACTTGAAGGTGTGGCTCTTTTAGGAGTAACTGTTAGTCAGCCGCCTTTGCTTAAGCTCATCCCACGTCAGGTACTCGAAAGTACAGGGCAATCAATTCTTAATGGAATTTTGCTGGGCATTAAGGCCAGAGTTCGTCAGCAGTTGCTTGGAGATTTCAGCAAGTGGTGCAAAGAATGAATTGGTTTTTAAGTTCAAATCTCTTCAGAAGGCAATATTTTTGACAGAAATGTCTGACGATGAAGTGAGGTTGAACCCAGTTTTATAAGAGTTTGACGATGGAATTTTGTGCCATAACCTACGTTAGTTTCTAATCCATAGCCTTTGTAAGTTTTTGCCAAACGTCGTATAACTGAATCTCTAGTCTCTTTCGCAAGAACACTTGCTGCTGCGATAGCCGCTGAGTGGCTTTCTCCGCGGATTAAAGTTTTTTGAGGGCTTGGCCATAGCCTGATTGGCAGTACTCCATCAACTAGAACCAGTTCAATAGGAACTGAAAGCTTCTGGAGTGCTCTAATCATTGCTAGTTCTGTTGCTGCGCGAATTCCAGAAGAGTCAATTTCTTTAGCAGAAGCCTGCCCAACTGCCCAGTCTTCAGAGCTCTCTTTAATCAGAGGAACAAGGGTTTTCCTTTTATTAGCGCTTAATGCTTTGCTATCTTTCAACCCTGCTTTCTGTAATTTCTCACTTGCGCAGTTACTGAGGACAACCGCTGCTGCAAAAACTGGCCCGAATAAGCAACCACGTCCTACCTCGTCGACACCAGCTGTTTTTGTGGCGTTGTCAATCATTTAGGCGGAAGCCGAAGAACGACGTCTGCGCCTTCGACCTAAATCCTCTTGCTCTTCAGAACTGTTGCTATTAGGTTCTGACTCTTTCGCTAATTCATCAGAGCTTTGTAAGGCTTGCTGATTTTCATCAGACAAGGGATTGAGATCATTGTTTAAGAGCTCGTTGGTTGGATCGGGGGTGGTGGTTTTGGTTAAATCTTCAGGAATTATTGATGTCGAGATTTCTGATCCGCTTCTATTTGCAACTCGAGTGCTTCCTCTCCCCCTCCGCCTTCTTCTTCCAGCATTAATAGCTAATTGTTGGCGAGCGTCTTCCAGAATTTTTTCGGCATTTTCTCCTGGTCTTACTAAACGGACCATTAGGTTGTCATGGTCGGGAGCAGGGTCGATAAGCAGAGCAGGATTTAATCCAAGTGAGCTAAAAACTTCTTCTTGCTCTGGTTGCATGGTTACAGCTAAAAGTTCAGGCTCCTGGCGATTTGTGGATACTTCTGCAGAGGATCCTTCATAGGAATTCTCTGGAATATTTGACGAGGCTTCGATATTGGAAGTTATTCCATTTTCATTTTGAGTGGACTCCTCTTCTGAAAGAGAACGACTTCTTCCTCCTTTTTTTCGGCGACCGTTGCCACTGTCTCCTGCAAAAGGAATTTCCAAACGTGGTGAAGAGGTTGAAGACCGAACCAAACCCGTAGCTGTTGCTATAGGCGGTAACAAATCTTTCCCAGGAAGGATTGCTACATGGCCAAGGCCAACGCAATTTGGGCAGGGCTTCCCGAATAATTCATAAATATTCTGGCCTTGGCGTTTACGAGTAAGTTCTACAAGACCAAGCTCTGTGAGCTGTGCTATTTGAGGCCTAGCACTATCATCTTTTACTGACGCAGTGAAATATTCTAGTAATTGAAGTTGATCTCGTCGAGATTCCATATCAATGAAATCGATAATAATTACCCCTCCAATATTTCTAAGCTTTAGTTGTCTTGCTATCTCTATTGCTGCCTCACAGTTTGTCCAAAGAACAGTTTCTCTAGCATTGGCCGACCGTGTAAAAGATCCTGAGTTGACATCAATAACCGTAAGGGCCTCAGTTGGCTCGATGATTATGTATCCACCTGAAGGGAGATCAACTCTTGGCTGGAGCGCATCGCGAATAGCTGCATTAATCTTGTAATGCTCAAGAAGATCTATTTGTGCATCGTGCGCCTCAATAGTGATATTTGAGTTGGCTTGTCCTAAAAATCCATTTACACGTTCAATAGCAGCATTGTTTTCAACTACCACATTGGTGAGATTTGGCCCTATGTGATCTCTAAGAATTCTGTGGATAAAATCTTCGTCACGATTTAATAAAACTGGAGGAGAGTAGTTTTCGGCAGCTTGTTCAATGGCTTCCCATTGCTTTAGTAGAGCCTCTAAGTCATCTATGAGGAGTTCTTCATTAATTCCATCAGCTTCCGTTCGGATTAAGAGACCAGAACCTGGGGGTTTTATTAATACACCTAGTGCTCTTAAACGATTTCGTTCGGCTTCTGAGTTAATTCTTCTGGAGATATTTACTCCTTGCCCATGAGGTTGAAGGACAAGGTATCGCCCTGGGAGAGCCAGATTGCCAGTTAGGCGCGGACCTTTGGTCCCAGTTGGCTCCTTCATGACTTGAACTAAAACTTTTTGTCTTGGTTCAAGTAGCTCTGTAATACCAGCGGCGCCTTTCTTGAGTCTTAATGGGCCCAAGTCAGTGACATGTATAAAACCATTTTTTTCACTTTCTCCAATGTTGACGAATGCGGCATCAATTCCTGGGAGGACGTTTTCGACTGTTCCTAAATAAACGTCTCCAATTTGGTAACGACCTTGGGCGACGATTAATTCATCTATTCGCTGATCGGTGAGCAATGCTGCAATTCGCAACTGCTCAGCGATAACAATTTGCTGGGGCATATATCAAGAAGAGTGGGAGCCCTATTTGGCTCAGTGATTATTAGTACCTTTCAGTAAAGCTGAGAGGTATTTGTAATTGGTTAGCGACGTGAGGTCGTTGGAATAAATAGACGGAGGAAGTACTCCTATGAGAAATGCAATTGAATTTCCCGGAATTTACTGACCGGAATCGATAGCTCCAAAAGCCCTGGCTTTCCTCAGTATTGGGGACAAGAAAGGACGGGACGTGTCAGTGGCAGAAGCTGCCCGCAAATCTACGCCTTATGTATGACCCTAGCACTAATGTATCTGTAATTCATCCCTTTTTAAACCTGTGATAATGAGAGGATCACCAAAATATTCTTCTAACCAGTGTTGTACATGTTGAGGCTTAATACTGCGACCTATTGGATCGATTAATGAATCAAGTTCAAGCCTTGCAGAACTTATTGGTTGAAAATATTTTTCTTTTGAAGTCTCCAATGACAATCTTAGCGAGCGTAATTCAGGCCGAAAATCTCGTTCGCGAGGTCTGCCTTTTTTATCTTGATCTCTCCAAATTAGTTTTTTTGCATCACTAATACTATTCACAGCATTTCGCCATTCAATGACATTTGGAGCAAGCTCAGAACATGACTCTATTGAAAAGCTCCAAATTGCTGCTGTTAATTTCTGAGAAAGGCTGCATTCATTTAGTGGAACTGAGTCTGAGCTAATTAAGCGAAACCCTTGTGGCAAAGTTGCTTGAAGTTTTTCTATTACTGTTTTTGCATTGACGTGTTCGAAGAATTCAATATCCATTAATTCTCCACCCGCTTCTACACCTAGAGGTAAAGCAAGTGCGATTTGTATACGTGGCAGCGGATGGAACCCTCCTGTGTAACTCACTTTGAGCTCACTGCGTCTGAGCGCACGCTCCAATAGTCGAACAATATCAAGATGACTTAGCAAGGTAATGGCGCCAGTTTTGGCAAAGCGGATTCTTATTCGGCTCACCCTTTCATTTTGATGCGTTTGCTTAGGTTCCCTGAGAGGAATGGGTGGGGGTTCCGCAATTACGTTGTGCCCAAGTTCTGGGCCACAAACACCACAGTCACTACATCCATAAAAGGAACAGTCTGGAATAACTGTTTGATCTAAAGCTCTTTGAAGGTCTTCAGCTAACCATTTTTTATCGATTCCTGTATCGATGTGATCCCAAGGAAGTGGTTGGGTGCAGAATTCAATCAAGTCATTTCGTTCTAGTGATTTGACTTCATTCCAGCTACCCATTTCTAATTGCCTATAACGTCCTGTCAGCCCAGCGTCTGATATGGCTTTAGTCCATGCCTCATATGCGTTATCAAGAGACTCGAACCATGCATCCATGCCTGCACCTGCTCGCCAGGCGGCTTCGATGACAGGTGCTAAGCGTCTATCCCCGCGACCAATGAAGTCTTCCATTGCGGAGAGACGAACATCGGTGAAATTTGCTTTGATACCTTTTAAGGGTTTAAGTGCTTGGCGTAATAAAGATTGACGACGCTCAAATTCCTTTTTTGACACGCTGTGCCATTGAAAGGGTGTATGGGGCTTAGGCGTGAAGTTGCTGATTGTGATATTTAAATGTAGAAGGCCTATATCCCTGCATTCTTTTTGCACTGTTTCACAAGTCTTTGCGATGCCAATTACATCGACATCATTTTCACCAGGGAGGCCAATCATGAAGTACAGCTTGATTTTCCTGTAGCCGTTCTTCATGGCTGTTCGAATGCCATTAATAAGATCATTATTGGTTAGACCTTTATTAACTATGTCTCTTAGTCTTTGAGTCCCAGCTTCAGGGGCAAAAGTCAAACTTGATTTTCTACTACCTCCAAGAATATGAGCGATATTTTCGTCAAATCTATCTATTCGTTGGCTAGGTAGTTGGAGACTGATGTTTTTGTCATTAAGGCGATTGCGAAGTTCTATCCCCACTGCAGGAAGTGATAAATAGTCGCTGCAACTTAAAGAGAGTAGTGAGAAATCACTGTAACCAGTTTTCTCCATCCCAAGTTGTACAGCACTTATTACTTCTTTGGGGTCAACATCTCTTGCAGGCCGGGTAAGCATTCCAGGTTGGCAAAACCTGCAACCTCTAGTGCAACCTCTACGGATTTCTATGGTAAGCCTGTCATGAATTGTTTCTATATTGGGTACTAAACCCATGCCATATTGAGGAATCGGAGTGGCGACCCGACGAAGAACTCTTGTGTTTATAGAGTTATCAATTGGTTCGATAGATATTCCATCTGCTCCAGTCCTAAATAGAGCCGGTACATAAACTCCAGGGATCTCCGACAGAGCAAGGAGTAATTCAGGCCTACTAAGATTTGCTTCTTTCGATTCTGTAATTATTAAACCAATTTCTGGTAAAAGTTCTTCCCCATCTCCTAATGCAAAAAAGTCAAAAAAACCAGCATAGGGCTCTGGATTACTAGTGGCTGTGGGCCCCCCTGCAAAAATCAATGGTGGTGCTTGGGGATGATTTAAAGGCAGCTCACCTCTTTCAGAGGAATAGAGGGGAATATTTGCTAAGTCGAGCATTTCTAAAATATTCGTCGCACCTAGCTCGTAGCTCAAACTGAAACCAAGGATATCGAATGAGAAAAGCGGCTTTCGACTTTCAACTGCAAATAATGGTTCAGAGAGCTCTCTTAGCCGTTGAGAAAAATCCTTTGCAGGGAGATAAGCCCTATCGCATAGTTGATTTGGGACCTCATTAAGAATCTCATAGAGAATTATGTGCCCAAGATTACTTGCACCAACTTCATAAACCTCAGGATAAGTCAGTGCCCATCTGACTTTTGCTTTTGACCAGTCGCGTGGCTTTACTCCAAGCTCATGTCCCATATAACGAGCAGGCTTGTGGATTTTATGATTTATTAACTTCTCAAAATTAATTGGCTTCATGGTTTTGATGTGATGAAGCCTCCCATGAGAGGCAAGATCAAAACAACATTGAACGTTGTTCTAATTACATGTTATTCATATGGTTCTACACATTTGGGCTCGCTACATAGGAAGATGCTTTTGATAGATGCGTCTTCTCCAATGGTTCAAGTTAATGGGAATTATTTAAAGCTCAAGGCGGGCTATCTGTTCCCGGAAATAGCTAGGAGAGTTCGGGCCTTTTCTGAATCTCATCCGGAAACTGATTTGATTCGTTTAGGTATTGGTGATGTGACAGAGCCTCTGCCTTTGGCATGCAGAGATGCCATGAAAGATGCAATCGATGAGATGGGGACGTCTGATGGTTTTCATGGATATGGTCCTGAACAGGGATACAGCTGGTTGAGAGAAGCTATATCTAAATCAGATTTTTATTCTCGAGGATGCGAAATTAGTCCTGAGGAGATTTTTGTTTCTGATGGTTCAAAATGCGATAGCAGCAATATCCTGGATATTCTTGGGGAAGATAATCGTATTGCCGTTACTGATCCGGTTTATCCAGTTTATGTAGATAGCAATGTGATGACAGGTCGAACAGGCTTGTCAGCTGAATCAGGCCGCTATGACGGTCTTTCTTATCTTCCAATAACTGCTGCGAATGGATTTGAGGCTCAATTGCCAGAAGAAGATGTGGATTTAATTTATCTTTGCTTCCCTAATAATCCAACTGGTGCGGTTGCAACACGAAAGCAATTGGCTAAATGGGTTGATTACGCTCAAGAACATGATGCGTTGATTCTTTTTGATGCTGCATACGAGGCATTTATTCAAAATGACTTGATACCGCATTCGATATATGAAATTAATGGCGCCAGGGAATGTGCAATAGAATTCAGATCTTTCTCGAAGAATGCGGGATTTACTGGGACACGTTGCGCTTTCACTGTCATACCAAAAAGCTTGAAAGGTAAGGCTAAAAATGGTGAGGAAATTGATCTATGGAGTCTTTGGAATCGTCGACAGAGCACAAAATTTAATGGTGTGAGTTATATAGTGCAAAGAGGAGCTGCCGCGGTTTATTCATCCGAAGGGAAAAAACAAGTTAATGAATTGGTGAATTTTTATATGGCGAATGCCAAGATAATTCGCAGCCATTTGTCTGATTTAGGATTGAAGGTTTATGGAGGTGAGAATGCTCCTTATGTTTGGATAGAAGTACCTGAAGGGGTTGATTCTTGGGGGTTCTTTGATCAATTGCTCTCAAAGGCCAATGTCGTTGGAACGCCTGGTAGTGGATTTGGAGCATCAGGAGAAGGTTACTTTCGTCTATCAGCTTTTAATAGCCGTTTAAATGTTGAACAAGCGATGCAAAGAATATCAGCGACTCTTTAATGGAGGAATTAAAGCAGAAATCCTTTTTTCTCTTAGATTGGAATTACATTGAGGATATGAATATGCCTTTTGATGGAGCGGTAAGTCGTTCTGATGGAACAGCTGTCATTGAAAAAGCTCCTGAACAAGTTCGTAAAAAGTCCCCTCTTTATAAGGTCCTTCTTCATAATGACCCTGTCAATACTATGGAATATGTAGTGATGACTCTCAGGCAAGTTGTTCCCAAACTTAGTGAACAAGACGCAATTGCTGTAATGCTCGAGGCACATAATTCTGGGATTGGTTTGGTGATTGTTTGTGATCTTGAGCCAGCTGAGTTTTATTCTCAGACCCTCAATTCAAAGGGCCTTACAAGTACTATTGAGAGGGAAAACTGAACTTTCCAATAGCTACTTTCTGGAAAAATTGGTTGGATCAGCGTTGGCGCTTGATTCCTACAATTTCTATTTTCCCAGCTCTTTATTTGATTGGTTGGCTAAGCGTTAGGCCGCTTCTAATCCTTGGTATAAATAATCAACATGGTCAGCTTTCTCTAATAGGAACAATAATTACTTTTTTAATATTTTTGCTTTTGATTCCTAGTTGGGTGAAGATTCGATGGGGATATTCCAATCCTTGGAAAGCCCTTGGCTTGCTTGACCATTCCATACATAGATTTTGGAGATTCTTCTTCAAGGGTGTTTTGTTTTCTTTAGGGATTATCTTTATTTTGATAGCAATGTTGGTTGCGGAATCTTCAGTTAACTGGCTTGGTGATTTAAGTGGTTTTGAGCTTTGCAATGCAGTTTTTCTTGCCTTTGGGGTTGGGTTCTCAGAGGAATTGATTTTTCGAGGTTGGTTATTGGGTGAAATGAATCAGTTGTTTGGTGCTGGTTGGGGAATTATTGCTCAAGCCATGGTCTTTAGTCTTGTTCATATGCGTTTTGATAGTGGTATTTGGCAATCGCTAGTATTTTTATTTGGTTTGTTTTTATTAGGGTCTGTTCTTGGCTTGATGCGTCTAATTGATGGTGGATCCTTATGGGGATGTATAGGGTTCCATGGAGGTTTGGTAGGAATATGGTTTGTTTTTGCTGGATTAGTTGAGATTTCTCCTGATGCATCTCAGTGGCTTGTGGGAGGAGGAGGATTGAGCCCCAATCCGATTGGAGGAGGAGTAGGAATTATTGCTTTAGGAGTAATGCTATGGCGTCAATTAATTGCGCTTGCCATTACACGACGTCCTTTTAATGGTGCTCTTAAAGCTTCTTCAAG
The DNA here is from genome assembly GCA_003215535.1 of Prochlorococcus sp. AG-409-L18. Classification (GTDB taxonomy): domain Bacteria; phylum Cyanobacteriota; class Cyanobacteriia; order PCC-6307; family Cyanobiaceae; genus AG-409-L18. The sequence continues at coordinate 35,558 of QCKG01000018.1, forward strand.
GGGAGCCGCGCCATAATCTCTTTCAAGCAAAGCCATCACAGTTCTCCCAAAATTTTCTTTATCTGTATCGAATGCTTCTAGGCAGATCCTTCCAAAAATGCTTCCCATTGGTTCAGGATTCCATAGAAGCTTTCTGGCAGTCCATGGCATCATGCTCATTGGGTTATAACCAGGCTTGAGAAAACCTTTGTTAAATCCATATTGTTCCAGATGAGTATGAGGTTGAAGTCCAATGAAGAAGATTGAAGGTTCAACTTTGCTAGGGCCAAAGATTTTTTCTAGCTCTTTATGATAAGAAACTGTTTGACGAATTGTTTCTGGACTTTCATCAATCACATTGAATGAGTAATTCACTGAGACATGATCTTTAAAACCAGCTTGAGCAAGTAATTTGCAGCTTTCGAGAACTGTTTTTAAATTATATCCCATCCTCATTTTTCTTACTAATTCTTGTGATCCTGAGGTAATTCCTATTTCGAAATAACTCATTCCAGTTTGCACCATAAGCTCGGCTAACTCTTTATCAAGGTTGTCTGCTCTGATATACGCTGCCCAGCGAATATCTCTAAGTCCTTCTAGAAGAATGGCTTTTAAAAGTTCTTTTGCATCTTGGATATAACGTCGTGCAGGTATGAATTGTGCATCAGTAAACCAAAAACCTCTCACACCCAGGTCGTATAACTGACGCATTTCTGCTACAACTTCTTTCACAGGATTAAGACGAACTTGTTTCCCTTCAACTACGGTATAAACGCAATAACAGCAATTGTGTGGGCAGCCTCTTTTAGTTTGCACCCCTATATAAAAGTCTCCACCTTCTAAATACCAGTTCAGCTGAGGCCAGATATGCGCGATATAGGAATAATCACAAGCAGTTTTGGGGAGGCTTTGAGGTTTTTCATGAATTAATGCTTTGCGGGGTGATTCCCCTGCGATAAAGCAGCGTTCATGTTTAAGGGACTCTCCAAGCAAAAATTTCTCTAGTAGTGGCTCACCCTCTCCTATGGAAATAATGGTGCCTTTTGGTAAAGACTTGCCAAGTTGTTCATAGAAAACACTTACTGCTCCTCCTCCTAAGATTGCTTTTGCATTTTTGTTGTGTTTTTGTGCAGATCGGAGCCCTCGGCGAATTAATCTTTGGTTCCTCCATAACTCACCATAATGACTACTCATTAGTCGCAATCCACCTACAGCACCTCGCAGCCTTTTTAATGGGTTTTTTGCATAAAATACTTCAAAAGAGTTTTGCAATGGATTGCCACCTCTCCCATCAACAGGAGCATAAATCTGTATGTCTCTCCATGAGAAAACAAGTACAGATGGCTGGAAGTTATTAATAGTTTCTATTAGTATTCTCTCTACATCAGGAGCTGGAATTGCTGCTAAGTCTAGTATACTTTGAGTAAGCTTTGGGAAACACTTATGTAAATGATCAGCAAGATAGATTGGTCCTATAGGGAAAATCGGATTACACGGCAATCTAATTAGTAATACTCTCCCCTTTTCTGCAAGAGATTCACTGGGGTTTAAATCTCTCATCTCAATTTAGTTACAAGACAAAGGCCAAAGGTTCTTAAGTTTACCGCCTTGAAAATCATCCACTCTTTGGGAAACGCTATTCAATTTTTGATTCTCTTCTTACCTTAGGACGAACTGCTTAATTTGGCCTAGGCCCATGTCTAGTTCTAAGCCTACAAATATAAGGGA
>QCKG01000019.1 GCA_003215535.1 Prochlorococcus sp. AG-409-L18
CCTTCCACATAGCCAATCTGTTGAGTCGCTAAATGTGGCATCAGCAGCAGTTCCGCTGCTGTTGGAGCGTCGAAGGTCCACAATGATCTCAGAAATAAAAAATTAGCGGTGAGCGAAGCCAATTTCGACTTCGATGTAATTGTCATAGGTGCCGGGTATGGCGGCTTTGATGCGGCCAAGCATGCTGCGGAGCATGGCCTCAAGGTGGCCATAATTGAATCACGTGAGATGGGAGGAACATGTGTTAATAGGGGGTGTGTTCCTTCAAAAGCATTATTGGCGGCAAGTGGAAGAGTGAGGGAGCTTGCTGATTCTGAACATTTATCTGCTTTTGGAATTCATTCAGCTCCTGTGAGGTTTGAGCGTCGGAAGATTGCAGACCATGCAAATAATTTAGTTGCTGCGATAAGGGGCAACCTGACTAAAACATTGGAGCGTGCTGGTGTTTTGATTATTCATGGGAAAGGACGGATTGAAGGTATTCAAAGGGTTGGCTTACGTGAAAACAATGGCGTAGATAGAGTCCTCACTTGCAAGGAAATCATTCTTGCAACAGGTTCTGATCCTTTTGTTCCTCCAGGTATAGAAACTGATGGAAGGACAGTTTTTACTAGTGATGAAGCAGTAAGTCTTGAATGGTTGCCTCGGTGGATAGCAATTATTGGTAGTGGATATATAGGGCTTGAATTTGCCGATGTTTATACGGCACTTGGATGTGAAGTGACGATGATTGAAGCTTTGGATCGAGTTATGCCTACTTTTGATCCAGACATCACTAAACTGGCGGCCAGAAATCTTATTCAAGCTCGAGATATAGATGCTCGAGCTGGTCTTCTTGCAAGCAAAGTCTTACCTGGCAGTCCAGTTAGAATCGAATTATCTGATGTAAAAACTCGTGATCTTGTTGATGAATTAGAGGTGGATGCAGTTTTAGTGGCAACTGGTCGTAGTCCAAGCAGTAAAGGTATGAACCTTGAGTCAATTGGAGTTGAAACGAATAGGGGATTTGTACCAATAGATGATCAAATGAGAGTTCTTTCTAAAGACCAACCAGTTCCTCATCTTTGGGCTGTTGGTGATGTAACTGGGAAGTTAATGCTTGCTCATACAGCTGCAGCCCAGGGAACTTTAGCCGTAGAAAATATTCTAGGAAATTCTAGATCTATTGATTATCGAAGCATCCCCGCAGCCACCTTTACTCATCCTGAGATTAGCTCAGTTGGATTAACTGAAGAGGCCGCAAAGGAACTGGCTTCTAAGGAAAAATTCGATCTTGGGATCGTTAGAAGTTATTTCAAGGCCAATTCAAAAGCTCTAGCAGAACTTGAAAGTGATGGCTTAATGAAATTACTTTTTCGCAAGGATGATGGAGAAGTCCTTGGTGCGCATATATATGGACTGCATGCAGCAGATTTAATTCAGGAAGTGGCTAATTCTCTTGCGCGTAGGCAAAGTGTTTTTGATTTAGCATATGAAGTTCATACACATCCAACTCTTAGTGAGGTTGTGGAAGTAGCTTACAAGCAGGCAGTAAAATTATGTAAGAAAGATGGTGTAGGTAATTAATTATATTTGTAGATGATTCATCTTCATTCTGATTCTAAGTAAGTTTCTTTTCTTGTTTATTTTCCATGGAAATTCGTCGACGCCCACCTAATCCAAGTGTTAAAGTTGAAAGCCTGGAATATGCTATTCCTCATCCAGATTCTGAGCCTAGAAATATTCTTGAAAAAATAGTGTGGGAGAAAGACCGTGAAATAAAGGCAGCTCGTCAACGTGTTCCCCTAGATACTCTCAAATCCCAGATTTCTAAACTTCCCGTTCCGCTTGACTTTATAGGAGCATTGAGCAAAACTTCAGTCCTTCCCGCAGTGATCGCAGAGATAAAAAAAGCTAGTCCAAGTAAAGGTATTATACGAGAGAATTTTGATCCTATTCAAATTGCAATTGATTATGAAAAAGGTGGTGCAAGTTGTTTATCTATACTTACGGATAAGACTTTTTTTCAAGGGGGCTTTGAGGTTCTAGTAGAGGTTCGAGAGAAAGTTAAACTTCCCTTGCTATGCAAGGACTTTATCCTTATGCCTTATCAGCTTTATCAGGCAAGAGCTGCAGGGGCAGATGCGGTACTATTAATAGCTTCAATACTTTCAAATCAGGATCTAATATATTTATTTAAGGTTGCGTCTGGACTTGGTCTTAGTGTTTTAGTTGAAGTGCATAACTTCAATGAATTAAGAAGGATATTTGATATTGGAGAATTCCCTCTTATTGGAATAAATAATAGAGATTTGACAACATTCGAAACAGATTTGTCAACCACAGAAATTCTTGTTCAACAATTTGAGGAAGAGTTTGAAAAATATCAACCAATTTTAGTTAGTGAATCTGGATTGTTTACTCGTTCAGACTTAGACAGGGTTTATAAGGCTGGTGCTAGTGCTGTTTTGGTTGGTGAATCTTTGATGCGCTCTAATGACATAAGTGCTTCTCTTCACAAGTTGATCATGGGTTGAGAATATGTACTTTTAATTTGATGCTTTTCTTGCTATATATTAATTTAAAATTGGCGATAGTTTTGTACTTTGCCAGAAATCAAATGAATATATCAGGATGCAATCTGTGATTTCATTTTCATGATAATCAGTATCCTCACAGGTTTTGCGGCTGGAGGCCTTCACGTTATTGGTGGCGCTGATCACTTGGTCTCAATGGCCCCAGGGTCTTTACGCCGCCAGCCACTGTCTGCGTTGAAAGGAGGTTTGGCTTGGGGATTAGGCCATTCCTTGGGGGTTCTTGGATTGTCTACTTTGGCTATTTTCTTTAAAGATCTTGTCCATATTGAGCGAATGTCATCTTTGGCCGAGTTCGGAGTTGGGATTACATTGTTAGTTGTTGGAATGCTTGCAATACGTTCTTCTTTTGGTTTTAGTATTCATACGCATAAACACATTCATGGAAATGGACATGCGCATAAACATGTCCATTTCCATCTTTGGGGTGAGCAAAAACATAATCATCACACTCATACTTCAACGAGTCTTGGTCTTTTGCATGGACTAGCAGGGGCTAGCCATTTGCTTGCAGTTATTCCCGCTTTGGCTCTCCCCCCAATGGGGGCTATTGCTTATATGGCTGCTTACCTACTTGGTTCGATTTTGGCGATGGTAGTTGTTGTAGTTGCTATTTCTTTTGCTTCATCCAGAGTTGGGAAAAGAGCTTTGCCATTATTAGTAGGCTTTACTGGGGGACTTTCTATGGCAACAGGCTTTTTTTGGCTTCATAGAACCTCTATCCCCTAGCTTTTGAAGTTAAGGATCTAATCCGATTTTCTATTTTTGATAGGTATTATTTTTTCAACTATCCCAAGCATATTAGTTTGATTAACAGTTCCATATTGACGACTGTCAATGCTAATTTTTTCATTGTCGCCTCTAAGCTCTATCCCAAAGTCTGAGCTCTTATGAACTCTTTTGATTGCCAAAGTATTCGCCTCTATTGGATGATTAAATACAACTATTGTCCCTTTTTTTATTGGTATATCTTTTTCTTTGATTGGACGGTAAAAAATAAAATCTCCTTGGTATAGATTGGGTTCCATTGAACTCCCAACAACACGACAGGGCCTTAGAGACCCTGTCATGAATAGAAATAGCGAACGAAGTAAACCTTTGCCCAAATAGATTAAATTATCAGCTTGCAGTAATCCAAGCGTCACTTCTTCCTTTTGATTGCCAAAACATTTTGTGAATCTTTTCTACTGATTGCATTAACTCTTCTGCCTTGGCTTGATCGATATTGACTTTGCAAGCACTGCAAAGTTTAGCTGCCTTCCAGAATGAATCATGAAGATCTGGAAAAGTTTCTAGATGCTCAGGCTTGAAATAATCAGTCCAAAGAATCAGAAGTTCTTTCTTAGTTTGTTGGGCTTGTTCTTCCTTTATGGCGACATAACGCGAAAAGGTGTTGTTGTAGGTGGCCCAAGAACCAGCATCATTGCCTTGAGGAGGCGCCATTGCTACTAGTTTTTTGGTCATCGATAGGACTGCTTCTGCTGCTACGCGGGCCGAAGCGGGATCATATACACCGCAAGGTCCATCACAGTGGGCCAAAACCTTTTTGGAAGGAAGGCTGTTGAGAATTGCTTTAAGTGCAGAGCGAAGCATCTTGCAGTAGAGAAAAGCCTCCCAATAGATTACCCGCCAATTATGCAAATTGGCATATTTTTGGAGTTGATTTGAATCTTTTTAGCTGACTCCTAGTAATTCAACTTCAAATGTCAATGTTGCATTGGGCGGGATAACACCGCCAGCTCCTCTGCTCCCATAACCAAGTTCAGGTGGGATAAGTAACTTTCTTTTTCCACCAACCTTCATTCCTTGTACGCCTTCGTCCCATCCTTTTATGACTTGACCAGCGCCTAGAGGAAAGCTGAATGGTCCTCGACCATAGCTTTTATCAAATTCTTTGCCGTTTTCAAGAGTCCCTATGTAGTTCACAGTGACCCTTTTCCCTGGAGTTGCTTCATCTCCTTCGCCAATAATGATGTCAGTGATACTTAAACCGCTCGGGGTGGTTTTGCTATTCCCCATTTCAACAGTACCTCCAAGGACTGAATCTTTCTTAATAGGATTATCACTTGCCATTGTAAATAGACTTGGATTTGGATCTTCTGGGTCTAGTTCGAATGGAGAAGCAGATCGCGAGGGGTTTTCAATAGTTCTTACTTCAGCCTGCATTGAGGATTGAACTCCAGCTGCTGAGACTTGTGTAGGAGAAATGATTTGGCTGATCAACGCCAAAATCAAGCACCCTAGAAAAACTGCAGAACTAATGAAGATGTCGCGCACAGAAACAAAGTGATTTAATCAAAAGTATTCTCGCAGGAGTTTGGCTGAATGAATGGAATTCTCTCTTTTCTATTTATTAATGAGGTGTTGTTTTAAGTAAATCCTAATGATATCTCCAAATCTTTATGTCTTTTAGTTGAATTTGGGCTGTGCTTATGAGTAAGGACAGATCCTTTGCATTAATACAGGGCCTGGTAGGAGGGTTGCTTGCAGGAGTTGGATTTTCAGAATCCGGTGTGGTTTTAATGCCACTAGGTCTTGCATTTCTCTGGGCTTCCAGTCGTTGGCCTATTGCGGCGGCTTTATGGGGAGGTGTCGCTGTACTTGTTAGTCATCGATGGTTGCTAGCACTTCACCCTCTTAATTGGATAGGAATTCCTGCAGCTTTGAGCCTTCCAATAGCAACTTTTATTTGGTTGTTTTGCGGAATGATTGGAGCTGTTTTAGTAGCTGTTTGGGCCTTTTTAGGGCATTTTGTTTTTGTATTTTTCTCTCGTGATTTGGAATTAAGGACAAAAATCTCGTTCGTATTCTTAATGTCTTCTTTTTGGGGATTGTCAGAAGTTTTATTAGCTCGTCTCCCTTTGTTCTGGATCGGAGTAGGAGGAAGCCTCTTGCAAGGAAATGCATTGCTCGCAGGCTTGGCCAGATGGCTTGGTGCTGGTGGGCTTGCAACTATTCAATTGGTTATTGGCTGGTGGTTATGGAGAACTGCTATCGCTTTTAAAAGAGGTTTTGGCTGGAGAAAGTTATTGTTTGTTGGGCTTCTTTCTTTGTTTCTTGCACATTTCCTTGGGTGGAACCTTCTTTTTGTCAAAACCGCCTCTAATCCTAATCCTATTCCTATAGCTCTTTGGCAGCCTTCAGTTCCAATACGTGAGAAGTTTTCTAACGAGCAACAAAATCAAATTCCTTATGCAGTAAATGATGCGCTTTTTGATGCTAAGGAGTTAGGTGCAGAGATATTAGTTGCTCCTGAAGGAACTTTAAAGGTTAATCAGAAACTTTTAAATCCTGCTGCATTGCCACTCTTGGCAGGAGGTTTCCGTTGGGAGGATGGCGGTCAAAGAAGTTCAATACTTGTTTTTGACAGAGGTGAGAGCTCTTTTTCTGCGAAGTTGGATAAGCATCGTTTGGTTCCTCTTGGAGAATGGGTTCCAAGAATTTCCGGAGTTGTTTTTAAAGGTCTCTCGGCTGTGGGAGGTATTCAGCCAGGCCCCCCCTCTAGGCTTTTGAGTTGGTCTGGGCCTTCTCTGGCAGGAGCTATTTGTTATGAATTAAGTGATGGAAGTTCTTTGGCAAAAGCAGTTTCTGATGGTGCTCAATGGATTCTTGCCATCGCAAATCTTGATCCTTATCCTTTGCTACTTCAAAAGCAGTATCTTTCTTTAGCAAGGCTGCGGGCGATAGAAACATCAAGAGATCTCGTAAGTGTCGCAAATACAGGTCCTTCTTCTTTGATAACCGCTTCAGGAGTTGAGTCATTAGTTGTTCGGCCATTTACGGAAGGAATTGGCTTGGTAGATTTACATCTTTATAACAAGAGTACAGGTTATCTAAGATGGGGTGAGGTCCCTTTATTAGCAGCTTTTTTAATTAGTTTGATTCTACTTGTTATCTCAAGAAGATAGAACTTGTAGTCTTCTATAGAATTAGCTTTTCTGAATAATCCCACCTCCTAATAATACATCTTCAGCATAGAAAACAGCTGCTTGACCTGGTGCAATTGAGAATTGCTCTTCTTCAAAATTGATTTCACATCGGTGAGGTCGGTGACATTCGATATCTTTATAAGTTGGTTTGATTGGTGTTAAATTTGCTTCTACAGGTTTACTCCTGTAACGGACTTGAACTTCTACACGTATAGTTTCTTCGGGTGGCAGAATTGAGACCCAATTGACCCCTCCAACGATGCAATTGTATTTGCCTGATTCTTTGTGTGGACCTACTATTATTTGATTTAAGACAGGGTCTAGACTTATTACATGAAGTGGCTCCTTCCAAGATATACCAAGGCCTTTGCGTTGACCAATAGTGAAATTCTGTATTCCATAATGCTCTCCCAAGAATGTGCCATCTTTAAGTAAGATAGATCCCTTCTTTGGGGGTAAGTATTTTTCCAGAAAAGCTTTCATCGAACCATGTTGATCTACAAGGCATAAGTCTTGGCTTTCAGGCTTCTTAGCAGTTCTAAGTTCAAATTTTTCAGCTTCCTTTCGAGTTTCTGCTTTGCTAACTTCACCAAGTGGGAAAACAATTTTCTCTAGAACATCTTGTGATAAGTCATAAAGGAAATAACTTTGATCTTTGTTTTGATCAAGTCCTCTTAAGAGTTTATGTTTACCTTTGGTATCTCCTGGTAACTTTTCGAAGAGTTTAGATTCTTTTGCATATCGTATGCGAGCGTAATGACCGGTGGCTAGCCTTTGGATTCCTAATTCTTTTTGAGCCCAATCAAGCATTGCTGAAAATTTTACGAAACGGTTGCATCTGGAACATGGAAGAGGGGTTATTCCTGCTTGATAGCCGTTAACTAGATTTTCTACTATTTCTTTTTGGAAAGTATCTCGTGAATCCACAACGTGATGGTTGATTCCGAGTTGTTCGCAAATGCCGGCAGCATCGACCAGCCCATCTGTGCAGCATGATCCTTTCCCGCTCATTAGCCAGAGAGTTAGGCCTTCCACTTTCCAACCTGCTTCTACAAGAAGAGCTGCCGTTAGAGAGCTATCCACTCCGCCTGAGAGGCCAACTACAACGTTATGGTCGCCATCTAAGTTACTTAGACGCATAACAGCCTCTTCACCTGCCTTTGAAGCGGGTTTGGATGCTGTTATGGAATTTGGGATAGGTTTTTTTGGCGGCATAAGCATTACCGCTTTTACTTATTCATAGTTAGGTACTTAGGAGATTTTGTCGTGTCCTGGCCACAAAAAGATGCGGACCATTTACTTGTTAGTGCTTCTCAGATGAACAGCCTTGAGCATCTCCTCTTGAGTAGTGGCTTGCCTGTTGCTTCCTTGATGGAGAAGGTTGGACAGTCTATGGCTTCATGGTTCCTACAAAACTCTTCCTTGATTGAGAACGGAGTTGTTCTTCTTATAGGGCCTGGACATAACGGTGGAGATGGTCTGGTTGTTGCTAGGGAACTGTATTTGGCGGGCTTCGAGGTCCATATTTGGTGTCCTTTTAAAATAAACAAAGCTCTTACTGCTCAGCTCCTTTCGCATGTTCAATGGCTTGGGATTAGGGAGCTTGAAGAAGAACCAGCCATTACAGGAAAAGAACTATGGATTGATGCTCTTTTTGGGTTGGGACAAACAAAGCCATTGCCAGAATTAATGGCTGAGATGCTTAAAAAAAGAGGTGATATATGTCCAGGGAGATTGGTAAGTTTGGATGTTCCTGCTGGATTGTGTTCTGATACTGGAGAGATCTTGCAGGGAGGCGTAGCTTCTGCTGCTTTTACCTTGACTGTGGGGTTAGTTAAAAAAGGGTTAATTCAGGATGCAGCTCTTCCCTATGTTGGTGAAATTGTAAGGTTAGATATTGGATTGCCAGGTTTTCTCTTTAGCTCTTTACCAGCTAATCAGCCTTTGAGAATAATGCCCGCTGATATAGAAACTTTCTCATGGCCTCAACCTGATCCAAGTTCAATGAAATATGAGCGAGGGAGATTATTAGTTCTTTCAGGTAGTAATAATTTTAGAGGTGCTGCGTGGCTATCGCTTAAGGGCGCATTGGCAAGTGGAGTTGGAAGTATTAAAGCTGGTTTACCTAAGCAGGTTGCCGATCAATTATGGCAAGTTGCTCCTGAAATTGTTTTAGCTGGTGTTCTTGAAAATTCTCAAAATGGTGATCTTGTAATAGGTGATTTCCTAGAGAATTATGCACTTGAACGTATCGATTCACTTTTAATTGGGCCAGGGATTGGAAATGAAGATGAGCCTTGGTCAAAGTTTGAAGATCAACTGCTTAATTTTTCTGGCCTTTTGGTGTTAGACGCAGATGGGATTAATCGTCTGGCTTTGTTTTCAGAGGGGTGGAAATGGTTGCAAAAAAGGAATGGCCCGACCTGGATAACGCCTCATTTAATTGAGTTCAGGAGATTGTTTCCTAATCTTCGGGACTTGGACCCTCTTTCGGCAGTCCTGGAAGCGGCAAAAACAACCGGCGCTGGTGTTTTGCTTAAAGGATCTCATAGCTTGATTGCTGACCCGTCTGGATCTGTATGGCAGCTTAGTCAGACTGCTCCCTGGGTGGCCCGAACTGGTTTAGGAGATGTCTTAGCTGGTTATGTGGCAGGTATAGGTGCCCTTGGGCTTGTGAAAAATTCTGTTCTAAACGCTGATTTGCTTGCGGCGAGTGCTTTATTGCATGCAGAGGCTGGACGGATGTGTAGAAAAGGGAGTACAGCCGGCTCGATAGCAGTTACTTTGGCTGCTATGACAACAAAGTTGAATTCTGGAGAATGCTTGGATGGATACATTGAAATGTGATTAATGAGATATAAATACCTTCAAATGTGTAGATTTCCACTCAAGAATCTGAAGGGTTCTTGAAACCAGAGGCACTTCATCAATATCTGTACGAAAGTCCCATCCAACCTGATGGGGAAACTGACCAATGGTTTCATCAGCACCTAAGACAACAGAATCACAAAGGCGTCGCAGTAGCGATCCAATTAGTTGGTACCTTTCGACTATTGGACGAATCCCTTTGCTAACTCCAGCAGAGGAGATTGAGTTAGGTAATCAGGTTCAGAAGATGATGAGCCTTACCGAAGAGGGCTCTGTTGAATCTGAACCCAAGCCATTGACCTCCCATCAACGTCGTTTGATTCGGATAGGAAGACGGGCTAAGGAGAGAATGATGAAGGCAAATTTGAGGCTTGTTGTTAGTGTTGCAAAAAAATATCAAGGGAAAGGGCTTGAACTTTTAGACCTTATCCAGGAAGGTTCTCTTGGCTTAGAAAGAGCTGTTGAAAAGTTTGATCCAACTCGTGGGTACAAGTTTTCAACTTATGCTTTTTGGTGGATTAGGCAAAGCATGACTCGAGCAATTGCATGCCAGTCTCGAACTATCCGTTTGCCAGTTCATTTAAGTGAGCGACTTACCACCATTAGAAAGGTGAGTCTTGATTTGGCTCATAAGCTTGGTGCGATGCCAAGTCGCTTTGAAATTGCTGAAGCAATGGACATACCTCTTGAAGAGCTTGATTCTCTTTTGCGTCAAGCTTTGACGACTAGCAGTCTGGATGCTCCTGTAAATGGAGAGGAAGGAAGAAGCTTCTTAGGAGATTTGATTGCAGACGGCTCTCATGAAGAACCTTTAGATAAAGTTGAACAGCGTATTCATCAAGAACAACTTGGAAGATGGTTAAGTCATTTGAGTGAGCAGGAACAGCATGTACTTCGTCTTAGATTTGGATTGGAAGGTAATGAACGTCATACTCTTGCTGAGATAGGAAGGCTTCTAGAAGTTTCTCGAGAGCGGGTACGACAAGTTGAGTTGAAAGCACTACGCAAGTTGAGAAATCTCACACGAAAGCTTCCTAGTGGGATATAGCTAATAATTAGTTTTAAGTTCTAATTAAATAGGGTTTGAAAGTCTTGGAATAACTTGTTTATTTATATGTTTATGTTAATCAGCCCAGATATATTTAGTCAATTCAGTTGGATCTGGTTCCTTAGACTCAAGTGCAAATTCGACAGCATCCTTTACCTCTTCATCAATCTGCTTCTCGATTTCACGAAGTTCTTCAATATTTACTAATTGTTTTTCTAATAAATCCTTTTCAAGAGTTTTTAGTGGATCTCTCTTGGCCCAAAATTCTTTTTCTTGCTCGGCTCTGAGTTCATCTGGATCTGCCAAAGAATGTCCTCTGTACCTATATGTAAGGCACTCCAAAAGAGTTGGCCCTTCTCCTGCTCTCGCCCTTTTAATCGCACGTTCTGCGGCTCCTCTTACAGATAGGACATCCATGCCATCAACTTCTTCACCTTTCATTCCAAAAGCATCTGCCTTCCTCCATATTTCAGGATCGCTTGTGGCTCTATCATGCGCCATTCCAATTGCCCATTTGTTGTTCTCTACAACAAAAAGAATCGGGAGTTTCCAGAGTTGAGCCATGTTGAGACATTCGAAAAATTGGCCGTTATTGCATGTGCCGTCGCCGAAAAATGCTGCAGTAACTGAATCACTTTTGGAATCACCAAGTGCATCCCGTTTATATCTGCTTGTGAAAGCGGCACCAAGTGCTACGGGTATTCCTTCTCCAATAAATGCGTAACCGCCTAATAGATGATGCTCTTTAGAAAAAAGGTGCATAGAACCTCCTCTGCCTTTACTGCAACCAGTTTCCTTTCCAAATAATTCGCTCATAACTTCTCTTGCTGGTACGCCAGCGCTAAGAGCATGAACATGGTCACGATATGTGCTGCAAAACCAGTCGTGTTTGAGCTTCATAGCTCCTATGACGCCGGAGCTAACTGCTTCTTGTCCGTTGTATAGGTGAACGAAGCCAAACATTTTGCCGCGGTAATACATTTCGGCACATTTGTCTTCAAAACGCCTTCCTAGGGTCATATCCCTGAAAAGTTTTAGACCAGTTTCATGGTCAATATCTGCAGGTACATTTGAGACCAGATTGGATAGGCGTTCAGCATGTTCCCCAGTCTCAGAGGGCTTATTTGCTGTCTGCTTAGAGGCCATTGCGGTTCCTTTGCTCATGGCTTTGCTACTGATTCGTTATACGACTGTAAGGGCCTGTGGAAGAAGAATATGCAAAACCCCTTCCCATGCCTAGAGTTTTATGCCAATGGTCTTCTTAGCACATAGTGGAACTGCCGATTGATCATTTCCGCTTAATAGGGGTTAGCCCATCTGCAGAGACTGAGGCTGTTCTTAGGGCGTTGCAGGTACGCTTAGATCGCTTTCCAGAACAGGGGTTTACAGAAGAGGTTTTGATACAGCGTGCTGAGCTTCTTCGTCTTTCTGCGGACCTCCTTACAGATAAAGAACTTCGAAATGAATACGAGGCGGCTTTGTTGGGAGGAGCCGTAGGGCTTGAATTGTCTTCAAATCGAGAGGTTGCTGGACTTATTTTGTTATGGGAAGCAGATGCTTCATTGGAGGCATTTCAGCTTGCGACTAAGGCCTTAAGGCCACCTCAGGCTCCTGCGCTTGGCAGCGGGAGGGAGGCTGATTTGACATTGGTTGCAGCCCTGGCTTGCAGAGCAGCTTCCTTGCAGGAACAAGAACAAAGACATTATGCAGCTGCTTCACAGTTGTTACAAGAAGGAATTCAATTGCTTCAAAGGATGGGGAAATTACAAGATCAACGAAAGCAATTAGAACTTGATTTGGATGCTTTGATTCCTTATCGAATTCTTGATCTTGTTAGTAGAGATGTAGGGGATGAGGCCTCTCATGAGGAGGGGGTAAGGGCGTTGGATAGTTTTGTCCTTAAGCGAGGAGGTATTGAGGGCAGAAAGGTTTCTAAAACTCTTGTAGGACTTGAACAGCCTGAATTTGAGCTTTTTTTTCAGCAGATTAGAAAGTTCCTTACAGTTCAAGAGCAAACTGACTTATTTCTGAGTTGGCAAAGAAGTGGTTCGGAAGATGCAGGTTTCCTTGGGGTACTTTCATTGACAGCAGCTGGTTTTTCGAGAAGGAAACCTGAGCTTGTTCAAGAAGCACGTAGATATTTAAAGAGCCTCAACCTGCAAGGAATAGATCCAATGCCAATAATTGGTTGTATGGACCTTTTGCTAGCAGATGTTGACCTTGCTTACAAGCGTTTTAAAGATAGTCCAGATCAAGGATTGAAAAATTGGCTGGCTGATTATCCAGGGGAAACACTAGGAGCTCTTTGTGATTACTGCAGAGACTGGCTAAGAAGAGATGTTTTGCCTGGTTATAGAGATGTTGAAACTGAAGTTGTTGATCTTGAAGCTTGGTTTGAAGATAGGGATGTTCAGTCATATGTAGAAGCCTTAGATAGGAAAGGGGCAATAGGTTTTGCTAAAGCAGGCTTTTCTTTCTTGTCTTCTTTTTCTCCTGATTCAGCACAATCTGGTGATTTTATAGATTCTTTTAATGCAGATAATGATTCACCTGTTCAAGAAGAATTGCAGTTAGACAATGAAATAATAAAAACCCCATCTCGTCAGAAAAAGAAAGATTTTGCCAAGTTTATTTCGGCTTTAGGGATATTTCAGGATCTTCAAGAAAATCATCTTTTATGTATTAAAGGATTGAATTTAAACAAAAGATCTTTTCTTTTTACTGTTTCATCATTAATTCTAGTTTCACTTGTAACCGTAATGACTATTGTTTTCTTTGGACTTAGATCAAGACCTTTCTCCAAAGATTTATCTGCTCAGAACTCTTCATCTAATTTGACAATATCAATCGATTCTGAGGAAGGTGCCAACCTTTCCTCTCAAGAGATTGACTCTTCTCCCATATTTAAAGCAGATATAGAGTTATTGACAGAAAAGGAACCAACTAAAGAGCAGATTTTGTTTCTATTACAGGCTTGGCTCGCAAATAAAGCGAGTGTTCTTTCAGGAGGTGAAGTTGATGTTTTGTCTAAGGTTGCTAGGTCAACTTTAGTGAAACGAGTCCAAAGTGAACGAGAAAAAGATATTGCAGCAGGGGAGATCCAAACTATTAATGCAAAAGTTTTGGCTATTGAACTGATTAGTCAAACTCCAAAGAGAATTGAAATAAAGGCTAAACTGTCCTATAATGACAAGAGACTTGACTCTTCAGGTGAGATACTTTCAGAGACAACCATCCCTAATTTTAATGTTACTTATGTTTTTGGAAGAGAGAATAATGTTTGGCAATTAGTTGATTATATGAGTGGCAGTTGAGACAAGGCTTTAAAAGTCAAAGCCTTGTCTCTTACGATTATTAGAACGATATTAGGTTTTTAACTAATGTTTGATGAGCTGGCTATTCGTTTTGAAGATGCGGTCAAAGGGTTTAGAGGCGAGGACAAGATTAGTGAAACAAATGTGGATGCTGCTCTTAAACAGGTTCGAAGAGCTCTTTTGGAGGCTGATGTAAGCCTCTCTGTGGTCAAGGACTTTGTAGAAGAGGTTCGACAAAAGGCCATTGGAGCCGAGGTTGTCAGAGGAGTTGACCCTGGCCAGAAATTCATACAGGTAGTTCACAAACAGTTGGTAGAAGTCATGGGAGGAGTGAATACTCCCTTGGCGAATGAGAAAGATCAGCCAAATGTGGTGCTTATGGCTGGTTTGCAAGGAGCGGGTAAGACAACTGCAACTGCAAAACTTGGTCTTTATCTCAAGGAGCAGGGACGAAAAGCACTAATGGTGGCGGCCGATGTTTATAGGCCAGCTGCAATTGAACAATTACGAACCCTAGGTGAACAGATAGGTGTCGAGGTTTTTAGCCTTGGGAAGGATGCAAGCCCTGAAGAAATTGCAGCAGCTGGATTAGCGAAGGCAAGAGAAGAGGGAATAGATACTTTGTTGGTGGATACGGCTGGAAGGCTTCAGATCGATGAAGAGATGATGGAAGAGATGGTCCGCATTCGATCAGTTGTTCAGCCTGATGAGGTTCTTCTTGTAGTTGACTCAATGATCGGCCAGGAAGCCGCAGATCTCACAAGAACTTTTCATGAGAAAGTTGGTATTACCGGTGCTGTTCTTACAAAACTTGATGGGGATTCAAGAGGTGGAGCTGCCCTTTCTATTCGAAGAATAAGCGGCCAGCCAATCAAATTTATTGGGACAGGTGAGAAAGTCGAGGCTTTGCAGCCTTTTCATCCAGAAAGGATGGCCAGTCGGATCCTCGGTATGGGAGATGTCCTCACTCTTGTTGAGAAGGCACAAAAAGAGGTCGAAATTGCCGATGCAGAGTTAATGCAGAAGAAGTTGCAGGAGGCCACTTTCGATTTTTCAGATTTTGTAAAGCAAATGCGCCTAATTAAAAGAATGGGTTCTCTAGGAGGGCTTATGAAAATGATGCCCGGTATGAATAAAATTGATGATGGAATGCTTAAAAGTGGCGAGCAGCAGTTAAAGCGTATTGAGGCAATGATTGGCTCAATGACTCAAGAGGAGAGAACCCAACCCGAGTTATTGGCTGCTCAACCATCACGAAGACGTCGAGTTGCTTCTGGGAGTGGACATTCTGCTGCAGACGTTGACAAGGTATTGGCAGATTTTCAGAAAATGCGAGGTCTTATGAAACAAATGTCTAGTGGTGGTGGAATTCCTGGTTTAGGAGCTTTCCCTGGTGGGGCTGGTGCAGGAATGATGCCAGGTATTGGTGGGGGACTTCCTGGTAGTAATAGAACTGGAAGAGGTACAGGAAACATTCCTAGAAGACAAAAGCCTCTCAAGAAAAAGAAGGGGTTTGGGGACTTATGACCCTTTGCAGGTTATTCTGCTTAATTAATCCCGCTAAAAAAAATTCTTAGCGGTAAATGCCCTTTTTCGCGCAAAGTCACAATGATTAAGCTCCGCCTTAAGCGGTTTGGGAAGAAGCGAGAAGCAAGTTTCCGTTTAGTTGCTTGTAATAGCACTTCAAGACGAGATGGTCGTCCTTTACAAGAGCTGGGTTTTTATAATCCTCGCACCAAAGAGACCAGATTGGATACAGAGGCTTTGAGGACTAGGCTTAGTCAAGGAGCACAGCCAACAGATGCTGTCCGCTCTTTGCTTGAAAAAGGGGGGCTTTTAGAAAAGAAAATTCGTCCCGCAGAAGTCGTTGGCAAGGCTAAACAAGCTGAGGCTCGTAAAGCAGCTACAAAAAAAGCTTCAAGTAAGTCTGGAGACCAAAAGACCCCAGAAGGACAAGCTGATACCTCAAAAGATCCAGGATCTGACGAGACAGGAGCCTGAATATTTTAATGAATGGAGCAGCCTCGTCCGGTCGCTTCGTAATTGAATTACCTGATTCTGATGCAGCCTTGGCTCTGTCTGGCGAAGGACAGCAAACCCTTCATCGATTAGAGACTTTGACTGGGGCATCCTTGTCTCTTAGAGGACTTGACCTTGAAATCGCAGGCAGGCCAAATCAATTGGAAAGTGCTGCTGCGCTTGTGGAGTTAGTTCGCCCCCTTTGGCAGAAAGGAGATGTTGTTTCCAATGTTGATTTGCAAGCGGCTTTTAATGCTTTGGAAAATGGAAGTAGTAAAGACCATGCTGAACTAAGCAATCAGGTACTTGCTCGTTGTCAAAGTGGAAGCCTTTTAAGGCCTAGGACCCTCCGCCAAAAGGCCTATGTCCAAGCTATGGAAATGAATGACCTGACTTTTGCTTTAGGGCCAGCAGGAACTGGGAAAACTTTTTTGGCGACTGTTCTTGCAGTGAGGATGCTTACAGATAGGAAAGTAGAAAGACTAGTTTTAACAAGACCTGCAGTTGAAGCTGGAGAAAGATTGGGCTTCCTCCCTGGTGATCTTCAACAGAAAGTGGACCCCTATCTTCGCCCTCTTTATGACGCTCTTCATGCTTTATTGGGACCAGATAAAACAACAACATTGCTTGAAAAGGGAGTTATAGAAGTAGCTCCTCTTGCATATATGAGAGGGAGAACATTAGATGAGGCCTTTGTGATTCTTGATGAGGCTCAAAACACAACTTCAGCACAGATGCGTATGGTGCTGACGAGGATGGGGCAGAGATCAAGGATGGTAGTCACGGGGGATGTAACCCAAATTGATTTGCCGGCTGGACAGTTAAGTGGTCTTGTTGAGGCGGTTGGACTTCTTGAAAATGTTGAAGGAGTTTCAATATGTCGATTAACTTCTGCAGATGTGCTCCGTCATCCATTAGTTCAAAGGGTTGTTGATGCTTATGCTCAAAAAGATCACAAATAGGGAGATCCGAACTAACTGTCCATACAACTAGTTTTTTTTGCTGTCACAATACATGGGTTATATGATCTGGTGAGTCATGCCAGCAAGCAGCAATTTTCAGAATGCCATTCGGGAGGCTCAATCAAGCGCTCTTGTTGGACCAAATGTAGTCAACAAAGCCCTGCCCTATGTGGGGGGAGGGATGGTCCTCACTGCTGGTGGGGTCATTGGTGGTTTGGCACTGATGTCGACCAACCAATCCCTTTATATGCCCCTTTTTTGGGTGGCTTTAATTGGTAATTTTGTCTTATTTTTTGTAGCTCAGAATGTTGCCATGAAAGGCAACAACTCAACTGCTCTGCCTTTACTCTCTGCGTATAGCTTGATAACAGGCTTCACTCTTAGTGGGATTGTTGCTTATGCAATTGGTGTTGCAGGTATTGGTTCTATTGGAACGGCAGCTTTTGCAACTGGGATCACATTTGCTATTGCCTCTGTTGTAGGAAGTCGAATGAGTGACAGCGTTGGTCAGGCACTTTCAGGAGTTGTGGGACTCGGATTGGTTGGCCTGATTATCGCAATGGTTGTTCAGATAGTTGGAAGATTGTTTGCACCTGGAATGTTTGGAGGTAGTGGTTTTGAATTGATGATCGCTGGTTTTGGCACAATACTTTTTGTTGGAGCCGCATTTGTTGATTTTTATACAATGCCAAGAACTTATAGAGATGAACAATATTTAGCAGGTGCTTTAGGGATGTATTTGACCTACATTAACCTTTTTATATTTATTCTTAGGTTAATTATTGCCATTCAAGGTGGTGGCCGACGAGATTAAAGGTTTAAAACTTTTTAGATTGGTTTAAAATCTTTCTTGCTTGGAGAAGTGGATTTCCCACTTCTCCTTTTTAATTTTCTGCTATTGAAAGGATACAATTTTTAATTGCTTTCTTCTGCTCTTCATCATAATTCCAACGCTCAAGGAAATTAACATCCTCACCTTTCCCTTTTAGTGCATCTAAAAGTTGCTCTATTCTTTTCTTTACTGCTTTGGACTCTAATAATCTCAATATATCTATGCATCTAGAGGTTACTCTCTCTGATCGATCTTTTTGTTTGAAATCTGCTTTCCGTTGATGATGGATGGCCATTGCTTTGCTCATGGCCATATTCCTTACTGTAAGATCAACAACTACTTCGCCTGCAGATTGAAGCTGCACAATTAAAGGATCAGGAAGTCGATCAAGTAATGGACAATCTCCAGAGAGGCTTATTACAAAGAACCCACGTGCACCATCTTTGCTTGTTAGAAGTTTCGATACTTTATCGGCAAGAACTTCATCACTGAGCTCTCCTTTCTCCCATGCATTGCACCAAACTAAGGAGGCAGTCATTGCTTCCTGAAAACTTGTTTTGCTGTAGTCATGGCTCTTAGGCATATTTGTGGTCAGGCTATGAATACTTATTTATAAATGATGTTTTCATTAGGACCCACCTCAGGAGAGTATCGATCAGGTTTTATTGCTTTGGTGGGGAGACCAAATGTTGGGAAGTCAACGTTGATCAATCAACTTGTAGGAGAAAAAGTCGCAATTACTTCACCAGTAGCTCAGACCACGCGTAATCGTCTTAGAGCGATTTTGACAACTCCTCAAGCGCAATTAATCATGGTTGACACTCCAGGTATCCATAAGCCACATCATTTGCTGGGTGAACGCCTTGTGAAATCTGCAAGGTCAGCCATTGGGGAAGTAGATGCAGTAATGCTTCTTACTGAGGGATGTTGCCCTCCTGGGAGAGGTGATTCTTTTATCGTGAATTTGCTAAAGAAAGAGAAAAACTTACCAATTCTATTAGTTCTAAATAAGTGGGATTTGGTTCATAACGATCAATATAAGTTTATAGATGAGTCTTATAGAACATTGTTGGGGAACTCTGATTGGCCTGTCTTTCGTTGTAGCGGAAAAACTGGTGAAGGTTGCGAAACCTTGATAGAGGCTTTGTCTAAGTATTTGCCAGTTGGGCCCAAGTTATATCCCTCGGAGATGGTTTGTGACCAGCCTCAGAACATTTTGCTCGCGGAGTTAATTCGTGAACAAGTTTTGATGCATACACGAGAGGAGGTTCCTCATAGTGTTGCTGTGGCTATTGACCGCATAGAAGAGATGCCATTGGCAAAGGACAAATCTCTTCAAAAAGGACGTACTGCAGTTTTGGCAACAGTTTTTGTTGAACGCAAAAGTCAAAAGGGAATTCTCATTGGGAAGGGAGGTTCAATGCTTAAGAAGATTGGTCAGTGTGCCAGGATTGAAATGCAGACATTGATTGATGGTCCCGTTTATCTTGAACTTTTTGTGAAGGTGGTTCCTAATTGGCGAGGCAACTCAGCCAAGTTGGCTGAGTTAGGTTACGTAGGTCATTGATTGGTTGATTAAAAGGGAAGTGCTCATTAAGGCGTTCAATTATTGGAAGGAATTCAATTAATACAGGTCAACCACCTTCACTTGTTTACGTTTAAGGAAGTACTCTCTAAAAGCTTCTCTTATAAGAGAAGCTTTTACGTTTTCCCGGCAAAGGTGAATTGACAAGTTATCGCCTAGATATTCTGAGTCTTCTACCTCAGGCCTTTAGTCCCTTGCGCGAATTAGGGGTGATTGGGCGAGCATTTTCAGCAGGGATTGCTGAATTACGTATTTTTAATCCTCGCGACTACACGAGTGATCGTCATCACAAGGTTGACGATGAGCCATATGGCGGTGGTGCAGGAATGGTGCTTAAACCAGAGCCCATTTTTTCCGCATTTGAGTCAATTCCTGTTTCTGGTAGGCGAAGGGTCCTATTGATGACTCCTCAAGGCAAGAAACTTTCTCAAGCAGATTTTGTTCGATGGGCTAAAGAATACGACCAGTTGATTCTTGTCTGTGGTCATTATGAAGGGTTTGATGAACGTATTAGAACCTTGGCAGACGAGGAAGTCTCAGTTGGTGATTTTGTGCTTACTGGAGGTGAATTGCCTGCAATGACAATTATTAATGGAGTTGTTCGATTACTACCAGGAACCTTAGGGACAGTTGATTCGCTTTCGGAGGAGAGCCACAATGGGTTGCTCCTAGAGCATCCTCATTACACCAGGCCATCTGAGTTTCGTGGGATGCAAGTTCCACCTGTTTTGCTTAGTGGTGATCATGGGGCTGTTTCAGAATGGCGAAAGGAAGAGAGTCAATTAAGGACAAAACAGCGCAGACCTGATCTTTATTCCTTATGGCGTTCAAGTTGTGGTGATTTAAAAGTGAAAGCAGATTCAGTAAGTCTTGACTCCTTAAAGCTGAGATTGGGCACTGATTATGACTCTGTTGAAGATCCTTGGTGGGATTAAAGTTATCTATTATTCCTTGTCCAATGAGGGGGTTAATTGTAACTTAAATCGGATTGTTCGATTCTGTGTTGATTTCTGATTTTGTAATCTTTCAACTAATTTTTTTATTGAAGTACAAATGAAGTACAAGGTCTCACCCTCACAAAGAAGCTGGCTGGTATGAATCAATTAAAACCAAAGTTTCTGATTGGGAACGAATACGAAATTTACCCAGATTGGTGACTATATTAAGGCTATGACTGAATTCTTGGAAATTTTCTATTAGGATATAAGCGTCACGGATGGCTCACAAAACTGTGACTAGCAAAACTTTCCAGAATCACAAAAGTGATAATTGTTACTCGTAACTATATTTGGTTATGTGATATATAGAGTTTTCTATGCATTCATATGACTTGTTAGATGTAAAATACTTTCAATGTCGTTTAGATTTTAATTCTTGCGAACACTTTACATTGACAATGCTAATGATTTCGTTTGGGAAAATCAAGATGAAGTATATATAATTTTAAATCAAGGGACTGGGGATACCTTTAATGCGCTACTTTTTTTGTTTAGGAAGCCACCGGTAATTAAATGGCATATTATTGCGCCAGCTTATCAAAAGAAAATCATCGACCTATTTTTGGAAACTTTAGAAATTACAAAGAATACTAACTGTCGTTTAGAAACCATTACTTATTTATACAATTCAACAAGATCATTAGACCCAGTTGTTATTTCAAATAATCATAATTATGGAGAACTAGACGCAATACAATCATATATTGAAGAAGCAGGAATATATTATGGATGGGTCCAACCAGATGACTACTTAATAACATTTAATGAGCGTAATTATAAAGATGGATTGAAATGGATTTCATTATTAAACAAAACGAGCTCATCGACTAATTTATTAGGGAAAAAGCTTCTTATAATATATCCAGAGTCTGGAATGCTTAGTAAAATAAACAAGGATTTTTGGCTTAAAACCATAGAGATATTGGCTCAATTGATAGGCAATGAATATCATATTGTCTTAAATAAGAATCCAGAATCTACGCATGATGATGAAAAAGATATTATTCGAAATATCAAATCTACTAATTTTAGAGTATTAGATTTAGGTATAAATAGTATTATCTCATTAGCAAATTTAAATTGCGAGATTACCATTCTAGGTTTTCGCTCAGGAATTCACGATATGACAAGATGGATTAAGCAATGTCGACTAATTGAATTATATCTACCTGGTAGTTCTAAAATCGATGTTTTTAATTTAACGAAATTAAGTAGTCTTACTCCTTATGTGACTATCCAGCTGAGTGAACATGATGTACAAGACCCCCAACTACTAACAGAGCTAGTTTTAGATTCGTTAAAGAAATTAGAATTAATCAGCATAAATAATGAATTTTAAATTAGAGATTAAAATTCATTAGAAATCATTCATTTTTTCTTCTTTTTAGATGAGTTGTTGCTATTTGTTCTTGATTAAATAAATCCTTGGATAAAGAGATAAAATTTTGCTCATAGCCGGGCTTACTGATTGGACATTCTTAAGATTGCTAGAGCAACAATTGACGCTGAAGCAGCAAGTCTAAATAAACTGTCTTCTTCTATAGGCGAATCTTTTGTTCAAGCCGTTAATAGCATCAATAATTGCAAAGGTAAACTTCTCCTTGTAGGCATAGGTAAATCAGGTCACATTGCTAGAAAAGCCGCATCTACTTTTTCCTCAACTGGGACTCCATCGTCTTATCTACATCCATCAGAAGCCAGTCATGGTGATTTAGGAATGATTCATAAAGATGACGTTGTCATGGCCATTTCAAAATCAGGTGAGTCTATTGAATTAAAGGATATAATTTCCTATTGCAAATTATCTGATATTCATTTGATTTCAATTACATCTGCTGATACTAGTTCTCTCGCAAACATCTCAAATATTACCCTCAGATTGCCTATTGTTGAAGAGGCTTGTCCTCTTGGATTGGCCCCAACCTCTTCAACAACAATGGCATTGGCACTTACAGATGCATTGGCAGTATGTGCGCTTTCATTAAAGGATTTTTCAAAAGAAAAGTTTTTGAGATATCACCCTGGAGGTAAGTTAGGCCAATACTTTTTGAAAGTAAAAGACGTTATGAAAAAAGAGTTGCCATTAGTAACTCTTTTTTCTCCATTATCAGAATCTATAGTACAAATGAGTAAAGGAAGGATGGGTTGCGTTGGAATAGTAGATGAATTTAATAAATTAAAAGGTATTTTTACAGATGGTGATCTTAGAATGAAAATTTCAAGCTATTCTCTTGACACACCTATATGCAAGATAATGTCCCATGATCCAAAGCGAATAGATCCTGAGTCATCAATTGAAGAAGTTATTTATCTTTTCAAAAAAGAACGTATTCCTTCTGTTTTCTCTTGTATTGATGATGTTCCTATTGGGATCATTCATTTTCATGATCTTCTGCAGAGAAACTTGTTATGAAAGAAGAAAAATTATGCATAATAATTCAAGCTGGAGGGAGAGGTTCTAGATTGAGACATAATACTTGGAATAAACCCAAATGCCTTATCTCAATTGATGGCAAGCCAATTCTATATCATTTATTTCATATTTTTACCTACGCTAAATTCATAATAATAAGTGATTATAAGCATGAAATTCTTGATAATTATTTAAAACTATTCCCCCCAGTTGTAGACTGTAAAATAGTTCAGACTAAAAAAAAAGGAACATCTTCAGAATTAAATAGTATCAATAGAGATCTAGACCCTGAATATTCTATATTACTTCTCTGGTCTGATTTACTTTTAAGCAAACCACCTGATTTTCTAAATAAGATTAATCTTACTATAGGAATTTCTTCGGAATTTAAATGTAGATGGGTTGTAAATAAAGATGGAACACTTGTAGAACAACCTTCAATTAAAAATGGTGTTATAGGTCTTTTTTTTCTACCTAAGAATAAAAGAGATATTGATTTACCCAATGAAGGTGAATTTGTAAGATGGCTTTCCAAAAAAAATATACATGTGGATTATCAACAAGTGCAAGATATTCATGAGATAGGAGATGTAGAATCTCTAAAAAAAAGAAGAAGTAGATCTAATTTCTGTAGATTTTTTAATAAGGTTAATATAGATTCAGAAACGGTTACCAAGCAAGTTGTGGATTCTCAATATGAACATATTTTATCCCAAGAAATAAACTGGTATATTGATATGCAAAAATTCAACTTCGATAGGATACCTAAAATAATTTCTTATAATCCTTTTATAATGCAGAGAATAAAAGGACTACATCCATTCGAATTGTCAGACTTAAATCAACATAATAAAATCAAGATGATCCTTAATTACTTTGAAACACTAGACAAGTTACATTCTCTCGAAACCACTATCTCGTCTGAATTTAAGGAAGAATGCCTAAATGTTTACTTTGAAAAGACAATTTCTAGAATTAATTCTGTGAAAGCGTTAATACCTTTTTCCGATAAGGATTCTTTTACGATCAATGGTAAGAGATGTAAGAATTGGTTCGCAGGAAATGCTGTTGATCAATTAAAGGATATAATAAAAGTGAATTTACTGACTGATAAATATTACTGTATACATGGTGATCCTACATTTTCAAATTCAATAATAGATCATAGTGAGAATGTATATTTGATAGACCCTCGAGGTTATTTTTATACCAAAGGTATTTTCGGGGATAGATTATATGATTATTCTAAACTATTTTACTCTGCGGTTGGAGGTTTTGATATCTTTAATAGAAAGGACTTCGCACTATATCTAGATGATTATAGTGCAGAACTATTAATAAATGATTCTTGCTTCAAAATTGAGGCTTATAATTTGTTCACTGAAAAATTTGGAGAGGATCTACTTAAAATTAGAATTATTCATGCATTGCTTTGGGCATCTTTATCTGGGTATGTAAAGGACGACATAGATTCAATTATTGGAGCCTATTCCCAGAGCCTTTATTTACTTGAAGATACACTTTCCTAGGCATGAAAATCAGTCTTTCGCCTCTATCTCATACTTGGCTCATAGATATTGATGGCACAATTCTGAAGCATAATGGATATTTAGAAAGTAATGATCAATTACTAGAAGGGATTAAGGAATTTTGGATTATGATACCTAAAAATGACTATATAATATTGTTAACAAGCAGGTCTAAAAGCTATGAGAAAAGAACTATTGAATTTTTAAATATTAATAATTTAAGATACAATCAGATTGTTTTTAATTTGCCAACAGGAGAGAGGATATTATTAAATGATACTAAACCCTCAGGATTACAAACAGCAATAGCAATTAATTTAAAGCGGAATGCTGGTTTGAATTCTAATATTATTGAATTTGATGAAGACTTATAATCATCTTAATCCTAACCCTCATGTAGAATGGGATTAAAAAGTTTCTAGCTATAACTTCTATTTCCTAAAATCTAAGGGATCTAGCCGTATAAAATTTTTATGTAGGTCTCTGCGAAAAAATGCGAAACCTGAAGATAGTACTTATTATTAAAATAACAAGATCAATCTTATTTCCATTCGTATGGATAGAACCATAATTTTACCTACCGGGGATAAAATTAGATTTGAGGCTTATAAAGTTTTACACATTGGAGCCCATAAAGGAGAGGAAGCTATTAAATATTGCTCAATGGGTATTGAAGGCTGGCATATTGAAGCAAACCCAGAGATATATGAAGAGCTCAAAGCAAAGGTAAATAGCTGTGAAAGACAATATTCTTTTTCATATTGCCTTTCTGAGAAAGAAGATGAAGTAGTAGATTTTCATATACTAAATACTCTTCAAGGGTCCTCTTGTTTAGAACTCGGAAGTGTTAAAAAAAACTATCCCAAGATAAAACTTCAAAAGACGATCAAGCTTAAAACTACAACGGTTGATGCAATGTTAAGGCGAAATGAAATTCCCACAGACATTGACTTCTTAGTTATAGATGTAGAGGGTTTTGAAATGTCAGTGCTTAAAGGTGCAAAAAAACTATTAGAATTACGAAATATTCGCTATGCATTAATAGAAGTTGCTGCACACCCTATCCACAAAGGTCAGGCAGACTATATAGAGGTATGTAGCTTTCTTAAAGATTATAATTTGTACTTAAGGCATGTAATGTTTAATGGTCATGGTTGGGCAGATGCTTTTTTTCAGAATAATTACTGGGATGATATAGGGAAAAAGATTGAAGCATAAAAAACCCAAGATGGCCCTTAATCACAAACATTTATCGATTACAATACATACTCTGAACACTTTCCTATGGCGAGGTGGGAGTTTTATGGGTTGTTGTCAGTCACCCTTTCTTGAATATCAATCAGCACTTCGTAATGCTCAATCTGGATTGCTAATCTCACACTCATTTATCGCTTGGTTCGTACTTACGTTCTCTTCGCTCGGAATAAAATGAAATTACTTATAATTTTCCTGAAAACGAGCAAATTGGATTCCTTAACAAATGTCGTTATTGAGTCACAAATGCGTCACAGGTTGATTTGCTCCCTCGGAACCCGTTGATATGACTGACTCCAAACCACAGTTCCGTATCGGCAATGGATATGACATTCATCGCTTGGTATCTGGCAGGCCATTAATTATTGGTGGTGTAAGCCTTAGTCATCCCGATGGTTTGGGTTTGGATGGACATAGTGATGCCGATGTACTTGTTCACGCGTTGATGGATGCCCTACTCGGGGCTCTTGCTTTGGGAGATATTGGGAAACACTTCCCTCCAGAAGATCCTGAATGGAAAGGTGCTGATAGTTTGGATCTTCTTGGGAAAGTATTAGATCTCATTAAAGAAAAGGGTTGGAGGATTAGTAATGTTGATTCTGTGGTTGTGGCAGAAAGGCCAAAATTAAAGCCTCATATTGATCAAATCCAGAAAAATCTTGCTGAAGTAATGAAGGTTGAATTGGGAGTTGTCTCTGTAAAGGCCACTACTAATGAGGGTCTTGGCCCAGAAGGTAGGGAGGAGGGGATCAGTAGTCTCGCGGTTGTTTTACTTGAAAGGTTATGAGTGGTCACTTCAAGGCAACTTTTTTGGGTTTGATTTCTCGCTCTTTGGCTTTATTTCTTGGAGTATTCATAATGGTCTTTGCTTTTGGTCAAGAAGTTTTGCCTGCTTCGCAGATCAGTCGAGGTGAATTTGATCAGAGAGTGATTGAGCATCTCCGACTACATGTCCCCAAGGAATTTAGAGAGGCTTGGTTGAATGCTGAGAAAAGTAGTTGGGAGCCATGGCTGAATAAGCAGAATGGCTTTATTAGAAGGCAATTGTTTTGGGATCAAGAGCGAGAGGAAGCGACCTTGTTAATAACTTGGGCAAGTAAAAAGGATTGGAAAGCCATCCCTCAATCCGAATTAGAAGTGATGCAAAATCTTTTTGAGCAATTTGCTCGGGAAGGTACAGGTCAAAAGATAGGCAATCCTTTCCCCCTTCAATTTGAGGGAGAACTTTTGCCTCAGTGACTAACAATTATTTTTCAAGAATTGATTTTGAGCGGAGTAAGAGGCTAGGGATGGTAGAAGCTGTATGGGGGGAGCACAAGACAGTCGAACAGATTTCTAAAATTTGCGAGCGTCTTCAAGAAGCTGGTGAACTTGCCTTGGTTACAAGAGTTGATCCAGATAAGGCAGCAAAGTTGTCAGAGATTTTGGTGAATGTACAGTTTCATTCTCAAGCCAGATGTATAACAGTTGGCTCCCCATCGAAACCTTTGCCATTACTCGGGAAGGTCGCGGTGTTAAGTGCCGGCACCAGTGATTTGATTGTTGCAGCAGAGGCAGAATTAGCTTTGCGTTGGCATGGCATCAGTACAGAACTAGTCCTAGATGTAGGGGTTGCAGGGTTGCATCGTTTAATCAATCAGTTGGACAGATTAAAAACAGCAAAGGTTTTGATTGCGTGTGCAGGAATGGAGGGCTCTCTGCCAACAGTTCTTGCAGGGTTAGTAAGTCAGCCTGTCATTGGAGTGCCTGTTTCTGTGGGTTATGGAGTAAGTGCTGGTGGTAGATCTTCTCTGGATGGGATGCTTTCAAGTTGTGCTCCAGGACTTGTTGTAGTCAATATTGATAATGGTTATGGGGCTGCTATGGCTGCCCTGAGAATCCTACAAATAAGAAAAGAATAATTGGAGTTAAGGATTTGGGCTATTAGGAAAGAGCTGAGAGTCTTCTGATGAATTCAAATCAAGTAGTTGCTCAACCCAAAGTCTCATTGAACGAGGCAGTCTCCCCTGTTCGTAGCGCATTAGGGCCTCCATTAGGACAGGAGTGTTAATCCAATGTAGTGAACGTCTTGCCATTCAATTTTTATTGATAAACCGAAGGTGGGTTATCTCAGCAGGATGCGCAAGAGGGAACAGGAAGATTCAGTCTTTTTCTTCGTATTTGGTGCCTAACCTTGAAAGTTCATTGCTGTGATTTGACGATTCAACATCTAATAGGCGATTAACTAGCTCAGATAAATCCCTATGAGCAAGCTCACCATTGGTTTCCCACTTCATGGCACGAGTTTGGGGACGAGATGAAGCGGACACTTGAAAAGTAAAAATTGTTCGTACCAAGATAATTGTGTTGAAGCCCTGATTTGGTTCTTGTTGCACATTTTTGGCGAAAGAAATTCTAAAGACTTTTCTGAGACCGTTCAAAGATGAGGAGCTTATAGATGTTTTAAATGGGGATAGGCAGTTACTAGCTCTTCTGCACTAAGCACTTCACCACTCCCTTCTGGCTGCCAAATTACTTCCAAAGCAATTAAATCAGAAGAGGAAATGGAACCGACAACATGGAGCGCGTCTTTTAAATTTTCGCTGGTGTTGGTTTCCTTTAGGCTCATTTTGTTTCTCGCAGCAACTAAAAGGGTTACAGCGATGTATTCATTGGTGGGATCAGCATCACCAGCATGATTTATAGAAGTGTTTTCTTTAAGGACTTGACCGGCAACATTTGAGGTGACTTCGGCTCCCAATTTGCTGCGCTCTGCCATTGATAGTCGGTTGAAGGTTGATTCAGCGGAGTTGAAAGGAACTGTCCCGGCTTCGAGGTTTGTATATACCCATAGATCAGGGTGCCGAAGAAGTGAAAGTGTGGTTTCTTGAAGAACCTTCTGTAAGCCTGTTTGGTTTCCTGTATCTGCTGATAGCGCTAATCCTCTTAAGCTTTTTTGTAAATCTTTAGCACTAGCAAGAAGACCGATTTGTATCTGCAACATTGTCACAGGGGGGTTGGGAGTAGCTCTTTCCTCAATTGATCTATCTATTGAAGGATTACCCCCACCACGAACTGAATTGACGATTGTTCCAACGATCGCCATAAGAATTAAGAACCCAAAAATTCCCCCACCACCAAAGCCAAATATTGGTATTAGGAAAGGAAATCCGATACCTCCACCTCTATAACCCCCATAACCTCCATAACCTCCATAACCTCCTCTATAACTTCCGCCATATCCTCTTGTCCGTGGCATGGAAGGAGCGCGGAAACTTCCTCCTCCTATTCGCCCTCCGCTTGCTGCATGGCTTGGTTCAGGATTGGTGAAGATCAATCCTCCTATTAACCAAAGAGGAATTATTAAGGCAATTGCCAGTTGCCTGAAGGATTTTTTTGAGAAGAGGCTTGTGGATCTTTTCAATTATTTTTTTATGGATTGAACAAACTTTAGGAACCACCGCCAACGATTGTCACAATCTCAAGGGCATCACCTTCATTTACTGGTTGATCTCTCCACTTTCTAGGAGGAAGAATAGTCCCATTGAATTCGACAACTACAAGTTTAGGGTTGTGCCCTAATTGCTTGACAACACTTTCAAGTGATAGTGGGTTTTGGTCTTGCTCGATTTGCTTTGATTCGCCGTTTATGGTGAGTTTCATATTAAGTCCTCAAGGAGCTCAATGCTTGCTGCTGATGGGTCACTGGAATCCATAATTGCTCCTACTACTGCAATGCGCTTTGCACCAGCTTCTTTGATGGGAAGGAGGTTTGACTGATTTATTCCACCTATAGCAAACCAAGGTAGTCGTGTTGCTGTTGATGCCTCTCGAGCATAGGCAAGACCTACGGGGGTTAGTTGAGGTTTTGTTTCTGTTGCGTTTATAGGCCCTACGCCTAGAAAATCACAACCTTCCTCCTCAGCACGTTTAAGTTCCTCAAGGCAATGTGTGCTTCTTCCTAGTAATTTCTCGTGCCCAATTAAACTTCTGGCGATTGAAGTTGGAAAGTCTTTTTGTCCTAGATGTACCCCATCTGCGTCAATGGCTAGGGCTATGTCGACTCGATCATTGACTATGAAAAGAGCACCAAAGTGCTTGCACAGAAGTGCAAGCTCTTTGGCTTGAACTAACTTTTCATGATCATCTTTATCTTTTTCTCGATATTGAATCATTTTTACACCTGCTTTGAGAGCAGATTTAACAATGCTTTCTAGGTTTTTGTGAGGCTTAGTTATCAAGCAAAGATTACATTTCTGCAGTTTGTGACGTCGTTCTGAACCAACAGTGGCTTTGAGAACTGTTATTTCAAGGTCATAAAGTAAATATCTGATTTCTGCTGCATCCTTCGCTAAAGCAGGATCAGTTGTTCTGGCAAACTCTTCTAATACACGCAGTGCCTCTTGAACTCGAGCACTATTGGCTTCAATTATTTGTTCAGGAGATTTCCGATTGTCTTGGAAGGGATGTTTTAGGCCTAGACCTTCGTCAGTAATTGTAGAGCGGGCATTTTTGTACGTTTTATGATGGTGTCTTCCTAGCTTTTGTCGACAGTCTTTGATAGTTACTACAAGGTCCTGACGTTTTAAGCTGAATCTGCACCAGTCCTCAATTACCCGTAGGCCCTCTCGTGATCTATCAAGGTTCGCATCTATCAGCTGAGCCACACTTGGTTCTGCTAAGGGGGCGACAGACATCAATTTCATGCCAGTCTTGGCAGGATCGCATGCTTTGGAGTTAATGGATAAAAGTGATTCCGATAGCACCATCAATTTGCTTGTCTGGGGTGTTGTCCTTTTAGGTGGGATAGGTGTTTTTATTGTTTGGGGCCTAGCAAATGCTTACCCTGCTCACTAAAGATTTGCTCTAGATTTATAGGCTTTGCAAGCTTGATTGGGCCATTTTTGCGTCTTTCCCAATCTGCTCGCTGAGTTCTGAAAGGTCTTTAAAGCGTTGTTGGCCGCGAAGTCTTTGGACAGGCTCAACTGTTAATTCCATACCTTCTAGGTTCCTGTTTTGATTTAAAAGATGTACTTCTAGAGCTGATGGAGAAGTGGGGTCCACTGTTGGTTGAGGGCCCAGGTTCATTACTGCTGACAGGGGAGCGCCTTCATTATTAATCCATGCTCTTGCTGAATACACTCCAAGGCCTGGGAGAAACTTGCGTCCATCAACTTCTAAGTTTGCTGTGGGCCAGCCAAGTCCACTTCCAATTCCTCGACCTTTGACAACTTTTCCTCGGAAGCGATAAGAACGTCCCATAAGTGCTTTCGCAGTATTTAGATCACCTTTGCTAAGGGCTTCTCGGATTCGGCTACTACTTATTCGACCAGTGGCATCTTCAAGTATTGGCAGTACTAAAATTTCTATACCTTTTGACTCGCCTAGCTTTTGCAAGGTAACTGCGTTGCCTTTTCGTTTGTGGCCGAAGCAAAAGTTTGCGCCTATAGAAATTCGTTTGGCTTTAAGAGTTTCCAAAAGTATTTGATTGAAAAATGCTTCTGGACTA
Source organism: Prochlorococcus sp. AG-409-L18 (assembly GCA_003215535.1). GTDB lineage: Bacteria > Cyanobacteriota > Cyanobacteriia > PCC-6307 > Cyanobiaceae > AG-409-L18. The sequence continues at coordinate 30,813 of QCKG01000019.1, forward strand.
AGAGCTGATAGTGAACGATTGAATGGAACAAGAATTAATTGTTCAATGCCTAGAGGTGCAAGAAGGGAAGCTTTCTCTGAAGGTAAATCGAGTCTGAGCCTTGTATCTCCATAGAGAACTTCTCGGGGATGTGGCCAAAAACTAACCACACTAGGTACGCCAGGAGAATCACGCGTGATTCTTTCAATCACGCGATGATGTCCAGCATGAAGGCCGTCAAAACTTCCGAGCGCCAAAGAGGTTGGAAGACGAGCCTGCTTAGGAGAACAGAGAGGAATCAAGGGGGGGGGGGCGTGCATAATTCGCGCTTTGATGGCAAGTTTGAATGAGAGCATTTTGAAATTCTGATGGCAGATCAACTCGATTTTCAGTTGCTCTCTTTGGGGATGAGGCGAATGGGATGGATTCGCTTTTGGATTCAGTTGGTTCTTGGGGTTGTTGTAATAGGTGTTCTTCTTTTTAACAATATTGGAAGCAGCTTGGCTCGCAACTCTGAAAGAGCTTTGGGTTTGGGGCCAGGATTATCTTTGACCACATTGGCTTTCCTTTTTCTGCTTTATAGCCTTTGGCAAGGTTGGTTGATAGTTCGGACAGGGAGAGCATTAGATAGTGGTGCTAGGCCTTCACGAGGAGAGACAAGCCGATTGCTTAAAAGAGGAGTGATAGCAGATCTTTTGGGGTTGATTTTTGCTTCTGTGGGTTATCAATCTTTGGCTGGGGCCCTTTTTGTACAGGCATCTATGCAAGCTCCTGGTATTTCAATTGGTGCAGGAATTAGGTCAATGGAAAATTATCCGATCACCTCTTTAGAAATGCTTTCTGTATTAAGTAATACACAGGTTCTTTTTGCTCATGTCATTGGGTTAATTTTCTCTCTTTGGCTTCTTCAAAGGATTTACAGAACTAGTTGATCTCATGATTGAATTTTTGGAAGATTAGAAATGTCACCTCTCCAAAAGAGGTCAGGTTGGATAGGGGTAAGTGAGGGGCCTTTCTTTTCTATCTGAGCTACATCACTAGGCCAATTTGAAGGACCATCTCCAGAAGATTCTAGATCTTTTACAGCTTCTCCAGCTAACCAGAAGTAGGTATTACCTCGAGGGTCTAATCGCCTACTGAATTGCTCTTCATAGTGTCTAACTGAAAGCCTCGTCCAGCGGACTGGAGTCATGTCTTGAGGTACACATGGAGGAATATTCAGATTTAACAAGAGACCTTGAGGCCATTGATTTTGAAGAGCGCCCTCAGCAATATCCATAGCAAGATCTCCTGCATATTGAAAATCCTTCCATTGAAAGGAGGCAATGCTTACAGCTAAAGAGGGGAGTCCTTCTAAAGTGGCTTCTAATGCTGCTGCAACTGTCCCAGAGCAGAAAACATCCGTGCCAAGATTCGGCCCATGATTGATCCCAGAAAGCACCAGGTCTGGCCTTCCCTGCATTAGTTCAAAAAGTGCCAGTTTTATGCAATCTGCTGGGGTTCCACTGCAGCCCCAGGCTGTAATTCCTTTGGCAAATAATTCATCTGCTCGTTCAGCTCTTATTGGTGCTTGTAGGGTTAGTCCATGACCAGTTGCGGATCTTTCCTGGTCAGGGCATACAACAGTTACCTCATGACCTCGTTTCGCAGCAGTGGCTGCAAGACTTCGGATTCCTTCGGCGAAAACCCCGTCGTCATTACTTATAAGAATTCGCAAAGGATTCAATCCGTTGAAAAGTATTTAAGGAGATTTAGTCATCATGACTGCTTAAAGTCTGTAGTTCAGATTATTTTGTCGTGAGTGCCAACGAATCTCTTCAACGACTCAAGGATGAGCTTGATCTCCTAGAGACTCAGGCGGCAATGGAAATTGCTGCTAGCAATGATGCTGCAACTCTTGAGAGTTTGCGAATCAGCTTCCTCGGTAAGAAAGGACGTTTATCAGTAGTGCTTGGGGCAATGGGAGGATTGCCTGGAAATG
>QCKG01000020.1 GCA_003215535.1 Prochlorococcus sp. AG-409-L18
ATTTTTTCAATAACAGGACTAGCACTGAGAATTTCTACTGAGGAATCTTCTTGAACTTCTTGTTTGTTTTCAGCTAATGGATTCGCCTGTGAATCCACAACTACTTCTACTTGCTCTTGTTCAGGCATCTTGATTTGATCCTTTGCTTCTTTCTTATCCGATTGGTGATCTAAATCAATCTTCGCATTTTGGGTATCTTCGTTTGATGGGTGAACCTCTTGGTTGGATTCAGATTGAAGATCATTTGTCAGGAGCGTAAATAGCTCCTTTAGATTTTTGAATAACTCTTTTAGGTTTGAGAAAATAGCTTTGAGAGCTGTTTTAATCTCTTCAGAGCTGGGCCCTTTATAGAAGAACCATAAGAATCCAGTACCTACTCCCAAAGCAACAAGAACAAAAACAATAAGAGCGAACATGGATCTAGACTCAATAGCAGCTTAACTTTCACATTTAATTCTCTTCAAAACAAGTAGAGCCAACCGGCCAATCAGTAGAGCAAACCGAATAAATAAAGAGAATCCACCCTCAATCCAATTAAATTCTTCTTATATTGGGATTGCCAATGTTGCGGGAGCTTTTTTAGTAGGTTATTTTTTATATAGCTGATTATTTGACTATGCGATGACCTTTTTGCTGATTGCACCGACTTGATCGCTTCAATTAACAATGCAAGTGATCAAGTGGAAATTCTATCTAACTAATTTGAAGTTGGATTAAGTTAATAAAGGGAGCAAGCATCAACTCTAAATCGATTGAGAAGACGCTATGGCAGAAGAAAAACTCAACAATTCCTCTGAGGAGCTAAAAGGATTTCTTAAAGGGCTAAAAGAGGCGCTATTGACATTGCGCGTATTGCTTGTAGCTCTAATCGCTGTTTTTATTACCCTTGTGCAAGAGATCTTTGACATATTTGTAGCATGGAGGGCCAACAAGCAATTAAGTGAAGAGTCAGGTTCGGAGGAGCCTTATCCAGAAACTGCTAAAGATTTGCATCCAATTAATTATTCACCACCTCAAACTTCTAGATTAATGACTGATAAAAAAACACTAAGAATTGGATTTCCCTGGGATCTAAATAATTTACTCTATCCAACACTTGCAACAATTAGTACTATAGCTTTGGGCCTGGGTTCAGCAAGACTTGGGCCTATCTCCAAATGGGCAGAAATTCAGAATAAATGTATTGAAGAGAACACCCTTGTCTCTGCTAATAATCAGAAATCAAACCTTGCTAAAAATGTTATGAACTGCAATGGGGGACACGAGTAGTTTCTTGTTTCTTAATAAAAGATGGAAGTAATTATTTATAATAAGAATTTTTAGTTCTAATCTCAATTTTGACTTATCAAGGTTCCTAGAGATTTTGCAAGTAGCTTTAATAATCAACTAATTCAGTTGAGGTAGAAGGTAATTATTCCTAAGTGGTTCTTCAAAAGGGTTAAAAGTTCTTTGTTTTGAAAATGAAATAGTAATAGGGTAGAGAAATGGAAGAATTAAACACCAAGAAAATTTCTTCTTCTTCAAAGGTACCTGGTTCAACCAAGGAGAATGAAGGTAAGGAATTCCCAATAGAACAACCTCATAGGAAAGTCGAAAAAGTCAATTTTCCTATGAGGTCCTCATTGGAAAAGGCAGACGATATATGGCTATCAGAACCTGAAGGAAAGCTTATGGGTTTATCAACTCCTGAGCCAGCAAAAGAGGAAGAGGATTCAGGGTTCTCTGCAGCGATGACAACTCCTGAGCCAGCAAAAGAGGAAGAGGATTCAACGGATGCTAAAGCTTCAAGAAGTTCTAAATGGTCTTTAGAACCTGAGTCTCAAGCGAGATGGATTGCGAGAACTTCTGAAGAGGTCTCTTCCTCTAGAGCAATGGCTTCCCAAATGTTTGAAGTTAGCTCTAGTAGAAAATTCCAATTATTACTTCAGTCAGTTCCTTTTAAGAAGATTACAAATACAAAATATGTTATTCGAATTTTTTGGACAGTTGCTTGCCTTGAAATAATGAGGTTAGTCACAACATTGTTCTTCTCTCTTTAGGTTATTAGGGCTATCAATTTATTGCCCTACAAAACCAATCCTCGGTTGTTTCAATAATTTGGATCCACTCCTTTTGTCTCTTGAAGAATAGTAACTCAGGTCGGATCACTATAAATAGTGTTTTTTCAAAAGGAAACGGCATATCTAGTGCTTACTACTCATGACGTTTTCAGATGAACACGTTAACTTCAGCATGACCGGGTGATGGGGATCAGTCGGTCTTTATGTACGGGATACAAACCCTCAGCAGTAAATCTGGGGGTTTTCCTAACAAATTTTGGACTGATCATCATGACTTTTTCCAAACTCAGTCGAGCAGAGGTCATTCATGGAAGATTCGCGATGACAGGTTTGGTTCTGATTTTGTTGTTTCAGCTAGTCAAAGCTTAGATTATTATTGCCTTTTATAATCTAGGCCTTTTAAAGAGAAAAGTTATGCTGTTAATTTCTAAAGTAAGTCTAAAAAAATTTGATTATATTAAATCGATAAAGTTTAATAATTTCTACTAAAAAGCATAATAAATTTAGCTAAAACATGAAGTATATAGTAATGTTCTCATTGAATTCTCATCTTGTTCTCTTTATGGAGGACCTTGTTCTTATCAAGGATAGATTTGGAATAACAAGAGATTCTTAGGCAAGATTGGTCGAATTAGGTTGAGAGAGAGATCATCTCCCTCTCAACCTAATTAAAGGCTGGAGATAAAAGCTAACTATTTCTTTTTAGCAGGAAAATTCATACCTTCATAATCGGGACCTACCACAACACCCATCATTGCAAATAGAGCAATGGCTAGAATGCCAATAATTGGAGCAGTTGGTGCAGGTGTACCTAAAAGTTCAGCGAATGTCAAAGTAAGCATGATAATTAGAAAGACCAGATATTTATATCAGTTAAATTCTCATTTTTAGGCCTTAGTAAATCAGTTGAAAGGGTTTGTGCAATTGTTTCTTGGCTTTGTATCTTTGGTACTATTATAAAGGTATTTCTATGGATACTGTGCAATTACTTAAGCCAAGTTCAATTGCTTGTTCTATAAGTTGAGATATAATCGTTGAGTCATTGCTAATAGGTGTAAAGTTTATTTGTTTGGGGGATGCATTGATTAGGCAAGATAAAAAGGAGATTCCAGGAATCTGTAGCGCTGAGAAATTTCTAGAAATTTGTCAGGGGTCTAAATCTGCGCAAGAGGTTTTTAGCAAGATTTCGTTCCCTCAAGATCCTCTTTCTGATTTATTTGATGCTTTTTCTGATAAAATATTATCAACCTTACAGTAGAATTCATAGAGACCTGGATCCACTAGTCAACCAATCAATGGTTAAAAAACACTCCAGTATCTTCTAGAAAGTTTGCTTAAATATTATAAAAATGCTTAACTCCGATTCTTAAGCTATTAATAAATAATTAGTATATATTAGAATGCATTATATAACTTTCTATTCTGAGTTATGAAATGAGCGTATAAATCTCTATATGATATTATAAATCCCTAGGCTTCTTTGTTTATGCCAGAGTTAAATGCTAATTAATTCTAATAGAAAGTTAATCCTTGGCCTTTCTGTATCAGGCCATGATTGCTCATATGCACTTTCAGACTATCAAGGTAATATTCTACTTCATTGTGAATTAGAAAGAGAAATACGTATTAAGGAAGTTGGTGGATCTTCTTTACTCTATTCATTGCTTGATGAGAGGTTGTCTTCATCATTATTGAATATTTCTGTTATTACAATAGCTGCCTGCCCCGTTAATATTCAGACTTTTAATCGCCTTAATACGCTGAAAGGTAATTCAGAAGAATCATCCCAATCAATTGATGAATTTCTTCAATTTCTTCGCTCACATACTCCTTTACTAGAAGATTATTATAATCATAGAAAAGTTCTAGGGAATTTCGAACTTCTTCTGAGTGGGCTCGACGAGGTGCTTATTTTTGGCCATCATAGATGCCATGTTGCGGAAGCATGGGGATCTTTCGACCAGAGAAGAAATGGTAATAACGTTATATACACTTTTGATGGTGGGGGTTTTGATTTTGATGAAGAAGGAAATAAAAAAGAAACTCATACCTCTATTACAAATACGTCCTCAACTGGTCTCGGTGATACCTCGTATGACTGGATAACCTCACTGGGTGGAACATATATTGAGACAACAGGATTATTGGGATTCTCTAATGGACCTCCTAAAGGTTCTCAGGAAGGATCTGTTATGGGTTTGGCTGCATATGGCCGTCCAGAAATCTATTCTCATCTTTTTTCTAATGATGCTTTATGGATGAATACTGCAACTCATAACCCAAGAAGAGCAGAGGTCTTTTATCAGAGACAATTACTTAAAGAAAATATCTTAAGAATAAGTTCTTCAGGTGAATGGGAATTGGAAAAAGCAAATATAGCGGCTTCCTTGCAACAAGAATTTGAGGATAGATTCCTCCGAATTATTATGTTTGGACTTAAGCGAATGAGGAATAACATATATCCAGAAGGCTTAGAAAAGACTAATATTCTTCTTAGTGGAGGATGCTCACTTAATTGTGCCGTGGCAGGTAAATTAGCTTTTAATCTTAAAAGCAAAAAAGAGTTTAGACATATTGGAGTATTTGTTTCTCCGGTGCCATATGACGCAGGTTTATCTATAGGTTCTATCTTTTGCTATATAGAAAGTCATAGCAAAGAATTTAGAATGACTAGAATTAAATCTTATCTTGGTCACAATTATAGTAAAATTGAGATAAGAAATTCTGTATCTGGATTTAAATTAAAGGAGAATAAATTATCAACTACTTATTTGGCCGAATTATTATCCAATGGAAAAGTTATAGCGCTTTTTCAAGGTAGGTCTGAAAGTGGTAGGAGAGCTCTTTGTAATCGTTCTATTCTTGCTGATCCAAGAAATCCAAAGATAAGAGATGTTTTAAATCAAAAAGTCAAACATAGACCTATGTTTAGGCCTTTTGCACCTGTGATTCTTCGAGAGCATGTTAACGATTGGTTCGAGGTTGATCTTGAATCACCCTTTATGAGCCATGCAATTCCTTTTCGCAAGGAAAGAATAAATCAAGTACCTTCTGTCGTTCATAAGGATGGTACAGGAAGATTGCAAACCTTGTCTAAAGAAGACAATCCTTGGATGTATGAGCTTCTTACTAAGTGGTTTAACCTTACAGGCTGCCCGATTTTAATTAATACCTCTTTTAATGATAATGAGCCTATAGTAGAGACTCCATCAAATGCACTTTCTTGTTTTATAAGGACTTCTATTGACTACTTGGTTTTCCCAGATATTGGAGTTATCCTTTCAGGTGATAAAGATTAATGGTTTTGACTTAAAAAATAAGTGCTAGGATTCATTAATAAAGTTCATAGTACTTATCTCCATCTATAATGTTAGAATAATAATAATCTGCTATTAACTTAGTTGGGTAAGAGTTGTGTTGTCCAAAGTATAGATTCTATTCCTATTAATTTGCTTATATGCTTTAACAGGGACTTTATGCTTTACGGATTAATATCTGCACATAGCTACATTGAAAATTCCAACCTTAATCTATGTCCTGTATTTGCCATTGATGAGACAATCTTTGGTCAAGATTTAGAAATTATTCAGACTGCCTTTCCTTCCAGTCAAATTATAAAAGTCAACTCTAACTCTATAAGAAAGGACTTTCCTTCTTTCTCTGATTATTCTCCTTCAAATATCTCAGCTATGTATAGGATATATGCTATCGAAAAAATACCCAATAATCTAACTCTTTATGTTGATGTTGACACCGTCTGCAAGTCATCACTTACAGGCTTGTCTGAATATGTAGATAGTCTATTGATTGAAGATAAATATGTTGCTGCTTGTTCACATTATCGACCTTCTTCTGAGCATAGAATCTGTGGTATTGACTCTCCTTACTTGTATTTTAATTCAGGAGTATTGCTTTTTTATCCCGAGAGTATTTCTAAATTTATTAGTCCAATGAGTATTTCTAATCTTGTAGTTTCTCGACCAGAGTTGTTGGCATTAGCAGATCAGTCTCCTTTGAATTTTTTGTTAAAAGGTAAAGTTAGATGGATGCATTATAAATATAATACTATTACGTGGCATTTTATGCCTAATAATTTTTGGTATGAACCACAAAATAACTTTTTAGTTGAATTATTAGATCTTTCTATTTCAAGGGCTTTATCTGAATCAGCCATCATCCATTTCTCTGCTATTAAACCCTGGTTATTGTTATCGAGCGCATCACATGAGAATGATCCTAAGACTTTAGAATATTGGATTAAGGCTAGAAAGGATTTTTTTGCAGTTCATAAATTTCTAAGGGATTCCAATCAGGATATTGAATGATTTTATTTTGTTTTAACTAGCTCATGAAAAACTCCAAAAAAAAGCCTCGTCTTAATGACGAGGCTTTTGATTGAGATAGATAGGCTATCTGGTCCCTATCATCCTTCAGCTGAAACACCAGCGAGATTTGTTAGCCCTTGAGGGATTCTCTTGAAATCGAAGCCCAAGGAACGTAGTGCATGCCAGAGGTGACCTTGGATAAAGAAGAAGCCAAGGTAGTAATGAACATTAGATAGCCATGCTCTTGAGGTATGTCCCCAAGGTGCGCTATCAGGAAGGTTATTTGCGGTATCTATCCAGTAGGGGGAAATCCCAAACTTGAGTTGTAAGGTCTCTCCATACCAAGCTTCTGGATAAACAGTGGTGTTAGTTGCGCACCAGAAAGCTGCAACAATTGCCATCCAGCCAATACCTGCTAAAGACCAGGACAGAACAGCTTCTGCTGAGAGAACACCAGCACCTTGGTATTTGGTGTATTCACCATAATTCCTGGTAGCAATGTGGAAAGCTCCACCACTTATCTCGGCGAATGCCAAGAATGCATGACCACTCATTACGTCTTCAAGACTGTCAATTTGGAGGAAATCAAATTGATGGTTCCAAATCATCGTAAAGTCGCCATATCCAGGGAAAATAGTGCGAATAGCATCTATGGAAGGGTCATAAATGCCATGGACTCTGGCCCATTCAACAAACCAGATATTCGCAACACCAAAAAAGATCAAATGGTGCCCAAGTATGAAGGTCTGATTGTCAGGGTTGTCCCATTCAAGTTTGAACCTTGCTGCTTGACGATGCTCTGGTCGATCAGGTCCAAAAATCCCTGAACTGTTCTGGGTGTCTTCGCTGAAAAAAAGCGAGTGCAGTAGCCCAGCTCCTCCATAGACCATGGAGAAGATCAAATGGAAAATACCTATTGTTGCTACCCCAGCCCCTGTCCAGACTCCAGCTTCGTCGAAGCCAAGGCCGATAGACGCCAAATGGGGGATGCTTACCATTCCTTGGTATCCCATTGGTACCGAGGGGTCAAAGCGTGCAAGCTCCCAAAGGGTGTTCGCACCAGCGGCGAAGCAAATCAATCCTGTATGGGCAACATGCGAGCCAATGAATCGGCCTGACTTGTTGGTCACCACAGAATTACCAACCCACCACCCGTAGGTGACGTCTGGGTTTCCGTAGGTCTGCATAATTAAGAGTTGAACGCGTAATACCCAACGCACACTACACTCAAGTGAGGCTCGGACTACAAGGCTATTCAGTATCCGTAAAGGTCTGCGGCATAAGGGTTTTAACCTCGGTTGCCTGTCTGCTTTGTCATAGGGCTCAGGTTTGTCTGGAGTTCAAGCGAGCATTGTCAGTCACAGACTGGGTTTTTGCCTGCCCCATGGTTTTTGGGGTTGGCTTTCAGAAGTTCTGCATGAATTTTCAGGTGACCAGGGTTTAAAAAAGATTGCAAAAAAAAGCCTCGTCATTGTGACGAGGCTTTGATTCTTTTTAAGAGGCTTAACTGAAATTCAGCTATTAATAGTGAAGGTTGCATTCTTCTCATTACCTACGGCAAAACGGACTTTCTTGAAGTCGAAGCCAGTAGCACGTAGTGCATGCCAGAGGTGACCTTGGATAAAGAAGAAACCAAGGTAGTAATGAACGTTTGTAAGAGCTGCACGTGTTGTGTGACCTAAGAAGGCTGTGCAGTCAGACACATCAGCAGTGTCTATCCAATAAGGGGATACAGAAAACTTCAGTTGAAGGGTCTCTCCATACCAAGCTTCTGGATAAACAGTGGTGTTAGTTGCACACCAGAAGGCTGCAACAATTGCCATCCAGCCAATACCTGCTAAAGACCAGGACAGGACAGCTTCTGCTGATAGCAATTCAGCACCTTTGAATTTGCTGTAAGTCCCAAGACGCTTTGATTCCCAAGGGGTTGAACCAGCAATAATGTGGAACGCGCCGCCAGTAATTTCAGCGAAAGCTAAAAATGCATGGCCGCCCATAACATCCTCAAGGCTGTCGATGCTAAGGAAATCAAATTGGCGTTGCCAAATCATTGAAAGGTCAAGGTTGTAATTAACCTGTCGAATCCCTTCAATTGCAGGGTCATAGATTCCATGGATTCTGGCCCATTCAACAAACCATATACACGCAACACCAAAGAAGATCAAATGGTGTCCAAGGATAAAGGTCTGATTGTCAGGGTCTTTCCATTCCAACTTGAACTTTGTGGCCTGGATGACATCACTTTGGGATACGTCTTCATCAAAAAGTATTCCATGCAACAGTCCACCTGCTCCATAAACCATGGAGAAGACCAGGTGAAGGATCGCGATTGTTGCAACCCCCGCTCCTGTCCAGACTCCAGCTTCGTCGAAGCCAATGCCGACAGAAGCCAAATGAGCAAGGAATAGGGAGCTTTGATGACCCATAGGGAGTGAGGGGTCAAATCGTGCAAGCTCCCAAAGGGTGCTTCCACCAGCCGCGAAACAAATCAATCCTGTATGCCCCACATGGGATGCAATGAATCGGCCTGAGCGGTTGGTGACCACAGAATTACCAGCCCACCACCCGTAGGTGACATCTGGATTTCCATAGGTCTGCATAATTCTTAAGAGTGCAAGAAAGTTAATACGCCAGCACCCTACAAGCTGCTGAATTCATATGGTGGGAATAGTTAAAGGTCTTTATTTAGAAAGCATTGGCTCGTTTCGTAATCAAGAAGAAGTTGGTCTTTTAGAAGCCCTTTGTTCAGGTTGCGTTTTCAAGGCAAGGAGACTCATTCGGAGTAAGGGGCATTGGGGGAATGAGCTTTCATTCGAGATCATGGATCTTTTATTGCATTGGTATCCAATAATCAAATTTCAGACTCTTCTAATTTGCTTTGACCTTTATTAAAGGACTTGGGTAATTAAAAATAGGTGCAAGAACCCATTTATATTCCAATTTCATAGTAATTATTATTCTTCAAAAAAAAGCCTCGTCTTTATGACGAGGCTTTGATTCTTTGTTGGAAAAGTATTCTTAGGGCTTGAAATGAATCAAAAAGATTCAGCTGTTAAGGGTTCTAGGGATTCCATAAGGGCCAGTTCTATCTAGGAGGCGCTTGAAATCGAAGCCCATTGCTCTAAGCGCATGCCAAAGATGACCCTGGAGGGCAAAGAATCCAAGTCCGTAATGGACATTTACTAATGCATCACGAGTTGTGTGGCCGAAGAAGGCAGTGCAATCTGAGACATCAGCGGTATCAACCCAATATGGAGCAAACCAAAACTTGATTTGTAGTGGTTCTCCATACCAAGCTTCTGGATAAACAGTGGTATTTGTTGAGGCCCAGAAAGCTGCAACAATTGCCATCCAGCCAATACCTGCAAGTGACCAAGAAAGAATGGCTTCTGCAGAAAGCACACCAGCACCTTTGAATTTGGTGTAAGTACCAATTTGCTTGGTTGCTATATGGAATGCACCACCACCTATTTCAAAGAAAGCTAAGAAGGCATGTCCACCCATGACATCTTCAAGGCTATCGATGCTAAGGAAGTCAAATTGATGGTTCCAGATCTGAGTTAAATCAAGGTTGTAATTAACCTGACGGATTGCTCCGACTGCAGGGTCATAAATTCCGTGAATTCTGGCCCATTCAACGAACCAAACACAAGCAACACCCATAAAGATCAAATGGTGACCAAGGATGAAGGTTTGATTGTCGGGGTTATCCCATTCCAGCTTGAACTTTCTGGCTTGGATTACTTCCTCGTTTTGCACATCTTCTTCAAAAAAGACACTGTGTAAGAGCCCACCCGCTCCATAAACCATGGAGAAAATCAGGTGAAGGATTGAGATTGTTACAACCCCAGTTCCTGTCCAGACCCCGGCTTCGTCGAAGCCAATGCCGATAGAGGCCAAATGCCCTAGGAAGAGTGCGCTCTGATGGCCCATTGGAATTGAGGGGTCAAAGCGTGCGAGCTCCCAAAGGGTGCAGGCACCAGCCGCGAAGGCAATCATCCCTGTATGAGCAACATGTGAGCCAATGAATCGGCCTGAGCGGTATGTCACCGATGAATTACCAGCCCACCACCCGTAGGTGACGTCTGGATTTCCATAGGTCTGCATAATTTTTAGGGTGCAAGGACGGTAATACGCTCCGCACCCTACAAGCTGCTGAATTCATATGGTGGGAATAGTTAAAGGTCTTTATTTAGAAAGCATTGTTTGGTTCGGTAACCAAGAAAAAGTTGGTCTTTTTAAGTCTCCTCTGTTCAAGTACAGCATTCAACCAAGGCTCTCTTTTGGCTGGAATTGACTGCTGTATAAGGATTTTGCTTTTAAGGCTTTAAGGAGTGCCTTTGAAATTATTGAGTAAGCAAATTTCTGAATCCATAAAGCCTTCGAAATCAATTTGTTAAAAATTCAGTTTCACTGATTTAGGAATCAAAGATTAGAAGGGGCTTAAATCAAGGTTGATTGGCTGATCAGCTAAAAGGCTGAAAGTTGTTTCTAGCTAATGCAAGGGAGAGATGACACTATGACTTTTGCCCGTTTCAATTCCCTTTCTGGGTTCTTTAGGACAAGAGATCCAATGAAGGAGTCCTTCATCCAAACTTCAAAAACAGAACTTAAATGGGGGGTTAGATCCAAATAAGTTTGGTTGTCCAGTTTTCAAGATGCGACAGAGGCTCCCTGAGAGATGCTCTTGTGGTTTATAAATGAGCACTATCACAAAACCTGGCAATCAAAAGCCTCTTTTTTTTGATGATTGATTTAACCCACATCCTTGACTTTGCCTCGCAACTACCTCACCCGTCTGATATTGGTTTGATTAAGCCATCGGGAGGGTTCAATTTAATAGCAGCACTCTGTGGCTTGGGCGCAGTTTTTGGCGCCTCTCAATTCCTTTATTACTCTGATGATTCAAAAAGGATAGATCCATGGGCCAAGCCAGAGAATTATAAGTAAGAACAAGGCTTTTCTTATTAGCCCTAATATATTAAAAAATAGAAAACTTAAGGGCAGAACTTTTTAGGTTTGCCCTTTTTTTGTAATTTCTTATTATACGTATCAAAAGCCTTTTATTGCTTGGATTAAACTAATTTCTCTTTATGTAATCAGTAATTACTCTTATTCATAAAAAACATATTCGAAAAGTCTATAAAGCTCCTCTAAGCCTTTTCAATTCTAAATTTACTCTTGATTAGAATGAGAGAAGGCCTATCTAAACTGGAGTTTGGGGTTCTTATCTTTACCTTTTTGTGTAGCCACTTAGTTTTGTTAATTGAAGGAATAATTAGGTGACTTTCAGCTTTAATTATCATTTCAAGATGATCTAAAGCAAAATATGTTTCAACTAAATGTCAATTCCCTTGGAATTAGCTAGAGCTTTAAAGGAACCATTCAGAATTCAATCATGGCTTCTGCTTCCTCAAAAAGGTTTAGATTTAATTTCGTTGACGCCTTGACTAGCTGTGCACTATTGCTTAATTACAGGCTCCCTGGACAAAGGTGAGAGGTATAAGCAGGGATATTCCTCAGCTGCAAAGGTTTGCAGCTATAAGTGCAGTGAAAATCCATCCAGCTGCTTTGCGTTGTTGTGCTCCAGGGGCTAGAGCTTGGAAAATAGGCTTAAACGGATTCAACTCCACGATTTTGTAGGAATAAATGCTTAGTACTATTTATACACTACAGAAGGGACCTTTTTGGCTTAGGAGTGGACTGAGCAGAATTCAGCCTCGTTGAGTCTCAATTTTTTGATCAGAGGAGAAGAATTCATTAAAATAGTTTTCGAAAGAATTATTCAAGGCCTATCTGGGTTTTTCTTTTGGATTTTGATTTTCTTCTTTAATACTTTCTTGGGAAAGTGTTTACAAGAAGGTTAGCTTTTTGATGCGCAATCAATCAAAGTTTTTCAAAGACTAATTCACTTGGGAGCAATTCTATACTCTAGAACCTCATGAAATAAATAATACTGTGCTTTTAATTGTCTACATGACTTATACGACTTCAGGCCGGACATCTTACTCGGATAGATATATTTTATTTGATCAAGGTATTGAAATTATTATTTCAATATCAGAGTACAGCTATATTCTTTATAGTCAAACGTAAGTTATGCAATCTCAAGTATTATATCTTAGCGCGATAACTGAATCATGCATCTCAATGGAATAAAGGAACTTTTAGTGATTGGTGTTGTTTTTCTTCTTCTTCAACTATGGTGGATTTTTTTGACAATTCAAAATGGAATTAAGTATGAGACGGCCCATAATAATGAGAGAGATCAGATAGAAGGATTAAAAAGAAAACTAGAAGATATCTTCTATAATTCTTGAGATGAATATCGCTAGCTATAGAAATATAGATTTTATTTCTAAACCTTCTATGAGCTTTATTGATATATGTTTGAAATTATTCTATTTAGCCTGATATCTTTTTAGAATTGACCCCTTCATAATTGTAAAATGCCTTGGACTTCTGAAGAAATGTCTGATCAGACAGGTCGAACTGTTTTAGTGACTGGGGCAAATAGTGGACTTGGACTGGAAACCACTAGGGCATTTTTGCAAAAGGGAGCGACAGTAATTATGGGTTGTCGCTCTATTAGCAGAGCTCAATCCGCTATAGATGGATTTTTAAAGAAAATCGATAAGGGAAATATTAGTCTTTTGGAAATTGATCTAGGTGATTTAACTAAAGTTGCCTCTGCAGCAGAAAATATTATGGATAAATATGGACATCTTGACCTTCTTATAAATAATGCGGGAGTAATGGCTCCTCCTTACACTCTTAGCAAACAGGGATTTGAAATACAATTCGCTGTTAATCATCTTGGACATATGGCCTTAACTATTAAGTTGTTGCCAATTCTAGAAAGAAAAGTAGGGGCAAGGATAGTCACAGTTTCATCTGGGGCCCAGTTTATGGGTCAGATTGATTGGGAGGATATGCAAGGAAAAAAACGATATGATCGATGGCGTGCTTATTCCCAAAGTAAACTAGCAAATGTGATGTTTGCTTTAGAGCTAGACGATCGGTTGAAGACTAATAAAAGTATGGTCTCTTCACTAGTGGCCCATCCAGGCCTGGCTAGGACTAATTTGCAATTAAGATCTATTAAAGCAAATAATTCTTGGCAAGAAGGACTCGCTTATAAATTCATACAACCTTTATTTCAGGGAGCAAGAATGGGCTCTCTTCCTCAATTATTTGCTGCAACAGATCCATCTGCAAAAGGTGGTCAGCAATATGGACCCAGGTTTAATTTCAGAGGATATCCTAAGCTTTGTAATTCTGCAGCATCTGCGTTGAAAAAAGACCAGAGAAAAAGATTTTGGGAATTAAGTGAAGAACTTATAGGAATGTCCTTTAAGTAATCTAGATTTTTTTATTTAAATTATAGTCTTAATCTCTTAGGTCCAAAGACTAAATTCATGGGGAGGGACTACAGAATCTAAAAATCCAATTAAAAAGATTATAAATTGAATTCTATTTGAGAATTTAGATGGACATGACCTAAAAGAACTCCAAGGGTAAAGGTCCAATTGTATCAGCATTTTTCTGCTCTTCATTATGTTGACAACTCAGAAGGATTCCTTCACCTAGTCCGTATTCAATTCGAATATGTATATCCCCAGTTTTTTGGTTTGCCTTCAAGAAAACAGGACCTTCTTCTTTTGGTTGGTTAACCACCTGCATTGCGGACCAATTAAAAATAGATTCCATTTGCCTTAAAGCCAACATCGCAACTTTTGAGGAAGGTGCCATTATTCCAATAGTGAACCAATCAGCTTCATCCATGCGTGAAACTAATTCTCTTGATAAAGATGCTGACTCATATTTATTGAGTACAGGGGCTGAACGAAGACCGTTTAGATCTTCAAGGCACTTGATCTTAGAAACGGTCATTCTTTTAGGGGATTAGCCTCTTTGGCTTGAATTTTGGCGAACCAATTCTTTTTTAGTTTAGAAAGCCTTAAGGACTTTTCATGGCATTGTTCATGATTTATTTGAATTGATAGAGATGTATCTGCTTGGATATAGATATATAGCGTTAATTTTGAGTTGACAAGTTGAGCATATCTGTTGATATGAATTCATTTGTTGTTACTAAGAGCAAATGAAAGTTGAAAACACAGGTTTCGATGACTTCGTTGATGATTGCTTTATTGACGAAGATCCAATTTGTAAGAAGAGTAGTGATGCGTCTCTAGAGCTAGTTGCTTCACAAATAATTAGCGAGCTTTTGACTGAAGATGAGAGTGGAATTGCAGCTTAGAAAAGAACCTTAAATTTATCACCCTAAACCAATTTTTAATTTCATGAATACTTTCCGAAAGATTCAGTTTGCGGAACAAAGGATCGACGAACTTAAATTATTAATTAGGCATTGGAAGTCTTGCCAGGACTCTTCTGAGACTGTTTCCTTGGAAATAATAGGCGGAGTAGAGCTTCAGGATTCTGAGCAAGAAGCTGCTTAAAAAGTAGTTAGTAATATTCCTTTTATTGAGTTCTTAATCTTGAATTTAATCAAATAAATCATAGGCAGTAGTTGGCATCCTGTTTTTATTGCTGTGAATTAAGGCTCTAAGGTTCTTTTGTCTATGTTTGGATATCAACATTAAGCCATGAATTTAGTTAGTGACTATCTATGTTCTTATAAATTCAAATTTACATGATTAGCCCATCCAAAGAAACTAACCTTGAATCAATTGGAACTGAAACATATGAGAGTTTTGGATTCTTGACTGAAGAAGAGCTTGACATTGCTCTACTTCCTTTAATGCAAGAAGCTCCTGAACAGTTTGCCGATTAAATATTTGATTTAACGCTGGTAATGTTTTCCACGATAAGTCAAAAGGGCATGGTCTTTGTGTGCCGCAGCTTTGTGCTGCTCATACTTGTGACCACGATAGGTGAGAGTCATTATGGTTCTCCGAGTTAGCTCAAGTCCCCGTTCCATGGCTTGAGATGAACTGCGCCTCCCCATAAAGGGAGGTGAACGTTATTGTAGCTATTGCTACAGAAAATATTATCTAGCTTTAAGGCCCATTTTGCAAGTACTGAAGCAAAATGGGCTGGGAATCCTCAAGTATGATTATTTACTTTTGTTAGTTGGTTAACCAACAACGTCTACTACATTCGAATTTAGAGGTTTTAAAGGAAATCAGCTCGATAAATTTTAGCTTCTAAAATCGAATCTGATGGCTCAATTCATTGAAATATCGGTTTAGTTATTCCGCTGCCTTCATCGTCATCATCTTCATTGTCAAAAAAGGAAAAGGCTAACAACACTGCGGAAAGGGGTATTAATATGAAAAGCAGAGCGACCTGCGAAATATTCAAGGTTGGCTGGAGGGGAGTCCAAAGCCCCCAAATTGACCATATTACAGAGAAGATAAGAAATAAAAGGTCTAGGTTAGATTGAGGCATTGAAAACTATGAAGTTTTAACTGGTAAATTTGGGTGGCTTCCTTATAATTAGTAGCCACATCTTAATTTAACAGAAATCAAATCAATTGTGGCTCTATTAGATAACAGATTTTGTTTCTATTAAAGAAATATAAGCATGGTTTACGTGTCAAACTAATACTGACTTGAACTTATAATTATGAATAATTATATTGACTAAGATATCAATCTAATAGGTATAAATTTTATCATAAGAGGAACTAATGATAGAACTAATGATAGGTTCAATACTGGACATTGCTATAGTGAAGTGACAGAGAGAATTTCTAGAAGTACAATAATTCTTTTTTATAAATATTAAAATTTAAAAGAGAAAATATCTTATATGCTAGCTCTTGATTTTAGTTTTTTAGGCTTTATGTAGAATCAAAAGCTTATATATTTCTAGATTAATTTTGATTTTAGCTTGGCAAGCGATAATTTAAAGTACATATTCTATAAATAATGACTTCCCTTTTATTATGAGACCTATTAGATTTAATAAATTTATCTTTATCATCCAAAGTTTAGCCTCCAATGATAACCCCTAGGGAATAAGTCTTATGAGCATTCTTTGTGTTTTTAGAAAGAAGCAATATAAGTGGGGAATTCATTGTCTTATGATAAATTCCTTTTATAAGTTGATGAATTGGTTTAAATGGATTTAATTCCATTGTTTTAAATGCTCCCAAAATGATATTTCCTATGAATGAATAAGAGTCAGTAGAAGCAGAGGTAGGATCTTTGCTAATTGACTGTTTTGGATCTCTGCATTTTTGTTCATTCTGAACAAAATTCTAAAGGCTCTCATCTTTAAGGAAGTGTTAGGAATAATCGAACTATTTGCTTGAAAAGCCTAGACAATGCCTGGAATAAGCTGCCCAGTTGTCAGGTAGGCCCCGATTGCGGCAAAAAAACCTATCATTGCTGCCCACCCATTCACGCGCTCAGCAACGACTTTTTCTGATTCGACTCTTTTAGAGGTTGAATTTTTGGACATGGAATTGGCCATGAAAAAAACTTTTAAGGGGGGGGATGAAGCGGAACTCAGCAAGAAGAATTCCTTTAAGAACTGTAACACAAAATATTGCGAAGTGTGAACTATATTCTATTCTTTGCCTTATGCCTCAAACTCTATATTAAAAAAACAAAGTCTATAGATGGATTAAATGGTCTATATAATTAGTATCGGTTACGTAAAATTTCACTCTAATATTTCTTTTTTTCTTGAAGATAGCTGCTAAATTGATAAAATAAAAAATAAATAGGGCTAATTCTTGTTCTCCAAATCAAGCTCTGGTTTGTTTTTTGACGTTATTACCTCATTCTTCTTCATTCCTTTAGCTGAATGTTTTCAAAGGGGGGTGATCAGATATAGGCTTTTATTATTGATTACAGATTGGAGATTGCTAAGTGGCCTTGATCCATGGCTTTCATCTGAAAAATGTAAGGGGTGACTTACTTGGCGGCTTGACTGCTGCTGTTGTCGCGTTGCCTCTAGCACTTGCTTTTGGCAATGCAGCATTAGGTCCAGGAGGAGCTATTTATGGGCTTTATGGAGCAGTAGTTGTTGGCTTCATCGCAGCTTTGTTTGGTGGCACCCCAGCACAAGTAAGTGGACCAACTGGTCCTATGAGCGTCACTGTTGCTGGTGTTGTGGCAAGCCTGGCCGCTGTAGGTGTATCAAGAGATTTGGCCGGTGGAGAAATCCTGCCACTTGTTATGGCAGCAGTTGTGATCGGAGGGCTGTTTCAGGTTCTTTTTGGAGTTCTAAAACTAGGGAAATACATAACCTTGGTTCCCTATTCAGTTGTCTCAGGATTCATGTCAGGGATTGGCGTGATCATTCTTGCGCTTCAATTAGGACCTTTACTTGGAATTAGCACAAGAGGAGGTGTCCTTGATTCCTTAAGAGCACTTTTTGCAAATTTCCAGCCGAATGGAGCTGCTGTTGCTGTTGCTGTAATGACACTTGCAATTGTGTTTTTAACTCCACGTCGCATTAGCCAATGGGTCCCTTCTCCTCTTTTGGCACTGCTAATAGTTACACCCCTTTCAGTTGTCTTCTTCGGTGATGCAGCTCTTCAGGCACGAGGACTAGACCCACTTCCACGGATTGGTGAAATTCCTGAAGGTGGACTTGTGTTGTCTATGCCTAATTGGAATGAACATTTTCCTGTAATCCTTAAAGCAGGTCTTGTTTTGGCGGTCTTAGGAGCCATTGACTCTTTGCTTACCTCTTTAGTTGCAGACAACATTTCACAGACACGTCATGATTCTGATAGAGAACTTATTGGACAAGGACTAGGAAATAGCTTGGCGGGCCTTCTTACAGGTCTTCCTGGAGCAGGAGCGACGATGCGCACTGTGATCAATATCAAATCTGGAGGGAGAACTCCTTTATCAGGAATGGTTCATTCCATAGTTCTCTTGATAGTTTTGCTCGGAGCTGGTCCTTTAGCAGCCGAAATCCCTACAGCACTTTTAGCGGGAATACTTATCAAGGTTGGTCTAGACATCATTGACTGGGGCTTCCTAAGGAGAGCCCATAGGCTTTCATTGAAAACAGCGGCAGTCATGTATGGAGTGCTTTTAATGACTGTTTTTTGGGATTTAATATGGGCTGTTTTGGTAGGTGTTTTTGTTGCAAATATGCTTACGATTGATTCAATTACTCAGACTCAATTAGAGGGTATGGATGCGGATAACCCTTTAAGTGAATCAGATTCATCTGCCAATTTTGATGACTTACCTATTTCACAAGAAGAAAAGGAGATGTTGGACAAATGTTCAGGTGAGGTAATGCTCTTTAGGCTAAGAGGCCCTCTTAGCTTTGGTGCTGCAAAGGGCATTACAGAGAGAATGATGCTAGTCAGAAATTATAAGGTTCTTATCCTTGATATAACAGATGTCCCTCGTTTAGGAGTTACGGCAGCTCTTGCAATTGAAGACATGGTTCAAGAAGCAAAAAAGAACTCCAGAAAGGCTTATGTCGCAGGAGCCACTGGTCCAGTAAAAGAAAGACTTGTTAGATTTGGTGTTGATGGTGTAGTTGAAACAAGAATAGAAGCATTGAAAACAGCAGTTGCTGATATAATTACCTAAATCAACAAGAGCTAATTGTGGTTTTACTGTTTCTTACTTTTTAAATTAGTTAATCACTTACAAAAGTAGATTACATGGATACAAGTCTAATTCTTCAAAACGTTTTAACTCCTCCAATTCTCTTCTTTTTCCTGGGGATAATTGCAGTAGCTTTACGTTCAGACCTAGAAATACCTGCACCACTACCTAAGCTATTTTCACTATATCTTTTACTGGCAATAGGCTTTAAGGGAGGCCTTGAACTCCAAAAAAGTGGATTAGGTGGACCTGTTTTGCCAACAGTGACAGCCTCGATAATTATGTCTCTTGTAATACCTTTAATTTGCTTTTTTATCCTTAGGATTAAATTAGATGTATTTAACTCTGCAGCAATTGCGGCAGCTTATGGATCTATAAGTGCGGTGACTTTTATAACAGCTGAGAGCTTTCTAGAGAACCAAGGTGTTCCTTTTGATGGATTCATGGTGGCGGCCTTGGCAATTATGGAGTCCCCTGCAATTATTGTTGGGCTTTTACTTGTTAAGTTGGCAGCTCCAAAGGAGAGGCCTGCGGGAAGAAAAATGAGATGGAGAGAAATATTGCATGAGTCAATGCTTAATGGATCTGTTTATTTGCTGTTAGGTAGTTTGTTTATTGGACTTCTTACAGCTGCATTTAATCCTACTGGAGTAGAGAAGATGCAGCCTTTTACTGGAAAACTTTTTTATGGAGCAGAATGCTTTTTTCTACTTGATATGGGAATTGTTGCTGCTCAAAGATTACCAAGCCTTAGGAAAGCAGGTTCTTTCTTAATTGGATTTGCTGTTTTTATGCCGATTTTTAATGCTTTTATTGGTGTATTTGTTGCTAAGTTATTAGGGTTGTCTCCAGGTAATGCATTGCTCTTTATGGTTTTATGTGCAAGTGCATCGTATTTGGCAGTACCAACTGCAATGAGGATGACAGTTCCTGAAGCTAAATCTAGTTACTATATTTCCACAACGCTTGGATTAACTTTCCCTTTTAATATTGTGATTGGAATTCCTGTTTATATGGGATTAGTAAATCGACTTATTCCTGTGGCTTCTTGAGAATATGAAACGCTTAGATCTTGTTTTTAGTGAGCGCGAACTAGAGCCAATGTTGAAGTCTCTTGAGAAATCAAATGTTCCTGGCTATACAGTTACCAAACACGTTACTGGGAGGGGCCCGGAAAGAGTTGTCTCTGAAGATATGGAGTTTACTGGATTAGGGGCAAACGCACATGTAATTGTCTTCTGTGAGCAAGAATTATTAGGAAAGATCAAAGAAAATATTCAACCACTCCTTAATTATTATGGTGGAGTGGCTTATGTTTCAGAAGCTAATCAACTCTAATAAGATCTTTTAAATTTTCTTTTATTTTCTCATAACTAGAATATTAAAATCACGAAAATAAAGATAATCAATGTTAGTTTTTAAAAAACAATTAACTGCATCGTTTGGGGACTCAACGATTGGCTCGCAATCATTAAAGCTAGTATTTAAGATCATAGGAATACCAGTTTTCTGTTTGAATTTACGTATGAATTGGTAATACCAATAATTAAGCTCAGGAGTGACAGTTTGCAGTCGAGCAGTTTTGTCTAAGTGGGAAACGGCTGGAACTTTTTCGGACATTTCATCTCTAAATTTTAGGCAAAATGACATGAAAGGACTGTCAATATCATGAGAAAACCATTCTGCAACATCTTCTCTTAAGATAGAAGGTGCGAAAGGCCTGAACCATTGTCTATGCTTAACTTTCTCATTGATTATTTCTTTGATATTAGGGTCTCTTGGATCAGCTACTATACTTCTGTTACCTAGTGCTCGCCTTCCAGATTCAGAACCACCTCCAAATAAGGATATGATATTCGAATCTTGCAGCATTAAATTTATAACTTCGTCATCATTCGCGATCTTAAAAGTAATTTTATCTGCTTCTATAGATAGCTTTTCCCTGATAGAAGCAAAATCATATTTAGCACCAAGATATGGAGAGTAATTTGATGGGTTTGAATATATCCTGGGTTTATTTAGAATATTATGATAAACATATCTTGAAGCCCCTAAAGTCAGTCCGCCATCATAAGGAATTGGGTCGCAGAATATATTTATTCCTGGGAACAAGTCGAAAAGCTTACCTGTAAATACACAATTTAGACTAACACCCCCAGAAAGGCATAAGTTGTTTGATTTTTCCTTATGTATATAAGGGGTTATTAAGGACGATAAAACAGTTTCTGTTTCCTTTTGTAGAGCAGCAGCTATATCAAACCTATTTTGTTCTGAAAATTTTGCATCTTCAACTAATTTCGAACCATCAATAGGGAAAATATCCTGCCAATTATTAATAACTTTAAAGTCACCAAAGTTTTTAAAATGATGGGCATACTTATCCGGATCTCCCAGAGCTGACATTCCCATTACCGTTCCAGTTTGATCACCACGAGGGTCAGGGATAGTTCCTAATCCAAAGATATCTCGTGTAACTCTAAGCCAATAGAATCCTGGGTTAAAAATGTTTCTTGGAATCATTTTTATAGGGATTATTTTATTTCCTATTCCTTGCCAAATAGTAAAGGCAGTAAATATAGCACCATCATTTGTATTATCTAAACTTTCTTTTCCGCTTAGACTTCCATCGGGAAAATCAACTCCTCCTCCATCTATAGTTACTATTAAAGCTCTTTTAAATTGACTTGAAAAGAAGGCATTCGCAGCATGAGATTGATGATGACCTGTAAGGAAAGTCTTTCCACCATTCCTTTGCAATAAAGACTCTATTTGCTTTAAGGAATCTAGAAAATTATACCTCTTAAGACCACAATCTCTACAAATTGCAAGATGGTTGATGTCTAATATTTCATTTTCTTCTGATAGAAAATGTTTTATGGGATCAGAAATCTGGAATTTTCTCCTAGTAAATCTTTCCAGTTCATTATGTAAAGTGGGTAAACCATTCTCCAAAACAGAATAGGATGCATCATGATGAGCATGAAAACTTATTATTTTCAATTTTGATTTCTATGCATTGTTATCTAGGTTGATAATTTTAGCAGGCAAGGAAGGAATTCATGAATTATGTTTCTAGAAATTTCATTGAGATCTACTCTAATTGTTGTCAAACTTTAACCACTTAAAAATTGATTTGTTGGGACTTTTTATTTCCTCAATTGAAGTATAGAAATTATTTTCCCAACCAGAAGAAGGTAGGCCAGAGAAAAGCATTAGGTTTAGGGGATAATCTTCAGAGTCAGTACATCGCCTAAAGTCGTCACGAAAAAGAAAAATTTGTTTTTCAAGGGCAATAGCCACGCCTAATTCAATCATTACGCCTTCATCAGGAGGAATGCCATTGACTATTGCAAATATAGCATCGGCCTTCTTAAGATCTTCCAAGTCCGCTATTGCAACTTTATGAGCCCAACCTTTTTTTGTTATATCAACTTGACTATTTCTATTAAAAGGCTCCCAAACTTCAGCTCCTAGGTCTTCTAATAAGGTAACAAATTCGGGCAGGAGATTATGGCTCCATTGCTTTGAGAAGCCATATGGAGAAGCAAGATAGATTGTTTTTTTATTCATTGCATGAGCCTACGAGAATGTTTATAGACTTTTTTATCCTGTTGTGCAAATTTCATATTCTCCCAAGGAAATACAAGCCACTCAGCAGGGTCACAAACTTCCAATGTATCCCACCATACAGGCTTAACCTTGCTTAACCAGACAAAAGTTGTAGTACCTGGAATGTGACGAACTCTTTTTAATGTTGAGCCTGTTTGATAAACATCATCAACAATAAGTGAGCCAGGCTTGGGCTTTTGTAGAAATGGTATATTCAAAGAATGACTAAGAGCAACTGCCAAGCATAGCCCCCCTCTAGGGAACCCATATACTCCACAAAAATCTTTTTTTTTATATAAAATGCTTGTCGTTTCTACGCATATATTGAATTCATTCCAATCAAGTACTCTCATCTAAATCTAAGGAATTGTTTGATTGGTCATTAAGCGATAAGCTAAATTATCTATACGTTTTTGGTTTACTCCGTTGTCGCCAATACCAACCCTTGATTCTGAGCGAACCTGAAGCATATTTTTTTCAGGGAATGCTTTTATTTCTAGATCATCTATGTAATGTATCCATCTTGTTTTTGCCTCTGCGTGGATATAGTCACCATCCTCTTCGATTATTTCTGTTCTTGGAGTATTTTTAACTATCTCTATAGCCTTTTTAAATGATGCCTCAGTATCATTTACTTTCCAATCAACACGAACACAATGAGTTTTAACAACACACTTTGGTAGTTCAGCAGTATTATTAAGTGCCAAAATTGGCTCTCCAAGGAAGTTAAGAACCATCAAGAAGAGAAATGAAATAAAAAGACGATGCATTCCTTTTGCGATCCTATAATCTTAATTGTACAGTATAAGATAAAAAAAATATCTTTTGTATGTTTAAATAATCTTTGGCGCCAGAGCTTGATTTAGGGTTTAATAACTTCTAACTCCATATCATATAATTTTATTAGGCCATTATATATCTCGGATTCTTGTATTAGCAATTGAACATCAACTTCTTCATGTGGATGCATTTTATACCAATGTTCGCTTGGCTCAAGTCTAATTGATCTTAATTCAAGATCTACATTTAATTGGATGCCTAGCGTCGAGTCACTTAAACCCTGTTTGATTTGAATTTTATTTTGCTTTTTAGAGAACATATTTAGCCCCTCTGGAGTTATTACTCTAATATGTGTTGGATCTGTGTAGAAATCTTTATGTCTAAAATGAGGTACGATTATTCTTATCCTTCCACTAGGTTTGCATACTCTGTAAAGCTCCTTGATTATCTGAAAGTAAGTATCTACTTCTTTCCCTAGATGCTCAAGAACATGAATCATTAATATTTGATCGACAGAATTTTCCTGCCATGGCCATGGGAATTTCTCAAGATCATGTTTGAGGTCTGGATTACCCTCTTTATCAACATTAATAAATCCTTTTATGTGCTTATTCCCGCAACCTAAGTTTAGTCTTGTCCCAGAGGCTAAAGACATTATCAAAAAGGAGAGGCGAGGCCTTTTGCTTTATATCCTGCATTGTACTATATAAATATAAAGTAAATATTCTACTTGTATATATTTCAAATCCTTTTGCAAAACCTTTTCATCTCTTAAAGTTCAACCTCGAATTGTTAGACCGACACTGAGAGGTCTAATTAAGTTGAAAACTTGGCAAAGTAGTTCTTTAAAAGCGAGCACCAGCGAGCTTCTCAATCTATATTTCTGTCCGTATTT
>QCKG01000021.1 GCA_003215535.1 Prochlorococcus sp. AG-409-L18
ACATCCAAAAAGATAGCTGTGGAAATTCCAATTAAAGGTACACAGAGACTACGAGTACCTGGGAAAAATACAAGACATTTAAATGACAAGCGATTGTTTGGTTGGTTATTACCAAGCTTGTCAAAAATCAAATCAGACTCAAAAATTGATATCTTTATTGATTCTGAATCTGATGATATACACAATTGCATTGAAATATGGGCAAAAAAAACTTACAAACACTTAACTTAAAGCATTTCAAGCGTCCAGAAAAACTAGCAGATGAAAACGCTAGTGGTAATCATTTACTAATGGAATTTATTACGAGTAACTCAGACTATGATATATACGTACAATCTCATATAACCTACCCATTCGTTAAAACTAAAACCTTTGAAAAACTAATCAATATAATTGTGGAAGAAAAATCTAAATCGGCTTATACAGCAGCAGATTTTGTAGGTTGGATACGAAAGGAAAACATACCGATTCATTACGATTGCCATTCACCTGAAGGACAACATCGAAGTTGAGATTCCAAGCTTATACAATAGACAACATCATTTCCTATATACTGCACAGAACTTGAATTATTGGATATTGATAACAAATTTGATTTCTTCTTGGCCGAAATTCTTTCCGACAAAATCAGTTGATTTTGCTTCTAAATATTATGTAAATAGAATAATTATTTTCTACTAATTACATAGATTAATGTTTTTGAAAGTTAGTTTAGATAAAAACTTCACTAAAGTAAAAGCAACAAACTTCTTCTACCTCTATTCGTGATTTCTTGGGCGATCTGCTAGGGCTAAGATTAACTTTGAATTCAGTAGCTCATATTGACCTGATGTGTTGTATAATAGAAATTATTATTGAAACCTTACGATGAAAATTGTCTCCTGTGGGGGTTTTTTTCATGATCTCAACTTTTCATATATTGATACTGCCAAGCCTGAAACATTGATTTCTTTGGAAGAAGAGCGGTTTAGCGGAATAAAATCTCATTCTTTACTTAATAAGTCTATTAAAACCGAGTATTTATCATTGCAATATATAAATGATAAATACTTATCATCATTATCAGATATTGATTTTTTAGTTATTTCTGATTGTAACCACCCGCCTTGCCTAGATGAGCTAAAGTTACTTATGCCAAAAGCAGAAATAATAACTATAGGACATTATATTTCCCATGTATATAATGTATTATGTTTATCTAATTATAGGCCTAATAACACATCATTTCTTGCATTGGATGGATTCGGTGATGGTTTATCAGGAATTTGTGGGAAATTCAATTTAGACGATCTTTCTATTCTACATGAATATCCATATGATGTATCTTTAGGTTTGTTATATACATCAGCAACACAACATTTAGGTTTGGGAGGCTTTGGGTCTGAGGGAAAAATGCAAGGCTTAGCTTCGTATGGAAGTTATCGAGAAGATTATTCACTAAAGAACCTAATCCATATTGATGGTCATTTAATAGAATTTGAAGAAATACTTGCTCAAAAAGATGATTTTGGTGATCAAGAGCTCTATGCGGTTCAAGCTCTAACTACAAATAAGTATTTTAATAAAATTATTAGAAAACGGTTTCATGATGAGGATATTGAACAAGATCATATTGACTTTGCACATACTATCCAAAAAGACATTTTTAATGCAATCATCAACGTAGCAAATAGTATTTATGACGGTAACCACCAAGACCTTATATTTAGCGGTGGCCTGGCTCAAAATAGTACATTAATAAACAAGCTTAATCTCCAAACACCATTTAACAGAGTCCTAACATCAACTTCTAGTTCAGATAGAGGAAACTCTTTAGGTGCTTTAATTGCATTTATGACTAAAAAGGGATTCAGGTTAGAAGCAATTGAACCGTTTTTGGGCTATGACATTTGCCAAGATAAATCTTATAAGCCAATGACGGAAGAGACATCCAATAGATTGTCTAATCTGATAGCAGATGACAAGATAGTTGCTTTAATTGAAGGTCGAGCAGAACTAGGAGCAAGAGCCCTATGCAATAGATCAATATTAGCTTCTCCATGTCATGCTAATATGAAAGATCATCTTAATAGAAATGTAAAGCATAGAGAATTATTTCGACCTTTTGCACCAGTCCTTCTGGAAAATAAAGTAGATAAATATTTTAAGTCTACCAAGAATAATTCTGATTCAAAGTACATGACTAGATGTGTAGATGCTTTGGAACTTATGATTAATAAATATCCAGCAGCAGTTCATGTAGATGGAACAAGTAGAATACAATTGGTTGATTCAAAAGAAAAAAATAGATCTATATATAAAGTCCTTAACACCTTGGGCAAGGTACATGGAATAGACGTACTAATCAATACTTCTTTTAATGATAATGGAATGCCAATTGTCAATACATTTGATCAGGCTTTAAAAGCCTTTAGTGGTATGGGGATTGATTATGTAGTTTATGGTGATGAGGTACTTGAAAGGCAATGAATATTAATTCTGCTGTAATAGAAAACAAGGACTTAGGTGATAATTTCATTCCATATCTTGGATGGAGAAATCGTCATGACAAGCGTTCTTTAATAAGTTCAAAATTATCAGCATCTATAGATGGTCGAAAGGAATCTATTCATTTTATCCACAAAAAAGGGAGTGAAGGAAAGCCATTAATAATAGGTTTCCCAGGTTACTTAGCGGATGTACAAGGACAAGGGGTATTTTTTGATTTCTATTCTAGTAAATATATTGATTATCCTGTTGTTACCATAAATGACAGAGAAGGTTTCTCTCGAAATGGATCATGGTATTTAGGAAGGCCGTTAGATACAGGATCCTTCTCATATTTACACCTTATTCCCATTCTTATACAATATCTTCGTGATATAAACAAGCCTAACAGAGTAATTTTATATGGAACAAGTATGGGAGGGTTTGGAGCGTTTCTCTTCTCACTTCTTTGTGATGTTGATGAGGTTTACCTTGGAGTACCACAAACTTCCTTAAGTCCAAGTAATCATTATTTTAGGCGTGACTATAATAATTATCATAAGGAAAGAAAACCATTTACCTCTTCAGAATATTTGGAATATTTAGGCCTTGAAACTACTCAGAAATTCTTATCTGCTTTAGAGGAACATCCTTATTTAGATATTGAATATTTTAGTAATAAGCTTTTAAACTCCAATGCATCTAGCGTACAGGGTAAATTCTTTAAAGCTAGTTTTTCTCCTTATTATCATATTTTAGCCACACGATACGATCATCACCAGGATGTTACAGGAACTTATTTCCGTGATATGATACTCCCATTATTAACAGCCTTCTCGAAGGCTAATGTTAGATTCTCATCAGCAATCTTCCCATTTGCATCACATGATGCCTATATATATCCAGAATCAATAGCAACTTATTCTGAAGATGCTTTCTTTGAAGTAAAAAGAACTGCAAATGAAGGCAGAAAACAAGCTATCGATTGTCTTACGAAGTCTCCCTACTGGGCTCCTTTTTGTTGTGTCGCTCCTCAGTCAGGAATTTACTTCTGAATTAGTCTTGAAAATGCAGATGAAAAATCCCGAGAACTTCATAAGCACAACGAATACTTCGAATAAGCTGATGTCACTTCCTACTGAAATAAAAAGCTACTTCCAAAGCTTTCAATCATTAATTTGTTAAATTGCAGATGAATCTGATCGTTAAAATAAGATATTTACCGGTTTTCCATTAAAAAAGCTTTGAATTTGCTCAGGAAGACTCTAGAAAACAAAATTTTATGGATAAGATAATAATTGATTTAATAAGGAGCTTTGAGTTTATGTATAGTCTAGTTATTCAATGTTATATAGCAAAAGATACAAAGAATTACTAGGTACTCAGATCTTGAACTCTCTAGTGATAACATTTACTGACAAATATTATAAATTATGGAAAAAAGTATTTACCATGACTATTTACTAAGTCAGCATCAAAAATTCACTCAACAAAAGGGCAAGGAAGATTCCTTTTCAGGGCAAAATGGAGTCATTTATGGTCGATTTGCCGGATTATTATTAGGAAGTTTAGGATGTAAGAAAATATATGATTTTGGAGGAGGTGTGACGGAATTTAAGCATGAAAAGGATTCTAATGGATTGTATATTGATCATGATGGATTTAGCGTTATAAAAAATATATATAACTCCTTTTTTATTGAGGGATGTGAAATAAACAATTCTGAAACAAGTAAGGACAATGATGTTTCATTGATGGAGGAGAATTCATACGATGCATGCATATCATTTGATGTGATTGAGCATCTACATCATTCAGATGCAGCAGCTATCTTGCCCAAGCTTTTTCAAATTTCGAAAAGAGTAATTATATTAAATATCTCATGTATACCTGCAGGAAAAGCACTACCCGATGGAAGGAACCATCATACATGTCTAATGTCACCTGAGACATGGCTAATGATGACCTGGCAGGCATCTAAGCTTTATAATAAACCTTTTGCTCTTTTCCTTACTGTCCATAAGGAAAGATCTCAATTAGTACATAATCTACCATTGGAATATTCTGATTTTTGCTTCCAACCCGCTGCTTTTTACCCCTATCAAGAATTCGATAATAACGGCTGGTTCAAATTTTCCAATCTTGATGGTTTAGATTTAGAGGAATTAACACCTGAGGAAAGATGGATGAAAACACATGTACATTCATATAACAAATTTCCAATAGGAATCAAAGGGAATAATAAAGTTCCAGGGCTTATGGATGTGACCTCAAAAGGTGATTGGCCTGGTCAGGCATAATCTGAAAAGTTTGGACAAAGTGAAGCATATATCCTTTGACATTACTACCTTCTAAAACTGAATCAGGAGTCAGCGCAGGAACGGTCTAAAAAATAAGTTCTTGACTCAAAGGGCGGGATCGAAATACCCCGCCCTTCTTAATGCCTTCCTGAAAGCAAAGAAATCGACTAAAAAGGAAGGGCAACAAAGTCCAAACCCATGTCTCTAATCCCTCGGTGGGAATACATGACTGATAACGCGAAGGCAATGACCAAGAGGGTTGTTCTTTCTGCATTAGTTCTTCTCCTTTCCCTTTGGGTCATCAGAGCACTGATCCCTTGGGTGATCGTTGCTTTATTGGGTTACTGGGTCTTCAAGTGGTTGTCGAAGGGCAGTTGAGTTGGTTGCCTCAATCTGCCGAATAGGCGTAAGCCTATTCCCTATGATCATATGAATAGCATTTACATCAAGCAAAGATCCGTCAATAACATTGATTGGGGGGGGGAAGAAATAAGCCGAAAGGCCTTTAGATGCCAAATATTGGGCGCAATCATATTGGTCACTATAGCCATCATCAAAAGTTATCAGGCAAAGAGACTCCTCTTCATGGGTTAAATAATATTTAATTTCATCTACATGATTTGGGTTTAAAATCATCAATTGACTTAAGAAGAATTGAACTTGAGCTTAAAACTCTGAAATTCGCCAACAATAAGTATCGCAAGGATGATCTTCATTGTTCCTAACATAGTGATACATTATTGTATGTATAGTCATAGTAGACTTCTAAAGTATATGGTCTTCATTACAAGAATTCTGCCATGAGAACAATCCCATTATAACAAAACTATTAATCATTGCTTAAACATATAAACCATGAATCAATTAAGGAGAAGTCAAATCAAAAGCTTACTATTAGTCGAACCTTGGATTTGCCATTATGAATTGCTACCTTCAGTTATTGACTCGACATTAAATTTATATGAATGCTATCATCTTTTTACACCTGACAGGACAGGTGCTTACAATGCAATATCTCATTTAAAAAGCAAAGCAAAAATAGAACTCCATCAGAATCTAAAAATTGATTCACTTCATAGTCAAAGTTACTACGATATATGGCTTAATACAACACATCAGCATGGCTCTCAAGAGTCTTATAAACAGTCCCAAAGACTATTGATTCATCTAATCCATAAATTAAAAATAGAGAACATCTTATGTGTAATTCATAATCAAATAGACCAAAAATGGTTTATAGATACCAAAGAATCTACTAAGGATATGAATTCTCAATGCAATCTTTCACCAGTTTACCTTTCTAACCATTCTGCCAAGGCTTACCCAACTGACTCAATTCAGCAGCAGCTTATTTTTAAACCCTATACTCTAAATAAAGTCAAGAAAGAAAATGATTATGCCTATCCTCAAAAAGAGAAGGCATTGAAGCTTTCGATTGTTGGTATGTGCAGAGCTGGGAAGCGTTTTAGTGAGCTATATAGATTTAAAGAGTTAATAAAAGCTGGCATCATAGAAATCAATTTTGTTGGATGGTCTCCCTTTGCAACTAGAAGAGTTTCTGGTATCAATAATGCTATTAGTTGTGGATATTTATCAGATACACTAATGAGTGAGAACAGGTTGCCAGATATAAAGGTATCTGCTTTCTTAAAAAATAGCCATGCCCTGATTGACCTAAAAGTAATAGACGATCACTCTTCTTCTGGAATATCTAGCGGGAATATAGGATTATCTAGGGCATTGCAAATTCCTCTCATAGCTCATAAAAATCATTATCCTGACTTCTCTTGTATTCGCTATAAAAACTATGATGAGTTAATAGTTTTATTTAAGGAGTCCACTAAAATAATCTCTATGCTCAATCAAGAAAGAAATAAATTAATTTCAAAACAACAAAACTATAGAGATGAAGCACGGAAGCTATTTGAAAGGTGAAGAAGAGAAGTCCAAGCTCTAAAGGGACCCTATCTCGTATAATTTTCTTATCAAATTAAAGAGTTTATGCACTGCTTTATTAGGATAGACATGAAATATATGTAATCTAAATGCCTGATATTGCAGCATATATTATTCACTACAGTCGTCTGATAGATAGACTAGAAAATATCTCAGAATTGCAGCATCTAATTCCTGGAAAGGCAACTGTTGTCACCGAGAAAGAAATTAACTCTGAATCATCAAAAAGCCTAAGTTCAAGCTCAATGAATTCAATAAAAAAGCAAATTAGAGTAATTAGCGATTACCTCTTGCTTCATGAGATATTCCTAGGAACCAACACTCACCCTATAGAGAAAGCTCACAAGTTCAAGTCTATCTATTTACAATATATTTGCTTTGCAGATTATTATTCTCGGTATACGTCTCAAGCCTTATCATCCTTTTCTTTTGCGAATCAAGAATTATGCAAACAACATTATCATGCGATGTCTCTTTTCCTTAAAGAGGACTCTAAATACTGCTTAATTTTAGAAGATGACTCTGTTTTCAAAGAGCCAGAAGTTTTTGATATAATTATTCAGTCCTTGTCAATACATCCACAAGATATTCCATTATTTATGGATTTAAGCAATTCATTAAATTTAGGTCAGATATACAATAAGCAGGATCCAATCTATCCCTATTATAAAGTCTTAGAAGGGCAAACAAGATGTAGCTGTGCATATCTAATCAATAAGGCTGCTATTCACTCTCTACGCAAGTTTCAAGATTTCGTTTTACCAGTAGATTGGCATCTTACTTATGCGTTAAAAGCAGAAAATATAACAACCTACTGGTCACAAGGGTCGATATTTTGTCAGGGTAGCGAGTCTGGATCATTCTCAAGCAACAGCACTTCAAGGAATAAATGACTGAATACTTACGCCTCTCACAAGATAATAGTGCCGAAGGCAAACCACCTTTCTTCAAGAAGTCTATGAATTCGATAACCTTGGATTTAAGAGGCAATTTAAGTACTCACAAGCCTATTTCTTCCCCTCCTTTTAACCATCCATTTCAAAATAAGAATCAATGGTCGGGAGGTCTCAATCCCTATGAAGATGAATGGTTATGTGAAAAAGAATCTATAGCACTATATAACGATCTAATATTTATTTCTGATTCATATGACTTGCTCTCTCCAAATGGAACAATTGCAGAGCTTAGTTATCCATCTAAAAGAATTTCAGAAGCTGAAAAAAAAGCATGGGGGAAATATCACAATAGATATGTTTTTAATAATGCAGAGCTAGACCTCATCGAGAGTGATAGGTTCAAATTTGTTTCAGATGAAAATGAGCAAATTACATTTATAGTTCAATGGCATAGAGATCAATCAAACTATTTCCATTGGATAACAGAAGTCCTACCAAAAGTCTATATATTAGCACTCTCAATTGGTTGGGAAAATATCTCGAGGATAAGATTTGCCACTGTTAAATATGAACTGAAAGAATATCAACTTGAGTCTCTATTCTCCTTGCTCGGAAATAAGCAAATTAAAATAGAACACTTTCCTTCTTCAACTAAATTTAAAAGAGTTATAATTGCACATTCCCCTTCTCCTGGCTGGACAGCTACAAAATTCCTAACCTCTTACGTTAATAGGCTATCTACCCAAATCCATCAAGATAAAAATCTTGAACACTCTTATGACTTCTCTCAGCCTATATATATTGAACGGGGTCAAACCAATAATATTAGAATGCTTAGCAAAGAATCTCATCAACTTTTATCTAGACTAATTACTGAAAATAAGCTACAAGCTTTCACGCCTGGCGAGCACTCCTTTAATGAGCAAGTTTTATTTTTTTCATTAGCCCAGCGAATGCTAGGAATTCATGGAGCAGCTTTCACAAATATAATTTTTTGCAAACCAAACTCAAAAGTTGTGGAATTCTTCCCTGGGAATTACAAAGATTCTCCTACATATTATCTAGCAGGAGTTAACAACATCGCCTGGAACAGAATAATCTGTCCGACAATTTCTGATGGAATCATCAATCTTGACAAGCATGTAATCGATATCACTATGAAATACCTTTGCTCATAAACCTAAATTCTTTGTAATTAATAACTCTAAAATAATTCTAGATTCAATAGAATTGCCCACCTTAGATAGATATATTATGCTAGAAAATAAAATTTTTCAACTAAAAGTTAAATGCCTCCTCCTTATCTGCTTTACCACTATGCCGATTACCAGCCATTATGGGCTCAAGAGAATCTTATACAAGCAGGTCCTTTTATATCCACAAATTCTCCTGGAATCAAAATAGTCAATCATAGTGTTAGAGGTTTAAAAACATCGTTAGAGGAGATTGGATTAAATGATAAATCAATCTTGATTCATTACACTGATCCATTCTTCTTAAGCAAGTTTCCTTTAGAAGGGTTAAATAAATGGCATGGCCCAAAATTATTAGCCTGCGGAGATCTTCATCATGGCAATCAACCATTGAATACTCTGGATAATTATCTCAAGGAAGAAGCATATGATGCAGTTCTTATCACCTTTAATCCATCCTTGCTCGGGAAAATTAGATCATTTACTAATATCCCAGTGCATTCATATCCACCTAGTTTCTTCAGATATCCAAAAATTAAAAAAGAGAAGTCACCAATCATGCATCTTCTTCATGTAGGCAGCATAGGTGCCTACCATGACGAGCGTAGGCAATTAATTACTTCATTAATTAAAAGGGAAAATATACCATTCTCTCATGTTACAACCTCTTCTAGCCTTGAAGCATCCGTCTTATATTCAAAAGCTGCCCTGGTCCTAAATATCCCACTAAATAATGATTTAAATCATCGATTCTTTGAAGTCATGGGGGCAGACACACCTCAAATAATATTTGGCGATCCTTCTATATATGGCCCTATAAGGAGCTACGATCACCGTCCAGATATATTTTGGGCTTCTTCAATTGAACAAGTTGAGTCAATTACGAATGAACTTTTATCAAACAAATCCTACTTAAACTCAATCCAAGTAGAGCCACCTGAAGAATATTCTATTGAATCACTAATGAAAAAGATATTTAGATCCCAAGTGGTATATCCAGATATGGTTTAATCAAGAAAATCAAGTCCTCAGGGATTAACTTTAACGATTAGGGTCAGGGCTAACAACAACAGGAATACTATTGGCTGTGGAACGAATTGGAACAACCT
Source organism: Prochlorococcus sp. AG-409-L18 (assembly GCA_003215535.1). Classification (GTDB taxonomy): domain Bacteria; phylum Cyanobacteriota; class Cyanobacteriia; order PCC-6307; family Cyanobiaceae; genus AG-409-L18. The sequence continues at coordinate 9,921 of QCKG01000021.1, forward strand.
TCACAGGTGGTTCAATTGCAGGTTTTTGGGGTTTTTGGGGTTTTTGTTCTAATTCTTCGGGTTCAGATTCTGATTGTTGTGCATCTTGTGCACACGCTTCCAATGCTTCTCTGAGCAAAGAATCAAATGTTGCCCCGGGTAGCCGATGACGGGCTACCTCAAGAAATGTGCGAGGGAGAGATTCAGATGCGGCACGCTTTAAAGCAGGATTATTACTACGGTGTTCTTGCTCATCCTTAATTGCCCTTAAGAAGCGAAGAGTTACATCCCTTTTTGTTGAAGCTTTGATGAAAGTGTCGCTGTCACCAACGCCATTGGCAGATGTTTCCCTTTGTAAATCTGTCAGACGTCTTTCAAGGCTTGTTAAGACTTCCTCTGCTTCTTTACCAATATGAGCAAGCTGTCCATCAGAGAGATTGGGCAAGTCAGCAACGTAAACCTTGCCATGATCACGCAGTGTTAAAAAAGTTGGCCTGGGACCCTGACGATGGGCACTGTCTCCATCAGCAGAACCTCCCAAAGGTCTACGCGGAGGAACAGGCCCGGCAGAGGTACGACGACGCGTTAGGCGCATTGGAGTATCAAAAGGCATCGAGCTAAAAGGATCTCAGATCTAACAACGCAGGTACGGAACAAACTATCCGACTCGCTTAAAAAAATATTACTAGTGCTTTTCAATAAGTGTGGAAGACTTTCCCACGGTCGTAGGAGACCGATGCAAATCTGTCTTCCCTTGCACTCTTTTCAATGAACTATTGGAAAGGCAATCCCAGTAACTTCTCCGGCCCAGATCTGGATAAAGATGAATCTTGAACATGACCCATTGTCCATGCTTGGAAACCGACTTCTCTACACAGGCCAATTACATCCTGAACTGCCTCAGGAGAAACAACCAAACAAAAACCAACCCCTAAATTAAAGGTTTTCCACAAATCCTGCTCAGGGATCTCACCAGCCTGCTGCAGCCATCTAAAGAGCTCTGGAATTTGCCAGGTTCCAGGATCTATAAAGGGACTTAATCCATCTGGAAGACATCTTGGGAGATTTTCAGGTAATCCGCCTCCTGTTATATGAGCCATCCCAGTCAGCGGAAGCTGCTCATTTAAAAGGGCCTCCACAAGCTGAACATAAAGTGTTGTAGGCCTCAGCAAAGCTTCTATAAGAGGCATCTGTTGAGAGCCGAAAACACTTAACTCATCAATATCTTGCGTCGCTAAAACCTTCCTAATCAGACTAAAACCATTGCTATGTGGACCGCTACTGGGAATACCAATTATCTGGTCTCCATCCTTCATACCTCGTCCATCAACCAGCAAAGCCTCTTCAATAACTGCGACACAAAAACCAGCCAAGTCATATCTCCCTTTAGGGTAAAACCCAGGCATTTCAGCTGTTTCTCCTCCTAACAGTGCACAACCACTTAATTGACATCCATTAGCAATTCCTTCAACCACTTCAGCCATTGCCTCAGGCCCAAGCGCTCCAGTAGCAATGTAATCAAGAAAGAACAATGGCTTGGCTCCACAAGTAATGACATCGTTCACGCACATAGCCACCAAATCCAGGCCAACCCCAAAATGCCCCTTGTAGTCCTGAGCTAACTCAAGCTTGGTTCCTACCCCATCAGTCCCTGCCACCAAGACAGGACTAGACAAGTTTTTAGGTAATCGAATTAATCCTCCAAAACCACCCATCCCTCCAATAACTTCGACCCCATGTGTAGATTCAACACTTGATTTAATCCTCTTTACGAAAGCCCGTCCTGCATCAATATCTACTCCTGAGGTTTTGTAGTCCATAGCCTTAATGAATCCTTCTAATGCAGTTAAGTAAGTTGATCTTCCTACGTGGATGGCTATTCAGCCAGTATGGAATAAAACCGAAGAAAGAGTAATCAAAACTCTATTCAAACATTTGCAAATTCCTTAAATGTCTTTCTTGTGCTGAACCTTTCCATCCTTAAAACCAATACTGAACTAAAGCTTTGGCACAAGCAACAACAACATCCAATTATTTACGTGCCCACCATGGGTGGGCTTCACCGTGGCCACAGTGAACTTATCCAAACAGCAACCCGTTGCTATCCAAAGAACGCTTCTTCTGTATTAGTTAGTATTTTTGTCAACCCTCTTCAATTTGGTCCTGAGGAAGATTTCGATAGCTACCCTCGCGATCTAGATCAAGACTGTGAAATAGCAAGACAAGCAAATGCTCAAGCAATCTGGGTCCCTCCTATAACAGAAATCTTCCCTAATGGCCCTGATTCCCATTTCAAGCTCAAGGCACCCTCACAACTTCAACAACATCTATGTGGTGCCAGTCGTAAAGGGCATTTTGACGGAGTGGCTACAGTTATTTGTAGACTTCTTAAACTAGTCCAGCCCCAAGTATTAGTACTTGGTGAAAAAGATTGGCAGCAATTTATAATTGTTCGGAATCTTATCAAGGATCTAGGCCTACCAGTACGTTTGGTTGGTGTACCAACCGTACGAGATCATGATGGTTTGGCATACAGTTCTAGAAATAGCTACCTATCAAAAGTGCTGAGGCAGAAAGCTCTTGCTTTACCTCAATCTCTTCAAAAAGCCGCGAAAGAAATAGAATTAGGGAGAGAGATTAATCTGAATAAAATAAAATCCGATTTAAAGCAAGCTGGACTAAAAGTTGAATATTTAGAAAGAGTAGATCCCTTATCTCTGGAACCAGTCAAAACTGCTCAATCCATATCTCTCCTGGCAGCTGCAGTTAAATGCGGAGCCACACGCTTAATCGACCATACTTTCCTAATGAATCGAAAACCCATTGTTGCTATAGACGGCCCTGCAGGAGCAGGGAAAAGCACCGTTACTAAGGCCTTTGCAAAGAAACTTGGGCTCCTATACCTAGATACTGGCGCCATGTATCGAGCTGTTACTTGGTTGATCCTGAAGAAAAAGATTGATCCTGAGAACAAAGAGGCAATCTCAAGAGTCCTTACGAATCTCAAGTTAGATCTAAACCACTCTCAAACAGGCAGCCAAAATGTAATTATCAATGGAAACAATGTTTCTGAAGCCATTAGATCTCCTGAGATAACTTCTTTGGTTTCTCAAATTGCCACAAAAGGGCCAGTTAGGGAAGCACTCACAACTCAACAAAAAGCTTTAGGTTTACGCGGAGGTTTAGTTGCTGAAGGGAGAGATATTGGCAGCGCAGTTTTCCCAGATGCAGAGTTAAAAGTTTTCCTCACTGCTAGCCCGTCAGAAAGAGCACGGAGACGCGCTAATGATTTAAAAGAAAAAGGTTTTAAAGTGCCAGACCTAATCACTTTAGAAAAACAGATAGAAGAGCGAGACAAGATAGATAGCTCTCGAGAAATATCTCCTCTAAAGGAGGCAGAGGGAGCAGTTAGATTAATAACAGATGGTTTAAGTGTACAGGGTGTAGTTAATATATTGGTCGAATTATTTCGCTCAAAGGTCCCTGAAGAAGTTTGGCCAACACCTCAAACTAACTGATCGCCTCTAGAAGTCCATTGCAAGCATCTGACAACAAATCTAGCACCCTTTCAAATCCCTTCTCTCCTCCATAATAAGGATCAGGAACATCCACTTCAGAATATTGGCAAGCATAGCTCATTACTTGCTTAATGATTGCTATCTTGTTTCCTGCCAACCCTTGGGCTAATGAATTCACATTATCCAAATTATCCGAATCCATAGTAAGAATAAGGTCATAATAAACGAGATCCTCAGGTGTAATCTTTCTTGCACGACTAGTGATAATAATTCCTCTTTTACTTGCTGCATCTCTCATCCTTGAATCAGCTTGATTGCCCACGTGCCAAGCACCTGTTCCAGCAGAATCAACTTCGAAATTTGCCTCCAAATTCCGAGCCTTGATTAAATCCAGGAAAACAGCCTCAGCTGCTGGAGAACGGCAAATGTTACCAAGGCAAACAAATAGAATTTTTTTTCTCATTTGTTTTGTAAATAGAGAACGGTCAGGCTTAGCGAAACTAAGATATTCGAATGCAACTTTAAAAAAGATAACTCATAAAAAAGCAATAAAAATCTTTTTTAAAAAAGATCTCACAAATCAAAAAGGACTTGACGGATATATGCCTCAGTCCACACCTTCCCATAAAAACGCGTAAGCATACCTCTTGCAGGATCCTTATCTGATCTATATCTCATATAGTTTTTCTGGCCTTCCAACAACAAAGAAGCTCTCTCATCTGGAATGACTTCTGCTTCCTTAACTAATTCCAAATAAAGCTCCAAATAATCTTTATAGGCCGGCTTAATGATGTCATCAATAATTTCATCCCCCTCCTCACCTAAAGGAAGCCTGGTCCATAAAAAACCTGGAGAAAAATAAGTCTTAGCCTCCTCAGGTATTGAACCACCATCAGGGAGAGAATCTTGCCATCTTTTATGTATGGGGAGCAAATGTTCCCATACTTTTTCTGTATGAAGCTTGTCATTCTTTAAAGCTGGTTGGAAATCCAATGCAATAAGGTGCCCACTCGAAAGCGTTACAAAATCAGCCCCAAAAAATGGAAGCTCAAAAGTGTGGAATGGATTCACAACAAAGTTAAAAACTGAAGCAAATTTCCCTGCTTCTACGCATGCAGCTCGGACCTGTCTCAGCTTAGAAGTTTCACAAGCCCAAGTCCTTGTGATTACATTAACAGGGTCTGATTTAGGTCCAAAGGTTCCTTCTTTCTTTAAAAATTCTTCTTTTATAGGATATGGAGCTAAAGAGAAAATGGATAAAGCCTGGGTTGTGTAATCCAGGAATGGTTGCCATCTCCAAAAGGGAATGTTGACTGAATCAAGACTATTAACTCGAAGAGAACTCATTTCTGAAGTCACAATTCAAGATTCATTGATGAAGATGATCGCTCTAAGTTACTGCCAGGGAAAAGAAACTCATTTAGGAACCTATCGGACCATTGTTTCCCAAAATAACTGGAAAACAAACCATGTGCAGGATCTCTCTCAGAGCTATAGACGTCATATTCAAGCTGCAGTTTTTTTACTTGGTCATAAGCGATTCTTGAAGGCCTTTGACTGCTCTTCTCTTGAAGCTCCCAATAACATTCAAGGAAAGCATTAAATGCCAATGGCAAAGAGCCTTTCGCTTCTTCTAAACCACCTCTACAAAAAAGTAACCATGGTGAAAAATATTGATTAGGGTCAAAAGAACGCATGGCACCATCACTACTTAAATCTGGAAATTGAGTGCGTAATGATTGCAGCCCCTGAAAATGCCTTGCGAAATAAGCTTCATCTTGAACAAGTGGTTGAAAATCAAGAACGGCCACCAATTTGCATCTTTTCCCAAACCAAAGTAGATCTATGCCCATTAGAGGTTGATCATTACTGTATTGGGGATATGCAACTGAATTCAAAACCTGCAAACTTTCCCCTGCATCTAATCTCGTTACTCTCCAACGACGAAAACCTGGAACATTCCAAAGCCAACTTTTGATGACACCATCGCCTTTTTGCGAAACACACTCTGCCAATCCTTCTGGGACAGCCAATGACTTACCGCCACGATCCCTAATGCTTCCATGAAGTACGTCTAAAAGAGAGTCAAACATCATTTAAGACCGTTAAGCAAATCTTTTTGACCGCAATAAGTTTTGGGTGAGCTCGAAATATCTTACTCATACTCAATTGATTTTTGTTCTATACCCTGCAGCCTAGCCTCACAGATTTGGGGATATTGAAAATAATTCAAATCGAAAACTCCTCAGAAAGAAATCTGCTAGTAATAATTGATTTTATAGATAGCCAAGTCTAGTCAGATCTAATAAAAAGCAAATGACGCATAGAAATGCTAAGCCCTTTCGACTAATTTGCCAGGTAATCCCAAACAATGCAATATTCAATGGTTAATCTGGGCAATAAGAAAGTAAATTAATCTTAAATATTATTCAATATCTAAAAGTAAAATAATTGCTTCCATAATCCTTAGCTGTCAATTAATTCCGTACTCCCTTTCCTTTTCTTTTGAGTCAAGAAGCGGAATAAAAGCTTGCCAATAGAAGCTATCAAGTTACCTTCTAGCTCTTGAAACATGTCCATATTGCATTTAAAAGCCTTATTAGCTTCTTCTACAATCAAGTCAGCAGTGCTCTGATTAATAGGCAAAGAGTCTAAGGTCTCACTGTATTTAACTTTAAATTCTTTCTCATCATCAATACAATCAAATATGTAAAAATTCAAACCTTCATCTTCAGAAAGATTCATTGCCTTCTGCGCAATATTCTTGAGAATCTGACCACCAGAAAGATCTCCTATATATCTAGTATAATGATGTCCAACAAGCAACTCGGGGGAATCATTTGCTACCTTATGAATGCGGTCTACATAAGCCTTAGCTGCAGGAGTTGGTTTTATAATAGTATTCCAATCACTGCCAAAATAGAAGACTAAATCTTTCTCTAATTGATCTTCACGATTTAGTTCTAAATATTTAATAGAACTCACAACTGGATGCCCCTCAGAAGAAAGTCTATCCACCTCTGCTTCCATGGCTTGGTAGACAAAATAAAGATCAGCTACCAAATTTCTATACGTGGACTTGTCGACCACTCCCTTAAGGAAACAGCTCACAAAGCCTGTGTTCTCAGCCATTGTGTGAGCTTTCTTAGTTCCTTCTCTCAGCTGCCTTGCTAGGGCTATAGACATTGGAGGCTTTGCGATAGCGAAAGTAAAACGAAGTTAGAAGAATCCATATGGATCTGAGGTGTTTGCATTGCAAAGATTTACGCGTCTTCTCCAGAAGACGAACAAGCTGGGAAGAGAACAAACAAGCCGCGACAAATTTCACGTAATTGCGAGATCTGTGCTGGCTGTGGCAAATGAGAGCCGGTGAGCTCCCAATTACCGACAGTAACCAATCTCCACCGTTCGCCTTCAAAAGTCATGCCTCTTAGCAAAACACCCAATAAATGAGGTGATGTTTCTCCCTTATTATTCCTGACTCTGAGCTGCATTAGGAGACTGCGGCATTGCAACCTAGGGCTCCAACCAGGAAAATGAAAAGCCAAATCAATTGTTTCCTGCTCACTCCATCTTCGCGTCTGAGGGTCATCGCGCCATGGATTGAGATTTACAAATGCCTCAGGGAAATAACCACGCACAAGAGTGCTAACGGAAGCAAGGGCATGGACACAAGCCAAAGTATTCATCTGCTCAGCTGCGTTCACATATACCTCCAGGTAATGTCCATGACATGCAAACTACTAACAAGCACGTTTACAACCCCCTCTCAAGCAGAAGCCTTGAGCAAAACGAATCTTCCTCAAGACTTATACCTCCAAGCCACATGAAAGCATGAAAGCATGAAAGTAAAGAATTAAGCTTCATGCTTCAACTATTATAAGTCAATCGGTACAAGGCCTATATTCATCTAAACCTTTGTTGTTCTTCTTCTTTTTTTAAATTTATACCGCCATTACTAGGCAATAATTAATAATTTTTTCGAACTCGCGATCCCCTGCCTAGGTCGAATCTGATCACTTAGAGAAAACAAGATTAAGAAAAAGATTAGAAAGAAATACCTAACAGTACAGCTCATTTAGAGCTAAGAGGATGCCAAACTTTTTCATTTATATTTTGTAAGTCAACAAGAGTTATTATCATAAATTCTTGTTGATGTTCTCAGGAAAAACAATCAAGACCTTATTCAGGAAGAGCAAATCATAGCTACTATTTGACTACTACCCTCATAATCTAAGAAGATCCAAAAATAATCAATTACTACTTTTTTATTTAAAAAGTAGCTGCGAAGCAAATTCAGGGCGTTTGATTTAATGAGCCCAAGAAGTGGATTCCTATGTCCTGCAAAAAAATCAGATCTCCAAAGACGAAGCATCCATTGATCAAGCCAATTCAAAAGGCTGGTGACAAGGCAGCCCCCAGTAAGACATAGGCTTTACTTCATTAAAGTCTGCATCCAAAAATTTTATGACTCAGTTCAAGAAACTAACCTCACCCAGCCAAGGGGCTGCGATTCGTTTCGCTAACGGCAATCCAATAGTCCCAAATAATCCCATTATCCCTTTTATTAGAGGAGATGGCACAGGAGTAGACATCTGGCCAGCCACCCAAAAGGTTCTTGATCAAGCAATAGATCAAGCTTACGGAGGAGAAAGAAGAATCGAATGGTTCAAAGTTTATGCAGGGGATGAGGCCTGTGACTTGTATGGAACATACCAATACCTACCAGAAGACACATTGGAGGCAATACGGACTTATGGAGTGGCTATAAAAGGACCTCTGACAACGCCAATTGGTGGAGGTATCCGCTCTTTAAATGTTGCCCTGAGACAAATCTTTGACCTCTATTCCTGCGTCAGACCTTGTCGTTATTACGAAGGGACCCCCAGTCCTCACAAACGGCCTCAGGATCTTGATGTAATCGTATATAGAGAGAACACTGAAGATATATATATGGGTATCGAGTGGGAAGCAAGTGACCCAGTTGGGGAAAAGCTACTTGAGTTACTTAATTCTGAAGTGATCCCATCAAATGGAAAGCTTGGAAAGCGACAAATCCCCAAAGGTTCAGGGATAGGCATTAAGCCTGTAAGCAAAGAAGGTAGTCAACGTCATATTCGAAAGGCTATTCAACATGCATTACGACTAGAAGGGGGAAAGCGGCATGTCACGCTTGTACATAAAGGGAATATCATGAAGTTCACTGAAGGAGCATTTCGTGATTGGGGTTATGAATTAGCGACAACTGAATTCAGAGCAGATTCAGTCACGGAGCGAGAGAGCTGGATACTTGAAAACGCTGAGCACTATCCAGGAATCAGCTTTGAGGAAAATGCGAAGAGGATTGATCCAGGGTATGAAGCACTAACACCTGACAAAAAAGAAAAGATCTGTTCGGAAGTCAAATTAGTAATTGATTCAATAGGGATAAGTCACGGGAATGGGAAGTGGAGAAAAATGGTAATGATTGATGACCGAATCGCTGACAGCATCTTTCAACAAATTCAAACACGTCCACAAGAGTATTCAATCCTTGCGACTTTGAACTTAAATGGAGATTACATTTCAGATGCTGCCGCTGCAATTGTTGGCGGACTAGGCATGGCACCTGGTGCAAACATAGGAGATAAAGCTGCAATTTTTGAAGCCACACATGGAACCGCACCAAAGCATGCAGGTCTAGACCGGATCAATCCTGGTTCAGTAATACTTAGTGGAGTGATGATGCTTGAGTTTCTAGGATGGCAAGAAGCTGCTGATTTAATAACACAAGGATTAAGTCAATCAATTTCCGACAAGAAAGTAACCTATGATCTTGCTCGTCTAATGGAGCCACCAGTGGAACCATTGAGCTGCAGTGGATTTGCTGATGCAGTTATCAGTCGATTTAAATAATTTTACTCTACAAAAATAACAAGTAAATAAATAAAAAGATTAAAATTAGAATTAAAAGCAGCAGAATAACAATTTTAATTGCCAAATATATATGACTTATTTTGGCAAGTCTATTGCCAAATATCGAAATCTCAAACAACAATAAAAGTGACGTCAAAGTACAGAGATGTCTTCCATTGAGGTCGAAGCAAAAGATTCGGATCTGAATTTGCCAGGTCTACCCCAAGGAATAGCCGATCCTTGCGTACATTGTGGATTTTGCCTGCCTACCTGTGCAAGTTACAGAGTTCTTGGCACAGAGATGGACTCTCCCAGAGGAAGAATTCACACCCTAAAAGCAATCGAAAAGGGAGAAATTAAAATGGATTCAACAGTAGCTAGTCATTTCGATACCTGTCTTGGTTGCTTTGCTTGCGTAACTGCTTGCCCTTCAGGGGTTAGATATGACCAACTCATAGAAGCGACTCGACCAAAACTAAATGCAACGGGTCTTAGATCATCCTGCAAAAACTTAATCCGTAAACTCTTACTTTGGACTCTTCCTTACCCAAATAGGCTCAGAACTCTTTTACAAACACTTAGAGGCTACGCAGGTCATCCTCTACAAAAAATAGCTAGACGTTCAGGGATAACTGAAATGTTTGGACCTGAATTAGCTGCGATGGAATCTTTGCTGCCAAAATTATCCGAAAGAAGTTTTGTTGACAATTTTGCAGTAATCAACAAAGCTCATGGCGAAAAACGGGGCAGGGTAGGACTTGTTCTTGGTTGCGTTCAAAGATGTTTTGATCCAGAAGTAAATAACGCTTCTATTGCTGTTCTTCAGGCCAATGGCTTCGAAGTTGTGATTCCTCCTCAACAAGGTTGCTGTGGTGCAGTAACTCACCATCAAGGCCAGTTAGAAGAAACTAGGAAATTGGCAAAAGAACTCGTTAAAAGTTTTAAAACCCTAAGCGATTCAAACGAGAACAGCAGTCAAAACTCATTGGACGCAATCCTCGTTGCGGCATCCGGTTGCGGACACACCATGAAAACCTATAACACTTTGTTAGAACAAGGCGAAGACTTTGGCGTGAAAGTTCTCGATATACATGAATTTCTTGTCTCGAAAGGGCTTAGTCCAACATTTCTATCCTCTCTTAGACCACTTCCCCACCCTCAAGGAGAGATAGCCGAAGAGAATTTACCAATCAAAATTGCTTTTCATGACGCATGTCACATGATCCATGGTCAAGGAATATCTGATCAACCAAGACAAATATTAAAAGCTATTCCTCACATAGAAATTCATGAAGCTAAAGAAGCAGGTGTTTGCTGTGGAAGTGCAGGTATATACAACATAGTTCAACCAGAAGAGGCAGCTGAGCTAGGTAAAATCAAGGTAGAAGATTTAACTCACACCGGCGCCGAGGTAATAGCAAGTGCAAATATTGGCTGCACACTGCAAATCCACCGATATCTCAAGCGTGATATACCAATTGCCCACCCAATGCAAATACTTGCATACTCAGCAGGACTCCAAGATTTGCCAGGCCTTATATAAAGTTTTGAAATCCCCAAGATTTCCTGGGAAAGTCACAATTGAGAGATCATGCAAAGGATGATTTGATAAAGGGCGAACTATCGATAAGCCAGGAAGAATCTGACCATCAAGCCTTACAGCATTTAATTTCAAACCCTCCGCTAAGACTGTATTAGTTGTAATCCCTCCTTTGCTAATCAAGTATCCCAACTTCGGAGCCAAATGGGCACATAAGCGAGACATGAATTGAGCCAAAAGTAGTCCAAAACGCAATCGTAATTTAGCCGAACTAAATAACACTTCACCTCGACTTGTATATAAGACAGGAGTTTTACCAATATCAACAAGCTTCAAAAGCTCTTTAAGCAAATGCCTCTCATAATCTACTAGCAGCGAATCTTGATCTCCAACTTCACAAATTCTGGCAAATTTCAAAACCTCTAACTCAACACCATGGCAAGCAGACTCATTAAGAAAATATTCCAACTGATCATCTGCAAGAGGAACGTGAGACCCCACGATCACCAGCCCTGGTAATGCTTGCCCTGCAGAATCTTTCCTGGTAGCACACTTCAAAACTTCTCTTTCCAATAATTGCGATTTCACATCAGCTAGACCATTGATAAAACTAGCCGCAGCTCTAAAAACGAAACGTTTTTCAGGAGCTATTTGTCTTATCACCTTTCCCAATATCTCTAAGTGTTCTGGACGCTGAGCATCTACCACGACATATTGATTTTCACTAAGCGCCCTCAACCAAGATTCAAGAGCGCACATACCTTCATCACCCATTACGGCAAAATCAAGCTGAGGAATAGAAATCCTTCTTACCTTTTGCTGGTGAATAGAACCGCAACTCTTTTCCTCTAACCAAGCCGGAAGATAACTTGTTTTGTATCCAAAAAGTCGATCTTTAGCGAAAGATGTTTTATGTACAGGAACTCCATTCAAAAGATGCACACCTTCAACAGTGGTGCGACCACCCTCTAAAAAAGCTGGGACATGGATGGTCGCATCAAAAGCACCAAACTCTTCAGAAATCACTTTTGGCTCAAGAACACCATGGCCTCTAAGAGTTGAATCACCACGACTAACAATCAAAATGGATTCCTCTTTTATCCCCTCTTCTTTAATAGCCTGGCGCAAAGCAAAACAAATCTCGCGAATGCGCTTAGCTGCTGCATCAGGCATTAATGCCCTTGTATTGGCAAGGATAAATATCAAAGGAGATGGATGACGTAACCCCTCTCGAAGCAAATCAATGTCCCAACGGAGAATCAGCAAACAGTTATGAACGGTCTGCGAACCGGTGGGGTCATCATCAAAAACAACAATCTTCATAAACCCATGTTGACGTGAACACTCCTTCCCAAGACACTTCTTTACTGACACCAACTTCTTTACCTGACCTGCGGGAATTGGTTAAAGATCTTTATTCCACAGAAACCCTTTGGCATCCATGTGGATTGGGAACTCGTCTTAATTGGGGCCCTCCAATCAAATCAACATCAAATCCTGTCACTGTTCAAAAAATCAATCGAATCATTGAACACTCACAACAAGATCTAACTATCACTGTTGAAGCAGGTTTGCCTTTAGCAGATCTCCAGGCAGCGCTACAAGAGAAAAAGCAATGGCTATCTGTCGACTGGCCATGGGGTAGTCAAGTCATTACAGATCCTAAAAGTGGAGGAACTATTGGTGGATTAGTGGCAAGAGGACTATCTGGGAGTTTGCGACAACAATATATGGGAATTCGCGATCAACTTATAGGAATAGGTTTAATTCGAAGTGATGGAGTATCTGCCAAAGCAGGTGGGAAAGTTGTTAAGAATGTGGCTGGTTATGACTTAATGCGTCTTCTATGTGGAAGCTGGGGAAGCTTAGCAATAATCACTGAACTAACAATTCGAACCAATGTTGACGATGATTTAGTTGAGGCCATTAGAAGACCCTCTCTCGATCCTGGAGCTTTTAGAGTATTTAGAAGTGTTTTTGATACTCGCGGCCCGCAGGGGAAGCCGCTGGATGAATTGTTTGCTGATTTAAAGGCGCCACTATTGTTGCTTTGGGGTAATCGTGATCCGTGGATGAATGCGGCAGGGAAGCGTGCAAGTTTTATGAGGCATGCTCCAACTGCTACTACTGAGGTGGTTTTGGATGCAGGTCATTGCCCTCACGATGAGGTTCCAGATCAAGTGAATAAAGCTTTACTTGACTGGCTGGAAACTCAATAAATTTTGGTTCTATTGATATTATTTTCTTCAGTATTTTCTGGCTCCTAACTTTCAATACCTGGCAATCGACCTAAGG
>QCKG01000022.1 GCA_003215535.1 Prochlorococcus sp. AG-409-L18
ACAAGAAAGCTGAAAAGCCTTGGTATGACTGGGTTTTTATACTTTACGTGAGTAGTACTCAACAACGAGTAGTTCGTTGATTTCTAGAGCAACCCATTCTCTCTCGCATCTCCCTGTTACCTTTGCCGACATTTTTGCCTTGTCAAGCTCAAGATGCGGCGGAACATTCGCTAGGCCAGGAAACTCTAGGTTCCCTTCAGCAAGTTTTTTGCTCCCTTTCCGTTCTCTAATGGCAACTAGATCACCGGCTTTGCATTGATAGCTAGCTATATCCAATACTTTGCCATTTACGGTGACATGTCCATGATTTACCAGTTGACGTGCGCCAGGAACGGTTGGCCCGAAGCCTACGCGAAAACAGACATTGTCAAGCCTGTTCTCCAAGAGCTTCAGAAGGTTTGTGCCTGTTGAGCCTTCTTGTGCGCGGGCTTTCTTGACGTAACGGACAAGTTGACGTTCTGAAATCCCATAATTGAAGCGAAGCTTCTGCTTCTCTTCTAGACGGATGGCATATTCGGAGCGCTTGCGACGGGCTTGGCCGTGCTGACCTGGTGGATTTGACCGCTTTGCGGCCTTCCGGGTGAGACCTGGGAGGTCTCCCAAGCGCCGCGTGATCCTCAGGCGAGGTCCGCGGTATCTAGACATAAGAAAAAACTGATGGAAGGAAGAAAAGCCTTTTGACCCATATCCTGAAATGTATTTCCAGAATATTAAGTAGAAAAGACTAATCCCATACTCTATAGGTAGGCATTCGCAATTAGCTAAATTCCATCATGGCGAAGCTTCTTATTTTTCTGATCAGCTTTTACAGAGAGTGGATCTCACCGCTCTTAGGGCCTCGTTGCCGATTTATTCCAACTTGTAGTGCATATAGCATTGAGGCCATTACTAGACATGGAGTTTGGAAAGGGGGCTGGTTAACTATCAAAAGGCTTTCACGCTGCCATCCATTTACTCCTTGTGGTTGCGACCCAGTGCCAGATTAATGAAGGAATTGATACTCATTCTTTATAGCCGTCAAGGTTGTTGCCTTTGTGAAGGCCTCAAGCAAAAACTTGAGAGTTTGACTCTCACAAAAATTTTCCCAACCTTAAGACTACGTGTAATTGATATTGATCATGATTTGACCTCTCATGATATTCGTGCTCGTTATGACCAAACTGTCCCAGTACTAGCTCTCCAACTTTTAGATTTAGATCACATACATGAACTCCCTAGAGTCTCTCCAAGATTGACTGGGGAAGGGCTTGCAAGATGGCTGCAAATGTCCATCAATAAAATTCTCCCTCAGGATTTGAGGGCTTGATTAATGACCTTTTCTTGAATGTCCCAATCACTGCATTCTTTACTACATGGAGTTGGTTTACCTATCCCTATTGGGTTGTCGAATCCTGTAATCGAAGGTCTTACATCTGACTCTCGTTGTATTGGTAAATCGAGTTTATTTTTTGGTTTACCAGGTCAGAAGGTTAATGGCGGACTTTTTTGGCGTAAGGCTTTAGAAGATGGAGCTGTGGCGGCAGTTATAGGCTCTGAAGCGGCAAATTTAGTGCCTCCTGGACCAGAAGATATTGTGCTAGTTGTGCCTAGTCCTGTTGAAGAATGGGTAGGCAAGATTGCAGCTTTTTTTTGGCAAAACCCTTCATCTGCTTTGAAACTTATAGGAGTTACAGGCACTAATGGAAAGACGACAACTTCTTATCTGATTGAATATCTTGCTTCAGCTATAGGTCGGCCTAGTGCCTTATTTGGGACCCTTGTGAACCGATGGCCTTCGTTTAGCTCTGCAGCGACTCATACCACAGGTTTTGCGGATACTTTGCAAGCTCAGCTGGCAGCTGCTCTAGAGGCTGGGGCTGAGTTTGGAGCTATAGAGGTAAGCTCTCATGCATTAGATCAGAAGCGTGTAGCTGGATGTCGATTCGCAGGTGCAATTTTTACAAATCTCACTCAGGATCATCTTGATTATCACAACTCTATGGAGGCATATTTTCAGGCTAAGTCCCTTTTATTTCAATCCCCTTTGTTAAACTCTGCGGACCATAACGCAGTCATAAATATTGATAATGAATGGGGTGCTTTACTTGCAAAAAGTTTAGGCAAGGCCTGCTGGCGTAGCTCTTTAGCTAAAGGATTAAATTCATCGAAAGATGTTGAACTTTATATTAATAATGTAGAGATTACTTCTAGAGGGATTAAGGGAGATTTGCATAGTCCCTTAGGTCAGGGGTCATTTGAATCTCCTCTTCTTGGCAGATTTAACCTGATGAATTTGTTGCAGGCTGTTGGGGTATTGCTTCAGCAGGGGCTACCTTTGGCATCATTGTTGGAGGCTGTAGCTGATTTCCCGGGTGTTCCTGGCCGCATGGAGAGAATTAAACTTTTAGAAAGTGAACAAAATGATCGATGTCCAAAAGTATTAGTTGACTATGCACATACTCCAGATGGCTTGAAAAATGCCTTAATTTCATTAAGACCATTTGTTAACGGTAAATTGATCTGTGTTTTTGGTTGCGGAGGAGATAGAGATAGAGGTAAACGTTCAAAGATGGGTAGAATTGCTGCGGAATTTGCCGATCAAATTATTTTAACTTCTGATAATCCTAGGACTGAAGATCCAATGGACATAATTAATCAAATAATTCTAGGAATCCCATCTGAAAAACTGTTTTCAGTGGAAGTAGATAGGGCTGTGGCTATACGGAATATAATTGCCGAGAGTTTTCCTGGTGATGTTGTCTTAATTGCTGGCAAGGGTCATGAAGATTATCAGATTATAGGCACACAAAAGATTCACTTAGATGATAGAGAAATGGCCTACAGAGCGCTGCTGGAAAGTATTTCCTCTGAATAATTATTATTAGCTTTTTCCTTTAATTATATTTTGAAGAGCATCGATTAGTGCAATTACTTCTTCTTCCTGGGTTGTGATATGGAAGCATGCTCGTAGACATGAAGGCATCCCTAAATCTCTTATCCATAGGTTTTTCTCTCCAAGTTTTTTGACCACTTTTTTGGGGGAGTAGTTGCTATCTAAGACAAAGCTAACGAGCCCGGCTTCAGGAGGTCCGTTAAGTAGAGGAGTGACTCCTTCAAGGGCTTGAAGCTTTTCCCAAAATTGGGTACTTAATTTACGAATCAGCTTGATTCTAGTTTTTGCAGAACCTTCTTTTTCCATTAATTCTAAGGAACATCTAAGGCCTGCCAGGAGAGGAATACAAGAGGTAGCGACCTCAAAACGTCTGCTATCCAGATGAAAAGAGTCTTGTAAATTTTCATTGAAGATTTCTTCATTTTTTAAACTTCGCCATCCAATTAATGTTGGATTTGCTTCTTCAATTATTCGTTCAGAAACTGCTAATCCTCCTAGCCCTTCAGGTCCGCATGCCCATTTATGTCCAGTAAAAGCAAAAATATCTGAAGAAGAAGCGGCTTCTTGTACAGGAAGTTGTCCAAAGCTTTGCGCGGCATCAACCAAGAGAAAAGGCTTATTTGGATGGTTAGATAAAAGTTTTGATACGGCGGGGATTGGCATTACTTGGCCAGTGTTCCAAAGCAGATGGGATAGGACTACAAGGCGGGTTTTTCTTTTAATACCTTTCTCCAGTGACGTAATTATGGCTTCGTTTTTTGCTTCTTGTTCTTTTAATCCATACCGTATTCGTTGAACAGAAAAGAAGTCGATAGCCAGGTCCTTTCTGCGTGCAAGTTCTTTACACGCAGCAACTACACCTGGATGTTCACAGTCGCTTATGAGTATCCTTTCTCCGCTGGAGATGGGCAGACCCCATATAGGAAGTACACAACCGCTAGTAACATTCTCTGTTAGTGCTAAACGATTGCTTGGAACCCCACAAAGATCACTTAATATTCCCCTTGTTGATGATATTTCTTTGGCTATATATGGCCAAACATCATTCGTAAATGGACCGAGCTCTTGGATTCTAAGCCAACTCCTTTGGATTGCATTTAAAGATAGTTTTGGTAAGGGTCCTTGCCCTCCATAATTAAAGTATGTTTTGTTTTTGAGTGCAGGCATTTCCTCCCTAAGTGTTTTCACTTTTTTTTTGTGTTTGATTGAATTGAATTGTTTAATGGTGATAACAAGGAATACTCCCGGATGTAATTAAGAAGGGAACTTGAAACTGTATTTTAATTGTTTTATTATAACAAGAGTGATTCAATCTTTTTATATATTTAATTTCTGCTAACCGCCCCTTAAACTTGAGAATTTAGTACAAATCTATTATCCATTGGGCTGAGAATATTTGGTTGTTTTAGGCTTAAACTGTTTTCAATTGATTTACCTAGGTTTTTCCAGACTTCTTCTGTTTAGATTGTTTTTGTTGAATCGAAGTTGGTTCCTGTATTCTTCATCAGACCAATAATCGTCTATATAGAATGATGCTACTGATACGCCTACTGCTGCTGTAAATAAGGCCCCTAAAATCAAAAGGCCTAGACCTAAGCCTTCATGAGGATTTAGCTCTATTGATGCAATTATAAATAAGGTTTGAATCATGCCAAATCACTTTTGCTAAACCTATAGATAGCAGAAATCACGATCCAATACATTTCTGTGACATGTCGTTATTTTGTTTTTAGGTATTTAATTGCTTCTGAGAAGATAATTCATAAAAAAGGCCCCGATCACGGAGCCTTTAGATATTCTTTGCGTAAGAATCAGAAATATCACTTCTGATATCGATGCCCGCGGTAAGTAAGAACTGGATGTTCGTTTGATACCTGTTCCTTTCTGTTTAAATAAACGTTCTTTCTATATGTGAGCTCAACCAATTGCTTTGGAGAAGCTTCTTTGTGTTGAACGTAGTCTTGGCCGCGATAGGTGAGTGTTTGCATGATGTCGAGTCCGATGGAGCGTCCAGGTCCCCGTTCCATGGCCTGGCTCGAACTGCGCCCTGTGTAGCAGGGTGAACGTTTTGTAGCAATAGCTACAAAAATATTATGAGTGACTGGTCAAGTTTTTGTAGTTCACTGGAATACAAAACTAGTGGTGAGTAGTCACTTGTCTAAATGAACAAGGAAAGTTTTAGTGATTTGATGTGGAGCAAATTTGACTCTCCCTATTTTTGCTAGGGGAAGAAGGAGCGTTTGCTTTAGTATGGTCTTAGAAAAGATTTGAGTAGCAGATGAAGGGGTTAATGTTTTTTTCTGGCTCGCTTTTGCGTTGGTCGGTTGCTAAGCCTAAGGACTTTTTATTTTTTCATGGCTATATTTTATTTGTTTATGCGCTGAACTTTTTGGCACATATGGTTTCTTTTGATGCCTCAGGATTAATACTTACACTAGGAGCGCTTGGGCCTCTTTGCCTTGCAATATCTAGAGGCTTGCCTCTTGACTGTCTTGATTACAAGGCTGCTATTATCCGAGAATTAACTTCAGATTAATTAGGTATATTGAATTACTTAATATAGGCCTTTTTGATTTGTTATTAAGGACTTTTTTGGCTCGGGTAATTTTTTTCTATTCAATGCTTTTAAAGCACTTGAATTACTTCGCTGACTTCGGGAATCATTTCTCGAATCTTTCTTTCAATTCCCATTTTAAGGGTCATTGTGCTGCTGGGACAGTCGCCGCAAGCACCTTGAAGCCTTACTTTGACCACAGGACCGTCGATTTCTACTATTTCGACATTTCCTCCATCTGCCATGAGGAAAGGCCTGAGTTCGTCGAGAACGGTCTCAACGTTCTCGATAGTTAGTGCCATGGTTTCACTAGACATTTAGATCCTTTAGTTTTCTATATAATCAGCCTAGGTAATACCCCCATAACCTGGTCAATAGTCTTTTTATCAATTTGTGTACGTCACTGACGCTATTGGATCAGAAAATCGATATGACGCGGTGCTAATTGGAGCAGGCATCATGAGTGCAACTCTTGCTGTGTTGCTTCATGAGCTTGATCCAAAGATGCGTATCTTGATAGTTGAGAAGCTTGATGGGCCAGGCCTTGAAAGCAGTTCAGCACTTAATAACGCTGGGACAGGGCATGCCGCGAATTGTGAGCTCAATTACACTCCACTGCTTAGTGATGGATCGATAAATATTAATAAGGCGATATCTATAAATTTAGCTTTTGAAAGGAGTTTGGAACTTTGGGGATCTTTGACCTCTAGAGGCACCCTTTGCCCAGACAAATTCCTTCATGTATTGCCTCATATCAGCTTTGTGGAAGGTGATGAAGATGTCTCTTTTTTGAGACAACGGTTTGAGAAGTTGAGTTCATTTAAGGCTTTCTCTCGGATGAAGTGGAGTAATAATCTTGAGGAGATTAAGGAGTGGATGCCTCTTATTATGGAGGGGCGTTCGATTGAGAAGAATTTTGCTGCAACTAGAATTGATCGAGGTACGGACGTAGATTTTGGTGCCCTTACCTTTTCTTACTTAGAGGCACTAAAATTAGATGGTTCTATTGAGCTAAAATTCAATACAGAGGTGAAAGAATTGCGACGTTATAATCAGCAACTATGGCATTTGGGACTCAAGGCAAAGTCAAGGCATAAAGATATATATTCATCCTTTGTTTTTATAGGTGCTGGTGGCGGTGCTTTACCCTTATTGCAGAAATCTGGCATAACAGAGGCATTAAATTATGGGGGTTT
Organism: Prochlorococcus sp. AG-409-L18; assembly: GCA_003215535.1. GTDB lineage: Bacteria > Cyanobacteriota > Cyanobacteriia > PCC-6307 > Cyanobiaceae > AG-409-L18. The sequence goes on from QCKG01000022.1 coordinate 6,623, forward strand.
CCCCGTCAGTGGCCAGTGGTTGGTTTGTTCAGACTCTTCTTTGACAAGTAGGCATAATGCGAAGGTTTATGGGAGAGCAAAGGTAGGTTCCCCTCCAATGTCTGTTCCTCATTTAGACAGTCGTTGGATTAATGGAAACCGCTCTTTGCTTTTTGGACCATTTGCTGGGTTTAGTAGTAAATTCCTTAAAAATGGATCTCGTTTAGATCTAATTAAATCTGTGAATATTTCTAATCTTGCTCCAATGATGCAAGTTGGATTTAGGAATTTGGATCTTGTCACTTATTTGTTAAATCAACTCCGCCAAGCTGACCATGATCGATTGGAAACACTTAAAGACTTTTTGCCAAATGCAAAAAGCAAAGATTGGACTTTGTCTATAGCAGGACAGCGTGTGCAAATTATTAAGCGAACTCGCCAAGGGGGAATCCTTCAAATGGGTACAGAAGTAGTTTCCTCTGCCGATGGAACTTTGGCTGCACTACTAGGAGCTTCTCCAGGAGCAAGTACGGCTGTGACAATTATGTTGGAAGTTTTGGAACGTTGTTGGGCAAGTCGAATGGGTGATGAAGAATTGAAAAAGAGATTGAAGAGCCTGCTGCCAACTTTGGGAGAGAAATTTGATTTTGATGGAGATTTGCTTATAAAGATGCGTCAACGTAATGATTCGATTCTCGGACTAGCTTGAGTTGTTGATTTATGTTTTGCATAAGGAAGAGTTGGCTTCTTAAGATCAAAAGAATTATCCCAATGTCCCGATTCGAGAATCTGTAATCGCATGACTGACGTTCCTGTTTCTCGCTTGAGGAACTTCTGCATAATTGCCCATATTGATCATGGGAAGTCAACATTGGCCGATAGGCTTTTGCAGGATACAGGCACAGTCTCTGGTAGAGACATGCAAGATCAGTTCCTGGACAATATGGATCTAGAGAGAGAAAGAGGAATAACAATCAAGCTCCAAGCAGCCAGAATGAATTACAAGGCATCTGATGGAGAAGAATATGTTCTCAACTTGATTGATACACCAGGGCATGTCGACTTCTCTTATGAGGTAAGTCGCTCATTACAAGCTTGTGAAGGCGCACTTCTAGTTGTTGATGCTAGTCAGGGTGTTGAAGCTCAGACTTTGGCTAACGTTTATTTGGCATTGGAAAATGATCTTGAGATTATTCCAGTTCTCAATAAAATAGACCTACCAGGAGCTGAACCTGAAAAAATTAAGCATGAGATTGAACAAATAATTGGCTTAGATTCCTCAAAGGCGATCTCTTGTTCTGCGAAGACTGGTTTAGGAATAACTGAAATTCTTCAGGCTGTAGTTGACAGGATACCTCCTCCAACAGATTCACCTGGTCAAGCAACAAAGGCTTTGATATTTGATTCTTACTATGACTCATATAGGGGGGTTATTGTTTATTTCCGTTTGATTAGTGGGGTAATAAATGTGAAGGATAAAGTTTTACTTATGGCAAGTAAAAAGAGTTATGAGTTGGATGAGATTGGTGTTATGGCGCCAGAACAATTGAGGGTTGATGAGTTACATGCAGGGGAAGTCGGATATCTTGCTGCTTCGATTAAGGCAGTAGCTGATGCAAGAGTTGGTGACACAATCACCTTGCTTAATTCACCAGCAGAAGATCCACTTCCAGGATATAAAGAGGCAAAGCCTATGGTTTTTTGTGGTCTTTTTCCGACTGATGCTGATCAATACCCTGACTTGCGAGAGGCTCTAGACAAGTTGCAACTTTCTGATGCGGCATTGAAGTATGAACCTGAAACTAGTAGTGCAATGGGATTTGGATTTAGATGTGGTTTCTTAGGCCTTCTTCATATGGAGATTGTTCAAGAACGCTTGGAGAGAGAATATGATTTAGACTTAATTGTGACAGCTCCGTCAGTTATTTATAAAGTTAATATGATGGACGGTGAAATATTGATGATTGATAATCCTGCTATATTGCCAGATCCTCAAAAACGTGAATCGATAGAAGAACCATACGTAAGGATGGAAATATATGCACCTAATGATTACAATGGAACCCTAATGGGACTTTGTCAGGAGAGGAGAGGTGATTTTCTTGATATGAAATATATAACTACTGATAGAGTTACTCTTATATATGAGATACCTCTGGGTGAGGTTGTTACTGACTTTTTTGATCAGATGAAAAGCAGAACTAAGGGATATGCCTCCATGGAATATCATTTAATTGGTTATCGTCCCAATGATCTAGTCAGATTAGATGTATTGATTAATTCTGAGAAAGCAGACCCACTTACTACAATTGTGCATCGTGACAAGGCATATGGAGTAGGTAAAGGTCTTGTTGAGAAGCTTAAGGAGTTAATACCAAGACAACAGTTCAAGATACCACTGCAAGCATCAATAGGAAGTCGCATTATTGCCAGTGAGAGTATTAGTGCGATGCGAAAAGATGTGTTGGCAAAATGTTATGGAGGAGATATTTCCAGGAAGAAAAAGCTTTTGCAGAAACAAGCAAAAGGTAAAAAACGGATGAAAGCAATGGGAAAGGTTGATGTTCCGCAAGAAGCATTTATGGCGGTTTTAAAGCTTGATCAATAGATTGCTATGAACTTAAATGATAAGTTTTCAACTTATCAAAAATACTTGAATTGATTGGGAACTTTTGAAGATATTGATTCAGCTTTGGAGTTAATCAATCTCCCTTGGTTGGATTTGTCTTTCTTTCCTGTTGAGGTCAATACCAGGCTTGCAATTATTAATATTCCAATCGCAATTGATAGCTCGCCTACTGTAAGGCCTTTGTCTTGTGGATTCATGAGGAATTCGCTTTGGATTACAAGCGGAGGCAAAAATTTTTTCTAGCATATAGCTTCTTATGTTGATGGGATCTGAACCCTTGCAGCTTTTAACTTCGAGTAGGTCTCTCGGGAAAAAAACTTTGGCTAGTCGTTTGACTAACTGGGGTGTAGTTCTGTTGTCCTTATATGTGATTGCTGCTTTGATATCCCTTTTACTTTCAAATTTAGGAGTTTTGTCTCAGGTAAACAATGGTCTTGATAACTCGATTTATGCAGCACCTTCCTTTACTCATTGGTGTGGGACTGATCGTTTAGGCCGTGATGTATGTCTTCGCACATTTGCAGGTAGTGGAGTTGCCCTGCAGGTGGTCTTCCTTGCTGTAACCCTTGCTGTTGTTATTGGTGTGCCCTTGGGAATATTGAGTGGATATCTCGGAGGAATCTTGGATAGAGCTTTGATATTAATAATGGATACACTCTATACAATCCCTGTTCTTTTACTTTCAGTGGTGATTTCTTTTCTTCTTGGGCGAGGAATCTTCAATGCAGCAGTTGCAATCTGTGTTGTTTATGTTCCTCAATACTTCCGTGTTGTTAGGAATCAAACTGCGCAAGTTAAATCAGAACTTTTTGTTGATGCTGCTGTCTCAATGGGAGCTGGACCATTGTGGATAATCCGAAAATATCTCCTCAAGAATGTTATTACTTCTATACCTGTGCTTTTAACTATGAATGCTGCAGATGCTGTTTTGGTATTAGGAGGCCTTGGTTTTCTAGGATTAGGTTTGCCAGAGGCTGTGCCCGAGTGGGGAAACGATCTTAATTTGGCATTGTCTGCATTGCCAACAGGTATTTGGTGGACATCTTTGTTCCCAGGATTCGCAATGTTTGGGATGGTTTTATCACTTTCTTTTGTTGGAGAAGGTCTCGAGGTATTTGTTGATAAAGTGAATTCAAGTGAAACAGCATGAAACTCTAATTCTAGTCTTAATGTTTAATAGAATTAATCGTTTATAACACTTCAGTGGGATTAAATAAAGTGCTTGGGACTTAAGATATTAATAGAAAAGTTTTAATGTTCTTGGGAGGTCTTCCGTTATCTCTCCTTTGGAATTAAGTTCAGGGTATTTCCTGCCTTGTTCCTTACACCAATCTGCGACTTGTGGATAAGACCATTCGAATATTCTATCTTTAAAAAGTTTTTTATCTATTCCCTCACCATCTGAAGGAATTATGCCTGCAGCTTCTCTCTGACGTAAGGCTTCAAAGAGCAAAGTTGCAGCTGCTACAGAAACATTTAGTGATTGCACCATGCCTCTCATGGGAATAAATAATGCTGTATCCATTAGCTCTGTTGCGGCTTTGCTTAGTCCCCATTTTTCAGCGCCTAACACAAAGGCAGTTGGCCCTGTGAAGTCACATTGACGATAGTCGCATGCATCTATGCCAAGATTCGTTCCAAATAATTTGAAGCCTTTTTCTTTTAAAGACTTCGCAGCGATTTCTATATTGTTATGTTCATTGAGCTTGACCCATTTTTGACTGCCTTGTGCAGTGCTGTTAAACGTTAAAGCTTTTTTTGTTGTGGATACAGCATGTGCTTCAAGTACACCTACTGCATCGCAAGAGCGAAGAATTGCAGAGAGGTTATGGGGCTTTTCAACTTTTTCAAGAAGTACTGTCAGGTTCGCCATACGGCAATTAAGAACATTCTTGAGGCGTTCAAATCGACGAGGCAAAAGGGGCATGTCGCAAAGAGATTTTTTTGATTTGAGGGTATTGGGAATAGTTTCGCTAATACCCTGTGGCAAAGTTGCCATATATGGTCAGATAGCTGAATTGATTCATGCAAAAGGTTTTGCTCTTCAAGTTGGTTGGTCTTTAAGGCGATTACCTTTATCTTCTTCAGTTCCCTGGCACTCTGTGCTCAATTCCCAAGGGCGGGTCTCCATGAGCCTTGGCAGGGAAGGTTGGGATTGGATCAAAAAGCTCGTTTAATTTAAGAAGGGATCCCAGTCGATAATGAGGGAAGAGCTAGCTAGCTTGAATATGTATGGCGACCTTAAAAGTAACTTTCATTTTTTAAAAGTTATTTTAGGATTACTGCTATGTTCTCTTTTGATTTGTGATCATAAAAGATAAAGGCTGATAGCCTTTATCTTTATTCACAGCTTGCATGTCATCTCCTGGTCTCCTTGTAAGGAAGTCGGCTTGGGAGGCCCTACAGGCAGTTGCTGCAGGTGCTTATGCAGATGTTGCACTTGAAAGGATTCTAAGGAAATATCATTTGAATGACGCCGATAGATCGCTTATACAGGAGCTAGTATTTGGTGCTATTCGACAACGAAAATTCCTAGATAGTTGGATTGATTATCTAGGGAAAATACCAGCTACCAAGCAGCCACCTTTAATGCGATGGTTGCTTCATTTGGGCCTTTATCAGATATTTCTGATGCAGAGAATTCCAGGGGCCGCGGCAGTACATACTGCTGTTGAGTTGGCTAAAAACAGCCAATTATCTTCTCTAGCTCCTGTCGTCAATGGTGTCTTAAGAGCTGCTATTCGTGCGCAAGATAGTGGTGTTGAACTCCCGCAACCAAAAACTAAGGCTGAGCAATTGTCTCAGTCCTATTCACTTCCACTTTGGCTATCTAAGCAACTAATAGGTTGGCGTGGGATAGAAGAGGCTGAGAAACTGGCAAAGAATTTTAATGAAGTACCAACTTGTGATCTTCGTGTTAATTGCCTGAAAAGTAACTCGAAAAAATTACGTGAGAGATTGAATGAAGCGGGTATTGAGAGTGCGCCTATTAATGGATGCCCTTATGGATTAGAAGTTGCTTCTGGTTCTGGTGATTTGCGGAATTGGCCTGGTTATCAAGAAGGTGAGTGGTGTGTTCAAGACCGATCCGCGCAGTGGGTATCAACATTATTGGATCCTCAGCCTGGTGAGATGGTTCTTGATGCATGTGCAGCGCCAGGAGGTAAAACAACTCATTTGGCTGAGTTAATGAGTAATGTCGGAGAGTTGTGGGCGATTGATCGTTCATCAGATCGTTTGAAAAGGGTTGCATCAAATGCCTCTCGCCTTGGATTAACTTGTTTAAATACACTTGCGGCTGATTCGTCAATTCTTTTACAAAAGAAGCCTGCATGGAGAAGTTCTTTTAAGCGGATACTTTTGGATGCTCCTTGTTCAGGGCTAGGCACGTTAGCCCGACATCCTGATGCTCGATGGAGGATGACTCCTAGGAAGATAGAGGAATTAGCTTTGTTGCAGGCAAAGTTATTAGAAGGCCTTTTACCATTACTAGAAAAGGGAGGAAGGATGGTCTATGCAACTTGTACTATTCACCCTAAGGAAAATTTCCAACAGATTGAGAAATTTATAACTCATCATCCAGAACTAGACCTTTTAGAACAGCATCAAATTTGGCCTGATCAAAAGTCTATTGGAGATGGATTTTATGCTGCTGTTATGGAACTTCGTTGATAACTAATTCTGAATAAAATCTATTCTTTACTCTCTACAGGTATATTCAGTGATTAAAGCATTGAAAAGTTAGAAATATTCAACATTAGTCTAAATCGATAAATAATGGTTTTTTGCTTATTTTTTGAATTGCAAAATTTCAAGTTCATTGTCGATACTTAATAAGAATTGCTTCCAAGCATATGCTGCTTCACCGCTACTACTTTTTGTTTTTCTATTGTCATCATAACCAAACCATATGCCTATGGTTAGCTGTGGAATAGACCCTATAAACCAAAGATCTCTGCTCCCTTCTGATGTGCCTGTTTTGCCAGCTACTTCTCTCCCTTGAAGTGAAGCTGCAGTGCCAGTTCCATCCTCAACAGCTTTTTTCAGCATCCAGTTCATTGTATCTGCAGTTTCCCTATTAAGAGCTTGAATGCCTGCTTTTATATTGTCTTTGTTGCTCCAAAGTATCTCATTGTCTGGTCCAAGGATTCTTTCAAAAGGGCTGGGATATATGAAAAAACCTCGATTGGCTACACCAGCGTAAGCGGCGGTCATGTCTAAAACTGTTTGTTCGTAGGCACCTATTGCTAGTGGATAGTACTTGCCTAATTTTCTGTTATTCCCTATACCTAATTTATTTGCTGTTGTTATGACCTCGCTGAAGCCTACCTTCTTTAAGATTTGTACTGCTATTGTATTAGACGAATGCCTAAATGCGTCAGTAAGAGATAATCGGCCTCTGTATTTATTCCCAAAGTTCCTTGGACAATAGTCGTCCCAACAACTTGGCATATCTAGAAATATATCTGTTGGCTTTATTCCTAAATTTAGTGCAGCTGAGTATGGAAAAATTTTAAATGTTGAACCTGGAGAACGAAAAGCCTGGGTTGCACGATTGAATTGATTAGAACGAAAATCTTTTCCACCTATAAGTGCTCTTACAAGTCCAGAAGAGTTCTCAATGGCAACTAAGGCCCCTTCCATATCTTCAGGACTGTATTCATTAATAACTTTTTGGGCTTTTTTCTGCCACTCAAGGTTAAGGCTTGTTTGAACTTTTAGGCCACCAATTTCTATTTGCTCTGGTGTAAGTAAAGTTGGTAATTTATGCGCAACCCAGCTTGTAAAGAAAGGAGCGCTACTATTAAAATATTTTGGCTGAGCTGGTTTAAGATCTAAAGGCTTGATATATGCTTCATCGAAAAGCTTTTTAGAGATAAACCCTTCTTTTAACATCTTAATTAGCACTAAAGAACGACGTTCAAGAGCTATCTCTGGATTAACTAAAGGCGAGTAAAAAGATGGAGCAGGAGCTAATCCTGCTATAAGTGCTATTTCTTCCAGAGATAAAGAATTAGGGTCTTTTCTAAAGTAAATCCACGCTGCATCAGCAATACCATAGGCTCCTGATCCTAGGTAGACATTATTTAAATACTCTTCAAGGATTTCATCTTTACTTAACTGACGTTCTAGCTTGTATGCAAGAGCTGCTTCTTTGAGCTTTCTAGTCAAAGTGCGATCTTGGCTAAGGAAAACTGTGCGTGCAAGTTGTTGAGTAATTGTGCTACCACCTTCTGTGACACTTCCCTTCTTTAAATTGTTAATAAGAGCTCTACTAACTCCCCATAGATCTACTCCGTTATGCTCATAAAAGCGTCTATCCTCAGCGGCAATGAAGGCTTGCTTGGCAAGTTTTGGTATTGTTCCTTTAGCTACTTTTTCTCTTGTTGCGGGACCAATCTTTTGGATAATTTTTCCATTAGTTGAAAGAAAGGTAATAGTCCCCGGTCGACTGAAATTACTTACCTTTGTCGCTTCAGGGAGCAGAGCATCAATTCTTTGTCCTAATAATTTCTCTGCTATAGCTGAGAAAGATCCAATAGCAAGTGAAGTGGATACAATTAAAACCCAATTATGAGGCCTTCGATTCACAACCCTTGAGTAAGGGGGCTATGTCCTATGGCTAAGGCAGTGACAAGCATCCCTAGGATTAGAAAGGGTTGGGCGCTGGCTTGATATTTCACGTCAAATGCCAACGGGTCACGAAGTAACCAGATGTCTTGAAAGGTGATTTGAGGAATGATCAATAAAATAAGAATAACGGAAGCTAAATGCTGTCCAATTAAGATTAGGACTACAACCATTAAAAGCTGAAATATATCTATCATTCCTGCACTTATCCAACTCGCATTCTTAATACCAAAGACAACAGGTAGTGACTGCAATCCAAGGGCTTTATCTCCTTCCACACTCTTAAAATCATTGATGACAGCTATGCCTAATCCTGCAAGACTATATGCAAGAGTTAATAGTGCTGTTGTCCAAGTTAGTTGACCAAAAAGGGCTTGGCCTGCCCACCATGGAAGGGCTATGTAACTTGCCCCAAGAGCATAATTCCCCAGCCATCCATTCTGCTTAAGTTTTAGTGGCGGGGCAGAGTATATGAAGCTTACGAATGAACCACCTAAAGCCAGTAGAAGTACAGATGGAGTTGAATGGCCTGCCCATATATCAAGGGAATAAGCAACAATTAATCCAGCAATTAGGAGAATCCAGATTTGTAGTTTGACTTGAGTAAGTGAGATTGCACCTGAAGGGATTGGTCTGTTGGGTTCGTTAATTGCATCAATCTCTCTGTCGTAATAATCGTTGATTGTCTGGGTATAACCAGCAAGAAGAGGCCCACTCATGGCCATACATGCAATAGCAGCTATGAAATCAGGAAGTCGCCATTGGTAATTTCCACTCGCAGCAGCCCCACAAATTACCCCCCATAAAAGAGGAATCCATGTGATTGGCTTCATAAGCTGCAAGCGCAGCTTCCATATGTTTTGGGTTTCAGCTGCTCCTTTAATGCCAAGGAGTTGGCGTGGGTCGGTCACTAATGAACCTCAGACTCGTTTGATTTCGTCGTCAAAGAACCAGCTAGTTGTGCCATCGCTGAGTTCCAAGACAAAACCTATGCCATCACCATCAGTCATTCGATAATCAACAACTTTGCCTCTTGGATCATTCGTGAGTTTTGCTATTAGACCTGAGGGAATTCGATCTCTGACATTATCAAGATTAACCTTGACCTTAGAGCCGATCCTATTGAGAGTGGCAGCCTGGGACATGGTCTGCACCGCTGAGAAGGTGGCGCAACCTTAACAGTCACGGTCGCCTCTCTCAAACACTTATGGTTGCACTTCGTTTAATCCCTTGCCTTGATGTTGCTGGTGGACGAGTAGTTAAAGGGGTTAATTTTGTAGGCCTTAGAGATGCTGGAGACCCAGTTGAACTGGCTTGTCGATATAGCCAATCAGGGGCTGATGAGCTTGTTTTTCTTGATATTGCTGCTAGCCATGAAGGCAGGTCCACGCTAATTGAATTGGTTCAGAGGACTGCTGAGTCAGTAACTATCCCTTTTACTGTTGGAGGGGGAATTAGTTCTCTGAGAGGCATTACAGACCTCTTAAGGGCTGGCGCGGACAAAGTCAGTTTGAATTCTTCTGCAGTTCATTCCCCTGAACTTATCTCGCAAGGAGCTGATCGCTTTGGGTGTCAATGCATTGTTGTAGCAATAGATGCCAGACGAAGAACTACCGGATTATCTGGATGGGATGTTTTTGTAAAAGGGGGGCGGCAAAACACAGGTTTAGATGCTCTTCACTGGGCCAGAGAAGTTGCAGCTCTAGGAGCTGGCGAAATTCTTCTTACTTCTATGGATGGAGATGGGACGCAAGCTGGGTACGACTTAGAACTAACCAGGGCAATCACTGATAGTGTCCCAATTCCAGTCATAGCCTCTGGCGGAGCAGGTTGTATTGAACATATCGCGGACGCTTTTACTAGGGGTGGAGCCTCTGCAGCCTTGTTGGCTTCATTACTGCATGACGGCGTATTGACAGTAGATGAAATAAAAACCGAATTATTAGAACGCTCCTTGCTAATCAGACCGATTGAAAAATGATTAAGACTCTTTATTCAATGAAAGATTTTGAATTCTCCATTGTTATAAAGAAAAAATCTGTTTAGTTGTTAATCAAAGGGATTTTTTATTGATGATCACCTTGAACTGTTGATTCAAACTATGAAACCTGGAGAGTCTCAATTGGTTGAAGCCTTGTTTGATTCAGTAGCTCAGAGGTATGACCTTCTTAATGATTTGCTTAGTCTTGGGCTGCATCGACTTTGGAAAAAGCAACTTTTAACTTTGTTAAGCCCTTCACCTGGTCAGCAATGGCTGGATCTTTGCTGTGGCACTGGGGATTTGACTTTTGAATTAGCAAGGTGTGTTCAACCTGGCGGGATGGTTTTTGGAGTTGATTCAGCAGAGCAGCCTTTAGAGGTGGCTAGAAAGCGAGCAGAAAAGAAGTCTTTGCTTGCCTTGCATTGGTTAAAACGAGATGTATTGGATTCTGGCTTGACTTCTCATCAGTTCGATGGAGCAGTAATGGGATATGGGCTAAGAAATTTGTCAGATCCTTTAAAAGGGCTAAAGGAGATGCATCGTCTTTTAAAGCCTGGCTCTAAAGCTGGTGTGCTTGATTTCAACCAAATGGATGAAGGTTCTTTTGGAGAACGTTTTCAGAAACTTTACTTGAGGAAACTGGTTGTTCCAATTGCTTCAATATTTGGTTTGGGAGAGCATTATGCTTATCTTGAGAAGAGTATAAAGTGCTTCCCTTTTGGGAAAGAGCAAGAGGAGATTGCCTTTAAAGCTGGTTTTAAAGAAGCATGCCATATCCCCATTGCAGCCAAACAAATGGGGGTTTTACTTCTTACTGCCTGAATGTTACTTTCAAAGTTTTATTATAGAAATTAATTTTCTTCTGAGCCCTTATTTCTTTAGCTCTGTTAATTTAATTCCTTTATACTTCTCAAATGATAAATGCCAAATAGAATTGGAAATCTCATGCAGTTTGTTCATGCAATGATCTGTTTCACCTGTTCTTAGCCAGTCTGCTTTTATGGAGGGCAGATTCTCTTGCATTGAAATCATTGGTATTTTGAGTAGCAAAATACTTTGTTCACCAGCAGCACTGCGAATAGCCCCATCTTTGCTCCGGTTAATAAGTCTAACTAGAAGTTCTAATGAAATAGATTCGATTAACTGTTGAGGTGGCTGCACTTGAGGATCAGAACCTTTTATTGATTTACCGCCAATAGGCATTAATCGGGAATCTCCCTGCTCAATAAATGCAAGAGCTACCAAATAATAAAATTCATCCATAAGACTAAACAAGTGAACTTATGAAAAGAAATTACAGGATTCAGCTGATTTTGTCTAAAGCTTTAGCACGTAACAGACTATAAAAACCTGATTAACTACTTTGCACAAAACAAGCAAATGGGCTCTCAAAGTTAGTCGCTTTTCCCTTGGCTCAATGGCAGTTTTTGCTAGTACACTTGCAGTCTACGAAACCTTACTTCAAGATTGGGGAAAGGCAGCAGGATTTGGATTCTCATGGGTGCTCATAGTGTTTGCTTTGAGAAGAAAAAAAGGGAATTCGGGGCCTTAAGAATTGAGATGCGTTGACTTTAATTAATTAACTTGTGTCTATCTAATTGTTTAATCTTACCGTACGATTCATTCCAATAATTCTGACTATAATTCATAAAACCCTACTTATGGAAAAT
>QCKG01000023.1 GCA_003215535.1 Prochlorococcus sp. AG-409-L18
CAAAAAAGAATACATATTTGATAACAATAGAAGTGCGGGAGACATAGTTGAAGAATGGTTTAATTACTCACCTAGCCATTATGCCCTTACTAAAGATATAGACGATTCAAATTTAGATATAACAGCGAATACATGGAACGATAAAATATCAATCAATTATGTTGCAAAATCTCCTATAGTTGGTGGATTAATTCGAGCTAAGCAATCAGCTGCAGCTGCAGATAGGACTATTGATGGACGTATTGGCTCTGTCATTGATGGTGGTTTAGGTAAAGATATTCTTCATGGATTAGGGGGATGGGACATTATTGATGGCGGTGGTAATGACGACCTCATTCATGGAGGTAATGGCCGTGACATCATTGATGGTGGAGCAGGAGCCGATGAACTCCACGGCGACTTTGGCTGGAATACTTTTAGATCTCAGGAAGATGGTTGGGCTGATCTGCTTGCCATTAAATCCGATCAACATCTATCCAATTGGTGGTATGGAAAGGCTGGTAATAATGCAAATGGAGAGAAAGCAGATTTCATAGAAGGCCTAGATGCCATTGATGAAATCAAAATCATTGGTGCTGCGACGTCTGATCTCGCCTTTGCTCAAACGACTCATCGCGGAACTAGTGGTGTCGGCATCTATGCCAAAGGAACACTTGAAGCTGTTTATACCGGAGATAATCTTTCCGTCAATCAAATTCAATCGATGACTACTGGTGATGCCTCCGAATTAGCAATGGCTAATGGGATGTGGAGTTATAGAAGCGAAAACGTAGTGCCTTAATGCTTAAAGTATAAATCTTTTTCAAGAAAAATTAAGCTATTTATTTAATTGAATTGCAATATCATCATCTCGCTTCCCTTCAATCTGTTTAAGAAGTCTTTCCTTTAGTTCTTTTCTCTTTGCTCTTCAGATAGTTCTTTGCTGTGCATAGTAAATAGTGATTGTGAATGAATTAACCACCCTCTTATCCATACAGTCTCAACCAGGATGATGTGGAATGTCCGATGAGGGGACAAACGGATCATCCAGGTTGAACTTCCAGATAGAGAGAGTGTTTGTGTGAGATTGAATCGGTGCTTTCGTTATGGTCGTTCGCTGCGCTCACCGGACCATCAGTAAAGGGAATATTTTTGTAGTGATGGTTGTCTTTTTTTCTCCCTGTATACTTGAGTAACCAACAAAGCACTCCTGTCTTTAACTATCATCTTCGCTTGATTCTGATAGGCGACCTTCATAGCTTTCTTTTGCAATATCAAATAGCTTGTTGACTCGTTATTGAAGGTTATCCCAAAGAATGTAATCATTAATAAGAATGAATAGCTTTGGGGCATGTATTGTTGACATTGTTATGTTTGATTGATCCATTCATATGGACAGAATTTCGAGTATATGCCTATCAGGAGAGCATCACATTGGACTCAGTTTTCAACTGATCTTCAAGTAGCAAGAGACTGGGTAGATTTTCAACTTGACAATGAAGGCCTAAGTTTACCATTGGGGCATCAAGCTTTAAATTTAGGTATGGTAGAAAAAATAAGAGAATTATTGAGGTCTTCAGATGTTTCCCAGCAGGAAAAATTTGTAGGATTGAGATTTCGAATCGCTCGGTTAGATGAAGATGAGAATCCATATGAATATCTTTTGCGAAATGATATGAAAGAAGATTTCAATCAACTTATTGAGGGCATCCTTAACGGAAAAGAAGTTTTTAAAATCTCTATCGATGGCGGACTTGGTGATGTAATAGAGGCAATATCTATACTCACACCATTAGTAATAAAATATAGAAATCGCCTCAAGATCTATACCAAAGAGCATTACAAATATTTACTTTCTCCTCTTCTGAATAAAGGCTTGCCTATAGAGTTTGCTAGAGAAAGGGGACAAGGAATTAGATATCTTTTATTTCGCAGTTGGATGTCTTCTAATTGCAAAGATATGAAACCTTTAAAGTGGATTGCTAGAGATTTCAGTACAAAAATTAATCAGAATAAATATATTTTTTGTTGGCGTGCTAGCGGAGTTGAGGCAAGTTTCTCTGCTTTTTTAAGATCTTTAGGGTTTAAAGATATTCAAGACTTTTATTGTGAGTTAAGAAAATCACTCCCGAATGTGGACATTATCGATATAAGTTCTTGGAATTTATGGGAGCGCAGAATTTTGATCAATCAAGGTATTAGAATTTATGTTCCAGAACAAGGTACTATTGAGAATCTTTTAAGCTTAATTGATGGGAGAAGAGTCATTACTATTGATACTGCGCTAGCTCATTTATGTGCGGCATCTGGATATCATGCAGATGTATGCCTTCCACTATTCTCTGATGAACGTTGGTTAGAGTTGAGAAGATCTAATACTAATTATAGTAAGTATCTTACATTTTTTCAGCAATCAGAATTTTGTTCCTGGACGGATACATTAGAATCAATACTTGATACCATCAAATAGCTCTTTGACTCGTTCCTCTTCTTTTTCAATGAGTTCGTTGAAAGCCCTATAAAACTCTTTGAGTTGTTCTTTTGTTAGAGGCATTTTTCGATATTGGTTGTCTTGTTTTGTAGCTTCTTCCCTCCTTATTTAAAGAGTTGATTTAGGCTTTTAATAAGCCTGGCATACTCCATTTGTATAAAGAACCTCAACAACGAATACTTCAATATCTTTCCTCTAAAAGAGAAGAGGAAGGTTTTACTCTGGTTGAGTTAATTGTTGTAGTCGCAATTATTGGGGTTCTTTCAGCTATTGCAATCCCCAGCTTTAATTCAGCGAAAGACAAGGCTATCCAAAGAGAAGCAGCTATGTTGATTGCAGCCTATATCAAGGCTGCTCAATCTTATAGTGCTGAATATGGTCGAATCCCATCTAGCGCGCCAGAACTGAGAGAATATGTGGTGGTTCGTGGTTGTGTTTCTCCTAGTCCCTCAGGTTGCAAAGGTTTGAAGATGCGTGATAGGAATTTAATTGAGAATACTTCTATAGAACCCACTGGAGATATGTGGTATAGCGTTAGTGGATATTATCGAATTGACATTGAATGGATTCCATCCTTAAGCTCTCAATTCCATATCGTGGCCTCACCTGCTGGAGATTACACAACTAAAGGTAAAGGAGCTTCTGGGTGTTTTGATTATTCAACTGGTGTTTCAAAAATATTATTAAGTGAAGTTAAAGGTAGACCAAGAGTAGGAGAGCGAAGTGATTTTGCAATATGTGCTAATGAATGAAGTCCTAGTAAAATACCAAGATGACTTTTATTTAACAGTAATCTTGATATTAATATCAGCCTTGCTAAGATAAAATATTATTATAGCAGGACTGCAAATAGAGTTGCCTAAAGAAGATCTTATAAAAGCTGATTGCTTATTTGAGGCTGGTAATTTTAATCAGGCTAAAGAAGCTTATGAAGCAATAATTTCAAAGGACATCAATAACATAAATGCTTGGCTTGGGTTTGCCAATTCGGCGTTTATGGTAAAAGAATATAAAATTTGTATTTATGCAAGTAAATCTATTTTAGAGCAGGATAGAAATCATTTTGGAATAAATTACCTTATTGGGTCTGCATATTTAGCCTTAGGAGAAAGTGCTCAAGCAAGAAAAGCTTTTAAAGAAGAATATTTGATAGACCCATTGTCACTAAATTCAATTACGGCAATTGGAGAATTAGAATCAAGTCTTGGTAATTATGTAAAAGCTAACAACTGGCTTGAAGCAGCTTTCAGAATTGATCAAAATAGTAAAGAAGTTGGGATTAAACTTGCAGATAATCTTGAGAAACTATGCAAGTGGGATAAAGCAATTGAAATATATCGGCAGATTTTATTTTTAAAAGAAGATATGGCTATTATTAACTATAAAATAGGTATTTGCTTCCTGAGAATTGACTGTCAGGAAGAAGCGTATAAAAGCTTTTTAAAGGCTGTTAATATTGACCCTACTATTCCAGAAGCCTGGGGAAATATTGCCAATTATCACTTACATTGTGGAAGATTTAAAGAGGCAGAGGAATTTACGTTAAAGGTAATTGAATTACTCCCTAATAGTGATTTAGCATATACAAATCTTGGTCTGATTCAAAAAAAGTTGGGCAAATATTATCAAGCTGAATTATCTACAAGACAGGCAGTTAATCTGAATCCACTTCTCTTAGATGCAAGGGTTAATTTAGGAGCACTCTTGAAAGATCAGGGCAAATTAATAGAAGCTGAAAAAGTAACATTAAAGGCTTTAGAAATGGATAAGAACAATGAAAATTCATATTTTAATTTGAGTTTAATATACAAGGAGATGCAAAAGCCATCGGAGTCCATAAATATTTTACAAAAAAGCCTTGAATTATTCCCAAATTCATTGAAGTTTAAATTACAGCTAGCTTATGCTTACTTTCAGTTTAATGAACTCAACAAGTCATTCTACTTATCAAGAGAAATACTTCTTGATAATCCTGATCACCAAGGAATTGCCTCCCTCTTGTTAAATATTTTAAAAGACATAGATCTAAATACTCTAACTTTAAATGAGACAAAGGATGTTGTTCTTTGCTTATTAGATAGAAAAGATATAGATCATAGAATACTTTCCAAGTATTTAGCTTTCATACAAGATAAATTTAATCTAGAGAATATATATGAATCATCAGAATTAGCGTTACATAATCCTCATTTCAAAAATATCATCAATGACGACCTAGTTTTAAAATCATTAGGTTTACTTACATTCAATAACTTGAAATGGGAGCTAGCGCTCACAAGAATTCGTCACGATATTTCGAAATCATTCCTTTCAGGGACTATTCAATATTCTGAAGAGTTAAAGCGGTTTTTATTGGCTTTTTCTAAGAATTGCTTCCTAAGCGAATATATCCTTACCCTTCATAAAGATGATTACTTCATGACCGATAAACTTAAAGAATATATAAAGAATAAACCATTTAATTCCTTTTCAATTGCTCTATTGGCATGTTATATCCCGTTGAAGCAAATATTAGGGAATTTAACTTCAATAAAAATCCAATTAGAATCAGATAAGGATTTCCACGAATTATCTAGAATTCATTTTGATGATTTAATAATTGAGGATTGTCTCGCTTCGGAAATTGTTAAATATGGGAAAATGGATAATTATATAACTAAAGCAGTAAAAGAGCAGTATGAAGAAAGTCCCTATCCTAGATGGATTTATACCAATTTCTATAAAGAAGATAATAGGCTTGAATTTTACAAAATAATCAATTCTGATATATTTCCAAATCAAATAAATATAAGTGGAGAAAACAATATTAATGTTTTGATTGCAGGTTGTGGTACAGGAAAGCAAGTAATACAAGCATCAAGATATAAGAACTCTTCTATAACAGCTATAGATATCAGTAAGAATAGCCTTGCCTATGCAAAAAGAAAGGCTAATGAGTATGGGATGAAAAATGTTAGGTTTATAAATATGGATATACTAGATATACATTGTTTAGATAAATCATTTGATATTATTGAGTGTAGTGGTGTATTACACCATATGGCAGACCCTGAATATGGCTTGAAATGTTTGATTTCAAAATTAAAACCACATGGTTATATTCAACTTGCTTTATATAGCGAATTAGCAAGGGCTCAAATAGTTAAGGCTAAGGAAATCATAAGGGATATTAATCTATCCCCTACACGGAAGGATATGAGGGAATTTAGGCAGAGAATTTTAAGTGGCGAATACCTAAATTTTCAATCAATCACATTATTGTCTGACTTTTACTCTAGTTCAATGTTTAGAGATCTTTTGTTTAATAAACAAGAACTAAGATTTACAATTCCTAGACTTAGTTCTCTTTTAGAGAATCAATCGTTGAACTTCTTAGGTTTTAAGAATTTAAATGCAATGCATGAATCCTACAAAATATCATTTCCAGATGATCGACTATTGTTGAATTTGGGAAACTGGGAAGTATTTGAGAAAAACAATCCAAGCACATTTATTGAAATGTATCAATTTTGGGTGACCAGGAAAGATACTTCAGTTTAATCAGATCATACTTTTATTATTATTCCAATTAACTTCGATCACTGTTTAAACCTTAATCACGACTATCAGTATAGATTTAGATTATTCCTCTATATTAGCGATGGAATTAAAACCAACTTTTCTATTCTCATTATATGGGAACTCCTTGTAGTCAAGGTATTCAGCTAAAGGCGCTTTGTAGCGCCTATTCTTCAATTTGTTGTTAAGGGAAATAAACTCTTGAACAACATGTTTGTCTAGGAATGGGTATCTCCCCTCTAAACCATGAGAACCCGTAACATATTCATCTTTTAGTAGATAGCATCTATTCGCACCATCATAGAAATTTACCCATGGATATACTGTTCGTAAATCTTTTGGGTATAAACCTGCAATTGTAGAAGATCTAGAAATTTTCATACCCTTATATCCATAATCAGAACATATCTCATCTGCTCCTTGCCCGGATAGTAAAACCTTAATTCCCTCTGAAGATGCTTTCTCACAGATTGCTGATAGGCCTATGGAGCCTGGATCTTTTGAAAACCTATAATCCTCATTTACCTTCATATATTTAGAATAGTAGAAATCAGGGCTATTTTGTTTTAAGTAATTGCTTTGTTCTATTATCTTGTTCTTTGTAAGCTTTAGCAGCTTTGCTCTATTTCCCAATAAATTCATCCTTCTTTTAACAGTTTTCATATCTTCTTCCCCTTTAATAGTTAAGAATTTAGAATTAATATTTGCAGATTTAATTGCTGCGGCAATACATCCACTGTCGTATCCACCACTCATAGGAACAATAACCTTTTTATCTGTAGTTGCTCTTATCCGTACCGACTCTTCAAAAGCATTAATCCATCCATCATAAGAACTTTTAGTTTGATTTAAATTAAATTTATAATGTTTTACTCTATTGATAAGATTTCCAGTTTGCTTTTCAAAGAAATAGATTTGATTAGCTTTCAAGCGCACTTTATTTTCAAGGCCCTGATTTGCAAGTGATGTTGGGTAGGATGCTAACCCCCAAAAACCATTGAAATTATTTGCATGCCATAAAGGCTTGGTTCCGAAAATATCAGTTATTGCAATTACAACTTCAAATCTCAAGTCAACTATTATTATACTAAATTCACCGTTTAAAGATATCAACTGCCTTTGTAGGCTATTTGCAGTAGTAGATAGACTTGATATGCAATCAATTTCAGAGTTATAACCTAATTCTTTGTAGTTATAAATCTCTCCATTGAATGCTGTGAACTTATTTTTTTCAACCCTAGGTTGTTTTACCATTACACCCGTAATAGATAAAAGATAATGAGCAAAATGATCTAGGCCATCATGATGTATATTGATCGAATCTGGGCCACGTTTTTTAAGCATGTGGTCACCATAAATCGCTTTCTCAAAGTCACTATCACTTCTAGTGCAATGTATGTAAACCATTCCACACATAGTATTAATACATGAATTTATTAATCCTAATCATATCATATTAGATTTCAATTATATACCTTCAATGGATATTAGTTTAATTCTCTAAAACCCTAATTTATAAGAAATACACTTTTAGTGATAACTGTGTTTTTTGTTATTAAATTAATAAGTAAAATATTAGTTAATTTGCACGTAAACTCTAAAATGATTATACTTAAACTAGTATTTGAAATACGTTGAACTCCCTTGGAAGTTTGTTTAATAGCCACTTTTGATTAATTTTTCACTTGAGCTGTTTTAGTCGATTCTCTTTTAGAATTCAAGTTCTTTGTAGTCGGTAATCCTCATATATCGGAGCCATATTCTCTTGGATTATTGATGGTAGTTTTAAGCATCTAGGTTTGGGATTTTGGTTGTGAGAGTCTGGGTTATCCAAAGGACAATAAATTCTGACGTAAATAGTGATTGTACCTATTCAAAGGATTTTCCTTGAGAAAGAACAAGGTATTTCCCAGATACCATAAATTATTTAAATCAAGAAAGTTGGCCTCAGCGGCTTAGGAATTGGTTTATAAGAGCTGGAATTTTTAGTGTGGTTATCTTTAGTCTTTTAGTTATTTTCATGGGCTTTATTACAGTACTTTATTTGCTGCCTATATGGGTCTCAATTCTCTTTGTTTATTGGTTAGTACAGAATAAGAAATAAAAGTTGGACTCAAAGGAGCATCGAAATATGTTCCCCTATAATTAAAAAGACCGGCATAAATAACATATTAGACATTTAATTATATAATATAAGAACTGACCATTCTTTTCCCCAAAGGAAGAAAGAATGATCAGTTTTTATATTTCGTTTTAGAGAAGCTTCTTGTTATTGATCGCCTGGGGCCAAATATCTAGGTGTAAGGCTGATAAAGACTCCATTGAGGGCACCTAAACGATGCAGAGAAGTGTCATAGATGCTTTAAAAGCATCTATGACCAGCCCACTTATAAAATGAGACTGTTGGAGCAGGGACCAGAAGTCAATTCGCTTCTATTTAATACTCAGGCGGAGCGTCGATCATTAATCCCTCCGTGCGACTTATGATAAGTTTGTAGCAACCGCTACATTATTGCAATCAGTTTTATTACTCATTTGGTTATAAGTGCTAGTTCACGGAGATGGGGAATGCTTAAGCCTCGATTTGTTGAGTCGTCACTAGCAAAGAATTGAACTTCGTTCTTTTGAGTTGGTCCCCATCCCAAATCCAATAAATCGGATCAACTGCTTTAGCTGCCACTAAATCAGGTCTTTCACGCAAACTAACAGGAATGAATTCTTTGCTGGAATTAAAATCGCTATCTCTTACTGCTTGATTCAATACCATGCTTCCATCCGGGCCAGAGACTGATCGGTGATAGGTGCCTATCGGGATCTGGAGGGCTCCCATTTTTTGATTGAGGTAAATCACGTGATGAGGTTCATCCCATTCAGGGTTGAGCAAAGTAAAAGTACGGGTTCCATCTAAGACCAAGTTGTGGTCAATCTGATGATGATGAACGTAATACTGCTCAAAGTCGTCGTCATTAGGAGGGGAGAGTGCACTTCCATGATGAATTACTACATCAGAACCATTAGATCCTTTGACACCTGCATCAAAGAACGTGACTTGAGGAGTTTCCCTAAAGACATGAGTTGGGACAAAATTGAGCGTTGTGTTTTTTTTCTTTTGTGCTTGATTCCACTTGACTTTGATTTGTATTGAGTCATTTAAACTTCTCAAAACCGGACAGTCCCTGGTGGCTTTCTGTAGGACCTTTAATTGATCTTCTTTTAAATCAACTGGCATCTCAACTTGAAGTGATAAAGATTCAATTTTTCGAGCCCCCTGAGTTGTCATCTTCTTATCAATTTCAATTGTTATTTCATCTAACTTCCACCCTTCTTCTTTAGCGGTGATTCCCATCACCGTAAGGAAACAAGTCCCTACAGCTGTAGCCAATAAATCAGTAGGAGCAAAACTCTCTCCTTTGCCTGCATGGTCAATAGGAGCATCTGTTCTAAGCTTTTGTCCAGAACGCTCATGCAGAGCTTCTGTATGCAGATCTCCAAGATATCGACAGAGAATCCTGTCTACACTTCGTAGAGCTTGCAAGTGGATGTTGTGGGATGAAGTTTGCATTCGTTTTCCCAAAAGTCACCACGTTTTTCATTCGGCAACTTGTAAGAGAAATCATGAATATGAACAATATCTCTAAGTGGGTTAGCAATAACAGTAAAAGGAGTTCTTAGTTTCATAACTCTCCTATTCGATTACTTCCTTTCTAACACATCTGTAAGAATTACATATAGGGCTTTTACTTAAGTATTTAGGCTTTACGGTTCTTTCTAACTAAAGTGTTGTTAACCGAATTGGGTGATACTTACCGAATCAATTTATTCGGTTCCCAGTATTAGTAATACTAAAGATCTAGAGCAAAGTAAGGGGGTCTCGCAAGGGTAATCATGTACACCTCTCTATTCGACACTTTCTTTACCGACTCTTTCTTCTCACCTACTAGGACTGTTTATGTTGTCTCTGATAGCCAACTTGAGGAGATCAGGCGTAAGCAACGTCAACAGGAACTCGACAATCTTGAAGCGTCCCGCAAGAGCCTAGAAGAAACTTATCACTCACGTATCAAAATCATTGATGAACGAGAGCATGAGCTGCAAGAAGAGTTAAAAGCGCTAGCGCCAGTAGAAAAAAAAACTGAACTTCCTTCTGAAGAAACTGAAAAGTGTGCTGTTAAGAGTTAATCCTTTCAAATAGCTGAGTGCAAGGGATCACTAAGGACGTATTCAGGGGGCCTGACTGGCCCCTTTTTCTTGGACAGCTTTTAGAGCAACGTTCTGTTACACATAGAGATTTGAACAGTAAAAAAGCCCCCCATGCAGAAAAGAGGCTTTTTTATTAAGACCGTTTGATCCCCATCACCCGGCCGTTGAGCGGAACCTACACACTGTCAAGCGATTTGTCATCGGTAGATACACGCTATTGATGGGGTTTCTTAATATGTGATATAAGAAAAAACGCTACAAATGGGGGTTGATTTTGAGGTGAATCAGCCTTAGAAATAAAGCCCCCATCACCCAGGTCCGTAGCGTTTCGCAAGGGCCTTTTTTTTTTGCTGCAGAGCTTGCCACTACTAATGATTTAGCAAGGCAGGAAATAAGCCAAGTAATGAAAAAGCCCAAACGGAACTTTGATGACAACTCGATGACGAGGTGGAAGAACCCCTCAGGGAGCAAGATTCAAACGAAGAAGGTCTTTAACTCCATTTGTTAACTAACTGTCCATACTTGCAAACTCCCCTTTCAGCCTAGGATCTTAGGCTGAAGCTGCTCAAAGGTTGGTTCTTTTAAAGGCAATATGTCTTCTGATATGAGAGGCTTCAATTCATATAAAACTTCCGCATGACTGCATTCGACGCTTCAACCCCTTTTATCCTTATTGCCCGTATAAAAGTTAAGCCAGGAAAAGTTCAGGAATATTTGGAACTTGCCATTAAAACTGATTCGGCGGTAGAGGCTTCTGAACCAGGCATGTTGCATCACACCTTTGATCAAGACCCCGAGAATCCTCTTTGCTTTACATGGTCAGAGGTCTACAAAAATGATGATGCTTTTCTTGCACACTTAGCTAATCCACCAATTGGAGAGTATTTGCAAGGTCATGCGCAGTTAGGAGATGGATTCACCGTTGAGGTTTATGGAACAGTTGGAGACAAATGCAAAGCTGCTATGGAATCAACAGGCCTTCCTGTGAAAATCTTCGAGAGTAAGTGTGGATATAGCAGGGTATAAGGATTCGCAAATGGGTTCGAACAGGATTTAGGTACTTACTCTAAGTTTTTTAAGTACTTACTCTAAGTTCCCATAACAAAGCCTGTTGTGATCTGGTATCTACTACTTGTACTGGAAATTGCATAGAGAGCCATATGTCTTCGTCGATTCAGGTCGGCCTATCCCAGATCAACCAGCACTATTAAAAATAAGAGATTATCTACATCTAAGAGAGGCAACAGCCGAATGGAAGAAGTTAAGACTCGAAGGCTGGACGAAGGTTAAACCTAAATGTGGAGCCGAAGTAGACGTATAGATAAGAGCTGCTAGCAGAATCGATACCCGGGGATGGGGTGCTTTTGCGTCCTTACTACATCGTTATATGACTTCAGAAATTTCCGTCATTTTCCATGGCCTCCCTAATCATTTCTATGGTGATGCCTTCTTTTAATGTCTTTTGAATTTCATTCCCTACTTCTTCAGTAGATGCATTGCAATACCAATCAACTGTCTGCTCTTTTGCCTTAGCAACATCCTTTATCTCAACTGAGAGCTGCATTGCTTTCCAAATCAACATTCCAGCAAAATCATGAGGCTTTGATATCTCAGTCGGATGTGACTCTGCTTTCGACTTAATTCTTTGACCTTGCTTTTTAGAAAAGAAGTTCATTAGTAACTTCTCTATCTATTGAACAACCAGGTGAAGAAACCTAATTCCTTACGCTTAACCCTGATTGTGCTTCCTTTAGGTGTGAGATAAACCTTCTCAGCAATCACACCATCATTGACAATGATTTGAACGGCTTGACCAGAGAACCTTCCACGAGTCCAGTCAATGTTTTTTTTGTAAGTGTTTTTCTCTTCAGCAGGCGCACCTACAGGTACATCAACGTCTCTTGTTTGAGATGGCTTAGCGAATGCTGATTCAAGTAGCTGACGACTCCGACTGTATTTAGCTTCTGCCTTTTGCTGTCTTTCTTTCAGAAAGGTAGGAACGGCCATCTAGCTTGCCAGGATTAGCCTCAAAGTAGCGAATCCTTTGATCCTTACAATATGGCTAGTCAGTAAAGACTGGAGCTTTTTTCTTCTTGACGTTATTAGCTACATCTAAGAGTGCATCCAATTGAGCCATTAGTGCTTTTACTTCTCCTGGTTCAGGCAAGATTTTCTCTTTAGCCATATAGATGTCCATCTCTCTCAACTCAGTTCTGATGTGAGCAAGGATATTGTGCGCCTGTTCCTTTCTGGTTTGGCTCAATGTTCGATTAGATACTTTAGAGATATTCTCTTGAATCTTATTTAATGCAACCCTTATGCGAGGGATTAAGAGTTTCAAGTCGTTTTGTTCTCTTGGTGTAGTTGTTTATTAATTGCCGGTTATGGATTCGCACCATAAAAAAACAGGTCCACTCTGTCCTATTTCCGTTTCTCTAAAATCTTTGGCATTACTGGGAGTTTGAGTAATTAGAAAACGAACTCAAAGTTGGAATGAAGTTGGAATGAAATCATCCGATTCCTTCGAAACCCAGTCCAGTACTTATTTTGCGTACTTCATTAATCAATACGAGATATCAGTTATGCAAAGGGATTTGTGAGAATTGCTTGGTGTGAATAAAGTGTGAATTTGGCTGTTTAGCAGCTCTTAACCCTGACTTTATTCAGCTTCAGAAAAGCTTTGAATGGTATGGGGACATAAGGGAAAGGGTTTGGGCGCTGTATGACCTCAGTATTTCGGATTGTTTTTACCGGGAGCTGATGATTTCTGACAGTCTTGTGAGGGTTATTTTAGCCAAAGTTGTATTCATTAATGCACCTATATTCAGTTTGGAGTAAACCGAGAGCTCACTTTGCCTATGAGTAATAAGGCTCTCCTCTTTAAGGACTTTAAGATGAAAGTAAACCATGGCTTGAACAAGACTTATTTCTTGAATTAGATCGCAAACATATTTTTCTCCACATTTAGAGGTTGTTGTGTCCAGATTTTTAATTAAAACTAATCAGAATAATAGAAAGTTATTCCTGATTTATATAAGAGTTTTGCCAAATGTATTGACCATTGCTTTCCTCTGACTCAACAGCAACGCAATTACAAGCAATATTCCAGAGAGCCTTATGAATTGGAACTGGATTGTAAAGATAGTTCTTAGGGAAAGCTTTTTTAATTGCAATAGTTGCCTCTTTCGCATGGTAGTGAGGAATGGTTGGAAAAATGTGGTGAATTACGTGACTTGATCCAATCTGATGATGTAGGAAATTCAGAACTCTTCCATAAGGCCGATCAATTGAAAGGAAGGCACCTCTTATAAAAGAGAAGTCAGAGTTAGAAAGGTGAGGAACATCTGTGTCCGTATGGTGAAGCCAGGTGTATATAACTAGCCAGCAATTGACTACCAATAATGGCCCTATGTACATTGTTGTTAAAGGTGTTATTCCATATTTAAGACCTGATATACAAAGTCCTATGAATACCAAAGCCACCCCAAGATCTGAAATCCAAACCTTCTTTACCCAATTGGAAGGCCAAAGTCTTTTAGAGAAGGGTTCCCTTGGCCAAAAGTGGTTCGAAGTCCCGTATTTAGGCCCCCCTGTGCTGCCAGCTAACAAATATGCAGGCCAACCAAAGCCAAGGTGCAATACGAGTTGCATTAGTCCGTATCTAGTTCTGCCTAGAGCAGCTGCGAGAGCTAATTCGTTCTCTCCTCCGACCTTTTCGTTAATTCCATTGCCACCGACCACTATTGGGACGTGAGTCTCGCCATCACTTATGTGATTGGTAAAACGATGATGAATGGAATGTGACCTTTGCCAAGAAAAATATGGAACGAGCAAGAACGAGTGCAGTAGATAACCAACAACTGTTTGCAAAGTCCTGTTATCAGAGAAGGCCCCATGCCCACATTCGTGAGCGATAACCCAGAAGCCCATTGCGGTAGTCCCTGAAATAAAGGCATAGAGAAGCCAAACAGGAATCATTGCTTGCGTGAAAGGAATGGCTAGTCCTATGACGACAATTACTGCTTGGATTGCGACAGATTGAAAAAGGTAAGCCAAGGAAGTTGATGTCTTACGTGCGAAACAGTGCTGAGGAATAACTTCCGTAATGGCTTTCATGCTTGGGATATCACTCATCTTTATGGCAAGTGCTTTTCCCTTGAGCCCAGAAACCCGAAAATTCCGAATTCTTTTTTGGTTTGTGATAGAAGGTTGTGTTTTATCCAAGTCGATCAATAGCTTTGTTAACTAAAAGGGTCTTCACTCAAAAGAAGAAGAACACCCTTCACTTAAAAAGAAAAATATTGGTATATGGGGCTTTGCCTACTATTTGTTTTGAGAGCAGCATCCAGAGATCTGAAAATAGCTTGCTGGTTTTTTGCTTTTATGGGTTTTCTCCTTTCATTTTCACCTATTTATCAAAAAGTACTTACCAAAGAAGAATTTGTTTATTTGGTATGTATGGATTTTTTGAAATTCCCTCTAATCGGTTTCAGTCACTCAAATGCAGCTATTCATTAACCAATAAGAATTTCATTTATAGCAAGAGATTTGGGCGAATTGCAGGGTGTGTATGGAATCGGCTCAGCAGGTTTTAAGGCTGCCTTTATCCTGCCTTAGACATGCCTTGAGGGGGTGCGAGGAATATGGGAAAGCGTTCTTGATTCAGTATTTAGTAAATCTGTGGTTTTCACCCTCGCAATCTTGTTGAAAGGGTGAAAATTATCTTGATAATTAGAGGATTAGGCTTAAGCCAATAAATCAGGTGTAACGTTCGGATAGGTCAATGTATTGCTTGGCTTGGCTCGTGATCTGGTGAATTAATGAACCAGGTGAATTAATTTTTATTTGAGCAATAGTACTTTGATTATCCAATCAGTAGTTCGTACAAATCCTAGGTTGTAGTTTTTCTCTACTGCAAGCTGACTGTTTTCCCTTCTCTCCTTGGGTCGGCAGCACCATGCCACCTTCCCTTGTGCCATTTGATTATGGCTAGTCCACTGCTAAAAGGACTGTATTTAATTTGGTGGCCAAGACTTTTAAGGCCTTTAAAAATATTGTCCTTTGACCATGCATCACTTTTTTCAAGTACCGTGTAATTAGGTTGAACTGACAGCAATTTTTGGCTGACTAGTTCTTTTGGTGAAAGGTTTAAATCTAATGCTCCAATTAATGCATTGGTTATGTAATGAGGAATAAGCCATCCTCCTGGTGAACCAACTGCCAAAACAGGTCTGTTTTCACGAAATACTATTACTGGAGACATAGAACTCATAGGACGTTTGTTTGGTCTAATTCGATTTGCAATTGGTTTCCCTGAGACGTCTGATAAAAAGGAGAAATCAGTTAGTTGGTTGTTTAAAACCATCCCTCCAGATAAATACCTGCTACCAAAGACCATCTCAACTGAACTTGTGTAGGAGGCGACATTCCCATCTGTATCAACCACTACTAAGTGAGTCGTTCCTTCACTAGCCGTTCGGGGCTGACTTGCTAAATCCAAAAATTCGCTTCCTTTGGGTTCCCCTGGCAAAGGCCGAAATGTTGTAGTTTTGATCTGGATAGTGTTGGCCCTTTTTTCTATATAGTCATCGTCTAATAGTCCGTTGAGAGGAACTGGCCAATCAATAGGATCGTTTATCCAATGAGAACGATCAGCATCTGCAAATCTCAGGGACTCTGCTAATAGATGCCAATAGTTGGTCGTTTCTTTTGTCCAACTTTTCTTAGAGAGAAGTTCATATGTTCCGAGAGCTTGTAATACAGCAACTCCACCACCACTTGGAGGTGGGAAAGAACATACTTTCCAAGATCTGAATTTACGACAGAGAGGATTACGTTCTCGAATTTTATAATTTGCTAAATCTTCCTTAGTGATTGTTTGTAATGGCTTGTTTTTGTTCTGCTGGAGTTGAAGATCAGCTATTAGTTCATTAGCTATTGCACCACGATAAAATTCTTTAATACCTCCCTTGGCAAGTCGGCTTAATGTTGATGCTAAGTCCTTGTTGCGAAATGGCACTTTGTGCGATGGGAGAGAACCATTTGGGAGATAAAGGGATTGAAAAGGTTGGCTATGGTTAATGCCAATTGTTTTTGCTAAAGAGATTGATCTAAGGAAGCGAGGACTCGGAATAAATCCTTTTTTGGCAAGATGGATACTTTCCTTG
This sequence comes from Prochlorococcus sp. AG-409-L18, assembly GCA_003215535.1. Classification (GTDB taxonomy): domain Bacteria; phylum Cyanobacteriota; class Cyanobacteriia; order PCC-6307; family Cyanobiaceae; genus AG-409-L18. Next base: position 16,396 of record QCKG01000023.1, read on the forward strand.
AAATTATCCTCCCAAGGTAATCGTCCAAATTTGCGATGTCCTTCCCAAAGTAAAGCCGCTGTACCTGGAACTCCTATCGCAGAGAGACTGCTAGTTGCTGGTATCCAAGCAACTGCTTTGCCATCAGATGTCGTCCACATATCTTCTTCGACTTGGGCTGAGGCAGTTTCTCTGCCATCAAGTGCGGTTAAAGTTTTTTTCGCTTGGTCCCAGTACAAAAGAAAGGCCCCACCTCCTAAGCCTGAGCTTTGTGGTTCAACAACAGCAAGCACTGCCTGTGCTGCGATTACTGCATCCATCGCGGTCCCACTTTTTTTCAGGGCGCTAAGAGCTGCATCACTTGCTAATGAATTGGCAGTGACAACGACAGCTCGGCCGCTATTAGTTGAGACTTCGGCTTTTTTTGCATCAACACTCTCTGGTGCTTTCCAGTTGACTTGCGCAATTAGTGGTAGAGGAACTGTTAAAAAATGAATTAGCTTGTATGGTTTATACCTGTTCAATTTTTGCACCATATATAGGGAAGGTCTAGTCGTTAAGCTTTGA
>QCKG01000024.1 GCA_003215535.1 Prochlorococcus sp. AG-409-L18
CTGTCCTGCCTAGGATGTCTAGATAAAGGAACTGTCTTAAATGAAACTTGGAAAAACTGTAATTGCTGCTGTCTTGTTCTTGATACCTATAGGACAACCGCTGGCGATGGGAACTGGTTCTGCTTTAACAACTGCTGCGGTATTGCTTTCTTTACCTAAAAAAGCACAGGCAGAAAGTGCAAGTTACTATTTTAATCTTGGAGAGAAAAAAAGTGAGGAGGGTGATTATTATGGTGCTATTTCTGATTATGATAAAGCAATTAAAATCAATCCCGAATATATAAAAGCATTAATCAGTCGAGGGATTTCAAAACATAATTTAAATGATAATCAAGAAGCAATATCTGACTTCAAAAAGGTAATTAAAATCAACCCTGAACTTGCCCTCCCTTATTACAATATAGGCGTAGTAAATGATGCATTAAATGATCCCTATAAAGCAATATCTTACTATAATAAAGCAATTGATCTTGATCCAAGATATTCAAATGCGTTTCATAATCGTGGAAATGCAAAAGAAACAATAGGAGATAATAATGGGGCAATTAGTGATTTCAGTAGAGCGATTGAAATAGACCCTACAGATCATGAGTTGTATTACAGCAGGGGACGTACTCATTTGATTCTAAAGGATTATTATGCTGCGATTTCGGACAATAATAAAACGATTAAAATTAATTCAAATTACACAAATGCTTATAGGAATCGTGGGATTTCGAAAGAAAATATTGGAGATCAAAAAGGTGCTTGTAGTGATTGGAAAAAAGCATATGATTTAGGCAAAGACAAAGATATTCTTTCTTGGATACAAGAAGGTTGTTGATAAGTTGAACTTTTTGGGAATTCTTGGATTTCCTAGGAAGATAAAGAGTTTAAAAAAATCTGAACTCGACAGCAAAAAGTCGAATTCAGACAAAATCTTGGACTGCTATGGACGCCCTCAGACGCCTACGGACATGAAGTCGAAACGGAGAGGGTGTCTGTCGATATGAGTCCATCAGGGAAGGTCAGGGAACACATAGGAACAAAAAGTCGAAATCAGGTCGAAAATCCAACAAGAAATCCAACAAAAAACGCATGCCCAATAAACCGATTTCATAGTTAACTCATTTCAAAATGCATTGATTTGGAAAACTGGTCTATTGGAATTCCTAATTCAAATAAAATCAAGTAACAAACTGCAAAAAGAGAAATGGCAAGAAGAAGAATGCAGTTTGGAGCAGCAGAAAATCTTAATTGTTTACCTGGAATAAAAAGATTCGAGATTCCAACTAATGATGGGGAAGTAGAGGTTTGTTATGCAGCAAGAGTTGTGACTGACTCTTTTATCCTGCCATGGAGAATTTACGTAAAGGACTATGTGTTTTCTGCAGACGTCAACTCCTACTACATTCCAAATCAAAGAAACATTAATTATCTTCAAGCAGAGGGGACACTGCCTACCCCTATTCCTGAATATTCTCTAACTAAAGTTGACCTAGTATCTGGCAATTTTCTTTGGATTGGTTTGGGATTTCTATTTGCATATGTAGGAATAAGAAGTTTCTTTGAGAAAGAAGATTCCCCAGAAAAAGAGAGTAAAGATTAAACGTAGTAGTTTCCTTTCTAATCAAAGCAACATGGAATTTGCTAGAACCAACTTTAGGTTGTTTTTTGGTCTTTTCCCTAACACCTAAACGGGACCTCCTGAGATTTCATAGTCGCTACTAGATGAAGGTACTATTTCTCATGTCAGTTTAATGCTGGTTTCTTATCAGTCAGAACGTTTTATCTATCCTTTAGTTGTAGTCAGTTCCTCTGCATGAAACTCCTAAGAACTGCTATTGCTTCTGCATTGTCTTTGATACCTATAGGGCAACCTATGGGGATTGGAACTGGTCTTGCTTTGACGAGTGCTTCGGTGATTCTTTCTTCTCCTGAAAAAGCAATGGCGGATAATGAGTCTAAATATATTCAAAGTGCCTTTAAGAAAATCAAGAATGGTGCTAATGAAGAAGCAATTTCAGATTTAAATCAAGCAATAATAATAAACCCAAGAAATCTACTAGCATACAAATTGAGGGGATTAGTCAAGAGAGAATTAGAAGATTTTGAAGGTGCAATATTAGACTTCACACAAGCAATCAAAATCAACCCCAAAAATGCTGAAAGTTATTATTTTCGAGGAGAAGCAAAATTGAATAGCATTGATATTTCAAATAGAATTGCTACATATGTAGACAAAGACAACCGGGTAATAATAACTAGGAAGAGTGCCATTTCTGATTTTGATATGGCAATAAAACTAAATTCTAAAAAAGCAGAATATTATACTGACAGGGGATATGCAAAGAGTCTTATAAGAGATCATAAAGGAGCAATAAATGACTGGGATAAAGCACTTAATTTAGACAAAGATAATTACAACCTAAATAGAAGAAGAGGAATATCAAAAAACATTATTGGAGATTCCAAAGGCGCATGTCAAGATTTCAAAAAAGCAGCAATATCTGGAGACTCTATTGCTGTTAATTTAGTTAAAGAAAATTGTCAAGAAAGTATATCTATTATTGAACAAGAAGAGAAAAGAGAACTTGCACTTACTGCTTGGCGTAGAGGTGTTGAAAATGAATTATCTGGTAATTACAAAGAAGCAATTAACGATTTCAATAGGGCAATAGAACTAGACCCTACACTCAAATACATGTATAACAGTAGGGCAATTGCAAAAGGTAATTTAGGTGATATTAAAGGTGCAATAGAAGATTATACGAAAGGACTTGAAATAGATCCAGGTGATCCTCTTATGTATAGAAATCGTGGCACAAACAAAGCAGACCTAAATGATCATAAAGGAGCAATATCTGACTATGATAAAGCAATAGATATTACACCTGATGATTACTATGCATACTACTTAAGGGGAAGGTCAAAGGGTGCCTTGGGTGATTATTCTGGGGAAATTTCTGACCACTCAAAATCGCTTGAACTTAAAAAAGATTCTTTCCAAGTCTATTACGAACGTGCTTATGCAAAAATTGAAACAAAGGATTTTGAAGGAGCAATTTCCGATCTATCAAAAGCAATAGCAATTAATCCGAATTTTCCCGAAGCATATAATCTACGTGGGTATAGTAAAGGAGCAGGGTTAAATGATAAGCAAGGTGCCTGTAGTGACTTTAAAAAATCAGCATCATTAGGAAGTGAATATCGAATTAAGTGGTTACAAGGAGAAGAAGGTGCTTGGTGTCGAAATATGCCGGATTAAAACAAAACAGAATTGAAGATGATCGACCTCAAAAGAAACAGCAAGAAAGAACCCGTCAAGGCAACTGGTCTTCGCGTAAGGGAAACATCGTCTTATAAACCCAATCAAACGTATGACTTCAAGATCAGTCGAGGTCGTTTCTCCAACTTCCTGACCTGCAAACGCTGCTTCTATCTAGATCGGGTGATGGGTCTTGATCCACCAGGCACTCCAGGTTGGACGCTCAATGAAACCACCGACCTCTTACTCAAGAAAGAGTTTGATCACTGCCGAGAGCATCAGATCCCCCATCGCTTATTTGCTCCCAATGGATTGAGTCATGTCGTTCCTTTTGACCATCCAGAAATGGACAACTGGAGGAACTCTCTTCACCACGGATTAATGGTGAGACATAAGGACACTCCCATCATCCTGACTGGAGGTGTGGACGACATCTGGCAAGACACGATTACCAAGAAATTGATAGTGGTGGACTACAAATCCCAGGCAAAGAACAGTACTGTCGATCCCGATGAATATCTAGAGGATGCCTATCACGATGCCTATAAAACCCAAATGGACTTCTATGCCTATCTCCTTTTAAAGATGGGATTTGATGTTCATCACACTGCCTACTTCCTGGTCTGTAATGCCGACCGCCACAAGGAGGACTTCAATCAGGTGATGACGTTTGAAGAATCACTGGTTCCTTATGACTGGAATGCTGGTTGGATCGAGGCAGAGGTCGATGCCATGGTTGCTCTGATGAACCAACACCAGATCCCAGAACCGAATGAGAGTTGCAAGAACTGTGCCTATGCCGATCAATACGCACGGGCAGTTCATGGAGGAAACGTTGAGAGCAAACCTGTTCAAAGGAGGTTGTTTTTCTAGAAATGAAACTCCGTAGGACTGCTATTGCCCTAGGAGTTGGTGCTGCAACTGCTGCTGAATTATTGAAGGAGCATTGCGAATGAAACTCCGTGAATGATCAATCCAAGGTTTATAAAAAAGAGTTATCAACTAATTTTCGTTGGTTGGACAAGTCTGCTTAAAAGAATTAAGGGTCCTAGAACTGGCAATATAATTATAAAGATCCAAAAAGATGATATTCCAGCATCACGTAACCTTCTAGAAGCAATAGAATATCAAGGAATCATTGATATCAATGCAAATGGTAGGAGAAGACTTTCCGTCAAAAAGAGAGGCAAAACAAGAGAAAAATATCAACAGCAAAGTAATTCCAGTAATCACTTCTTTTTGTTTTACCTTTAAAATCAAAGGATCTTTTCCAAGACTCTATTTAGTTTCTACAAAGTGCAGATAGGCATAAGAATAATTTATTCATTACCGAAGATTTTAGATTGAATAAAGTTTAAGTCAAAAAACAATCGCAACTACTTCCCTCAACAGACCCACTTGACCAAAGACCCCTTCCTCTACTAGTACAGATGTACTGATAGAGAAACCTTATGGCATGGGCAAAGCGCAAAACCCCAGTTGCACCAGTCAAAGTCACTGACGAACCTGAAGAGTGGGATTACTTCGAGCACGGAGAACTACAGCACTCAAGAGGTAGTGCCGTTTGCATGACCTGTGAGCACTTCACTTATTCATGTACCAAGCAGTGCATCACTCTTTTGACCTGTCCGATTCACCAACGTCTCATCCAACAAGGAGAGCACCTGACCAAGCGTTGTAGGCATTGGCAGAAGAAGCGAGTGCTGGAGATTGGTTGGTGTCCTGAAGTTGCCTAAAAACAGCTGTTTATCACCATTGAATCTTGCTCCCAGCTATCTAGAACTGAATCAGGATTCAACTGGAAGAAGTACCTGTTTTAGGAGACCAGGTTTATTCGCAATGCTCCTTCAATAACTCTGCCGCCTCTTCATCTCCTAACTCTGCTGCTTTCTTCCAATCTTCACATGCTCCTTTGAGGTCTCCCGAACCATAATTAAGCTCTTCTTGATTATATTTTCCTAAAGCATATTTTTTGGCACCACGGATCTTAGAAAGCTCCTAAAGACTTTCCTTGAGTTTCTATCCTTTTAGGGGTATCAATAGGATTAGAATCAACTTCATTGCTGGAATTAATTGATGTTAATTGATTGCTTGAGATTCCATATCTTATTGCATCTGCAATGTTTATTCCAAGTTGTTCTATTTGTGTACTTGGAACAATTAGTCTGGCTACCTCATTGATAATCATTCCTTCTTCAGATTCAATCCCACTTCTAGATTCAATTACTAAAATCAAATTATTTCCTTCCATATAGGCTCTGCTTATTCCAGTGCAGAGGTAATCAGGTATGTTATGACCTTGATTGCCATATATAGGATCATCTGGGATATTCATTGAACTAAAGTTATATTTTCATCTCTATTGTTATTTATAACTTGATTGGTATTCCTTATTAATTGATTGACTCCTCCGCATGAATTTATTCGTCTTATTAACTTTTCATGTAATTCAACTCTGCGTAAGTTAAAGTTGTTACATGCTTGATCGCTGTCAAACATTAATTGAAATATAGGATCCCCTCGCTTTATTGATATATCCTGATCAGTGTCAATCCATTGTATAGCAAAACTTAGTGGACGCTGCCAATTGTAGATATCAAAACGACCTTGAATTAATGACCAATTTTTATTCTTTTTAAGAGATGTTGTTTCAAGTTGACTTATCCATGCGGGAGAATCACTAAAAAATATATAAGGCATTTTTATTTGCATCACTGGAACTTGATTTTGAATCCAGTAATCCCTAGGCTCGATAGTTACCAAAGAAGAAATAATTTCGTCTTGGACTTCTGTTTCGGGATACATAGGAAAAATACTTAACTTGCCTTCAGTAACTTTCTTTGCACGTAGCCTTATTGAATATGGACTTTTTATAATAAAGATCCTTTTCCCAGCTGAATGAACCGCAGGACAAGACGATACGCCACCCTTCTTTTTGTTTTCATTTAATGGCGAATCAAAAGAAGCTGAAATGGGAGGAAAGAAAATAGAAGAAGATCTTTCTTCAGCAATACACCAACCAATAACTATTTCATTCATTTTTTATCTTTTTCTGCAATAACCTAGAGATCCACAATCGTATAGGTTTCCATTCTTGTCCCGAATGGTTGAGTCATAAAGAGAGCTTCTTTGTAGTGAATTTGGAGACAACTCCATATAATCGCCATTATTATATGCTTTTTCATTATAAAGGGTGCTGTCATATAAAGGAGTTCTACGTATGTAGTCAGCCTTTACAGATATTGTATTTAAACTGATTGCACAACTAAATAAAGAAATAAGGATTGCCTGTTTCATCCGAAATTGCTTTAGAGGAAGAATTTATTTTGTAAAAAATAGTCTGAATTTAGTTATAAATTCAGACTATTAAAAGTTCTCTTTATCGCAGAGAGTTAACGGTAATAAGTTTTATATGTTTGCCTTTTATAATTAGATCCATTCCTATAATAATTGGTTCTTCCATTGCTCCCTCTTGGCGAGTAGTAAGTGTTTGAACCATATCCGTCGCATCGTCTGGCATATCCAGTCCCATAGCAGCCAGCAGAAGCTGGCTCTGGATTTATAGCAACTACAGCAGGAGCTGCTATTACTGCTGCTGCAATGATTCCTAGCTTCATCTTTTTAGAAGTAATACCACTCATCTCTAATCTAATTTATCTAGGCTGTCTAGGAACCTAGACCTTACTTAACACTTGCCAGTTTTTAAGTGTTTATACTTTGATTGATCTTTAAAGATAAAGATATAGAAGTATTTGACTCGAATGCCTGACAGCAGGAACTTTATTTTTTCTTCTGTACAGAAAGAAGTGGAGGGGTTTCTACAACTCCCTATCAAGTTCTGAACTGCAGGATGAGTGGGACGACTACTGGAAAACTTGAAAGGATTGCAAGGCACAAAAAAACCTGCTCAAAGGCAGGTTCTCTTGGAGATCTAGAGCAAGTGTTTCCTTGTTTCCACTGCTCGGAGGATCTCAACTCCTCACGATGGGTATTTTTACGCATAACTCATTATTTGGCAAGCGCATAAAAAAGGGCACCCTCATCGAGCAGTGCCCATACCGACAAACTTGTGTGAGGAGTGTCGTAGTTCCGGTCTACTCCTGGAGTGAACCTATCGTCAACAAAGAGTTTAAGCATAAAACAAGTGTTCCAGAAAGAGTTTGGTTAACGATCACTATCACAGAAAAGCAGCGTTCCTTAGGAAACGAATAGAATCAATCTATTAACTGTTCCATTAAGGCGTTCTGGTTGATAAAGTAGAAACACAGGTGAAACACCCCCTTTTTTGGAACACCGATGGGCAAATTCCAAAAGCACAAATTTGAAAGACCATCGTTCATGGATAAACCCAACTACAAATCAATTGGTTATGCGCGAGTAAGCACTACTGGGCAAACCACCGAAAGTCAGGTTGCTGATCTGAAGAAGGAAGGATGCTGCGTTGTCTTTCAAGAAACGATCAGCACCAGAGTCAAAGAGAAAGAGCGACCTCAACTGATGGCAGCACTAACTGCATTGGACGAAGGTGATGAGTTAGTTGTCTCAAAGATGGATCGATTAGGCAGAACTCAAGTTGAAGTGGTGAATCGCATCCATGACCTCCAGCAGAAAGGTATTCACATCAGAACCTTGGATGGACTCATCAATACAAGAGGACTTGGGAAGTTCGCTCCTGTTCTGATTGGATTGCTGTCTGGTCTTGCCGAAGTTGAACGCTCACTAACTCGCGAGAGAACTATTGAAAGCATTCAGCACAGGAAGGAAACTGGTGGAAATTTGGGCGGAAGACCTAAAACCAGTAATGCCAAAGAGGGATTAGTTTTGCGTTTAAGAAATGAAGGTTGCTCTTACAGATCTATAAGAGAGCAAACAGGTCTTGCCCTCTCAACCATCAGAAGGATCATCGTGGAGCAAGAAGCGGTGGCGGTATGACTAAAAAAGATATAGGGGGACTATCTGATTACATTGTTTTGAAGGAAAAGAAAGAAGTTATTTTTTATCTGCATAATCCCTATCCAGATTGCTTGGAAATTCCAGCAATCATGAAGCAGCGTTTCCCGGAGGATTACCAGAGCATCGTCATAAGTGATTTAGATGAGTTCAAGAAATATCGAGGGCAGGTGTGATGCATAGAGATAGCGTTTATCGCCTTCTCAAGGAGGTGGCGGCGGCATGACTGTTGATTGGAAAGAATCAGATGGAGCAGAGTGGCGGGAAGAGTTCAAGCAACTCAAAGGCACTGTCTCTATTGATGACCTCAAACTGCTGGATGAAGGAGCAACAACAATGAAAGAGGCATGGCGACTAGGTGCTCTTCATGCTGAATACAAACGACTGAAGAGGAATCAACCACCAGACCTGCCAGATATAAAGCGATGAACTATTCCGACGCACTGTTTATCTTTGCTCCCACGATTGGATTGGTGATTTTCTTTGTGGTGATGAATATTGTGATTACAAGGGTCTTCACCAAGGATCGAAACCAATGAAAATTGAAGTCACTCTCTATCAAGGCGGTCAAACTTTTAAGGACGTTGTAGTTGTCTCTAAGTTTGAGGATGCCAAGAAGACTGCTCTTGCACGTAATCCAACGGCAAAGGTGATCGCACAAAATCCGGTGTTTTAACTATGGGATTCTTCGAGTGGCATCTGGTAGTTGATGCAGTTCTAGTTACTGGGATTGTGGGATTCCTTGTCTACAAGAGCAGAAGTAAAAAGTAATGCCAGTTTTGATAATTGGTTGTAGCGTGTACGACAAACTCCCAGAGGAAGATCAAAAGGAGTTTGCATTAGTAGAGCGTTATAGGACTGATTATTTCTATGAGTGCTATGAGTATGAAAATGCGAAGGGGAATAAAAATTATGAGTGGAGTGATCGCTGCTTTAACAGTCAGGAAGAGTTATTGGACTTCTTTTTTGAGTTGAATGAAGTCCGTGACAACCAATGACACCAGCTGGTCTATTGCCTGTTTTTGGTTAAAGGATTTGCCGTCATCTGATTGGAATATCAATTTCTTCTCTTGCCCATTCCTAAAACTTACTGCTTTCTGATGAATCAGGGCGTATTATCTACCCTGTAAATGTAGAAGCAAGTGATGAATGACAGAACCCAATCAAAACAAAACATCAAAAGCACTTTCTCGCTTAAATAAAGTAGCGGGAGAATTTGTTGCGTATTCTGCTGCAGGTGTTGCTGGTTTCTTCCTTGGTGGCGTACCTGGAATTATTCTTGGACCGGTAATAAAATCTAAAAAAAAGTATTGGATTTTATGGATATTGATTTTATTTCCACTTCAAATCCCTTTCGTACTATTAGCGAATCTACTAGGGATATATCCTAAAATAGTGATGTCTCCATATACAATTTCCAAATTTTATGGATGTATTCCTGAATTCTTAAGTGAGTCAAAAACATTAACCCCTGAAGAAAAAATCAGTAAATTACGTACTTGGGTTGCAGCAAAAGAATCTTCATGTTCAGAGAATAAGAATTTCTTGGTTGGCAAGGCAACTGTTTTGGTTTCTGAAGGGAATAGTGAAGATGGTTTTAAAATTATAGAAAATTTATATTCTAAATACCCTAATGACCCCGTTCTAATAGAAATAAGAGAGAGGTGGAGGATTAAATAATGGATGAAGAAGAATTTTATAGACGACAAAAAGGGATGCCAGGTAGGCAACCCACTTGGAATCCATTTAGTTATGCACCAGTCCTTGCGTCATCAAACAGAAAGTGGGCAAAGTGGTTTGCAAGATTCGTTTTATTAAGTCCAGTCTTAACAATTCTGGGTTTAATTTTATTGTCAGTTTTAATGCCTAATAAAGGCATAGATCCATACCAGTACAATGAAAATGGTAATTTAAAAATTGAGAATGGAAACTTCAATGGTGCATTGGATGATTACACAAAGGCATTAGAAGTTCTTCCTAATGAACCTGTTATTAACTTCAATAGAGGTTATACAAAATATGAATTAGGTGATATAGATGGTGCTTGTGTTGACTTTACAAAAGCATCGAAGTTGGGAAACAAAGAAGGGCGTGAAGCAGTTAAAGCAGTTTGCCAATGAAACTCCGTAGCACTGCTATTGCTACTGCTTTATTCTTAATACAAGTAGTGCAACCAATATTTATTCCTACTGCATTTGGAAAATTAACTATTGAAGGAGTCTCTCTTGCTCCAAAGTTTAATTAACTTCTTGCTCCCAAGGATCTCTTTAGTTATGTAATTAATGAATCTGTAGAAACCCATTTTTTATCAAAGTAGAAAAAGGATTGCTCCTGCAGCGAATCCAGAGAGATGACCAATTAAACTGATCCCAGGTCCAAATGAATAAAGCACTCCCATAACTGTAAGAACTGTCATTATTTTTCGGCATTGATAATTACTCCGCAAACCTATCTGAACACCAAGAAAAGTTTGCTTCCCATAAATAGATGCTAAAAGAATAAATGCATCTATGCCATAAAGTATGGCACTAAAACCTAAAGAGAGTGACATTACATTCCTTGCTATAAACATATCGTAGAACCAATTTAAGGAGACCTGGACTGGGATCAGAAACGCAATCAGTGTAAGAAAAAATGCCCTATTACTTAGACCAAGGGTCATAAAGAAGTATCGGGCAATTATAATTCCACCTGTATTAAATAGTAAATGCCTAAAATCACCATGAAAGAAATGTGCTGTAAGTATTCTGTGTGGTTGAGAGAGAAGTCCACCTGACCAATAAGCGAAGTTTGATTTAGCAAGTAAACCGAGAATATCACTTGATATAAAAGCAATTAAACATATCAAGAAAGGTATTAAATACTGCCAATCATCTCTGGAGATAGTGATACCTGAAGATAGTGATCTATATCCCTGATAAACTTGATTTCCACTATTTCTTCGTTGTTTAAAACCTATTGTAAAAGAACCGCACTTTATACATACCAACCTTCCTCCTAAAGAACGATCATTCTTGATATCTGTTGAACCACATGCTTTGCATTGATGGATCCCCATTATCTACTCAATGCTTTTATTCTTGGGCATCTTAAAGGATTAGACCAGAACTACGACACTCCTCACACAAGTTTGTTGGGATGGGCGCTGCTCGATGAGGGCATAATATTCATGGAAGTTCACCAGTTTTCCTGATGAGTTATGGCATTTCATCTACCCTGTGGTGAGAGTTAGATGATCTAAAAAACGATGATCATTCCAGGTCCAATAATCTCTGCATTGACGTTTCCAGGCGTTGTAGTCCATGAATTTGCACATGAGACATTTTGCAAGGTTTTTAAAGTCCCTGTATATGAGGTCTGTTATTTCAGGTTTGGGAACCCAGCAGGATATGTAATTCATGAGAAAAGCAATAATTGGCATCAGGATGTTTTGATTGCTGCAGGTCCTTTCTTTTTAAATTCATTAATAGGAGCATTATTGGCACTTCCAGTAGTAATTAATTCGTCAAATTCCGGGGAGATAGATTTTGATACTATTAATTCTATTGAAGGTTTACTTGTATGGTTATCAATTTCAATCGCCATGCATGCAATACCTAGCACAGGGGATGCTAAGAGTATGTGGAAAGCAGTCTCAGGCAATAAGGCACCTTTAATTGCAAAAATAATTGTTAGTCCAATCATTGCAGTTATCTATTTACTTTCATGGGGATCATTTTTTTGGTTGGACGTAATTTATGGATTTTGTGTTTGCTTTGTAGGACCAAGTTTATTAATTAATATTTTTTCCTAGCATTTTCCCTGGCACCAAAATGGGACCTACTGATCCTTTCTGGAACTAACTAAGAGTAAAAATCTCCTGAATTCGCTAAATTGCAGCAATAGTGGGACGTTCTGGGACTTCCTGGAACGTCATGGTACTTACAAAAAACGGAGAGGGTGGGATTCGAACCCACGGACGGTTCCCCGTCAAACGATTTCGAGTCGTTCGCTTTCGACCACTCAGCCACCTCTCCTTATTGACTATAGTCAAATCAAACTTTAAACCTAAATGCTGTTTTTTGGTCAAGCTTTCGAATCATTTGAAAATAATTAGATTAATAGAATGGCAAGACCTATTCTTGGTCTTAAATCAAAATAAAACTATTGAATATCTATATCGTTTGTATTTATTGCCATCCAGATTTGATCATTAAGCGTATAGCCTTAGCATTGAATCTTCCTAATTGACTGATAGTTACTCCATCTGGTCTAAAGGAGCCAAATTGGCTAACCTCTTTAGAAGCATTAGAGCCCTTTAAAGGATGCTCAAATGTTGGTCTAGCGAGTCCTTTACTACCATCTGGTGAAGCCAAGTATTCAAGTAATTTTATAGCTTCCTCTTTATTTTTTGCATATCTTGCGATACCTCCAGCACTAACATTTACATGTGCTGGATCAGGCGTAATAACTTTTACTTTACTTGCTAATTCTCTATCTTTAGCTCCATTGACACCTGCAAGCATTCTGGAAACATAATAATGATTAACAATCGCTACACCACAAATACCTTGAGAAACTGCACGAATTAGTCCGATATCTCCTGGGAAATAAGGCTCTGAAACATTAGCAATCATACCTTTAAGCCATTTTGCAGTAGAGGCCTGACCTCGAATAACTAACTGATTAGCTACAAGAGATTGATTGTAAGGGCTATTACGTTTACGCAAACAAACCTTGCCCTTTAAAGAGGGCTGGGAAAGATCTGAATAGCTTCTAATTTGATTAGTACTTACTAACGAAGGATTGGCAACCATTACTCTTACTCTTCGTGTAAGCGCATACCACCTACCATTAGGATCTCTATACTCTTTAGGCACTTCCATATCTAATTTAGCTGAACGATATGGTTGTAATAATCCAGCCTTAGCTGCATTATTAATTCTAGCTGCATCAACAAGAAGAAGAATATCAGCATTTGAATTTTCACCCTCTCTTTTTAATCTCTCAACAAGTGATATCCCAGTTGCTTCAATCAACCTGACTCTTATTCCTGTCTCCTCTGAGAATTTCTTGAATATTTGCCTGTCAGTATTGTAATGACGACCAGAGTAAATTCTTACTTCCTTAGCCCTCAAAGGTTCTGGTCCTAAGGCCACCGAGCCTATTGACAGGGTTGTTGCTAGAGCTGAAGTGCTTAGTCCTCTTAGCCAAGACATATAAAATAGACAATTAACAAGTTAATACATAGATTATCCAAAACCAAACGAAGGTTCAGCCGATCAACTTTTTTATACCTAACTTAGTATCATTTGATTCTATTGTAAGGAATTTCATTTTCTTTCAGTCGCCTCACAAAAAAAGGATGGATTACTTAACTCACCAATTGCTTGAACAGTCTGCAGTCAAAAAATTAGTTGAGCAGCTTTTACAAGACAAAGCATCTTGGGAAGATGGGAAAAAAACAGCTGGCTCTTATGCGTCTTTACAGAAAAACAACTTACAATTAAATAGAAAATCAAAAACCTCAATAGAAATAAGTGAATCTATTAGAAATAAGATGAAATCAAACCCTCTAATAAAAAGCTATTCTTTACCACGACAATTCCATGGAATCAACTTTACAAGAACAGGAGAAGAGCAAGGTTATGGCTATCATGTAGACAATCCTTATATGAGCTCAGGCAGAAGCGACCTCTCCTTCACCTTGTTCTTAAATGAGCCTGAAGACTATCAAGGAGGAGAGCTAAGCATACAGACAATTCAAACACATAAAGAGATAAAGCTACCCGCGGGATATCTGGTTATTTACCCGAGTACAAGTCTTCACTCGGTAAAAAAGGTGACTAAAGGGGAGCGCTTGGTCTGCATAGGCTGGATTCAAAGTTATATCCGCAGCAATGAAGACCGAAACTTACTCTTTGGAATTGATGCTGGAGCGAAAGGATTATTAGCAGAGCACGGTAGGTCACCACAACTAGATCTCATCTTCCAGGCCTATAGCAATTTAGTAAGGAGGCTGGGAGATTAGCCCTTGTAAAACTTGATACTTTAAATTGTAATAAATTAACCAACCTATAATTGCCAATCGTTTTAAATTAAAAAATGTTTTTAAGATTATGAGTAAGACTTCACCTGTAGCAATCTTCATTACAGCCACAGCGCTCATTGGATGCGCATCTGTTGATCCAAATACAACAAAGGCAAATGAGAGTAACCAAGAAATGGGCGGATTAAAAGAATGGACTACTGATCAAAAAGTGAACGAGAAAAGCATTCTTGATGATGATGCAAAATCTGCAGCAGAAAAAGCAAAAGAAGAAGATATTTGCATACCAATTGGAGAAGGTGAAAATTGCTGGTAAATTTCCTCCTACCAACCTTTTCGCCTACTTGCCTTTTAATAGAATTTAGATGGTAAAAATTAAATAATCAATATGACCTAAAAATAAATCAAATATAAACTAATGTGAACTAATGTGCCTAGAAAATCATATCTTAATACTGCAATCAACTAAGTCTTACTTAAGATTAAAAAAAGCGCCCTATCAAGGGCGCTTTGGATGCATTCAACCTGATTAAATCTCAGATTAGAACTTAAATGTTGTATTTACAATGGCTCCAGTAACATCGTCATCACTGCCATTATTAGGATCAGTCAGACCAAATACAGCCGGTGTAACTTCGATGTTGTCTGAAACCTTAAATGTGTAATAAGCCTCCCAGATGAAGTTCTCATCTGATGGATCATCGGTAGAGCCTTTAACTTCAGATGCATACTGACGTTGACCAAAGGCAAGACCAGCAGAATTGCCATCAACAAAGGCATCCTTCCAAGACAATCCAACCATCCAGGCTGTTGTCTCTTCTGTAGATCCATCATTACCGTCATCATCAACAGTGGCGATGTCATATCCAACAGAAACTGAAGGGACCGCGCCAGTTGTATCAGGTTTCCAATAAGCCCTTAAGCCAATACCATCTGTTGAACCTGTACGGCTCTTACCAGCTGCTGTACCAAAACCAGCAGAGGCAGTTGGATCATCTGTCTTATGGGAATAAGCAGCAGATACCTGCCAACGAGGGCTACCATACTCAACTTTAGTAAGGAACATACCCTTAGCACCATCAGTAAGGATGCCACCCGTCTCAGGGTTAGAATCTTCACCTGTGCTACTAGATGCTGTGTAGTTAGTTGAAATTGCAAACCTAGGCTGGCTACGATTCTCAACAGATTGAGTCCAAGCGACACCAAAACCTTGTCCAGTGCTTGCACCATAAACTGCACCATTAGTACCCAATTTGAGATCCTTCAAAATTGGCTTATAAACTGAAGGTGCGCTGGCCAGCATGTAGTAGTTCTCGATTTTGGCACCGAGCCACATCTTCAAATTGTCACCAACAGGGAACTGATACCACAACTTGTCAACCTTAATCGTGTCGTCATTGCTGTTGGCGTGGTTTAAATAAACTCCCGATGAGTTCTTGAAATTGCTAGGTCCGAAGTTACCAGTCTTCAACCTTGTATAGAGAAGATCTCTACCGGTGAAGCTTGAGTTCAGATTCAACTGATAGGTGTAGTTAAAGGTAACTGCATCATCATCATCAGCGTCATCCTCATCAGTTGCGCCAATAGTAAAAATGGCCTTACCACCCAATTTCGTAGTAGTCGAAAACTGACCTGCTTCGAATTCGCCGACGCGAGCTTCAAGC
>QCKG01000025.1 GCA_003215535.1 Prochlorococcus sp. AG-409-L18
TTATGCGGCCAGTTCATTTATCTGGGCATCATGTGAACGACAATAGTCCATTTTCTCTTTACACCAAGACTTATTGTAGATAACTTCTGGTGTCCAAGGAATAGATTCGGAATTAGGGGCACTTCTCCAATGTGTCCCAGGTCTTAGATAACCGACCTCCCTCCAACGCTCTAAAGTTTTTGGGCTTACTCCAAGATACTGACTTGCCTCAATCGAACTTACCCATGGATTTTCAGTCATCAGGAAAGCGTCGGATATCCATTGATAGCGCAATTTCTAAAATTTGGAAGTCGTTGATTTGTTTCTCTAAAATCTAAAGGACTTATTAGCCAAAAAAATCATGATAAGAACACTGCAAGTAAAAAGTGAGACATAATGCTTTCTTGCTTTCATTAAATTTAAATCAGATTTACTAAGATTCATCATCAAACCACTTTCGTATTAAATCAACTTCAATTGGGAGCCGAAGTCCAGAATCATTTGAAGGATGTAAGCAACCTTTACCCCATTTCGTTGTATCTAATTGACTATCTTCAAGATCTAAATATTCTCTAATTGGATTAGCTTCATCTCTTGGTAAGACTAGCCAACCACTATTCCACTTTGTTTGATCTTTGATCTCACTCCATAAGACTATTAGACGGGATGATCCATCAAGCACTGAAACAAGTTGAACCCATCTACTATCACCAGAACCTCCATAGTTAATTGCAACAAAATGTCTGTATCCCTTTCTTTTAGAGCAACTCGTCCAAGCCTTGTTTGGGGGCCAACACATAAAAGCAAAAGAGTAATAGGTAAGGTAATTAATAGCCATGGAAAACCATACCTATATAATAGCTTATATATTTACAAATGATACTTCTAAGTAGTGCTTAGTTAGGCTTTTTGTTAGGGGAAAAGGGGGGCCTATCATTAGGTTTATTCTCCTTTTTGATTTTATTATATTCTTTCCTTGTTTGATATAAAAGTAATTTCTTCCTCTCCTTTAACTTCATGTTGTCAAAGTTATATAACTCATTCCTCTCCTGATCTGACATATTGAACCACTTAGTCATTTTAGACTCCTTGGACATATTTATATTAATAGATTTTCTTGATCTATTAATATAAATAAATATAGCTATAATCATTACTAAAGCTATCAATAAAAGAATGTATTTAGTCATATAAGTTTCCTGTAAATTAAGCCAACTGGAATCGGAGTTTCTCTTTCACAATAGCCTATTATTATTTATATGTAGAATAATCGTATAAATATTATTTGTTTTTTATATTTGCCATAAACTGATGAAGAAATTTGCTGCTAGTACTAATTTCTTTATTTTAGCAAGAAAAGCTCACTAGAATATTAGGTATTGACTAAGCAGCTTCTCTATACTCTTCATAATAGCGATTAGCCCAATGAGGTCCATACCAGTTTTGTTTTGAAGCACTAACTTTGGAAATAATTTTAGTAGCAAGAATTGATTGGTCTAATTGGTTTTGTTTGCTTAATATTTTTTTTCTATAGGTTTGAGCCAGTTTTTCAATGGAGAATCCTTCTGGAGATGATCGTTTAGGCCAATATCTGCTCATGGGATACTAGGAAGTTCAATAATATAAAGAAAGCGTTCTATCGGTTTTCTTGCCAGAATTTGTCATGAGTGTTTACTAATGATGGGGGATTTGCTCTAAGTGATAGACCATAACCATAAATGCTTTTAGAAATTCCCTTGAAAAAACAAGAGCAGAGGTCAAAGGTTATTCTTCTAGTCCGAGCGTATTAAGGATTGATTTACCTATTAAAAATTAAAACTAGATATTTTGTGTAAAGTCCTTTTTAGATTCTTTTAATTAAGACTTGATTAGGCTTTTTATGTTTAACCTAAGCAATCAAGTAAAATCTAATCAAATTAGCATCTCTGCATAAATAAGGTGATCAACTTCAAGATAGATAATTTAGCATCATTTCTGAAAGGGGTGTTCTCTCATGATTCTATAGAGCAATTTAAATGTTGGTGTTTAAAGCTCCTTAAGGTGTTCAAAAAAAGTATTGCCATAGAAAATATTAGTTCAATAACATCTACTTCTCCAAAACAACTTTATAAAGAAATTAATTCAGCTGATTACGATAAGATAACTAGTATCAAGTCAACCAGCGCTACACATGAAAGCTTGCTGTTGTGGGCCAAGTCTCACCTTAGCGGTCAGTCTACAAGACTTTTTAATGAATTACTTATAGATCAAAATATACCATCATTAATGGATTGCCTAAGAATAATGAGATATTATTCAGAATTGCAATCAAAAAAGAGCAAGTCGACAGCTATAGCAACTAAATCAATCAGCTATTTGCTTGACTTTGCTTATCTTATATATTTCCCTTTCTTTGGTTTCTCTTCCAGTCCTATAACTGGTTTATTGATACTTTTGATATACATATTCTTACTCAGATCAATATTCTCATTTATACTTTGCGAAGACTATGGTTACTTTGCCTTTGAAATCAGAATAATCCCTTCAAAAAGAATACTAATGTCAAGGTTTACAAGCCTTTTATTGCTTTCTATCATTTACATAATTTTGCCAGATATAGCATTATTCTCTGGACTGAAGTTCCTGTTCGCAAATCTACTTCTTCTACTAGTTTTTGCTCCTATACAGGTATGGAGAAGTTTGCTAATAATTAGAAGCTATGGTCTGCTAAGACTCCTACAAGAATCAAATAAGGCTAGAAAGTCACTTGGTTTGATTTTATAGAATTAACAATCTTTCATCCTAACAAATAGAATCAATCCTTTAACATGAAAAGGACTATTTCATTTAATAAAATATATTGTATTTTATCTCCTATCCAGTTTCTAATAAATCAATTTAGAAATAGCTAAATCCACCATTGATTTCTTATCCCAATTATCTCTTTGGATTTCTTACTCTCCCTAAAGAGAATTCGTAAGCTTTCTTAAGTCTATCCGATCTTAAAATTAGCAAAGACTTGCCAATGCCTGCATTATGGGAGAGTAATCATCAAAGCTATGGCATTACTAAAAGCTTTCT
The DNA here is from genome assembly GCA_003215535.1 of Prochlorococcus sp. AG-409-L18. Taxonomy (GTDB): domain Bacteria; phylum Cyanobacteriota; class Cyanobacteriia; order PCC-6307; family Cyanobiaceae; genus AG-409-L18. The sequence goes on from QCKG01000025.1 coordinate 3,040, forward strand.
CTTCTCTCTTCAAAAAACTAAAGAGAACCTCTCCATCTATTCGGAATCAAATGCTTAGCTCAAGCCCTATTGATTCAAACCGAGACAAACAAAAGATCACGATGCTTGGCTAGCGAGAATTTAAACCTTTAACCTCAAAGGTTCTTAGCCAGTCAATGACTCCTAATATTAATGCCCCATAAGGTCGCACCCACAGACCCTATGGGGCATTCAGTTGTCTTCACTTTGCAAAAAAGACTGGATCAACTTAATTGAGCTAAGTGCGACTGCAGCAAAAGTAAAGACTGTTATTCCAATAAGAATACCCACGGTTGAGTTTGAAACTTCTAATTCACCAAAGGAGATCGCCAAAATTGTTAAGAACATGATCTTTCCTAATAGGCTTGCTATTTAAAAAATCATAGAACCATAAGTCATTAGTTTTATTCAGGACTTCATTAAAGTTCTTTTAAGGAAGCTTTTTATACAGCTTCCTTAAAAGGAAACAAAGTCACGAAGCCAACTAAGAACTTGTTAATGCCCATAAGTACAAGGATAGGTTGGCAGCTATGGCAAACCCAACGGCAATGAGCTTCTTCACTATTCAATCAAAAGTGGCATACCAAGCCAACATCTAATTAAGAGTTTTGGCTACACCTTGTTAGACCTCCAACACAAAACAGAAATCTGTTAAAGGTGACATAAGTTTGGGAATCCCATCTGAGCCTTTATTTAATAAAGAGAGAATTATATAACCCCAGAGTCAATCAAAAGAGACTCCGGAAGATTAAAGATATGCCCATAAAGAATGAGATAAGTTCAAAAACTCGTTTAACCATGCGACTGCCCTTTTCTAGGGAAAGGTGAGCACCCAAATATCCTCCTATAAGAGATCCAAATACCAACATAGGGACCCAACTCCATTTGATGTCCCCTCCTAAACCAAGAAAAATTGCCCCAGTTCCATTCCAAAATAGACCAACCAAAATCAAGGTATAAGCAACCGCTCTGTTATATGAAAGCCCAAACCATTGAACAAGCCAAAGGGTTACCAAGAGACCAGTCCCTGATGAAAGAGAACCATTTAAGAAACCGATAACAAAGAGTACGGCCCCGCCAAACAACCAACGAGTATGAATTAAAGGTATTTGCTTCTGAGTTATACCCAATTGAGGCCTTCTCATGGAAAAATAACCAATCCATAAAGTCAGCATTCCTAAGAACAGAGTGCTGACCCTCTCTGGGAAAAACAGCACAACTTGTGTCCCCAAAAACACCCCAGGGAGCCCACAACAAAGAACAAAAGCTGCAAGACCTTTATTTAGTGAACCTTCTTGGATATGACGAAGGCTAGCCCCTACTCCAAGCGCGACACTCGCTAATTTGTGTGTGGCTAAGGCCATCGAAAAAGGTAAACCCAATAAGATTAAGGATGGCAACTGAATAAGCCCTGCTCCGCCTCCAGCAAATGCAGAAAGCATATTTGAGAAGAGAGCGACTAAGCCAATAATCAGCTGCGAGAAGGATGTCTCAAGTTCCATACCTAAAAAGGCAGATTGACCTTAATTTATTAGAAAATCAAGCTAATTTTATTAAAATATTTGAGCCTCTAAACTTAGAAAAAATATATAATTTATTCTTAATCAATTTATAGTTAGTTCAATATTCGATTAAATCAACTTATTCCTATTGAAGAAGTAATAAACTGGGGAATTGGGAGTTTGGATGTTACTGAAGAAATTAAAGCTAAATCGAATTCATGCACAGCCGGAATAGTACGGTCAAGACAAAAGACAATTAAATAGGGAACATTCATTGCTATCTGCCATCGCCATTTATAGGTAATAACCCCCCAAGCCTTTTTTGCTAATGCTTTTTGCCCTGGTTTTAGGGCATTCCATCTCTGGTAGAAAAAAGAGCTGAAAAGCTCCTTGAGAGAATCCGCTGAAATAGTTCCTTCTGATTGCATTTGTTTTTAGAGAAGGCAGCCTTTATAGCGCATCAAGGGTACCAAACGGTTTTATGATGAGTTTTCAAGCCTTATCAGCAGAAATTCAACTTTGTATCAAAACATCTGCTTTGTCCACCTAAAGGATGACGAGGTTTTGGCGTGATTAAATCTTCAACTAATTCTCATGAATCCATTGGAAACATTTTTCTTGCTTCTTGTCTTCTTATTTCTTTTGTTTTGGTGGCTAAAGAGCGATTACTTAAAGAATCGTTTTGGCGACAAGCTAAATAAAACAAAGTATGAATCTCCAAATCAAATCAACCTTTCAAAAGAAAAGGTTGAAAATAATGATTTCCAACTAATACCTCAAGGAGCAAGAGTCATTAACGTTGTTGTTGACGAAGGCCAAATCATCGAAAAGACCTATGAAACCCCCTCAGGAGAGCGTTTCAAAGTGATAGGGTCTCAAGCAACAATGAAAACATAAAACAAGCTTTTTTTAAATAATCAGTTTTGTTGTTGAGAATTACTTTGTAAAAGGCGCATTTCATTCAACACGCCAAAGGAAATAAGCACTAGCCCTATATAGGCTCCTGCGAATGAATGAAATGGAGGTAGCACCTTATACGCTAGAAATCTCGACAAATATAGCGAAATCAATCAAAAACTGAAGGGTCCAGTTAAAAGTCCTTTCTTTAACAGAGCTGTCCTTTTGTAGAGCATAGATTGATGCTCCCCTTTTCTGGATTGTGTTGTTGATGCATTCGGTCAGAAGGGAATGAATCATTCACGACCAATTAAATTCTAGAAATCTCAGGTTTTCAAGAGAATCATGGGCTTAGTGAGTGATTCCAGCTAAAAAGAAATAAATCTGCCAGCACAGCTAAATGGAACCACGAGAAATGATCCGAGCTCACGCTTATCCAGTTCTTGCGACGGTAAGCACAGTCAGCTTGGTTCTAATTGCGATTTCACTAATGCCAATTGCAACGTGGTCCAGAAGTCAAAACGAATGTATTGAAAAAACCTTCCGTGAAGGAGGAGTTAACACTGTAGGAATCCCAACAAAAGTATGGAGCTGCAACGGAGGTGGAAATTAGTCCTAGTGGCAAAAATCAAAGCAGAATAAATGCTTGTAAATAATTAGAAGCAACCATTTCTCAAGTTTTGAGTTAGCGCCCGCAAAACCTTTAAAGGCTTTGTGCCTTTTTGAGTAGTCCAGCTCATCGCGCCTTTCAATTAAATGAGCTTCCATACACCTATTAGATACTTGTCCTAAAGCCAGTTTCATCCTCAGAATGCTTTTTTTTTCCTCGAAATGCTCAAAAGGACTTGTGATGTCTATAGCGATTGTCTGATGCGTGACATAGGACTAGCACCTATAGCTCTAGCATCACCAAATCGAATGGACACTAGTTCCAGTAGATCTAGAGATATTTACTCCAATAAATTCCAGGAGTAGCAACGCATCAATCAGTTTTGCTTTCATTTTAGAAGAATTTTTTTTAATTCATTTCCACAAAAGTTTCCACAAACCCATTACTAATAGATGAGCGGTAATAATATTTTTATAGAATTGAATAAAAATTCTTCACCTAAACTCACGCCAAGCAAGAAGTTTTAAGCATAATGAAGTTGAATTCCTAATTCTCTTCTGACGACATCTTTTCAAGGAACCAATCTTAAATATCTTGGTCTTAAGAACAAAAGCCTTTGTGTCATGGCTGAGATGCCTGACAGTCCTCTCACCTGTCTTGATCTTTGGTGTCGAGCAGGTAGTTCAGTTGAAGAAAAGGGTGAGGAAGGTCTAGCTCACCTCCTTGAACATATGGTTTTCAAGGGAAGTAAGACACTTGGCCCAGGAGAATTTGATCTCAGGATCGAAGCTTTGGGAGGAAGCAGTAATGCTGCTACAGGCTTCGATGACGTTCATTTCCATGTACTAGTTCCCCCTCTAGAAGTCGAATCCGCACTTTCTCTTTTACTTGATCTTGTTTTAGCCCCTAGCCTTCAAGAGAAAGAGTTTTATACAGAGAGAGACGTCGTTCTTGAAGAAATTGCACAATATCGCGACCAACCAGATGAGAAAGTCTTCCAAAAGCTCATGAAAAACTGTTGGGGAAATCATCCATATGGAAGGCCAATACTTGGTTATGAAGAAAGTTTAAATTCAATTAATACAAAGACTATAAGATCCTTTCATGAACGACTTTATACCGGAAGAAACTGCTGTTTATCTATCGCTGGGGCACTCCCAAGAGACCTTGAGAATTTAATTAGAAATAGTCTCCTTTCTGAATTACCTATCAACAGCCAAGACGAATTAATGAAAAGTGACCTTAAGGAAGATGTATTCCAGCCTGGACGTATAGAAGTAGAGATCCCCAGACTAGAATCAGGGCGATTAATGATGGCTTGGCAAATACCTTCTGCAAACGAACAAATAAAAATAATGGGTGCTGATATAGCAACTACTTTACTTTCAGAAGGGCGTAGGAGTCGACTTGTCCAAAGACTAAGAGAAGACCTTCAAATTGTTGAGTCAATAGATATGGACGTAACTGTCCTTGAACAAAGAAGTATGGTTTTACTCGAAGCTTGTTGCTTAGAAGAAAATTTAGAAGTTGTAGAAAAAGAGATTAATCAATTGCTTCAAGAGAGCCTCGAAACCACTCCAAATATTGCCGAGACAGAGAGAGCTCATCAACTTGTAAGGAATGGTCTTTATTTCAGCCTTGAATGTTCAAGTCAAGTTGCAGGATTAGCAGGAGCTCAAACTCTTTGGAACCGTTACCAATCATTACTAGAACCTTTGAAATACATCGACTACTGGAATCCTTCAAGGTTAAAAGAGGAGATCTTTCCTCTTTTGCAATCTCAAACGAGTTTTATCCTAGTAGCAAGACCCCAAGAGGTGAATTAGTGAGCAATATTAAGATCTCCTTAATGCCCATTAATACTTCTGGAGTTATATCAGCCAAACTTTGGATAAGAGAAGGTAGCCGCGCTGATCCAACTCACCTAAAAGGACTTCATCAACTGCTTGGATCCTTGCTTAGCAGAGGGTGTGGTCCCTATAACAATATTTCTCTTGCCGATTTAGTTGAGGGTTGCGGCGCAGGGCTACGTTGCGATGCAAATGAAGATGGATTAATAATTAGTTTAAAATGTGCAACTACTGATATCTCGCGACTATTACCAATCCTTGGTTGGATGATTACCGAACCACATATTTCTCCAGATCAAATAAATCTTGAAAGAGAATTAAGCCTTCAAATTCTTCAAAGACAAAAAGAGAATCCTTTTCACCTAGCATTTGAAGGCTGGCGTCATATTGCTTACAACAATGGTCCATATGGTCATGATCCATTGGGATTACAAAGCGACCTAAAAAGGATGGATAAAGATGAACTCTTACCTATAGCGAAAGGGCTTAAATCAAGAGTAGCGGTTCTAGCTGTTGCAGGTTCATTTCAGAGCGACTTAGAAGAGCAAATAAGGCAAATGGAGCCTTTCCGAAAATGGTCTGAAGATAAAGAAAGTGAATTGAATTATTCTCTATCTAAAGACAAATTTGACAAGTACAAACCACTAAAAAAGGACCTCTCATTAACATATCAATCAACTGAGCAGGTCGTGATAATGCTTGGACAACCAACGATCTCTCACGATCACGAAGATGATCTGGCTCTGCGCCTTTTAACTTGTCACCTTGGCGTAGGTATGTCGAGTGTCCTTTTTAGAGAATTAAGGGAACAAAATGGAGTCGCTTATGATGTAGGTATTCATCATCCAACCAGAGAATGGGATAACCCCTTTTTATTGCATGCATCAACCACTGAAGACAAGGCACTCCTTAGTCTCCAACTTTTAATGGGAATATGGTGGAAGATTACTTCCACTAAACTTTCAGAGCCTGAGTTAATTCTTGCAAGAGCAAAGTTTCGTGGACAATTGGCTCATTCTTCTCAAACTGCAGGGCAACGAGCCGAAAGAATAGCTCAATTAAATGGTTTTAACTTGGATGATGAACATGATAAAAGGTGCCTTTTGAAAATTGACACAATTACCAGTAAAGATCTTCAAGCAGCTGCCATTCGTCATCTTAATTCACCACTATTGAGCCTATGTGGCCCAGAAAAAACCCTCAAACATTTATCTAGGGAATGGGGCAAAAGCTACTGTCGATAACTTTCAAAAGGATTAACCACAATTGGTCCTAAGTCTTTCTTGCAAGACGATCAATTGATATCAAAAAAGTTCCTCTTCTAAAACGAACCTCAACTACATCGACACCTCTCAATCCAACAACCTCCCCTATTTCCTCTGGTGACACGAGGTCGGGTGGACGAAGCATTGGCATTGGATCTGCTGTTTTCAAATAAGGCAGCGGCATTTGTAAAAAGACTTGGTCACCAATAGAAAAATCCATAAAAGCTATGCATTCGGTTACTCCTACTGCAGGATGGAGCAAGATGTAATCCCCTCTGTGCGAGTTTTAGCAACTTGGAGCAGAGCAATGGCCGGCCTCATGATGGTCATTGTCGGAGGAATGATTCCTTCTGGGTTTTTAACAATAGGGGAAAACCTCCAACCAACATTCCTTAGCTTGCCTAGTACTTGGCAAGTTCCTGCTCTGTTGCTGTGTGGTTTGGTATGTGGCTCAAGAGCAGGAGTAATTGCAGCAGTGGCCTATTTAACAGTTGGTCTTTTTCATCTCCCGATTTTTCATAGTGGTGGAGGACTAAGTTATTTATTTACCCCAAACTTTGGTTATCTCTTCGGATTCATTCCTGCAGCCTGGCTAAGCGGTCGATTAGCAGAACACCCCGGTATGAATGGGTTACTACCACTTACTTGCGCTGCTTTTGCTGGCTTGTCCTTGCTACATACATTCGGGGTTCTTAACCTGATAATTGGATCTCTGATGGGCCGTTGGTCTGATGGTCTCTTTGAAATGCTTGTGAGTTATACCCTCCGACCTCTCCTATCACAAATGGCACTGTGTATGGCTGTAGGAATTCTCGCGCTAGCACTAAGACGTGTACTTTTGATCGAATGAAAAGGCGCTATCTAAATCGCAAAACAATCTTTCTAATAAGTGCTCTAGTAGTTGGAGTTGATCAATTAAGCAAATACTGGGTTCAAAATCAACTTATTAAAACAACATCCCTTCTGATCATTCCTCATGTTCTTCAGTTTCAACTGGTAAAGAACACAGGAGCCGCCTTTAGCTTATTCAGTGAATCAACTTTTCTACTTGGACTACTAAGTCTTTCAGTATCCATTTTCCTATCTATTTGGATTTGGCGCTCATCCTTACTTCCCTTTTGGCAAGGAATGGCCTTGGCATTCCTTTTAGGAGGAAGCCTTGGGAACGGCATAGACAGATGGTTCCTAGGCTATGTAATTGACTTCCTAGAGTTTGTAGTAGTTGATTTTCCAGTCTTCAATGGAGCTGACATCGCCATAAATTTGGCAGTCATCTGTTTCTTTATAGATACAGTCAAAAAGAAAAATGGGCGTGAACATTCCTGATAAGAAAATGAAAAGACAACTCCACCTCAACTCTCTATTTGCATCAACTAAGATTTTCTTCTAATGATTCCCAAACGACTACTCCTTATTATTTGCGGTGCTTTTGCACTTCTCCTAATTGTTGGGGGTCTATTAGGTGCAATGCTTAGATTAGTTAATGAGTTGAGATACGCCCTTGAATATTTTCTTCCTTATTGGCTTGTAAATCCTTTACTTCTCGTTTCGAGTGCGCTAGTCCTTACACTTGCAATACAGTTTGGTTGGCCTTGGTGGAAAAAATATCTCGCAAATGCAAGAGTCTTAAAAACGAATAAAGTTTCTAGGGATTACATACCTCAAACAAAACGCCAAGCTGCCAAACAAAGCTTGGAAAGTATTGATCGGCTTCTAGACCGTCTTAAACAAGATGTAGCTAAAGAAGGTCTAAAGCAAGCAAGAGAACGTGTTGAGAAAGAGCTCGCCAGAGGTGATCTAGTCGTTGTAGTTTTTGGTACTGGATCTAGTGGTAAAACCTCCCTAATTCGAGCACTACTAAATGAAATAGTTGGAGAAGTGGGAGCCCCTATGGGATCAACCACGACAAGCCAAAGATATCGACTCAGGCTAAAAGGACTGGATAGAGGAATTCAACTAATTGATACCCCTGGAATTCTCGAAGCAGGTAAAGATGGAAAAAGTAGAGAAAAAGAGGCAAAGCTAAAAGCAAGTCGTGCAGACATTATGCTTGTCGTAGTTGATAGTGATTTACGGGAAGCTGAGCTTCAAGTCCTTGAAAGCCTTGCTAAACTTGGTAAGAGGACCTTACTCGTACTTAATAAATGTGACCTGAGAGGAGTAGAAGAAGAAAAAAGATTATTAGCCTTATTAAAAGGTCACTGCAAAGGATTTATTGATCCCTTAGACGTCATCCCCGCGTCAGCATCTCCACAATCTTTACCTAGACCAGGTCGTCAGCCATACCAACCTGATACAGAGATAGATCTTTTATTAGAACGCTTAGCAAAAGTACTTCATGACGAAGGTGAAGAATTACTTGCGGACAACATACTTTTGCAATGTCAAAACCTCGGAGAAGCTGGACGACAACTTCTGAATAGACAACGACAAAAAGAAGCCGGTAAATGTGTAGAGCGCTATAGCTGGATTAGTAGCGGAGTAATTGTTTTAACACCCCTACCAGGAATAGACCTTATTGGTACAGCTGCAGTAAATGCACAGATGGTAATGGAGGTAGCAAAGATCTATGGTGTTCAACTCACAAAAAATAGGGCTCAAGAACTTGCCCTTACATTGGGCAAAACATTAGCTGGGCTGGGCATAGTAAAAGGTGGTGTCACTATTATCAGCACCGCTCTTAGTTTGAATCTACCAACACTTTTAATAGGAAGAACAATCCAAGGTATAGCGGCTGCATGGCTAACCCGAATCGCTGGAGCCAGTCTTATTACATATTTCAAACAGGACCAGGATTGGGGTGATGGTGGCGTACAAGAAGTTGTTCAACACCATTACGAACTAAACAGGAGACAATCGTCTCTTAAAAGGTTCCTAGAAGAAGCACTTAAGAGGGTAGTTGAACCCATTCAGAAAGAAAAGTCTCGACAATTACCACCTCGCCGAAGGCCTCGGGAGGAGGAGGGAGCATTTGGCCACGAGAATCAAGAACTGTAATCAAGATCAAATATATAACTCCTATAGCCACAGAAATAAAACCGGTGATAATTGCCACCCAATATTTTCGCGACCTTGATTCATTCATCGGGCAAGGCTCCTAAAGATTGGTTTAAAAGAATTGCAAGCATATCTAGATGACTCAATTGGGTATGAGGGTTGCCCATTACAGCCTTAAGGTAATAACACCCCTCATGGACAGGTCGAGAAAGCATAAATTTCTCATCTAATAACTTCTTTCTGGTACTGATTGACCAAGCTTTTGCTTGGCTAGGGGCCAAATCTCTTGGTGAGCAAGCAATTAAATGTAGAGGACCACTAAGGATTTTAAAGGCAGATCCATCAAGTTTTTTGTGCAAGTAACAACGTCTATGAATTGCCTGATCAAGCAAAGATTGAATGCCGATTTCTCCAAGCTGTCTAAGACCAAGCCAAAGTTTAAGAACTTCAGCTGACCTAGTTCCTTGCAAACCCATTTCACCTCCATGGGCCTCACCCCAAGCAGGTTCGATATAAGGTAGCCCCGTAGCAAAGGCACTCAAAAGATTTGATCGTTTTGCAACCAGCAATAAAGAAGAAGTCTTTGTAATCCCAAGTAACTTTTGAGGATTAAGAGTTACAGAATCTGCCTTTGAGATCCCATCAACAAGAGAAGAAGTACTTTTCGATAATGCAAATACTCCTCCTATTGCCGCATCAACATGAAGCCAAATACCCTCTCGTGAAGAAATGTCGGCAATATCCGCAAGCGGATCAATCGCTCCCCGAACTGTTGTTCCAGCTGTAGCAACTACTGCAAAACATCTTCTGCCTTCTCGTTTAAGACTATTAAGTTGTTCCTTGAGTGATTCAATTGATAGTCGACCTTCTTTATCTACAGGTACTCTTTGCAAGGATTCAGGAGCAAGCCCCATCACTCTGATGGCCTTGGCTAATGAAACATGAGAATCAGCACTTGCAAGAATCACCGCATTCGGATCATTTTGTAAGTTCAAATGTTGCCTGGCAACTACCAAGGCCATCAAATTACTAAGGCTGCCCCCACTTGCTGCAACACCTCCAGAATGCCTAGGCATTCCCAAACGTTCTGAGAACCATTGGCACAACTCTCTCTCCAATTGTGAGAGGCTTGGAGAAAGTTCCTCTGCCAGAAGATTGTTATTAATTCCTGCACATATCAAATCTGCAACTATTGATGCAGTTAGAGGAGGAGGGTCTAAATGTGCAAGCGCACCAGGATGAGAAGGTTGATAGGCTCCTTCCATAACTAATTGAAGATCAGCAAGCAATAGCTCACTTGAAAGTCCCTCAATCCTCGGAGGTACTTCAGGCAGGTTGTTCAAAGGCGGTAATGGACCTGTTTGGCTTGCACTAGACAACCATTGGCATAAGCGTCCAGAAGCTTCTTCCAGGAAAGAAAGGAGCTGAGGGTCAAGATGATCAGGCGAAGCAAAAGGTTCCAATGAAGAAGCTTGTCCTATATAGGGAATGCGGCCCAAGAGCTAATGGGAATCGACTTTAATTCTCCCTCTTGATGCCATTGTTTTATCACGAGCTATTACCTAAAAAGCCATTGTCTAAGCCCCTTCAGTTAAGTAATGACCTCTGCATAATGTGGATGTCAAGACTACTTGCTAGAGCAGAACAGGTTGGAAAACTTGGAGAGGTTCCTGTTACTGCAGTCGTACTAGACAGTTTTGGACGTTGTATTGGACATGGAAGCAATAAACGAGAGGAAGAGAAAAATCCCTTAGGTCATGCAGAATTGATAGCTGTTAGACAAGCAGCTTGGTTAAAAGAAGATTGGCGTTTTAACGAATGTACCCTTATCGTCACTCTGGAACCATGCCCTATGTGTGCAGGAGCACTAGTTCAAGCAAGAATGGGACAAGTGATCTTTGGTGCCTCGGATAAAAAACGAGGTGCTTTTGGTGGGACATTAAATCTAGGTATTCATTCAAGTGCCCACCACAAGATGACTATTAAGGGGGGCATAATGCAATTAGAAGCACAAAAAGTTCTAGAAAATTGGTTTAAGCAGCAAAGACAACTTTCTGTTTAAAACGAGGCAACTCTGACTCGAACAAATTAAGGACTTTGTCAACATTCTTTGGAGTGGAGTTGTATCCCATTAACCCAATTCTCCAAACCTTGCCAGCTAGTTTTCCTAGCCCTCCTCCTATCTCAATTCCATGTTTATTAAGCAAATAAAGAGCAAAAGCTTTTCCATCAACTCCATCAGGAATACAAACAGTAGTTAAAGTTGGGAGCCTTAATTCCTTAGAAACATGTAGCTCAATTCCCAAGCTCTCAAGTCCGGCCCAAAGTTTTTCAGCATTACTTCTGTGCCTATTCCAAGCATTTTCTAACCCTTCCTCAGACAACAAGCGAAGCGCTTCTCGAATTCCAAAATTCATATTTACGGGAGCTGTGTGGTGATATACCCGATCACTACCCCAATATTGATTAAGTAATGAAACATCCAAATACCAATTTGGAATTTTACCTGTTCTCTCAAGAAGTTTTACTTCTGCGCGGGGACTCATTGTGAAAGGGCCTAGACCAGGCGGACAACTGAGTCCTTTCTGACTACAACTATATGCTAAATCCACTTTCCATTCATCAAGGAAAAGAGGAACACCTCCAAGAGACGTAACTGTATCTAGAAGCAATAAACA
>QCKG01000026.1 GCA_003215535.1 Prochlorococcus sp. AG-409-L18
ACTAAATCTAAATTAAGAAACAAAGCTCAAGTATCTATTGATGCAAGAGGTAAGATCATTTAAGCTAAGAATTAAGATTATCCATACATCTTTCAATGAACATTACAAGAAGCTATCCCCTAATAATTGAATTCCATGATCCAAGATTAGATTCCAAACAAATAGCTTGAATAAGGTTAAAACATATTTAATGACTAAACAAAGGCTACAAAAGTTAATTGCCAAAGCCGGCATATGCTCTAGGCGTAAGGCCGAGGAGTTGATAATTAATAAGAGAGTAGAATTAAATGGGCAACTTGCTAATATTGGCGACAAGGCTGATTCAGATTTAGATGAAATCAAAATAGATGGTAATAGGATAAATCTAGAATCAGCACATATTCTAATATTAATCAATAAACCAATTAAAGTAATAACTAGCTGCCATGATCCTCAAGGAAGGAAAACCGTATTGGAGCTTTTACCAAAAGAACTCCGTCAAGGTATTTACCCTATTGGTCGTTTAGATTTTGAGAGCCGTGGAGCATTACTTCTTACCAATTATGGAGATTTAGCCTTAAAATTAAGCCATCCAAGATATTCGCATAAAAAAACCTATAAAGTATGGGTAAAGGGTATCCCCAATGAGAAATCACTCTATAGCTGGAGGAACGGATTGATGTTAGATGGGAAAATCACAAGAAAAGCAAAAGTAAATATTTTACAGACTAGTATCAACAAAAGTCTATTGGAAGTTGTTTTAAATGAAGGCCGCAATCGACAAATTAGACGTATAGCAGAGTCACTAGGTCATCCAGTTGTTGACCTTCAAAGAACAGCCATATCTGACTTTAAGCTAGGTGGTTTAAAAGAAGGCGATTGGAGAAAATTAGAGAAGGATGAATGGAATCCAATAATTGCAGAAAGTAAAGATAAATAGAGGCAATGAAATTTAATCTTCCATATCTAAAAAGAGACACTTCTTTGGGTTCTGAGCAAGCGTCCTTAAACAAATCTGAGCACAAATATCTTGAATCAGGTCAAGTTCTTAAAAACCGTAGAAAAGAGTTAGGTCTAAGCAGAAGTGAATTAGCAACAAAGACAAGGATATCAATATCTGTCATAGAAGCCATAGAGAATGGTTGGCTTCAAAAACTCCCTGAAAAAGCTTATCTAACTTCAATGCTAAGTCTTCTAGAAGATCAACTAAATCTTGATAGAGGTACTCTAAAAGGTTCTCTCCAAGATCAGGAAAGTAATGAAACTTCAAACAAACCTATAACATTTACTCCTGAAAATATTGACGTATTCTCAACCTGGCGGAGCTGTATCCTTTATTGCTTATTAATGCTTTCAAGCCTATTTATATTTAACTACAATAACAAGAGATTTCTGCTATCAAATTCTCAAACAGTAAAGCCAGTTACTATAAAGACACAGAATCTGTTGCCCTCTGATAACCAAGAGTTAAAAACAATCGAAAAAACATCATATAAATTTAAAGGTAATAACTTAGATAATTTCTTTTTAATTCAAAAACTTAATAGGCTTATTTCAAATAGTAAGCCTGGATGGCTTACTATTGACTTAATTAAATCGCGAAAAATACGAATAAAAGCAAAGGATGGTTTTGAAGCGAATTTAGAAGCTACAAGAGGAAGAATAAAAATCAAGTTGCTTCCACCAGTTAATGTTCAAATAACACCTCCCTTAGGTGAAAATGATCTAATCACCTGGAGAGGAGAAAGAGGATTAAAAGATGAAAATAATAACGGGGTATATCGCTTTGAAAACTCACCTCATAAGTTTTCTTCTAGGAACTTAGAAGATCTCCCCCAAAAAGATCCTCTTTCTCCATAACTCCTCAATGCATTCTCCAAAGAAGAGTTTGAGCTATCTAATCGCCATTTCCAATTGCAACCTATTGTACCCGGAGTATTAAATCTTGCGCCGTCATCCAAACAAAGCAAATCCTGTACTGGTGCCATAACAATACGAGCATCTGTAGAAAGTCCCATTTCTAGTAATTGCCAAGAAGGAGAATCAACACTTTCTCCTAGTTTCTTAGCTACACGCGACTTAACTACATCATCTAGTGTTTTCCACCAACCATTTGTAGTCGCATTATCATGTGTTCCTGTATAAACAATCCAATTGTCTCCAATAATATTCTCAGGTAAATAAGGATTCTTAGGATCACCATCAAAAGCAAATTGAAGAATTTTCATCCCTGGTAGTTTGAATTCATCCCTTAAGCTCTCTACCTCTGGAGTAATTATGCCTAAATCTTCTGCAATTATAGGGAGATCTCCTTTGCAATCATTTCTAAGCATATGCAATAAATCAGCTCCTGGAGACATTTGCCAGACGCCCTCTTCAGCAGTGTCTTTATCACCTTCTACTGCCCAATAAGAGTGAAGAGCACGAAAATGATCCAACCTTAAAAGATCCACCTGCTCCCATTGACGCAAAAATCTAAATCTCCACCAACGAAATTGAGTCTTCCGATGGCAATGCCATCTATATACAGGGGTACCCCATAATTGGCCAACACTTGAAAAATAATCGGGCGGAACTCCACTTTGTATTTCCATATCACCACCTGGAAGTATCGAAAAAAGCGAACGTTTACTCCAAACATCTGCACTATTTCGAGCCACATAAAAAGGCAGATCACCAAAGAGTAAAACGCCAAGATCTCTAGCTAGGTTCCTAATTACTTGCCATTGGCGTTCTAAATGCCATTGCAATAATCGATGTTCCAACAATCCTTCTAGGTTATTCAGTTTCCAACTCTGCAATTCAACCTCCTTATGCATAGCAAGTCCTTTAGGCCATTCCCACCAGGGAATTCCGTTGAATTGACGATTTAATTCCATAAACATTGCATGATCCTCCAGCCAAAACTGCTTGGCACACCAATCCCTAAATTCAAGATGTCTTTTATCACTTTGATCAGACCAAAACTCCCTCAAGGCCTTACCAAGAAAATCACTTCTCTTGTCAGCCATCTTGAAATCCAAAGAAGAGCTGGTCTCATCAATCCCTCCTGGAATATCTGCACTAAGAGAAAAGGGAATAAACCCTTCTTCAAGAAGGTCTCTTGCATCAAGGAACCATGGGTTGAGAGCGAAACCAGAAGGAGAGCTATAAGGGGAGCCTGTTGAATCAGGAGGAGACAGAGGTAAAAATTGCCATACACCTATCCCATTCGCAGCCAGAGATTGCAACCAAGTTCTTGCGGACTCGCCAAATCCCCCACAAACAGGACTGTTGGGCAATGCAGTTGGATGAAGTAAGACGCCAATATTTTTTGTAAATTGTTGCCTTGATTGATCCATCAAAAAGCAATAAAGAGAGCAGCATTAACAACCATGAAATTCATTTAAATCTCAGAAATTCACAAGACGTCAAAGACTAAATAAGTTCTAACTAGGAAAAGATCTAAATGGTAGCCAAAATCAGGATTCCCTAGAAATAGATTCAGAGGAAGAGTCTTAAACCTTAGGATTTCCTAGATAGGGAATGTAATTTTCTTCTGGCCACTTAATCGGTTGAGAAGAAAAACAAGAAAATCCTTAATTTTCCTCTACATTTAAAGCCGACACGAGGTAAATTAGTATTACCTAAAGGGATAATCAATTCCCAATGATTTTGGTTTATGCTTAGAGCACTATTGAATAAGATTTCAAAGGTTTTTAGGTTCCCAACAAGATAATGTCTTTCCCAGATACTAATTCAAAAGAATCAGAATCATTTTTCTCAAAATGGTTTGGCAAATATCCAGGAAGAACATTACAAAGAATAGGAACAGCATTATTTGGTTTTTGGATCGCCAACTCTTCTATTGACTCAATTTGGCCCAAACCCGATCAGATTGCTGCCTACAAATCAGTAGGGATTCAACTTTCTAATAAAGAGTCTCTACCAAATGAGCCAATAATGATTTACATAGTTGGCATGAACTTAAAGCATGATAGAAAATCAAAATCCTTGGGAAAGAATTCCGATTTAAAAGAGGTTAATAGTATAATTTTAGTAAAATCAGACAAGAAAGAACCTCTTGAAATCATTCAGGTTCCAATAGAGGCAAAAGTAAATTTAACTAGTTTAAAAACGCCAAAGTCACTTGCATCAATTTATAAAGAAGGTGGGTTAGCATTTTTTTCAGATTATGTAGAGGAAATTCTAAATCCTAAAGAAATTCTCAAAGAGAGATATGTGATTTTTTCAGCCAAAGCATTGATCTCTCTTGTCGAGAATATAGGAGGTTTGGCAATTGATTTTGACGATTCTTATCTCCAAGAATTCCAGTCAAATCCCAATTATAAAGATCCTTCTACAAGATCAGGTCGTCTTAATGGTGCAGAAGTAAGAAGTCTATTCATTAGTTCTATGAAAAATGCCAATCGAAAGAAAATTCGTGAGAGAAGAGAATTAATAATTAAAGGTATAGGTAATAGATTCAAAACTTTGAAGAACGAGGAAAGAGTTTCTTTAATAGCAAGAGATTTATTAAACAATACTCAAACCAATCTAACTCATGAGGAATTAATGACATTATTAATGATCTATAAAAATGACCTAGATCCACCAATATATAGAAAGATAAATATACCTTAAGGAAAAAGATTAATTAGTTCTTTTGGGGGGATCTCATAAAAGCTGAACTCTAAACAATCTTCTACGTAAATGGAAAACCACTTCATCTAGGGAAGATTCATGTTTCTTCAAAAAATCGTTACCTACTAATAAATCTTTTTCCCCATTGTCTGGGATCCAACCACACCAAGGCAATCCATCCATTCTCCTTAATTCTGGATCCCAACTACCACCTACTTGAACAATCCCAATTAATGGAACCGAAAGCACCTTACATAGAGCGACATAGGCTGCCGCCAAACCAGGAAGGTCCCCCCCCGAAAGAGAATGTAAAACCATAAGAATGCTGGGTTTTCGCCATGCGCCCAAAGCCTCTAACCAGCTCCCACCGTTTGGTTGCGTAATCGCTCCATCCCCAAACAGCTGAACCAATCCCTCATTGTTAGGTAAAGTTTGTAGGATTTTTTGAGGGTTCTCACTAGTTGAAACTCTCATAAAGGCCCCTCCCCAAGCGTTAGCTAAAGCCAATGCGGCTTCATCTAACTTTTCAGGGGGTGACTGGCCTGCTCCAATCAAGAAAGGCATATGACAAATCATTGTCCAGAAACAACTTTATAAAGATGATTGGTCTTCGGCACTTGCAGGACTACCATTTGTAAACAGCAGATTGTGCTTGCGGCCACCGTGACAAGTTTCTTGACCGCAACAAAAAACGAACAGGAAAGCATTAATCATGACACCCGTAGACTCAGACTTTTTAGCGGAACTTCAAATCCTGCTCTAGCAAAAGAAATTGCCTCTTACTTAGGGATAACTGATGGACCTCTAGTTTGCAAACGTTTTGCCGATGGAGAACTCTATGTTCAGATTCAACAATCAATACGGGGATGCGACGTATTCCTGATTCAACCTACTTGTGCTCCAGTTAACGATAATTTGATGGAGCTGATGATTATGGTTGATGCTTGTAAGCGTGCATCAGCCAGACAGATCACAGCAGTAATACCCTATTACGGTTATGCAAGAGCCGATAGAAAAACCGCAGGTCGCGAATCCATTACAGCAAAACTGACAGCAAATCTTTTGGTCCAGTCAGGGGTAGATAGAGTTCTCGCAATGGATCTCCATTCAGCCCAAATTCAAGGTTATTTCGATATACCCTGTGACCATATTTATGGCTCTCCGGTTTTAGTCGACTACCTGTCTACTAAAAACTTAGGAGAAGTTGTAGTTGTATCCCCAGATGTTGGAGGTGTAGCAAGGGCAAGAGCATTTGCCAAGCAAATGAAAGATGCTCCCTTAGCAATCATCGATAAACGGCGAGCAGCTCATAATGTTTCTGAGAGCTTAACCGTTATCGGAGATGTTTCTAACAAAACTGCTATCCTTATCGATGACATGATTGATACAGGAGGGACAATATTTGCAGGGGCTGAACTACTCAGAAAAAATGGGGCAAAAAGAGTAATCGCCTGCGCATCACATGCTGTGTTTTCACCCCCAGCAACTGATCGACTTTCCACAGAAGGACTCTTTGAAAAAGTAATAGTAACTAACAGCATTCCTATTAAAAAGGAACTTAGATTCCCTCAACTTGAAATATTATCTGTCGCAAATATGCTTGGAGAGGCAATCTGGAGAATACATGAGGAGAGTTCAGTAAGCTCAATGTTTAGATAAAATACAACTAACCAACTAATCTTTGCAAACTAGAACTAGTTTGAATTATTCAAAATATTCACTCTCTTAATATCTTCAAAGATAAACTTTTTATTCTCTCATTAGAGAAATAACTTCTTTAGTATTATCAGATAGATTGGCTCTATGTAGACATTCTAAGGCTCTATACATAAGCTCTTTGTGAGGGCTAATGAAATTTCTCCATCCACTAAAGATTTTGACAATCCTAGAAGCAGTAATTGGATTCTTCTTGTCAAGTGAAATGAGTTGATCAGCTAAAAACATATACCCACTTCCATCAAGTGCATGAAAAACTTTTGTATTCTCTGTCAATCCTCCTAAAACAGCTCTCACAGCATTTGGAGCTATCGGATCAAATAAAGGGTGGGAAATTAATTCTAGAATTCGATCCAAACCTCCAACTCTTGGAATGGAGGCTTCTAAACGAAACCAAGAGTCAAGAATAACTGGGCGGTTCTTCCAGCGTTCATAAAAAGTATTCAAAGCCCTATCCCGTTCTTCACAATCAACAGGTTGTAAAGCATTAAGTCCTGCTCTCGCTAAAGTCATTGAATCGCCAAGTACAGCATCAGCAGCTTCCTTAAGTACCTTACAATCCCTAGATAATGCCATCCAATGCCAAGCCAAAGCTCTTATTCTTCTATGTCCTTGTCCTAATGGCCATTGACTAACACAATAGGTATTTGTATTAATAAGTAGTTGATGTAAAGGTCCACGAAGTTCTTTACCAAGAAAAGTCTTGAACGAAATCATTGATGTATATAAGCCAATGGGATCAATCACATCCAAGCAGTCCTCCAATTCATTTGCACCAGGGATGGATAATAATGTTGCAAGTATGCCAGGGTCTTTCTCACCAAGGGTAGAAATAAGGTATTCAAAGGCTAAAACTAGTTGACGTTCTAGAGATAGCATTGTCTTCCCTAAGACTCTTGAAAGAAGAGCCTTTCTCATGATTGATTGACCAGCATCCCATCGAGAAAAAGGGTCATCATCATATCGAAATAGATGCAGGTATTCTTCAATTGAAAAGTCGGTTCTAAGCTTCACAGGGGCAGAAAAGCCCCTCATTATTGACAAAATTGGCATCTTTTTATTTATAGATAGACCCTTAATACAAAAGTCCTGTTCATACTTATCAAGAATCAATAGCCTCTCTCCATCTAAGGTTCCAGTCTCTCCAATAACTGAAAGGCGAATTGGGATTACCAATGGCAACTTGTTTGCTTGATTGGACGAGCTTGGAGTCTCTTGTTTGCATTTAACAATTAAAATACCAAGGTCTTGCTTCCATTCGCGTTTAATTGATACTTCAGGAGTACCTGCCTGGTAATACCAAAGATAAAATTGACTAACATCGAAACCAATTTTCTTCCCAGACTGTAAAGCACCATCAGTAATTGCCGTCACAAAATCTTCAGTCGTAGCCGCACTTCCATCAAAGCGTTCAACGTATATTCTCATTCCATTCATGAATATCTCATGACCCAGTAGGGTATAAAGCATACGAACAACCTCAGCCCCTTTCTCATAAATTGTCGTCGTATAAAAGTTATCGATAGATACGTATTGACTTGGTTTGACTGCATGAGAAGTTGGTCCAGAATCCTCGCGAAACTGTGTATTTCTAAGCACAGTTACATCTTCCACTCGCTTTATAGCTGCAGAATGAAGATCAGCGGTGAAACATTGATCTCTAAATACAGTCAAGCCCTCTTTTAAAGATAATTGGAACCAATCCCTACAAGTAATTCTATTACCAGTCCAGTTATGGAAATACTCGTGTGCGATAACACTTTCTACTCTTTCTAACTCTATATCAGTAGCAGTATTGGAATCGGCAAGAACTAACTTGGAATTAAATATATTAAGGCTTTTGTTTTCCATTGCCCCCATATTAAAATGGCGCACAGCCACTATATTGTATTCATCTAAGTCATATTCCAAGTTATAAACTTCCTCATCCCATCGCATTGCCTTAACAAGAGACCTAATTGCATGAGAGGTATAAGAAAGATCATCCGAATCAACATAAATATTTAATGCTATAGAACGGCCTGATATTGACTCATAAGTTTCTTTATTTACGTCAAGCTTACCGGCTACAAGGGCAAAAAGATAACAAGGTTTTGGAATAGGGTCGTCCCATAAAACTTCATGATTTGAAGAAGATTCATCTACTTTCTTACAATAGATTCTATTTCCATTGGAAAGCATAACTGGGTACTCATTTATATCTCCTTCAATTCTTACTCGATATTTACTAAGGACATCAGGCCGATCAGGGTGAAAACATATAGACCTAAAGCCCTCAGCTTCACACTGTGTAGTCAACATTCCCTCGCTCAAGTAAAGCCCTTGTAAGCTTTGATTATGAAAAGGATCGATTCTAGATCTAATTGACAATGAAAATGGTTTATTTGGTAGATTTTCAACTACTAGCTCATCTTCATTTAATAAATACGAATCGTTTTCAAGAAGGGTATCATTTATAAACACACTTTCAAGAATAATATTATCGCCCTTAAGAATGAGGGGAATAGTGTCCTTAGTGGTGGGAACGAACTGCATAACACTTAAAATACTTACATGATCGTCTTTTATGACAAAGTCAAGATTTATCTGAGGTATATCAAAGGGAAATGGTTTATAATCTTTTAGGTTTATAGATTTATTAGGTTTCATATCGGAATCCTAAGAATATATAGATATCTGGAATTATTTTTTGGCATCCCTTTTTACTTGTTCTTTGAACTGGTCAACACTCTCTAAAACTTCCTTTGGGAAAAGATTTGGGCATACGCTAGCTGCTCTTAATACAACATTATTATCTACCCATCGAGCCAGCTCCTCCTTTGAGAGTTGACTCTTTATTCCATACACCTTCCTGCCATGTAGTTCGTTTAACACACTAAATAAAGGCCGAGCTGCAATCCTACCAGCCTTCTCATAATCAACTTTTTCTTCTAAAGCAAAACAAAAGACTTGTGTAGATATTCCCAAATAAGCGATGAGTTCTTTTTGATTAGCCTTAGAAACACGGAATTTTTTTTTACTTGCGTTAGCGAGAGTGGGCATCAAAACAAGGTTGAGCAAGACAAGAGAGACAACGAATACAGGACGAAATCCTCGAAGAAGGGATGGCAATGGTAGAAACCCACTCTGATTCAATACCATGTTGCACCATCAGACCAAACTCCAACCATCTCAAAGCACAATTCAAAAGTCAAATCCTAATAACCCGAGAGTTGAGCAATTAAACCAATTTGAGGATGCGCAATTAGCAAGAAAATGTTCGTCAGTTTTTTTCCTGCTCTAAAGTGCATACAATGTCGCATAATGTGTCCCGCAATACAGCCAAGCGCTAGACGCTGTGGATGTGGTTCCAAGCAATCAACGTCAGCAGCTAAATCTGCTGCTCGTGGCAGCTCGCCATCACCTCTCAAGAGGGGACCTAAGGTCGCTTGTTCAATTCCTTGAGAATGACCAGTCAGGCTTCCAAATAACTCTTCAAGTATCAGATCCAAAGGAGCAGCCTGAACTCCTTGAACTTCATCGTTTAGTAGCGATTCCTGCTCTAATAAAGCTTTCTCCACTGCCTAAACAAATTTTTGCAGGAAGCAGCATTTTTCAACAACTTAAAAGTTGGTTGCCTAGATGGGAGCAAGAAGGTTTTGTAAATGGATTGGGTCTTAGTTTGCAGCCAACTGAATTAGACGGCAGCCAAACACAAAGAGAATTCCAACTAGAAGATGAGCTATTGGTTTTGCGTCAAGAAAATCAAACTTTGATTAAGCGTGTCGATTCTCAGGAACAATTGCTAAGGATGGTTGCACATGAATTAAGGACACCCCTTACAGCAGCCGCTCTAGCAGTTCAAAGCCAACAACTAGGTCAAATAGATCTCGAAAAGTTTCAAGACGTGATTACGCGTCGATTGGAAGAAATTGAACAGCTTTCTAAAGATCTTCTTGAGGTTGGTAGTACAAGGTGGGAGGCACTTTTCAATCCTCAACGAGTTGATCTAGCCAATGTCTCAGCTGAAGCAATTCTGGAGTTAGAAAAGCGCTGGTTAAAAAGAGGTATTGGCATCAATACTGATATTCCAATGGATTTACCGAAGGTTTTTGCAGATCAACGAAGAATGCATCAGGTTCTGCTGAACCTGATAGAAAACGCCCTGAAATTCACTGAAGAGGGTGGAAAAATTTCCATAACCATGCTTCACCGCACAGACCAGTGGGTTCAAGTAAGTGTTTGTGATAGCGGTCCTGGCATTCCGGAAGAAGAGCAGCAACGCATTTTTCTAGATCGTGTTCGATTACCCCAGACATCAAGTCAAACCTCAGGTTTTGGAATAGGCCTATCTGTTTGTCGACGTATTGTTGAAGTACATGGAGGAAGAATATGGGTTGTATCGGAGCCAAGCAAGGGAGCTTGCTTTTACTTCACTGTTCCTGTTTGGCAAGGACGAGACAAGGTTGCAGACTCCTTGACGGAGGGTGACGCTGACCCGTAGTTTTCCAATGTGATCGAAAGCACAGCTTTTTTGATCATGGCCTCGCCCCCATCGTCTAGAGGCCTAGGACACCTCCCTTTCACGGAGGCGACAGGGGTTCGAATCCCCTTGGGGGTATTTCTATATCTTTAAATCAAACAAAGCAAGTCGGCTTGGATAACTGATCTTTGATCTTCATTAAATAATATTTAAAATCTAAACTTAAAAAATTAATTAAATAATCAAAAGAAGTCTTATATCTAGCAAGCGGCCTTTTCAACCGCCAAAAGGTTTACAGAAAGATCATGCCTTAGCCGTTGCTCAATCAAAGAAACTGGCATACCAATACATCCCTGAACAGTTAACTCATAAATCAAGCATGTCCCTTCTCCATTGGGTAATGCTTTCATTGTCCATGATCCTTCAAACCGTCTAAAGTCTCCTTTAATTAAATTGAATCTCAAAAGTCCGCCCTCTCGATTCTCAACTAATTCAATTTCCACCTCCGCAGAAAACCTAAGCCCAATAAACTGTTGAATCCCTACTTGCCTAAGACGAACCCTGTTGTCTTTGCGCTCCAATACTTTGCTAATTGAGAGATTTGGAATGAATAAGCTGAGTCGATCGTAATCTGTAAGGACGCTCCAAAGACGATCTTGATGAATTGGCGTTCTTAATTGAGCCGCCAACCTTCTCGCTCCTCTAGGCAATCTTTCCATCGTCTGTTGGATGGTTTGACCTGATATAGGTTTGGGCTTGACTACTAGCAACTCTCTTTGCCCAGCAGGACTCTGCAATTTGTAAAGAGATGCCAACTGGGGTTTTATTTGGATCAAGAACGGAACATTACATAAAGATTTGCAAGGATGCCCTAACAGATGCCCAGTAAACCAGCTGTGCCAATCCCAAAAACTGACCTCTAAAAGGGGTTTTATCTACTAATTCAGTCGCAAAGGTTGGTATTCTCCCTTTCGGCTTTGTATTTTTGATGGCTTACTCGGAAACAACGGTTATCGCTGGCGGTCTAGCCCATATACCAATCGTTATTGGTCTATTTAGGGTGATCGAAAATTTTGTTTTACAGAGGACCGATTCACAAGGATCATCTGGATCAAGCACAATTCCTACGTCAGAGCCAGAAAAGACACAAGTATCAACTCCTACAAAACTCCCTTCAAAGAAACAGGCTCACCAAAATGTCCCTGTCAATACCTACAAACCAAAAGCTCCCTTTGAAGGAAAGGTTCTAGAGAATTACAGTCTTCTTAAAGAAGACGCCATAGGTCGAGTGAATCACATCACTTTTGACCTTTCTGGAGGAAATCCCCAACTCAAATATGTAGAAGGACAAAGTATTGGAATCATCCCTGCAGGAGAAGATGCAAAAGGCAAGCCTCACAAGATCCGTCTCTATTCCATAGCAAGCACAAGGCATGGAGACAACATGCAAGGGAAAACAGTATCCCTTTGCGTGAGACAACTTCAATACGAAAAAGACGGACAAACCATTGATGGGGTTTGCTCAACTTATTTATGTGATATTGCCAAAGGGGAAAAGGTAAAAATTACTGGCCCAGTAGGGAAAGAAATGCTTCTTCCTGATGATGAAGAAGCGAACGTAATCATGCTTGCAACTGGTACTGGCATAGCACCGATGAGAGCCTATCTTCGCAAAATGTTTGAACCTCAAGAAAGGAAAAAGAATAATTGGAACTTCCGTGGAAAAGCTTGGCTATTCATGGGTGCACCAAAAACTGCCAATCTGCTATATGACGAAGATTTCGAGAACTACAAAAGTAAATTCCCTGAAAATTTTAGGTATACAAAGGCCATTAGCAGAGAGCAACAAAATGCCAAAGGTGGGAGGATGTATATCCAAGACAGAGTTTTGGAAAATTCTGAGGAACTATTTGCACTTATCGAAAACCCCAAAACTTATATCTATCTTTGTGGTCTAAAAGGAATGGAGCCGGGGATTGATGAAGCAATGACTACCGCAGCAGCAGCTAAAGGCATTAATTGGTCTGAATTAAGACTAAAACTAAAAAAAGCTAAGCGATGGAATGTAGAAACATACTGATCTAAAAAACTCAAGTCAGAAAAGACAGAGAATTCAAAGGTCCTAATTAAAAAAAGGACCTTTGAAAAATTTCAACACTAGAAATAGCCTTATCAATACTGAGAGATCTTTTTGGGCATCCGAGGAC
>QCKG01000027.1 GCA_003215535.1 Prochlorococcus sp. AG-409-L18
GGGGATAACTAGGGCAATTGCTGAAAAGAGTAGGACGATTCGTCTACCTATTCATATTACGGAAATGCTTAATAAATTGAAGAAGGGGCAGAGAGAACTTAGTCAGGAGTTGGCGAGGACACCAACTGTGACTGAACTTGCAAAGTTTGTGGATTTACCGGAAGAGGAAGTGAAGGAATTGATGTGCAGTGCACGTCAACCAATGAGCTTAGAAATGAGCGTGGGAGATAGTGATGACACGACGCTTATAGATCTACTTGCCGTGGAGGGTGATTCACCTGCTGAGAAAATAGAAAAGGAATGCATGAAGGGAGACTTAAGCCAATTATTAAAACAATTACCTGAATTACAAATGAGAGTTTTACGTATGAGGTATGGGATGGACGGAGAAGCCCCTATGACTCTTACAGGAATTGGACGCATTCTTGATATCAGTCGAGATCGTGCACGTAACCTTGAGCGTGATGGATTAAAGGGTCTTCGACGTTTGAGTGCTTCTATTGAGGCTTATGTAGCTTGTTGAATAATTCTAATCAATAAAGAATTTACAGCCTCAGGATCTTCATCGTGGGGGCAATGTCCCACATCAGAGATGATTTCTAATGAACGTATGCATGAGATGGATTTCATCCATTTCTTTGCCTCATTTACTGGTTCCCAAGGGTCTTTTTCTCCCCAAATTAAATCAACAGGAACTTCAAGATTTCTCATTAGTTGAGGAGCTAGGTGGTCATCAAAAAGATTAATAAATCCATGAAAGGCTTCTGGTGCACCTGACCGTTTACTTGGCTTTTGAAGTATTTTTATTAATGAGTTGTTAATATTTTTCCCACTTGGATAGGCTTGTTGGAGGACACGCTTTATAACTCCTTGGCTGGAGGCATTTCGAAATAGATTGCCACTTAGCCATTTCTGACGAACCATGCTTTTTAAATAAGGTCTTGTCCATCTCACCCAGGCAGGTTGTTCGTCTAATCGTTTGTCATCTAAAGCGCGTGTTGCGCAACCAACTAGTACTACTCCACAGCAATTCTTTTTAAGTAGTTGGGAGGCGCGAAGGGCAACTACTCCTCCGATTGAATTTCCCACAAGCAATACAGGGCGTTGCACTACTTCAAGACAAAAATCAGCTACTTGGGCACCCCAATTATCGAAGTTGTAAGCAAAACTATTTTTATTTCCCAGTGGCTCATTTATAAGCCTTGCTTTAGGTTGACTACTGTCGCCAAAGCCGATTAGATCAATAGCAAAGCAGGGTGCAGATTTGCCTAGTTCTGGTTGGTTATAACGCCAGTGTTCTTTACAAGCTCCAAAACCATGGATTAATACAACCGCAATAGACGATTGATTATCGCTGCACTTCATATTCCAAGCCACCTCCCAATTGCGCCAAGGCCACATGTGGGTGTCAGCTTTGTTCAAGAAATTTCTCCATTCTCAGTAATCTAGTTATAGGGGGGGCTGGACCAGAGTGGCACTTTCTCCTCGAATACTTTTGTGGAGCATGAGTGGATTGAGATTATCTAATTAGAATACGGATCGTTGATTAGAGGTAGAATCTAAATCATTATTACTGCCCACTCTTGAAGATTGAAAGGATTTGGTGAACAATCAAAGAGTAGAGACAAGAAGTTTCAGAATTCTTCTTCTACTATTTCCTCTAAAGAGCTATTGAATAAGGCTTTGAAATGTCATTCAAAGGGTAATACTAAGGAAGCTAAGACATACTATGAAATCTACCTGAAATCTGGTTTCTTAGATCCTAGGGTGTTCTGTAATTTGGCCGTCATTTTAAAAAATTTGGGAAATTCTAAAGAAGCATTTAATATATTAAACAAGGGAATAGATTATTATCCTAAGTATGCTGAACTATATTGTAATTTAGGCAATTTAAAGCGTGAACTTGGTGAATTAGAGGAGGCAGAATTGCTTACTAGAAAAGCTATAGAAATCAAGCCTAATTATTTTGATGCCCATACAAATCTTGGCGCTATACTGCAAGATTTGGGAAGGCTTAATGATGCCAAATCATCCACTCTACGTGCAATACAAATTAAAGGAAATATAACAACTGCTCATCTTAATCTAGGATCAATACTTGATGATCAAGGTTGTATTGAGGAAGCTGAGGAATCTACTAGGAGAGCTATTGAGTTAGATCCTGAATTAGAGATTGGCTTTATTAATCTTATAGAGATTCTAAAGAATCAATGTAAGCATCAGGAGGCAATATCTTTGTGCATAGAAGCGATTGAGAAATTTCCCGACAATCAATTTTTTTATCAAAGTACAGCTAAGCTTATAAAATACATTAACTTATCTGAGTATAAATTAAATGATATAGAGCAACTTTTAGAAATTCTTTTAGATAGGATTGACCTGGATCATCAGGACTTGTTCTCTGTTGTAAGCAAAATATTAGAAAACTATCGAAAAAGCTATTCTTTTAACCCATTAAATCGAATTATTGATGAGCCTTTCTTTGCCTTCTTTTCCAATCATCCTATTATTATCAAGTCTTTATCTAAGCTGATTTTTTCATCTTTATATTGGGAAAGCTTTTTAACTCAAGTAAGAAGAGAAATTTGCTTAGAGGTTGCATCCAATCATCATCTGAAAAAAGATATAAATAAGGACTTCATTAACTATTTAGCGCAACAATGTTTTTATAATGAATATATTTATAAAGTACTAGATTCGGAGAAAGAATCATTGATTTCTATCCTAAATAGATGCAAAGGGGAAAAATTTAATGAGATAGATATTTCTATTTTGTCTTCGTATTATCCAATACATAAGTTTATTGACTCCGTATCAGATTTGTGTAACTATAATTCACTAAATAATAGTTTTAATCAACTTCTCTTAACCCAATATCATGAACCACTTGATGAGATCAGAATAGGAAAATCCTTAAAAGTGTTTGGCAGCATAAAAGACGAAACCTCTTTAAATGTTAAAGATCAATATGAAGAGTATCCTTATCCAAGGTGGATATATACTGAATTCAAAAGAGCAGCAAAATCATCTTTTACGAAGGTTATAAATCATGAAATTAGACCAAATAAAATTCTATCTAAACCCATACAAAAAGAATCCAGTGTGTTGATAGCCGGTTGTGGTACAGGCCAGCAAGTTGTTAATGCTCAAAGGTACAAAAATGCGAAAATTACCGCAATTGACCTTAGCTCTTCTAGTTTGGCATATGCTCAAAGAAAGATTACTCAACTTGGTATAAAAAATGTTAGATTCATTCATATGGATATTTTAGACTTACCAAAATTAAATCAGAAATTTGATGTAATTGAAAGCAGTGGTGTTATTCATCATATGCATAACCCGTCCGATGGTTTGAAGGCTCTCAGCAGTGCTTTGAAAGGAAATGGCTTTATAAAATTAGGCCTTTATAGTCAAATTGCAAGGGATAGACTAGGCGATGAGGCTAAGATTATGTCAGAAAATATTGATGAAGAGGATGATAGATTAGTTGAAATAAGGCAACAAATCATTGCAAAAAATAATTCCAATTCGAGTCGTTTATTTCGTATAAATGATTTCTACACTAGATCTATGTTTCGAGATTTATGTCTGCATGTAAAAGAGCATAGATTTACTATAATACAATTGAGAGACTTTCTAGATGAAAGTCACCTGAGATTTTTAGGATTTCTCCTTCCCCAATCAATTAAATCTGATTATCTTTTATCTTACCCTGATGACCCATATCAATTGGATTTAGATAATTGGAATGAATTTGAACTTAATAATCCCAGCACATTTTTAGCAATGTATCAATTTTGGGCCTCGAGAATGTGAATGTTTCAGATTTGAGTAAGTAAATAAATCTCCTATATGGATAGAACATATACTAAAAATAGAAAAAATTTCTCTATCTCTGCTAAGAATATAGAGATTTTACAAGCGAGTCTCACCGCATGGTTTAAGGCAAAAGGCAGGCATCATATCCCATGGAAAATAAGAGCAGATGGAGAATTGCCTGGTTCAGGAGAGATTTTAGACCCTTATCCAATATGGATTGCAGAGGTAATGCTTCAGCAGACCCAATTAGGTGTTGTACTGCCTTATTGGCGAAAGTGGATGAAGGTTTTCCCTAGCCTTATTGAGTTATTAAATTCTGATCAACAAGAGGTTTTATTCGTTTGGCAGGGGCTTGGCTATTACTCAAGAGCTAGAAGGATTCATCAATCCGCAAATACCTTATATGACTTAATAGTCAATAAGAATTATTTGGACCCAAAAGCTTGGCCAAATACATTAGAAAATTGGATGTCTTTACCAGGGATAGGTAGAACTACAGCTGGAAGTATTATTTCAAGCGCTTTTGATTTGCCAACCTCTATTTTGGATGGAAATATAATAAGGGTCTTTTCTAGATTGACAGCTACTGCAGCATTGCCAAAAGGTAAATTTGAGTTTTATTGGTCTATAAGTAATCAATTGCTAGATGAAGAGAATCCTAGGACTTTTAACCAAGCACTAATGGATTTAGGTGCGCTTATTTGTAAACCTCGTAAACCAATTTGTTGCGAATGTCCCTGGGAAAACCTTTGTCTTGCTTACGCTGAAAATAAGCAATCAGAATTTCCATTGCATAGCGTAAGAAAAAAATTGCCTTTTGAAACTATCGGTGTCGGTATTGTGTTTAATCTTGAAGGCGAAATTCTAATTGACCAGAGGTTAGATGATGGCCCTTTGGGTGGTCTATGGGAATTCCCAGGAGGGAAGCAAGAACTTGGGGAAAGTATTGAATCAACAATTGAGCGAGAGCTGATGGAGGAGCTGGGAATCCAAGTCCAGGTCGGTCAGGAATTAATTGCGTTTGAGCATGCTTATAGTCATAAGAAGCTTCGATTCGTCGTGCACATATGTCAGTTGATTTCTGGAGATCCCAAGCCTTTAGCAAGTAAGGAAGTCAAATGGGCTAAAGCAGAAGCGTTGAATTCTTATCCTTTCCCTTCAGCTAATGCCTCAATGCTAGATGCTTTGAAAAAGTATCTTCATTCAGGCACTTTTATAAACCTTTCTTAGTCTTTAAAGAGGCTATGGCTAGGAACTGATGAAAGAGATTGAGAAGGTTGAGTTTTCTTCTCCAGAGATTATTTGTATAGGCGAGGCCTTGATAGATCGTTTGGGTCCTCTGGGAGGAGATCCAGCAAAGGATAAGCCTGTTCAGGATTGTCTTGGCGGAGCTCCAGCGAATGTCGCTTGTGCCTTGGCGAAGTTAGGAGGAGCGGTTGCTTTTGTTGGCAGGTTGGGTGACGACTCTATAGGGAAGAGTTTTCGGGATTTGATGAGTGTTAGAGGAGTCAATCTGTGTGGTCTCCAAATTGATCATGACCGGCCTAGTCGAATTGTCTTGGTTCGTCGCGATTTGAATGGAGAGAGGTCTTTTCAGGGATTTTTTGGGGATCAAGGTGGGGGTTTCTCTGATCAAGCTATTGCTCTAAGTCAATTAACTAGTGCTTGGCCATTGCTTATTCAAAATGCCCGTTGGTTGTTGTCCGGTTCAATCCCCTTGGCTTCTAAAGCTTCTGCGGAAGCACTTTTATGGAGCTTTGAAGAGGCGCAAAAGCTTGGGGTGAGAATTGCTCTTGATATCAATTGGCGCCCAACTTTTTGGGATTCAACTTTTCTGCCAGATAGTGCGCCAGATCGAATTGCAGTGCAAAAGATCTCTGAATTAATTGATAAAGCATCGTTGATTAAGCTTGCTAGGGAAGAAGCAATCTTTTTTTTCAATTGTGATGACCCGGCTGTTATTTCAAAGTCTCTTCATTCTGGCCCAGATGTTGTAATCACAGATGGTTCAAAACCAGTGAGATGGTTTATTGCTGATTTAGCAGGTGAACTTGCAGTTTTGGCCCCATCTGCAGTGATCGATACAACTGGAGCTGGAGATGCATTTATGGCAGGATTGCTATATCAATTAATGAGAGTTTCATCATCACTATTAGATGACAGCAAGATCAGGGAAATTGTGACTTTTGCAGCAGGATGTGGAGCTCTTGTTTGTGGAGGAGCTGGAGCGATTACTCCACAGCCTAGTAATGAAGAGGTTTTAGCCTTCCTTTCTGCTCATGCAGGGCGATAAGTGCGCTAAGCGCTCTTCCTTTTGGTGGTATTGCAATTCCATTAACCAAGCCTCCTGGAGGTCCACGCCAAGACGTTTTGGCCATTCAATCACCATCAGAGCGTCTAAAGCATTGGCTTCTTCTTCCTCTTGTTGAAATAGTGAATAAGCACTTTCTGGGTCTTCTAATCTATATAGGTCGAGATGAACAAGAGGTTTCTTTCCTGTTTCATAATGTTGGGCCAAGGCAAAAGTAGGGCTTGTAATTGGTTCAGTGATCCCTAGTGCTTTCCCTATTCCTTTGACTAGAGAGGTTTTCCCAGCGCCTAGTGGGCCTTCTAATAGGAGCAACCTCAGCTCAGGTAAGTTCTTGATTAGTGCCATACCAAGACTAATTGTGTCTTCAAGGTTTTTAAGAATCCAGCTTTGATCTGTAGATTGCCAATCAATTGAGCTGGAACCTTCGGCCAATTCGCAGAGATTTCTTTCCAAAATTCCCCCAAGGGACCTTTTAACCATGGTGACAGTATCAACAGTATCTACCTCAGTTGACTTTGTATCTGATCAAGTTGTTGCGGATATAGGGCTTGCTCCTTTTGGAAGAAAGGAACTGTCTATTGCTGAGACTGAGATGCCTGGCTTAATGGCTTTGCGAAAATTGTATTCACAAGAAAAGCCTTTAAAGGGTGCAAGGATTGCTGGAAGCTTGCATATGACTATTCAAACGGGGGTATTGATTGAGACTTTAGTGGCTTTAGGTGCAGAAGTACGTTGGGCTTCTTGCAATATTTTTTCCACTCAAGATCATGCTGCGGCGGCTATTGCTGCAACTGGGGTTTCGGTATTCGCTAAGAAAGGTGAAACGTTGGATGAATATTGGAGCTATACACATCGAATTTTGGAATGGCGCAATGGGCAGGCTCCCAATATGATTTTGGATGATGGTGGAGATGCTACTGGGCTAGTGATGCTTGGTAGTAAAGCAGAGAAAGATCTCTCAGTTCTTAAGAACCCAACTAATGAAGAAGAGACGGCATTGTTTGAATCTATTCGTAGAAAATTAACTCAAGATCCAAGCTTCTATTCCAAAATTAAGGCAAGTATTCAGGGGGTTACAGAAGAGACAACAACAGGGGTGGCCCGGTTATATCAAATGCAAAAAAATGGTGATCTTCCATTCCCTGCTATTAATGTAAATGATTCAGTCACTAAGAGTAAATTTGATAATTTGTATGGTTGCCGTGAATCTTTGGTAGATGGGATTAAACGTGCGACTGATGTAATGGTGGCAGGAAAAGTTGCCTTGGTGGTTGGATATGGTGATGTTGGTAAGGGCTCTGCCCAGTCTCTCAGAGGGCTTGGTGCAACTGTAATGGTTGCAGAGATTGACCCTATTTGCGCATTGCAAGCCGCAATGGAAGGTTTTCGTGTGGTTCGTTTAGAAGATGAGGTGGAGTCAGCGGATATTTTTGTAACTGCCACAGGAAACTTTCAGGTGATTAGGCATGAACATTTGATCAGGATGAAGGACGAGGCAATTGTTTGCAATATTGGTCACTTTGATAATGAGATTGATGTTGCATCTTTAAAGACTTATGAATGGGATAACATTAAACCTCAAGTAGACCACATCACTCTTCCAACTGGAAATCGAATCATACTTTTGGCTGAGGGTCGTTTGGTGAATCTTGGCTGTGCTACAGGCCATCCAAGCTTTGTTATGAGTAATTCATTTACTAATCAAGTGTTAGCTCAGATTGAGTTATTTACCAAAGGGGATCAATATTCAAATGAGGTTTATGTTCTTCCTAAACATTTAGATGAGATGGTCGCTCGACTTCATTTGGAGAAGATTGGAGCGAAGTTGACAAAGCTTACACCTCAACAGGCTGATTACATTAGTGTTCCTATAGAAGGTCCATTCAAACCGGATCATTATCGTTATTAAATAAAGATAAAATTATGGGTTTAATATCAAATTCTATTAATTTTACGTATTAACTAAGCATGAGCTTTCTTCAATTTATATCGAATTTGCCTGACTTAATTGCTAATGCAGTTCACGCTAATCAATGGTTTGGCTATACAGCAATCTTCTTGGCAATGTTTCTTGAGAACTTAATACCACCTATACCTTCTGAGTTAATAATGCCTTTGGGTGGATTTTATGTTCAGCAGGGAGAGTTGCAATTTGTCCCCGTAATCTTGGCAGGCTTATTGGGGACAGTTTTGGGAGCCCTACCTTGGTATGGAATAGGGCGTTTAGTCAATGAGGAGCGGA
Source organism: Prochlorococcus sp. AG-409-L18 (assembly GCA_003215535.1). Taxonomy (GTDB): domain Bacteria; phylum Cyanobacteriota; class Cyanobacteriia; order PCC-6307; family Cyanobiaceae; genus AG-409-L18. The sequence continues at coordinate 8,373 of QCKG01000027.1, forward strand.
TTGAAGGCTGGCTTAGAGGCCATGGTCGGTGGATTGGCATTAGTGCTGATGACCTTTCAAGAAGTCGTCGATGGTTTAGTCGCTATGGCACAGCTCTTGTTTTTTGGGGACGACTGATTCCTGGAATAAGGACTCTTATTTCAGTCCCTGCTGGTATTGAGATGATGCCAATTACCCCTTTTCTTTTGTGGACTTCAGCAGGCAGCTTTCTATGGACACTGTTTTTAGTAATTGCTGGAGTTTTCCTTGGTGAAAGTTATCTAAAAGTTGGCATATGGATTGGATCAGTTTCTCAGGGAATTAAGGTATTGCTCGTTTCTTCATTTGTTTGTGGCTCAATATTTTTAGCTCTGCGTTTTTGGCAAGCGAGAAAGAAAAATATTTGATAATTGACTTTAGAAAGGAATTTCTTCTTCAGTGGGTTTCCCTGGTGAGTATTCATCTTTACGAGTTGCCCCCATTTCAGAATCCCGCCTGGATCCAAGCAACTCAAGACGATCTACTCGCACTACAGGCTTGCTTCTTGCTTCACCTGTATTTCGATCAGTCCAACTATCCACTTTGAAACTTCCAATTATTCCAATGAGAGAACCCTTTTTGACATAGTCAGCCGCTACTTGCGCTTGCTTCCCCCAGATTTCTAGGTTGAACCAATCTGGTTCGTCTTCACGGCTACGTCTGTTGACGGCAATCGTGAGGTTTGCAACAACACTTCCAGATTCGAAGTAGCGAACTTCTGGGTCGCGTCCTGCTCTGCCGACAAGCGTGACTGAATTGACTGACATTTGTTTCTCCTGAAGTGAAGGATCGCCTAGGAATCAGCAAATCTTAAACAGACTTTATGCAAGGACTTCCATACTCTTCGCTTCGAGTAATAGGTGGCATGGCTTGTTGCCTATATGATTCGCCGACCTGGATTCAATGCTGTGTTTCTTAGCCGTTTCAAGTTGTCACGCGACATTGGTATAGATCTTGGAACGGCTAATACCTTGATTTATGTCTCGGGTAAAGGGATAGTCCTCCAGGAACCATCAGTGGTGGCATTGGATTTAGAAGAAGGAGTGCCTTTGGCGGTAGGAGATGATGCGAAGTTGATGCTTGGACGCACGCCTGGAAATATTCGAGCAGTGAGGCCACTTCGAGATGGAGTAATTGCTGATTTTGATGCTGCAGAGCAGATGCTCAAAAGCTTTATTCAAAAGTGTAATGAGGGCCGTGGAATTATTGCACCGAGATTAGTTGTGGGAATTCCCAGTGGTGTAACCGGTGTTGAGCGACGTGCTGTTCGAGAGGCGGGGATGGCTGGCGCTCGTGAAGTTCATTTGATTGACGAGCCTGTCGCAGCCGCAATAGGCGCTTCTTTGCCTGTTACAGAGCCTATTGGCACAATGATCGTTGATATTGGTGGTGGGACGACGGAAGTGGCTGTATTGAGCCTTGGTGGGACTGTCTTAAGTGAGTCTGTGCGGGTAGCTGGGGATGAACTTAATGATGCAATAGGAATTTATCTCAAAAAGGTTCACAACTTGGTAGTAGGAGAACGAACCGCTGAAGAAATAAAGATTCGAATTGGTTCAGCTTTCCCAGACAATGAATTTGATTTGCAGTCTATGGATGTAAGGGGATTGCATTTGCTTTCTGGATTGCCTCGATCTATCAATTTGCAAGCTGGAGATCTTCGCGAAGCAATGGCTGAGCCGCTTAATAAAATTGTGGATGCTGTTAAACGTACTTTGGAACGTACACCTCCAGAATTGGCAGCAGATATTGTTGATCGCGGAATCATGCTCGCAGGTGGTGGAGCATTAGTTCGTGGAATCAGTGATCTAGTTAGTCATGAGACTGGGATCTTTACACACGTTGCTGAGGACCCGTTGCTTTGCGTGGTAAATGGTTGTGGTCAAGTTTTGGATAATTATAAGCGTCTAAGAAGGGTGCTTGATACACCAGAATTTGCCCGGAACTCTATTAAGGATTAAGAAAGATGAGGGGATCCTGTGTATTGGTCCTTTGCTAAATGAGCTATTGGCCTAAGAGATTTCCTTGGATTCTTCTTATTCTAGTCCTTTGGTGTGTTAGATGGACTAAAGGAGCTGGATTTGCAGATGTTTATGCATTTTTGAGCAGGCCTTTATGGCCTGGTTCTTCACAGAAAGAATGGATTCAGAAAGGATATGAATTGGAGAATTTGGCTCGAATTGACTTATTGGAAAAGGACAATATTCGTTTAAGAGAAATGCTTTCTTTATCAAACTCTTCAAAGGTCGGGCTTGTTTCTGCTGCTGTAATTGCACGAACTACATCAGGATGGTGGCAGCAATTAGAGCTAAGCAAAGGGGGACTTAATGGAATTAAGCCAGGAGATGCTGTTTTGGGACCTGGGGGACTTTTAGGAAGTATTTATAGCGTTACACCAACAACATCTCGCGTACGCCTACTAACTGCCCCTGGAAATAGATTAGGGGTTTGGGTCTCTAGAGCAAAGAGGCATGGGATCTTGCTTGGAATTGGAACAAATAGACCGTATTTACGGTTTTTAGATAGTGAATTAGGGATTTCCCCAGGTGATCTTGTAAGTACTTCTCCTGCCAGTAGCCTGATGCCTCCTAATGTTCCTATAGGAGTCATTCAGTCAGTAAATGAGCAAGCTTTACCAACTCCAGAGGCCATAGTGCAATTAACCGCATCGCCTCAAGTAATTGATTGGGTTCAGGTACAGACTCGTTGATGCTCAGAATTAAGAAGAAAATAATTTTTTTGGCATATTTTATAGCTTTACCTTGGTTAAGTGTTGCAAGTTCGAGTTGGTTAACTTTTGCAGAGGTAGGTCCTTGCTGGCCTGTCTTGTGGTTATTGCCATGGGCTATTGAAGAGGGTCCAATGGCTTCTATTTATTTAGCTCTTTGTTTTGGTTTAGTTTTAGACGGATTCATGGTTGGAGATGTTACTCAGCTCCCAATATTGATTTTACTTGGTTTTTGGTGGGGGCAATTAGGCAGGAGAGGAGTATTGATTGAAGGAAGCTTCAATCTTGCCCTTTTAGCTTTTTTAGGGAGTGTTTTATTTGGCTTAAGTGTGTGGATTCAGATTTTGTTTTTAAACAGGGAACTGCCTCAGCATCTGCTTAATTTATGGGGAATACATATTGTGTTGGCTCAAGCCATAATTACTGGATTGCTTGCTCCGCTTGTTTGTTCATTTTTATTGCTCCTTCGAAGAAGAACTCTTCTTTGAAATTTTATTAGGTGACTTACTCTTGACTCTGGATTCCATTTCCTAAAAACCCTAATTAATACG
>QCKG01000028.1 GCA_003215535.1 Prochlorococcus sp. AG-409-L18
CCGTTTTGGGTTAGCTCTCCCCAGGTTTCGATAGCAGTTTGCTGATCCACTTTTCTGCGATTAATAAAGCTATTTGGGGTACCCATAGGGGAGACATCCCATTTATCCATATAGAAATGAGGGAGTCGCTGCAAGGACATGGGATCCTTGTGAAACAGCAATAACCACTTTCCTGCTGGATCAATTAGCCATCCTTCTGGGCTCATGATTAGGACACCTCTGGAGATTGGTTAATTTGGCTCTCAATGCGCTTATGCCATAGAGGACACCGGCTATTAAGAGGTTCTCTATGAGGGATTAATTGTTCTTGAATTTGGCAAGTAAGAAGTATCATGTAGTCTTTTTCGCAGGAATAATCGAAGTGCTGGCAGGTTATGCAAACGCAAGCTGAACGTGATCTCTTGAGATAGCTGCCTTCGAGGTACTCCCATCCTTCTGCTTCTGGATACGCTTTCTTTGGAAGTACTTTTTCGGTTTGATACGCAGGCATTGACCTATTCCGATGGGATCTGGTGCTGCAGAATTCCAGTCAGATGCTCGAAAAACGGCATAGGGTGAGGAGGTTGAAATCATACATGAATAGCAGTACACCTGTACTAGCATGGGTAAGGAGTAGTTGTCAACTAATTGGTCGGATTAAAAACGGCACAAATCTCATTAGGCACTAATTCAGTGTCATTGAATGCAAGTTCTGCTCTTTGAAATGTCAAATAGCAAAGAGGCGTGAATCTCATTAGTCGAAATTCTTCAATCTATGCCTGATCATTTGGTTTTCGTATTTATAAATAAGAATCGAGCTTCAACAAAAAGTTAAAGCGTTCTCTCTTTTATTGAAACCCATGGGTCTCAAAGTGATTAGTTCCTTTCATGGAATTGCTAAGATCCTTGCGTTAAAATGATGCTTATATGTAAATGTCTGAATTGACTTAATTGTTTGGGTTCTTTAGTTCATTAGTTGCAGCGGTAATTTACATAGTTAGTAATCGAGGGAATTCTTCTGAGCCATCTTTTATAGGAACAAGTAATCCAGACCTAGGTTCGAGAGACGTTCTGGATACGATCGCTCCAATTGCAGATAATGACCAAATCACTGTCAGTTGGGGGTGCTGCTCAGACAATCTTGATCTCCTCGGAAGTGATACGGATACAACAGAGAACGATTCCCTTTCGATTTATTCGATCAATGGAACCGTTCTCAATGACTTAACTGAATCTGTTTACGAACCTTTTCCTGCCGCAGAAGGCTATAAAGCACTTCATCTTGAATCCGGTTGGTTTTTTGTTAAATCAGATGGTGAGGCTTACTTCAAGCATGACGGCCCAGACGTTCCAATCTTGACCTACGTGGCTGCTGATTCAGCCGGGAATCTCTCCAATAGCGCCAACATCTATATCAATATCGATCGAGGTGATGGTTCGAGTTCAAGCAGTACTCCCACCATTTCCATTAATGATGTCACGACCTCTGATGAAAATGCAGCCAATGCCACCTTTACGGTGACCCTATCGGCAGCCTCTGGCGAAGACGTCACTATCGATTACGCCAGCTCCGATGGCACAGCCACAGCTGGATCGGACTACACCGCGACCAGTGGAACCCTCACGATTGCAGCTGGCGCAACGACAGGAACCTTCAACGTTCCAGTCCTCAGTGATTCAACCGATGAAAATAATGAAACTGTCACGCTGACCTTATCGAATCCAACCAACGCCACCATTAGTGATTCCACAGGAACGCTAACCATCACTGATGACGATCTGCCAACCCTTTCGATTAACGATGTCACTAGCTCCGATGAAAGTGCGGCCAATGCCACTTTTACGGTGACCCTATCGGCAGCCGCCAGCCAAGACGTCACCGTTGATTACGCCAGCTCCAACCAATCGCTGTCCTTCACAGCAGCTGATGTCTACTCGTCTAAATCCTATGAAACATATGTTGCTGATATCGATGGGGATGGTGATTTAGATATTGTCAGGACGGGTGTTAATAATAGAACATCTTGGCTGGAAAATGATGGGACTGCTAATCCTTCCTCCTGGAGCAACAACCTTATAGGCACCACCACGAACGGAAAGGATGTTTTTGTAGATGATATGGATGGAGATGGCGACTTCGATGTCGTCGTAGCTCATACGAACATTATTGTTTGGTATGAAAATAATGGTGATGGATCAAGCTGGAATGCAACCAATATCGACACCGGTGCGAATAGTGCCCAGGCTGTCCAATTAGCGGATCTCGATGGAGATGGAGATTTAGATGTTGTCCACACATCTAGAGCCAACAGCGAAATTGCCTGGCATGAAAATACCAATGGCGATGGCTCGAACTGGACAGAAAACAGCTTATGGTCGGCGGCGCCTTTAGATGGAGAGTCAGAAATCGCTATCGCTGATATAGATGGTGACGGGGATCTAGATATCGTCGCCTTAGATAACGGAATGAACAGAAGCCGTAACGTTTACTTGCTTCAAAATGACAATGGTGATGCCTCAAGTTTTACAGCAGTAACTGTTGCGCTCGGAAATACCGGTGGTTCAAACTCTGTTGCTGTCCAAGTGGCCGATATGGATGGGGATGGAGATATCGATATCGTCACCGCTTGTAGCGTGACAGACAGCATCTTTTGGCATGAAAACGATGGTGAGGCCAACCCTTCTTTTACTACTTCCACCATCGCAACTACTGCGGATGGTGCTTATGGGATTTATGTCGGTGATCTAGATCTGGATGGAGATTTAGATATCGTCTCTGCTTCCAAGGATGATGACACCATTGCTTGGTATGAAAACGACGGTGCCTCGAACCCTTCCTGGACTGCCTCTGATATCGCAACCGATGTAGATATCGCCTATGACGTTCATCTTGCAGACATAGACAGTGATGGAGACTTAGATATCGTTTCCGGTTCTTCTAGTTCTAGCGGGGTTGACTGGTATGAATCCAACGCTGCTGATATCAACGTCCAAAACCAAGCCATAGCAGGCACTGACTACACCTCTTCTAGTGGGACCGTCACCATCAGCGCTGGTGATACGACTGCAACCTTCACAGTTCCGGTGCTTGCTGATAGTTCTCCCGAAAACAATGAAGCCGCCACGCTAACCCTCTCCAATCCAACCAACGCCACGATTAGCGATGCAACCGGAACACTAACCATTACTGATGACGACAGCATTTCCTTCACAGCATCTGATATCTCCACCAGCGCTGATGGTGCAAAGGATGTCAAGATTGCTGATTTGGATGGAGATGGAGATTTAGATATCATTTCAGCCTCAAGAGAAGACGACAAGATTGCCTGGTACGAGAACGATGGAGCTGCCAATCCAACCTTCACCGGTGCCACCATCGCCACCAGTGCTGATGGAGCCAGAGATGTTCATGTCGCTGATTTAGACAACGATGGCGATTTAGATATTGTTTCCGCTTCTGCTTTCGACAATAAGATTGCTTGGTATGAAAATGATGGGGCAGCTGATCCTTCTTGGACCGCAGCTGATATTGATACCAATGCTAATGGTGCCAGTGACGTTCATGTTGCTGATTTAGATGGAGATGGGGATTTAGATATCATCTCCGCTTCTAATAGTGATGACACAATCGCTTGGTATGAAAACGATGGTGCGGCTAATCCTTCTTGGACAGCTGCGAATATTGATACCAATGCTAATGGTGCATGGCACGTTCATGTGGGTGACATGGATGGCGATGGGGATTTAGATATCGTTTCTGCTTCTAGATTAGACGACAGAATCTCTTGGTATGAGAACGATGGCGCCGCTAATCCATCTTGGACCAAAGCCAATATTGCTACCAATGTTGATAGCGCAAGAAGTGTTCACCTTGGCGATATGGATGGAGATGGAGACTTAGATATCGTCTCCGCCTCCAGGGATGATGACACCATTGCCTGGTATGAAAATGATGGTGCCGCTGATCCTTCTTGGACTGCAGCCAATATTGTCACCAATGCCAATGGTGCTGTTGATGTTCATTTATCGGATATGGACGGCGATGGTGATCTGGATATCATTGCCGCTTGTAATGACGGCAACACCATTGCCTGGTATGAAAATGATGGTGCCGCTGATCCTTCTTGGACTGCAGCCAATATTGATACCAATGCCAGCAGTGCCAGAGATGTTGATGTAGCGGATATAGATGGTGACGGGGATCTAGATATCGTTGCCGCTACTTTTACTAATGACACCATTGCTTGGTATGAAAACAATTGCGATGGCAATGACCCGCTGATTTTTGATTTGAATGGCAATGGTGTCGAACTTTTGGACTGCAATGCCGGAGTGCATTTTGATGTTGATGTCGATAAAAATTTGGAAGTCACAGGTTGGGTGGGACCCAACGATGGCTTACTTGTATTTGACCTTGATAGGAGTGGCCAAATAGAAGATATGAATGAAGTCTTCTCGGAACACTTCAATGGACTGGGCTTCGCAACTTCCCTCGAAGCGCTCGCAAGTCTCGATAGCAATCACGACCAGCTCATCGATGCAGCTGACCAAAAATTCAGCCATATTCAAATCTGGATTGATGCCAATTCTGATGGCATCACCGATGACGGTGAACTTTCAACTTTGGCTGAGCAAGGTATTAGCAGCATCGATCTCAACGCTCAATCTACAGAACAAAGCATCGCTGGAAATAACGTCAATGCCATTGGTAGCTATCAAACTGTCAATGAAATTAGTGGGACCTTTGTGCAAGGAACCTTCTCAGAACAAGGGGTATCACCAACCTTTACCTTGGCTGGAGCAGTCAATCCACAAGCTACAGATCAGCTATTCACAGAAGGTTTGTTGTCAAATGAAGAGGCTGAACTCTTTGACGAATACAGCACCCCTATCGCAGGCCATTCGATCAGTTCAGAAATAATCCATCCAAGTGCAGACACCGCAGAATTTAATTTTGACTTTGGTTTAGAAGCTACCAACTCATCTATGGAGTTCAGCTTAGAAATGTCTCATGATGTTTGGAAGATGAACAGCAATCCAAGCATCACCAATCTCGGAGCTTTGATCCCCCTTTCAAATAATCAAGAAGTGTTCCTTGGGCTCAATCAAAATCATCAATTTGCGGAGCTCATTCCGATTTGCTTTGATTTAGAGCAAGGACTACGATCCACCAATGATCTGACAATTCTTTAAAGCTAGCGATGACTGAGTCAAGTGGAACAAACCCTGGACCTGTGTTTGACTTTGAAGGAAAGCGCTATGACTTCAATTCCTTGGAGAAAGCTTCACAAGAATTAGTTAATGGAATCCGTGCGGCTGATACTCAAATCCGTAGACACAAAAACACTCTGAATATCCTAGAAGTAGGACGTCAAACGATGACCAGACAACTGCAAGAGAAACTCAAAACAGTAGATCACTTAAAACAATAAGGGAAACAGGTGTTTATTACTATTGAATCTTTATTTTAGTGGCCTAGAAATGTGTTAGGAGTCAGAGCACGAAAGGTCTAAAAATAAGTGCTTGACTCAAAGGGGGCGACCAAAATCTCGCCCCCTTCTTTTATAAATAAACTTTGAGACTAGCAACAAAAAAAATGATGAGCAAACCTAATGATGCCTAGATTCTACTGTCCATTTTGTTCTCCTCATTATCAAATTTATAAAAAGCGTGCTGGTGGCCAGATGCTTTGCGGGCAATGCGGAGAACCTTTAGTAAAAATTCCTGTAGTAAAGCCAACTCAAATATTTGCGCTTATAGCTGCATCAGCCTTTATTGCTCCTTTACTTATAACAGCTTTTGCTTTTATTCAAGATTTAAATAAGCCCCAGCCTAGAAGGAGTACTCAACTTATAAAGATAGACTTTGAAGAAAGGGTCTGACTAGCTATTAATCCATTGAGAGATAGTAGTTTGATCATAAATATGGCCACTGGATTCAATCATTACTTTCGCCTCTGGGTCGCTCCACATGCCTAAAGCGACTCCCTCTTCGGCTTGAAAGAGAACAATTGCTCTTGTGGAATCTTCTTTGTTTAAACCTCGATAGAGGGAAGTGATTCCGCTGGCTTTTAGCATTGCTTGGTTTTCTTCGCTGTCATAAACAGCAGCCCATTCTTCAAAAGTTTTGCTGATCTTGAAGTCAAAAATAGTAGTTTCGATGCCCATTGGAAAAATTTGGATGGGGATATAAGGACGGGGAAGGAGCAGGAAGGCTGCCCATAATTACTTAATTAGCTAAATTTTTGATTTAGCTGTAGATCTTTGCGCAAATAGGACCAGCCTCTTCGTCAGTCAGCACTGGCGTTGTTTCCCAATCCAGGAATTCAGCCCATTCAGCGGCGTGCTCATATAAAGCTTTGGGATCATCAGTTTCAACAATAATCCAACCTTCTAATGAACCTGGCGCGTGATAACGAGAAAATTCTTTAACTCCTGGATAAGGAGCACCAGTTGATAAAAATTTTTCTGCACTTTTTTGGTGGTAACCAGCTTTGATCTTCCAGTTCTGAATGAAGAGCATGGGATTTTAGCAAGAATAGTTTGGTTATAACAGCCAAGGACTAAATTACCTTTAAATATCTAGGTTTCAAATTATGATGAGTGGAAAAGTGGTGATTATGGTGAGCGATAGAAATAGGTTATTTGTTTGTGCTACAGATCATTAATTACTTCATTATGTGTATCTATTAACTCGAAAGTAGCTTTAACATACTAGGGCTTTCTCGACATTTCATCATGTACATTGTTTTAAAACCGTTTAAGTAGGGTAAGAGGATATGTATGATCATAAGTATATTTTAAATTATTTATTTAGGGCTCTGTTGACTTTAGGTGTTGTTAATTAAGAAATTTCTAAGTTAAACTGCTTTCAACCTTATCACTGGCAATAAAATTAAGCTTTGAGATGCTCAAGAGCCATTTGAACAAAGGATTGAGTTTGCCTAATGATTATTTCTTTTGGGACCGTTTTTTCTATATCCCTATGTCGTCGGCTTAAAGGTTTTAAAAACAGCTTACTCCCATACCTATTGAATATATTTAGTAGGGGTTCATTTGGATAAGAGAGTTGATCGTATAGATCACTTGCTTTAGAAGAATTAATACAAATTCTTTGTAGTTCGTTAGAGCTAAAAATTCCAGGAATCCCTTTTTTCCCATTGATAAACAAATTATCACTAAGGCAAACCGTTCTTCTCCCAGCTAGAATTGTTTCTAGAACAATGTCACCACTTATAGTAAATGTTACAGATTTGCTATTGATTAATTTCTTTTCTTTTCCTGAAACGCCGATATATGAAAAGTTGTGGTATTTACCTTTTAAGAAATAAATCACTGCTTGTCTAAATTGCTTATTGACAGTTTTAAAATTCAAATTTGATAGATTATTGGCTAACGAAGGATGATCTTTTAATATTACTTTTAAATCCTGAGGTAGAATTCTATTTAAGAAATGCAATGCCGAACTTTGCGTCACAAATGGGAATCCTGCTGGATTAACTGCTAGCTCTGGCTCAATATGAAGGTACATAATAAGATTATCTTCTAATAATGGATCTTCCAATCTATTATTAGAGAATTCAGAATAAACATATTTACTTGTAAAATCAATGAATTGAGAGATGTCAGCTCTAAATAGATTTTCAATGTCAGGAGTAGCTATATGATTTAATTTAAGGCGCTCAAGCCTAATAGACGTTATTCAAAATAATAAGTATAAAACTGAATTTGGGAGGCTACGCTCTATAAGAATAAATAAATCCTATCCATTTGCATTGAAATCATCATTTCTCCAGTTGTGGAAATCAGATTTGGAGTCTTCCCCCCTTAGGTATTTTAGAAGACCTTTCAATTCATTATATTGACTTGATGCTATTCCTTTTAGGTAAGGTTGATAACCATTACATAGAACTTAGTGACTATAGCCTAGGAACTCCCTTGACTTCCAACTGTAATTTGAGGCATAAGTCCGGAGTCTTAGCAATAAGACATAATTCCTATGTTGAACCAAACTCTTCAAATATTCTCGTTCTCTACGAGAATGGTTATATAGACATTAATAGTGATTATATTAACTATTATTCTCCAATTCTAAATATTGATGAAGCTACAGGGCGTTGTATTGATTCTCCATTAGTAGATTGCTCCCTAAAGGACTGGACACGATAACAAAGGACTCTCTGCAGAACTCTGGTATTAAATTTTTGAACTTATTCAACCCATATAAGCCTTATCAAAGTATTGATGACTCTCCTGAGACCACTTTGTCAAGGATAAACATTCTTTATTCAACTCTTCTTGGCCGTATTTATCTCTAAAGAGCTTAAGCTATTATTCTTTTTATTCCTTAGGTCATTTAAACGAGACTATTAAAGAAAGTGAGAGAAATATTGAGTCGTAAGATGCAAGAACACACTCTTTTCATTGCTTACCGTCATCACGACTATTCACCTCATCTCACCTTGAATACTGAATAATTAAAGGCACATCATTTGTTAATCAGATCATTCGACAGATGCAGCAGCTGAAACTCCTGGCCACATGTCAGCAAATTCGTTATCTGATACCACAGCTGTGACCTCAAACTGGATGCCGTATTCCTTGATCCAAGGTCCAAGAAGCCTCGCATCATTTCAATCAAATGTAAGTGTCAGAAGGGTTATCTTTGAGAAGCCCTGTCAAAGCTAGGCTTTTTCAAGCTAATGGCCTACCCCAAATGAGATAGCTGTACGGATAACTCTTATCCGATTCATAATGAAAGAAGGTGCAACCCTAAAAATGGGAGAAGCTAAAAGAAGAAGAAAAGCAGGCTTGGCCCCCAAGAGCCCAAAGAAAGAAGAAATATCATCTGCTTTTAATATTATGGCGAAGTATCCAAGGCTTGGTTTGTATATAGGTGCTGCCTTTGTGATTTATCTCATATATGACGTGATTCACTACTACACGCGAGGATGAATAAGATAGTGGATGTGGATTCTTAAGGTTACAAGTTCACAGTCTCTGAATCTTTTATCCAGGACTAGTCTCTTCTTTCTCTGGTTTTCTCAGCTTATAAAGCCTAAATTATCATTTTCTAAGTGGAACATACTAGATTTGTTTAGTTGAGTTTACTGAAATGGCCACTAAAGATTTGCCTGTCAAAGAAAGGCTCAAGTTACTTGTGGACTCTCTTGATGGAGATGAAGAAACTAATGAGAAGTTATCTCGTTGTAAGGATTCAGAAACAATGTTGAATATTCTTCTTGAGGCCTCATCTCAGTTGAACCTCTGCCTTACTCGAGATGATCTAAGCCGAAATCCACCGATCAGGGATTGGATTTGGTGGAAAAATAAAGAGGCTTTGGTGAATTTGGGGGATAACAACCTTAGGTACCAGGGAGACAGTTCAGGCAAGACTCGTTGGGATTCGTGGACTATTAGCTTTTTTAAATTTCTAAGAATATGGCGTTGAATAACTAAATCATCCTCTTTTGCCTAGGCAAACTTAGTCATAAGTGGGTAACTTTCTTAAGCAACTAGGATCTTTTTGGTTCCGAATATCTATTAAATTCAAAGTCTCTTGTGCTTTTTTCTAAAAGGTAATTCGAAAATTTTAGTTCCATATTGATAGATAGAATATTGTTAGTTATCTTCTACTTTCGTGATTGACTTTCGAGTCTGTTTATATTAGCCAATGATCTTTTTACGTATTCCATTCTTTTCTCAGGTGCGCGAAGAGTGCGTGTTAATTCAAACCTGTGAACTTTGCCCCGCATACGCATAAAATTATCAGGGACTGGTTTATTTAGGGGCATTTCTGATAATCAATAACATCAAGTTCTTTGCAAGATATTTTTTTCCGATGGTATATCGGGCACACACTCAACTGGATAAGAGATTACATTTTTTACGGTTACACCTGTGCCGAAAGTTAATAATGCGATGCCTAATAGCCATCTATTTCGTGGCCTAGATAATAAACTGTGCATGAGTAGGCCTCCTAGACTTGAGTCATACTTATCCTTCTTCAACCGTAAAGGGTAGTCTCTCGAATTAGAGACATCCTTGATTTTCTTCGCACAAACCTTATAACTTTTTACTAGAGCAGTTGATGAAGTGTTGACCCTATTGGAGTACTAGTTCGCATCGATCAATTTTGGACCCCCTACAGCAAGATCTGACAAATTGGATAATTCTAAAGAGTTCTAAGAAGCATAATTTATTCTGATTGTCACAGTCTTCTTCTAGAAGCATTTTGAGTGTTATCTCTTCTTACTGTCACCCTCGTCTTTAGGCAGCTGCAACCAGCCACTGATCCATTGATCAGTCTTAAGTTCAGACCAAAGTACCTTGATAAGATTTTCCTTATTCATTACTGGGTAAAGCTCAACCCAACGATCTGTTTTCTTGCCTCCATATTGCTTGACTTCAAAGTGTCTGTGGCCATCTCTTTTTACCACTGAAGTCCAAGCTCTATTAGGTGGCCATCTCATCTATCTCAGGAACGGTAGGAATTTTCCAAAGAACTCTGGAAAGGAACCAACAATCAATAGGATCACACCTGTAACCACAGCAATGATAGCTGCATCAGTTAAAAAGTCTTTCCAACCGTAGCCATTCATAGTGAATCATTCTTGCGTTGTGTTTCTTTCACCGCTTGCATTCCAAATCGAATTGCAATCATTAGCAAGAGCAAAGCAATAATCGACGTGCTGTGACTAAAAATCTCGATTAGCATGGTAAGGACTCTTTCCAATGAGAAGGGGGCGAGATTTTGGTCGCCCCCTTTGAGTCAAGCACTTTTTTTTAGACCTTGCGTGCTCTGACTCCTAATCTCTTTCTAGACAGCTAAAATAAAGATTCAATAGTAATAAACACCTGTTTTCTTTTTCTGTTAATTCAAAGACGTCACTATTTGAACTTTCTTGTTAAATCCAAAACGAGATTTCAAGAATCTACGTTGAGACCGAAATGGACATCTATAAAGCTGCAGAGTTCTTTGCAAAGAAAATTGAATTCCGCAGGCGCCTTGTTGGCAACTTTTAAGGCTGATGTTCCTTTTTGATCGGGGCAACCTGTTGACAATGATTCTATAAGTAGCTAGTACAGTTGTACTGCTACAGAAAGATGAGTATGAGCATGACTCCATCTGCATCTCCCTATGCGGTCTTTCATGCGGAGGACTGGAGAGCTGTAGCACCACCATTCCCTCATCACACAAAAGCATGCAGAGACAAGGCTGGTTGCAAGACCCTAAAACGAAGAGCACCAAACGTTTTCATCGAGACGAAAAAAGCTGGTTGCGTAATCCAAAAGTCTTTATTGACTCAGGCCGACCACTCCCAGATGAGCATGCCCTTCTAAAGAGTCGTTGTTATGTCGCCTTACGTGAAGCTGAAGAGGAATGGATGAAACTGCGCATGAAGGGTTGGATAAAAGTCAGGCCTCAA
>QCKG01000029.1 GCA_003215535.1 Prochlorococcus sp. AG-409-L18
GCCATCGATTCCATCCTAGGGGTAACATTTGATACACTAAAAACAATCATTTGAACAGAGAAATTAACTATAAATACAAATAACTTAAGTTTTATATAGTTGCTAAGGATTGGGTGCGTGCCAATACATTCAAAATCAAAATTAATGGCCATATCTATAGAACAACATTAAAATTATTTTTTTAATAAAGATCCTTCTTAGTCTGCAATAAAGGGAATCCCAATGATTCTCTTTCGGCTAGCCATTCTTCTGCAACCTGTTTAGCAAGATTACGAATACGGCCAATAACGGCTGTTCTTTCTGTGACAGATATAACGCCTCTTGCCTCAAGAAGATTAAATGTATGACTACATTTAAGAACAAAGTCTAAAGCTGGAGCTGGGAGACCTTTTTCTATCAACTCCTTGGCTTCAGCTTCATATAATGCAAAAAGTTGTTTATGTCTCTCTGGATCTGATTGTTCAAAGTTGAATGTACATTGCCCCTTTTCAAAGGGTAGCCAAATATCGCCATAATTCAGGGTGCCATTCCAGGTCAATTCCCAAATACTTTCAACATTCTGTAGATACATCGCAAGCCTCTCAAGGCCGTATGTAATTTCTATAGAAACTGGACGACAATCCAATCCTCCACATTGCTGAAAATAAGTAAATTGAGTCACCTCCATGCCGTCAAGCCAAACCTCCCAACCAACACCCCAGGCACCCAACGTTGGAGACTCCCAGTTATCCTCAACAAAGCGAATATCGTGATCTGCGGGACAAATGCCTATTGCCTCAAGAGAGGATAAATAAAGCTCTTGAATGCCATCGGGTGATGGCTTAATTAAAACTTGATATTGGAAATAGTGCTGAGCTCGATTGGGATTTTCTCCATACCTTCCATCTGTAGGCCTTCTACAAGGCTCTGGGTATGCAACAGCCCATGGCTCTGGTCCAATTGCTCGTAGCACTGTATGAGGGCTCATTGTTCCAGCCCCTTTTTCAGTGTCATAAGGCTGCAGAAGGACACAACCTTGTTTTCCCCAAAAATTATTTAGCGAACTAATTATGTCCTGAAAGTACATATCTACGACTCCTCTAGTGGTGGACAGGGTTTTAGTGATTCCAATCTGTTGATACCTTGTTGATACATCGCCGAAAACCCTAGTAAAATGGTCTCCTGTTGATACGTTTGTTGATACGTCAGTTTTGACATACCCCATTGTCCCAAACAAGTGGATGTATCAACAGGGTGCATATGTGAATCCATACGACTTCTCTGATCAAAATTGCAGAGAAGAATCCACATAAAATATTTTTAGAGCCAATCAATTGCAATAGAAACCACCTAATCCATCTGGACTACAGCTAGTACCGTCACTGTTATAAAAGCCACCTAAACCATCAGGAGATGTGGTTGTTCCATCACTGTGATAGAAGCCACCCAACCCATCAGGGGAAGAAGATGTCCCTCCACTGTTGTAGTAACCTCCCAAACCATCAGGAGATGTGGTTGTTCCATCACTATGATAAAAACCGCCTAAGCCGTCAGGACTATGAGTAGAACCATCAGAACAGTAATAGCCTCCTAAACCATCAGGGCTACAACCATCAGCGAAAGATGGAGCAATCCCGAAAAACAAACAGAAGAAGATTGGAAAGATAATTTTTTTCATAACTCCACTAATTCCCTAGCTATACTTAATATAAACAATAGGTTCGTTTTTGTAGAAAGATTAGGAATTTCTCGCCAACCAATGTCCTTTTAGTTGATACCTTGTTGAGTCATTTATTTGTAGGCTTAAAACCCTTGCTATAAAAAGGCTGAATCAATGTTGTAATAATGTCCTGGAAGTTCACTAGCTTCTCCTCCACTGGTTTCTCAAGGATTTAAATGTAGGTTTTGGTAGGGTTTGGGAATTACAACAGTGTTTACCTACAAGGTTTTTGAGGTTCAATTTCTACGCAAAGTAGGTTTGAAGTCATTTTACCTTCTATATGCGATTAGTTTTGTAGGTTTTTGCTGCTATGTGAGTCCAAACTTGAGCCAGCAGCTATATGGGTGCCTGTTTCCTACTTCTATGAGGTTATTCCCCTATAAGGCGAAGAGATTTGCTAGACAAAACTAAATATAATGAGTTTACGTACAAGCTCATAAAATTACGATTAGTTTCTCCCTTTCAATAATTTATTCGGAGGCTGTTTTAACAAAAAAACACTGTCCACTTTCCATGAATATTTTTGAATAATTTTTATTATTATCCATAAATTCATGAAGAGCTAATCTTACACCAAGGCATTCTGGGTGATGACCAACATCCCCACAAATTATTATGCCACCAACTTACATCCTTGGTGATATTTTTTGCAAGCTACTTTTCACGGATTCATAGAGTTTTAAATCTATATTGGCTAACACTGTTTGATTTTTAAACGGCAATTATGAATGATATACTGACAGTAATTGATATGGTGGATTATCTTTTACTGGTGACCTAACACAATAGATTATAACAACATAAATAACATAGAAATAACTCCCGAAATAAACCAAGGAAATTGAGTCATAGAAGCCTTAGGTATTTCCTCTCTAAAGACTGTTAGCAGAAATCCTCAACCTAGAAAAGCAGTAGTAACTGCTAACGTAAAATCCGAAATAGGATGCTAAAGAAAAGCGTGAAATAACCCTAAGAAGATAAAGAAAATAAATAGAAAATTGGTCTTGGTTCAACTACATTTAGGATGAGACAGAGCAAGTGTAGGATCAGTAATAATAATATGTGCGGAAATAGCTAACGTATAAAGCAATGAATAGGCCCGTCCTCTAGATACCAAGGAAGGAAGGGTGTAACCGTATAAATAATTTATAAGAGAAAAGGCTAGAATATGTAATCTGAAATTATTTTTTCTACGAAATTTAGTGATAGGGGAATTGCATCTAAAGAGAAAAAACAACAATTCGTGAATATCTGGCTCAATTATTTATAGAATATCCGGAGCTGAAAGATTCGGTATTAGATCAAAGGAAGATATAAGAAAGTTTGTTTATATATACATAGGAGAGAAAGATACTAGATTCCTAAATAATCACGATTCAGAAATAGATGAACATGACAAGATAGCAATTATCACAGCTGCTGGGGGAGGAGAGATGATCAGTATAGTGGAATTGAACCATCTATTTTATTTGACCATGCTTCAATTCCACCATCTAAATTAAATGCCTGCACATCATATTTCCTAAGTTCATGAATAGCCTGAATTGAACGAGGACCTTTTTTACAATGGATTATAAGTTTTCTTCCTTTAACTATCTTCTTTAGAAACTCTATTTTGGAACCATCCTTTATCGAAGCTAAAGGAATAGATATTGAGTTAGGAATTACAGCCAGTTGCCTCTCTAAAACTGTCCTAACATCTACTAAAAGGATAGTTGAATTCGAATTCTGAATTAATTGTTTAAGTTCAAATACAGATATTGAATCTACAGATGAAATCTGATTTGTGCCACAGAAGTATTCATAGTCAATTAATTCATTAATAACTATTGGTGGGTTTGACTTTTCAAGGGTTAATTCACGGAACGACATTTTTAAAGCATCAAAAACCAATAATCGACCATCCAAAGATGTTCCCATACCTGTAATCAATTTAATTGTTTCGGTTGCTTGAATGGTACCAATTATACCGGGAAGTACTCCTAAAACTCCTCCTTCAGCACAGGAAGGAACCATTCCAGGAGGAGGTGGAGAAGGTACTAAATCTCTATAATTTGGAGAATTAGAGTTGAGATTAAAGACCGATGCCTGTCCTTCGAATTGGAAAATAGAGCCATAAATGAGAGGCTTGCCTAAAATCACACAAGCATCATTCACTAAATATCTAGTAGGAAAATTATCGCTTCCATCGCAGATATAATCGTATGATTGAAATATCTCAAAAACATTTCTACTATTTATTTTTAGATTAAAAGTTTCGACATTGCAAGTAGGGTTAATCTCTTTAATTCGCTTAGTGGCCGAAGAGGTTTTACTAGAGCCAATAGTAGTAGTAGAATGTATAATTTGACGGTGCAAATTAGATAAATCAACAATATCAAAATCAACTATGCCTATCTTCCCTAATCCAGCTGCTGCCAAATAAGTTAAAAGAGGAGAGCCAAGTCCGCCAGAGCCAATACAAAGAACAGAAGCAGATTTAAGAAGTATTTGTGCTTCTATTCCAAATTCCGGCAAAAGAATTTGTCTTGAATATCGTAAAATCTCTGAATTAGAAAGAGCTAAATTTATATGAGTAGATTCACCCATAATAAATAAATAGAATAATCATAATATAGCCTTAAAATAGCTGAAATCTGGAAGGCTAGGTCAAATAAAGGTATAATAATAGTAAAATAATGAAATTCCTTAGATAATGCCCATCCTACGTGCTCAGCAAGAACAGCAATAAAGATCTCTCAAATCATACCAACAAGAAAATATGTAAGATATCAAATGCCTTCACAGATGATTTCATAAACTTTTCAAAGGAAATGGCACCTACAAAAGTACCTGTAAGTCTTAGGCAAGGTAAAGGGTAAATTCAAGAATTAGGAAATGAAGCATTAAGTCACCATTTTCAGTCTTTCCTCGTCCCTGGTGAATATGTAAGTATTGAACCATCAACAATATCATCAGAATTTCATAATTCCATATTAGATGAAATAGAAACCCTATTTGAGCCACCAAGAGAGCGCCTTCCTAAATTAAAAGAATTCGTTTAACTTATCTGATAGCGAATAGTCAAACAAGGAGGAGGTCGGAATAAATTTTACGCTGTATGCGTAATCATCTGATGTAACCTTATAAAGCATAGTTATGGGGTGATAACTGTTTAATTGATGAGGTATATTGAGACAAAAATCCAGAGGAATACTACTAGTGATATGTGAATTAAGAAGACTACTGGTGTCATAGTTTATAAAGCCAGAAGATCTACATTGATTTAAAAGTGAATCCATAATTTTAGGGTCCAAACTGCTACCTGGCTTCGTATTATTTAATCTTTTGTACTTTATAATATTAGGTAATCTAAAACAAGAAAGCAGATAAGATTGAATTTTCTCTAAAGAGTAGCTATCAGATAGATCTATTAAACAATCAAGCTTAAAACTAGAAGGAAGACTTCGCCAATTTGGAGCATCTAGCAATCCATAGGCTGTTCGAAATATTGTATTGTCTAGTATATTTAAATTATAACTAATTGTTTTACGAATAAAATCAAGATCTTTGTGCTGTCTCCACTGGTGATTGATGTGAGATTCTATTCTAGAAATGGGGTCTCGATAAAAAGAGAGTTTAAATAATTTGATACCTGTTTCTTGGTAAAAAGAATCACATATAGGGTGATGATCAACAGCATGGGCTCTAAGAAAAGAAAAATCAGGAATGGTATAGTTATGTCTATGAATTACAGTTAATAATGCGTTCTTGAACGAGGTATTGTGAATATTATAAACTGAAAATATTGAAGTATTTTTTTCGTATAAAGTAGATACTCTTTGCGAAAACATTGAAACATTGTTATCAATATACCAGCTTTTTAATGCTGCAAAAATGGGGTTCGCAAAGTTTACTCCTGCAGTTTTGGGTATGTGATTAAATAAAAGGTGTTTAATCTTATATTCATTAGGAGCAAGATTAGAAGGGATAAATGTATAATCAGGAGGTAAAGATGGGAGTGAGTTAAGTAAACATTCCTGTTTGCTTATAGAAGTGGCAACTGCTTTACAAGTAGAAAATATAGAGAAATTAGAAAGAAATAATTCGTAGGCTTTATTAGATAACTGGATTAAATTCTGCTCATATAACAAATTTGCTAAGAGTTTGTAGTGTTCTGAATTTTGTGGATCTATTAAAATTAAAATCTTATAAGTTTTAATAGCTAAATTAGTTTGATTTGATTGACGAAGAAAAAATGCTAGTGCTTGAAAATCGGAAGCAGAGCTTGATTGCTTGATTGAGGAAAGAATTTTGATAATATCCTTCGTTAATTTCCCTTCACTTGCATATCTTGATAAGTTAGAGTTTACCTCTTTAATAAATCTGTTAATCATTAAACAATAGAATCTTAAACGAATTTATTAGTAAGTTGGTATTTTGTATTTCATTAATTCGATTAATCAATTAAAGGAGTTCTTGAGAGTATTTTTTAATATTGATTCTAAACCATTTCATCTTTAAGACCCTTGAAAAATAAATGTACTACATAATACTTTATTTAAGGGTTTTTACAAAATATCTTAATTTAAATTTCATGGCCTCTTATGCTAAGAGTTGTTTTATTTCCCAAAGATAGGATTAAACAGGTAATTCAATAGGTATGAACTCAACAAATAATGGACTTCAAGACAAATTTGATCTTTCTCGAATTGGACAAATGAGCTCCGTCACAGAACCTCGGTCCTGCAAGTTTGAAGTGGTTAAACCTTTTGGTCCTTTTATAGCCGTTATAGAGATGCCTAAAGAAATCCTCATAGCTCTAACGAAGATGACAGATGAAATTCTGGCAAACCCGCATAAGCAATCATACGGAGAATCATTGGCTGGAGTAATTGAACAAGAATATAAAATATTTAAGTCTGACTTTGTCATGTCAGGTGTCAATGAATTTCTAGAATCTGCTATATCCAGATACGTAATAAAAAGTGCTAAATCTAATGTCAATTTAACTGGGGATATAAAAATCACATCAGGTATTACTGACGCATGGATAGTATCCCAACATGAGAATGAATATAATCCAATGCATAATCATGCGGGATGTGAAATAAGTTCAGTTTTATATATTAAGGTGCCAAATGTTAAAGGAAGAAGAGGAATTAAGTCAAAAGCTTCTCAGCCTGATTCTGACGGAAATATACAGTTTGTTTATAACTCAGCATCTGAACGAAACGGAAATATCTTAGAAAAAGGTGCTTTTGAATTCGAACCCTACCCTGGTTCGATGTTGATATTCCCTTCATATCTATTACATTCAGTATACCCATTTATAGGCGAAGGAGAAAGACGTTCTATAGCCTTCAATGCTGGTTACGAAATAACAAAAGAAGAAAACGGCAAATCCAAATATATAGCTGGGAACAGATCAGGTATAAAAGTTCTTACACATTATCAAAATGTCTAAAAAAGTTAATATTTGCATATGAAATTATATAAGTTTAAATCATCATTTAATTAAGTAATTAGATGATGATTTAAACGGCGGAACCAAATCCTTCGGTCTTAAAAGGCCAAAGGATTTGGTTTTTATATTAAATCCCTAGAAAAGTCCAGGAATTATTTGACCAGTAAATGCATAAGTTCCTAAAGCTGCAAAAATACCAATCATTGCGAATCTTCCGTTTTGAAGCTCTGCGTTTTCGTTCATGAGATTTGTATGGATAAATGAATAGGATTTAGTTTAAAAAATACCAGGTACAACCCATCCAGTGAGGGCATAGTTATGCAAAAGAGCGAAGAAACCGATCATTGCAAGACGACCATTTGTTTGCTCTGCTTCTTTCCAATACTTTTTGACCTTTGCTGTAGATAGTGATGTCATCAAAATATTCCTGGGAGGATCTGGCCAGTGGTTGCATAAGCGCCTATAGCTGCAATGAATCCAATCATTGCCCACCTAGAATTGGCAAGTTCGGCCTCTTTTGCATAGCCAGAATAGCTGGAATCCTGATATGGACGCGGTTCAACCGCATACATATTTTGACGCCCACCATCTTCGTTAATAACGTACGAGGAGTTAGTCATTGTTCCTCCTATACGTAGCCTGGAATGATTTGACCAGTGGTTAGATATGCGCCAACCAAAGCCATAAATCCAATCATTGCAGCCCATCCATTAATGCGCTCAGCAATAACCTTTTCAGGTTCGACCTTTTGAATCTGCGGGGATTGCTTCATTGATATATACCTCTATAGAGGTGAGAGAAAGAATGCCAAGGTTGCTCGGCTTATTAAGAACTATAACACCATTTATTGCGAAGTGTGAAGCATTTATTTCCTTTTGGTGGTTTAGGTAAATAGATTTAGTCATAAAGCTCTATTTGCAAAAGGGATTATTGGATCATATTACTTATGTTTTTTGCCGAATTTTCTTTCATCTAATACCAATCAATAGTCAATTCTCCTTCTTGGGATAATAGTCATAAGAATATATAGTGGCCTTGGATTAGTTCTACTAGCATTAATTTTTTAAATACACAATTGAAAAATTGTTTATTTCACAGTTTATATAATTATAATGAGTTAGTGTAAATATCTTATTGATATAATCAAGAAGCTTTAGCGGAGTAGAAATTCGATCTAATTAATATTATGAATGAATGAAAATTTATTATTAGTTAATTCCAAAAAATAGAGTTTAATTAAGCTAAAATTTCTTAATCAACTAATTAAAAGGTAATATGATTTTATAAAATAAAGGCCCCCTCCTCCAGCAGCGCCCACAGACAAAAACTTGTGTAAGGAGCGTCGTGTCTTATTTCTGGTCAAATTTTCATGCCATCGGAAAGCGATTTCCTAGTTTCTAATTGCCACAGTTACAAAACGAATGACTCCTTCTGAAAATTACCCGAAACTTCTTATCTCATAAGCAAATGCTTTCAAAAGAATTTCCTAACACTTAAAAAGAGCTAGGAAAACGCCTTTAGCTTAATAATGGTAATAATCTAGGCCATCACAAAGCTGCATAAAGAACTAATAAGTATCTGCTTACCTTTGATGGGATCTTGGAAAAATGCTCTTTATTTGTTTAGTTGAAAGGTTGAGCCCATCCCCAGAACAGTTAATAGTAAATTATACCTAGACTTGAAGCCAAGGATAAAGACATTTCTATTTCAAGGCTTAATGCTTAAGCTAAGAGCATCTATAAAGGAACTTATGCCGTGGTTTTCAATTTACGATTCTTCCCTTTTATTTAAGATTTAATTGTAAGAGATAGTAGATATGGGCTGGCCTCAAAGAAAGAGTGTGGTTATGTTTGCAATAATTCAACCCTAGTTAAATGGATTTAATATTTGCAGCAAAGAAATTCAAAGCGCGTTATGAAAAAAACTATGAGGCTATTGATAAAGTCATTGATTTCCTACTGACTTCTATCGTCTCATCTAAGGAAAGTATGGCATACCACGAGATAGAAACAGCAAAAAAAGATGAAGAGTCCGAAAGGAGAACTGCATCATCTTTGGATAAAATGAATAGTATCGAAATTCCAAGATCTCAGTACAAAGAGCATTCATTCATTCATTCAGAGTCATCAGTTTCACAAGTTATTGGCTCAAGCGAATTTAATCAACATGAAGCTAATTTTATGAACATTCACTCATATATTAAAGAGCCCGCCAATTCAGTAGAAAGTATAGTCAGTGAAGTAATTGCTGAGAGAGTAGTACCTCAACATGTATTACCTCAAGAAGCAGGTAATACATTGGCTCTTAATTGCGAATCAATACCAGAAGGCTCAAGAGTAATAACTGTAATAGTTGAAGCAGGAAAAATAGTAGAAGAAATTTACCTAACACCTGATGGAGAGAAGTTGAGCTTTAAGCAGAAATATATAGGGGAAGAAAGACACTTGGCGATTGCATAGAAAACTCTTATGTTAATATAATGATTAGTAAAACCCACTTTAATAAAGCCTCAAAAATAAGAAATCCTAGTAATTTATTTGTCTAGTAAAAGAAGATATTTGAGACCAAACTTATAAGCACTAATATTTATAATGATAAATCTCCTCTATAAATTCAAAATCTACATCCATAGAGAATACTAGAGGGCTAATTTACCTTTGAAGCATCAGCCCTTCTAATTTCGGATTTCACAGTTTAATATGTATAGAGAATTGGTTTTATAAAATTGGCTGGTTTTGGAGAAAAGAGAAGTTCAAAGAAAGGCAAATCCTTTTTAAAGGATTCTAATTTATCACCTAATCATATTAAAGCCGTAGCTGTAGACTACCATATGAAAGGCAATTTAGAAGCTGCGGAGAAAGGTTATCAAGAGTTTGTCAATATGGGTATCGAAGACCCAGATGTATTATCCAATTATGGCTTAATTTGCCAATCAACTTTACGATATAAAAAAGCGCTTAAACTTTACGAGAAGTGTATTGAACTATTCCCTGATCATTCCTTCACGTGTATCAACCTAGGTTATCTCTATCTTCAGCTAGGCGAACTAGAGAAGGCCGAGAATATAACTAGAAAAGCCATTTCCCTAGGAGAAAGCCTTTCAACCGCCTATTCATTATTAGGAGTGATATTAAAAGAAAAGGGTGAGTTTGAAGAGGCTGAGCTTATTACTGTCAAAGCTATAGATATAGAACCAGGGAATCCAGATCCTTATATAAATCTAGGCTTAATACTTAAACATACTGGTCATTTAGATAAAGCTCTACAAGTGACAAATAAGGCTATTAAAATCGAGAATAATTCAGCCATAGCATATTTAAACCTTGGCACAATCCTACAAGACAAAGGAGAATTAGAAGAAGCCAAGATTAATACCAAACAAGCTCTAATCATAGACCCTAAAATAGCTGATGGTAATATAAACTTAGCTGTAATCCTCAAAGAACTAGGTAAAGCAGATGAGGCTTTAGTATATGCACGAAAAGAAATAGAGCTTTATCCAAAGAAGGAGGCCTGCTATATATTCCTTTCATCTCTTCTTAAAGAATGCGACATTTCTCTAATACCTACAAATCAAATCAGAGAAATTCTTATCCTCCTATTAAAAAGAGTTGATATTTCCCATAGGGAATTATTCCCTGTAATCAATCAATTAATACCAGAAAAATTATTATCAGAAATCTTAAATTCTCAAGAAAATATTATTCCAAGCAATCAATTTACTACCATCGCATCTGATCAAATTTTAACTTGCGCTTTAAAACTGATGACATTTAATACCTTCACATGGGAGCAAGCCTTAACAAAGATAAGAAAAGATCTGCTAATGAATACATCTAAAATAAAACGTTCTTTTAAAAATAAATTAATAAGTTTCACCATCTCATTAGGAGAACAATGTTTCCTTAATGAATATATATTCAATCAAACCAAGAAAGAGTTAGAAGCTGTTAACCGATTAAAGGAGTTTTGTGCTAATGAGATGAGTGA
>QCKG01000030.1 GCA_003215535.1 Prochlorococcus sp. AG-409-L18
GCAGCAATCCCATAAAGAAGGTTTGCTTGGCCAGTAGTCCCTAATAGATAAAAGGTGTTCTGCATCCCTTTCTTAAAGGTCAAAACATCACACCATCATGCCGTGACGTTTAGCAAGAGCTAGAAAGGAAGCATGAACGACCTCACTGCTACCTACATCGATTTCATTCAGACTATTGGTGTCTTGGTGATCTTTGGTGTGGCCGCTTATGTGGTTAAACAGATGCTGTTTCAAGCTGAGCAGCATTTAGAGAGAGTAGATGTGAGGGTTGAAGAGTGAGCATTCTCAATACCTATCTATTGATTGATGGCAGCTTGATGCTCATTGGCTTGCCACTGCTTCTGATTTGGAAAGGTAGAAAAGAACCCCAGTCATGACTAAACACGAAAGGAACTTTGATGACGACTCGTATGACGAGGTAGAAGAACGCCTCAGAGATCAAGATCCAGACGAAGAAGATCGTGCTTACTTCCCTATTGAGGAGTCAAAACCTCCGCATTACTAGACAGAACCATAATTAACTTATGAGTGATTCCGGCCGACTATTTGAAGCTCGCAAGTGGGCCTCCGAAAGCTCGAAGTCTTCCTAGGCTCGACGCTTAACAGGTATGGACAGTTGGTTAACAAATGGAGTTAAAGACTTAACACGTTCCCATTTGCACGTGGCACGGTATTCAATGAAAACTCCCCTTTTAGTGATGACAAGAGATCTCAGTGAATGAGAAATTTCTATTAAAGCTTTATTCAAACTAGCAAGACCAAATCCAATGTATTTATTAGATAATTTACTTGCTATGGCTCGCATAAAAGATCGGCTAAAAAATAATTCACCTGGTCCATTTTTTGTGGATTCAGGCTGCATTGATTGTGGTAGTTGCTGGCACATAGACCCTGAACATTTTGCACCAACTGGAAGCAGTTCATACGTTCACACTCAGCCAGATGGACAACAAGAAGTTGAGAAAGCTCTTTTAGCCCTGATCGATTGTCCTGTTGCAGCAATCGGCGCGCCAAAACACTTGACTGCAAAATCATCTGCTGATGTTTTCCCAATACTGGTTACCAAACATCCTGCAGGCGATGTCTATTACTGCGGTTGGAGTTCAAAACGTAGTTTTGGCGCCAGCAGTTGGCTAATTCATGGTGATGAAGGCAACGTGCTTATCGACTCCCCTCGCTGGAGTGCTCCACTTGCCAAACAAATCAAAAAGATGGGTGGTATTAACCAAATAGTTCTAACTCATCGAGATGATGTAGCAGACCACGCAAATTGGGCCAAAGCTTTTAACTGTGAAAGGTGGATTCACCAAGATGATGCAGATGCAGCACCTGAAGCAGAAAAGCTAGTCATAGGACTTGATGTTCTCTCTCTTCGAAAGAACCTTAAGTTAATTCCAACACCTGGACATACCAAAGGATCAATGGTCGCTGTACTTGGTGATCAACAACAAATTCTTTTTAGTGGAGATCACCTTTGGTGGAATCCCAAAAAGTCCGTAACAGTTGCATCAAAAGATTATTGCTGGTGGAATTGGACCGAGCAATTGAAATCAGTAGAAAGGCTTCTTGATCTAGAAGTTCACTGGTTATTACCTGGGCATGGATATGCCCATGAATTCATGCCAGGACAATGGAACGAGGCGCTCGAACAAACATTGCGTCATGCAGCAAGAGCACCTTCATCTGTAAAGATTTAGGAGTCGAAGATGTCACAAGAACTCATTTGTTTTTTCTTGCTTGGAATCGCAGCATTACTTCTAAATGCTGGACTCTCTTCTCAAGCTCTTCCACTCTTTTGGTTAGTTCTTCCATTGGCTATAAAACTCTTTCTCGACACCAAGAAAAGCAGCGCTATGGGCAAATAAATGAAAGAGAAAAAACCCTGAAATTAGATCCAAATTATCCCGACAACTTTTGGCCGAGAATAATCTTTTTGTTGTCCAGCGGAGCTTTTATTTGTTGGGTAATGACTTCTCCAAATGCAGATGCAACACTGCACACATATTTGCTAGATCCAATTAAGAACAAAATGGGTCCTTCCTAGGGTTTCATCGTCGGTCGTCCGAAGGCTCAGGCTTTGACTAGTCCTTAACTGCTCATTTGGGAGACACCACTGTCTCTAACTTTCTGATGGGATTACTAGATCGCCATTGAAAAATTCCCATGATGTGATTGTCTAAGGACGCTTTACCTCTGGGCTGTAGATCGAGGTAGTTCTTATCAGCAATCTCAACGATGTAGTCGTTCAACCAACCATCAAGCTTCATTTGTAGAGCTGTGATCTGCTTTTATATCCCATCAGTTTTGCAGCTTCTGAGAAGGTCGTTAAAGGCATCTTTTAACGTTTTTATGGAGTGAGTTAACTTCGCGAGAAGTGTTCTAAAGACTGGGTTGTTGGGAATATAGTAGCCAGCTTTTCAGTTAACTGTCTCCAACTTTGAAGACTGACCCTAACGCATAAGCGAGAATCGAATACCCCTCTTGAACAAAGCGCTACGAAGGACCCATAACCAGCTCTACTGTCTCTATCGCTTCTGAAAAATGACTGACAGGTTATTGGCAGGCATTTCAAAAATATCATGGTTTTCAAATCCGTTCTTTATTCCTACTTCACTGACCACATCTAAATCTCGAACACCCCAAGTTGGGTTTTGTACCTTTAGTGACTGGTCAAATCGCGAATTGCTTTCACTAGTGTGTTCACCATTCCTTTTGAAAGGTCCATATAACATCAACCATTGATCCTTCTCTAGGAGTTCCCCAGATTCTTCAAACAACGCCTCTGTACAACCCCATGGAGATATGTGAATCATGTTAATACAGACGATGGCTTTAAGAGACGATCGAAATTCGTTAGTTAGAGGCCAAGGTCTTTTTTGAGCATCCAGATCTAATGGTTGAGACATCTTGGCCATTAATCCTTGATGCTTAATCCAAGCGCTAATACTTTTTCTATAGGAGGGATCCGGATCACTTGTTTGCCAATGAATATTGGGAAAGCGTTCTTGAAATGTCACTCCATGCTCTCCGCTACCGCTAGCTATTTCTAGAACAGATCCATTTGAAGGAAGGATTTTAGAAAGGACCTCTTCTATGGCGCCCCTGTTTCGTTCAGTTGCCGGGAAAAAGAGTCTTTCGTCCATTAGTGCATTTGGTAAGAACCATTTAAGCCTTATCGCCTAACTAAGCATTCAGCTTCTCCAGAAGTAAACCCCAACCAAGTTCAGAAGCATCGGCATTAAAACTCGCACGTTGTTCACACATAAATCCGTGGTCGGCAGACTCAACTTCGATATAGGACATTCGGTTCCCATCTGGATCTTCTTTCCTCAAGGCTTCTTGTATTGCAGTTCGATCAGATGCGGGAATTAGCGGATCAGAGGTCCCACATAAACAAGTCAATTCTCCAGAAACAGTTGGGAGTAATTCCAAACTTGGCGGACCACCACCAGGCCGACTAAAACTGACGCCCGCCCCATAAAAATCAAAAGTAGAACTGACCTCTGGAAGTGTTGAAGTGATCATTGCAGCATGACCACCAAAACAAAATCCAATCACCGTGATCTTTGATTGTTGGTTTTGCTGTCTTAACCAAGTAATTGCTGCAGAAGTATCCGCAAGGATCTGCTCGGTCGTAGTGAGTTCTTTGTGTCGTCGGCCCTCAACTAAATCCGCTTCGCTATAGCCCAGCTCTAAGTCTGGAGCTGTACGAGCAAAAAGAGGCATCGCTAAAGAAGCGATACCTTTCTCTTCTAATCGATCAACAACAGAGCGAACCCAGCTATTAATTCCAAAGACCTCAGGTAAGACCAATACAACATTTTGATTACCTTTATTTGGGTTGGCCCACCAGCAGCGCAAGTGAACTTGACCACCATCTATTACTACCCATCTTCCTGCCATTAGTCAGAACATAAACCCCTGAACTCACTACATACCCTATAAGGGCTTGCAAAATCTAAATAGCCTTTAGCACGTTAGAGGATGAGGCGGAGTGCATCGCCTACATGCGTAGGGGTGGGTATGAAGGGGATTTATTCCCAGTATTTATTGAAAGGGAATTATGGACACCTGGGGTGCACCTCGATAATGGGTTAACCCATAAAAAATGATGAGTAAACTCATTGCTATCACTGGATTATCAAGACTCCTGTGACAAGCTTGCCGATCAAATTGTTTTGTCTAACTTCATACCAGCAGCTGCTACATGCTCATCTGTTCACTTCGAAAATGATGAACTTTCTAATGACAAATCTCAACCTCTCAACTATCAATTGCTTTAACTATGTCTTTTCCAACCAAAACCCCCGAAAATTTTCCAGATGGCGT
This sequence comes from Prochlorococcus sp. AG-409-L18, assembly GCA_003215535.1. Taxonomy (GTDB): domain Bacteria; phylum Cyanobacteriota; class Cyanobacteriia; order PCC-6307; family Cyanobiaceae; genus AG-409-L18. The sequence goes on from QCKG01000030.1 coordinate 4,330, forward strand.
TCCTAACGATCTAATACGCCAAAGTATTAGCTCTCCACGGTTGCTGGAACGTATCGCTGCGCAAAATCGCCTTTGGTTTTGGGCTCTCTTTAACCAACAAGAATATTTATCTGAATTAAAGAAGCTGAGAGAGAGCAATGAATTCCTTGCTCAGCAAATTCAGAAACAAGCTCTTGTTTTAACTGCTTGGAAGGAGATTGATGCCCGAGAGCAACACTCTTAGCTAAACATCAGCAGCGCTACCCATTGGGGGCTGAGTTTTCTTAAGCCCTCTACTTTTGCAATTCAGTTTTCAAGGTTCCACCACTAGGGGCAGCTAGAGCAATGAACAACCCTTGCACATAGGGCTATTGCAATCTCTTAGCTCCCCTCCTAGCTCCCCTTTCTCAAATGAGACTTTCGAGCTTCCTCGAAAAGCATTGCAATTACTAGTCGGCGCGACAGGATTCGAACCTGCGACCTAGTGCTCCCAAAGCAAGTTAATCAAGCCTCTTCTTTTGAAATCACTTCTGCATCAACTACATCTTGCATATCAACAAAGGCATTGTTTTTTCGATCTATCCAATTATTGATTCCACTTACAAGAGGCTGAGAACCTCGATAGATAAAAACAGCAGTTGGTAGAACACTAATAATTCCAACCACTGGGTTCCTAAAAAGTAATCGGCCAGCTTTCACATTAAAAAGGATGATCAATATGGATGGGATCAATACAGCCAGAATGGTTTTAAGGGCTTCCAACCAACCGACTCGATAGATCCACCAAATTGAAACGATGCCGAAGACGTATAAGACTAAATAAGTCATAAATCAATCATAGGTAAATAATCAACAGCGACCAATTAGAGCAGAACCAAGTCAACACAAGGTTTTCTTCGCATGGGTGCTAGTACTGCTTTTGTTACCTCATCTCATCTTGTGGTCGGTATGAGAGCGCAGATGGAGTTTTCGCTTGTTTTTGGGTTCACTTTTGGGTCCAACCCAAATACCCATTCCTTGAAATTACAGTCGGGGCGACAGGATTAGAACCTGCGACCTAGTGCTCCCAAAGGACATTGGCTCAAAGGATGAGACATCCTCAGAATCCTTGACATGAGTTAACTTTGGGGAATAGCTAAAGCCATATGAGACTCAAATATTGAACAAAATTGCAACGTATTTAAAGGGATTGCAATCTCCCAGCTCCCCTCCTAGCTCCCCATGAGCGACCTAGTCCTTTGGAAAAACTAGATTGTCATGAGGTGACAATTGAAATGGTTATCGTTTTCATTATTTGATAGATTTTCTCGTGGCCTCATTGTTCCAAGAATGAGTCAGACATTGCTGATCTCGGGTTCGCCAGGGTGTGGGAAAACCAGCTGGATACTCAAAACAATGCTTAGTCATCCTGGTGCATGTGGATATTTGCGCCTCGATGGTCATTCCGATATAGGGCTCGAGCAGGCATCTAACTCTGGAATTGATCAAGCATTTCTCAAAGATCAAATTCCTCAACTGCTAGATCTATCTGAAACTCAACATGCCTCCAGGTCGCAACAAGGTGACTTGCTGGCATTGATTGAGCTTCCTCAGTTCCACTCTCCTCAGCATGCTGACTTAGCGGGTATCGATCCTCGCATCAAAAATCAGCTTGAAGCATTGCAACTTCATCCTGATAGGCATCTCCACTTTGGCCGTGATCATGAATTGCCAAGCAAAGACAAATTGGAGTTCCAAAAACTTGAATCCCTCAATCTCAGTCTTTATCGCAGCGTCTGGGATCCACCCAGCCTGAATACCTTTTGGTTCGAGCTAGTGAACGGAGCCTATGGCGACGTCTATCGAGCTAAGGCGTTGATGAACTTGCCAGATGGGAGATCTATGTTCTTCAACTGGATCGTGAGTCAAGAAAGCTCACAGTTCCTTCCTCTTCAAGAAATTTCAGATCCAACTGGCAGGCCTGCCAGCTTGTCTGAGCTTGTCGTGCAAGGGGAACATCTTGATTGCTTACGCATTCAATCAACGATTGACCTCTGCCTCCTAAACGATGCCGTACTGGAGACGCATCAAATGCCTCTTAGAGATCAACAAAAAGAAGCTATTCCCTCAAGTTAATCACCATGAATCACGCAATTATCTCTTGCTTACACGCCAATCTGCCTGCAGTGGAAGCCGTCTTGAATGACATTGATAGGCAAGGGATTCACACCATTACATGTCTTGGCGACCTAGTTGGCTATGGCCCCCAGCCAAACGAAGTAGTTGAGCTGATACGAAAGCGTGGCATCGCAACCTGCCAGGGCTGCTGGGATGAAGATATCATCGATGGTCTTAATGCCTGCGAGTGCAGCTACCCTTCTCAGCTAGCAGAAAGGCGTGGGCACCTAGCTCACCAATGGACAGATGATCAGCTAACGGGCGAAAACAAAAGTTTTTTAGCCAGCCTCCCAACCTCATTACGTCGTGATCGACTTCTCTTCGTGCATGGCAGTCCTAACAGTCAGCATGAGTATCTTCTGCCAGACATGGATGCATTTGCGGCTCTCGAGCGAGTAGAAACAGCGGGGGCCGATATTCTGTTTTGCGGGCATACCCACCAGCCTTATGTACGTGAGTTGAGAGATGGATCTATTCATGTACGTTTACAAAATGCTGACCATGACTGCGGTCAGGGTGAAGAACTGACCCTGCCGATGCGCAAAATCGTTAATGCAGGATCAGTAGGCGAGCCACGTCATGGAAGTACCAATGCCACCTATGTAATTCACAACGATGCAACTGATGAAGTTGAGATAAAAGAGGTGGCCTATGACGTTGCTCGAACTTGTCATGCGATTGTCGAAGCGGGGCTACCGAAAGTCTTCGCATGGCGACTAAGTCATGGTTTTGAATTCGCCGAACAGGCCGAAGATTCAAGTCATGTGTGTGAACGATGATTGAAAGATGGGCACTAGTAAGTGGTCTACGCGGAAATCTCGAGACCTATGACCTAATTCAACGGGATCTAAAAAAGACTCGTGGAGTGACAGCCTTATTTGTCCTTGGAGACTTAGTCGGACCCGAATGCAACTGTGACGCACTGTTGGATCGACTAAAGAATCCCCATCGCGGCGATTTAAAACCAGATTGCATCTACGGCTGGTGGGAAGAGCAACTACTTGCAGAGCGTGGGTTTCGTGGTGAACGCAAAGCTGATGGTCTGCGGCTGAGCCAAGGAGAAGATGCAGTCACAGCACTGCTAAATATGGTTAATCCTTCTCACCTGAACTGGCTGGCATCACTGCAATTTGGCTTCATTGAGCTTGACTGCGCACTCATCCATGGAAGCTCTTCAGATGTGGGCGACAACCTCACATCTGAGACCTCTCCACTAATCCTCCTTGATCGACTCACCCGTCTCAATGTGAACAGACTGTTCACAGCGCGCAGTACTAAACAATTTCATCTTGAACTGACAGGAGGAGGGATCAACTCACAAGTAAAGGATCTAAACGGTAAACGTGAACAACAACAGGAAGTTCCCAAGCGAAGCGTGATTGGCATTGGAGCTGGGGTGAATTACACCCTCTATGACGTTGGTAGTGACAAAACGCACTTCCTTACCGCCGGCAGTCAAACCAAAACAAAAGGGATGGGATTCGCCTAAAAACTTTCCTTACTGACCCAAGACTGAGAATCCCTATGCCAAAAGACAACGGGGAAACAAAGCTTGAACACCTGGCTTTTCTAGCTGCTGGATTCCCTGTTTCCAATATCGCTGCTGCTATGGGTCACACCCTTGAGGTCCATTTAGAGAGCTATGCCCGGTTCATTCCAGATGGGACGGCAGATCTTTATGCAAAGAGAAACGATGCTCCAAAAGCGGCTTAGACACCCAACTCTCTTGTGAGCAAAATGAAGTAATGAAGCTTCCATACAAAAAATCCACTCGCTTACTAATAATTGTTCTCTTCACTCTGTTTTGTTGGTTCTTTGCTGCGTCTTTTTTCTTTTTCCTAAGTCAGGCGTTTGTTCTAAGCAAGTTTTACTCGCTTCTCTTGCTTCTAGGACCGGTGTTTCTTGTTCTTCCAATTGCTGCAGTGATATTCATCTGGACTAGGCCAAGGATTACGAGAAGTCTTGAAGAAGAACGAGCAGGTCAAAAGTGGGATTCTGTTGTTGATGAATTGAAGAACAGGAAGTAAGCGGCCCTTCAATAGAGAAATGTTGGACGTAAAAGAAAGTGGCGGCGCAGGGCTCATAGATGTAACTGACATAACAGAAAAAAGGAATGCCAATAGTGAATAATCCAGAAATGGATAAACCGAAGAAAAGACTCTCGAAGCTGGAATCAACGCCCAATTTTGAAGAGATAGATCACAGACTTGCTTGTGGATGGTTCACAGAGGTGGAAGCCAGTGGTCAAAGGAAGCGCTTCCTAAAGACTCTTCAAACAGAAGCCGCTGATTAAAACTATCAATTCGAGTCTTAATCAAGTAGGGTCTCTGGACTTTTGATTTTCAAATTGGAGTTCGACTTAGCAAGTATTGGAATCTCCGCAGTGTTTGCACTGGGGGGAATCTGGGTTCTGTTCTCCAGTTTTGATGATGACGACGACGAAGATGGCGGTGGTCTTGGCTCACCGGTCTATGAGCCCGCTTACGCAGGCAGCCCTGCCTAGCTAACTATTCAGTTTTCAAGGTGCGATGAGGTAAATGGTCATGATGATGCTGAGAAATATAAAGAGTGACCTCTGTTTGCCCTGGAGGCATTTGATTACTGCGTCTTATTGATCGACCAATTCGCAAGCAGAAGTAATCACCTCGTCATTACGGGACGTTTGGGTGATGTTCATTAGGCAAAAAAATGCTTTGATGTCGATGGAGGGCACACGCCCTGCGCTTTCGACTCACTTATTCTTATGGACAAAAAAGGAGCAAAAGGTTATTGGATCTCAACTTCAACAGTTATTAATCAAGAACTTTTTGCTGATTACGTAGAAAAGGTAGGGCCTTGGCTAAAAGAAGTTGGGGGCAAAGTCTTCGCAAAAGATACTGAGCCGCAAGGGAAAGAACAAACAGAAGGTGCAAACTTAGCTGTTATTTGTGAGTTCCCTTCCATGCGTATAGCCGTTGAGGCTTATGAATCAGCGGAGTATCAAGAGCTAAGCAAAATCCGCAAAGCCGCTACAGAGAATGCAACCTTCACGATCATGGAAGGGATGGATGAAGCAACAAAACTAAGAAGAGCAATGGGCAAGTAGATGTCTTTACGTCACCCCCTTTTTCATAGAACCATCTTGGCTCTTCTATTAGATGTTCAAGAATCAGGGTACGAACCACCAACGCTTGAGAATAGAGAAGTATTTAAAGCTGAACTTCTCCAAGAATTAGAAGAAGGTATAGCTCCCATTATTGATCGATGTTGTTATCGGAATCCATCAGTAAAAAGAAGCGAAGAAGAGTCAAACCTTCCTAAGTGTTGAATGGGTCCCTCTTAGGACTTCTTTCTTTTCGGCAGTATAATTGTCTTTATTCTCAAGACAAGAATTCATAAACCCATCTTGCTTACGGGAATAGCAAAAGTGATGTAGAGGAACTTATTACATCATCATAGGTATTTACAAGTTCCATTATTCTTATTACAGACATAACTCAATACTACATTTTTAAGATTAAAGAAAATTGATTGCATTGAACAACGATTGGCTAAATTTGATAGTACGTTATTAAAGTTACCTTTTAACCTCTAGGGTTGTCTTCATGAGTAATAGATTGTTTCAAATCCTTATAAATAATAACAATACACTTACCCTCCCTCCACTTATTAAGGAAATTACTGAAAATACCATCCAATCATTTCCTGAGTTTGAATATTCATTATGGGGTGATCTAGAACTAAGAGAGCTAATACAATCTCAATTTGAACCTCAGGTCTATAGTTCTTATTGCTCTCTTTCGCCATTTGCCTACCGCTCAGATCTAGGACGTTATTGTCTTTTATATCATTTTGGTGGTTGGTACATTGATTTGGGAATCCAAATAGCAAAGAAGAATATTGTAGCTCCTGTTGATAAAGATATTGAGATGATTTTTTTCTGGGATTTAGGAGATTTACTGGCACCTTATCGGAGTTTTTGCGATGTTATGAATGGATTAATTTACTCAAAGCCTAAAAATCCTATTCTTAAAAAAGCCATTGAATTAGTTGTTGAAAATTGCAACTTACAATATTACGGAAGTGATTCAATGTGCCCGACTGGGCCTGGAGTTTTAGGACGTGCTGTCGCAATAGTTGGAAAATCCAATAAGGATTATGACGGTCAATTTATTCAATTAACACCACAACATCAGCAAGGAAATAGGGCTTTTGTCTTAAGAACTGGAGAAATATTTGCTTGGCACCGTTCTCATGCGAATCAAAACTTGCATAATCTTTCTGATTTTGGTGTTGAAGGTGGGAATAACTACCGAGAACTCTGGCTCAATAGAAAAGTGTATATATAAAATAGTACCCCCAGTTCACTTACAAAAATAGAGCTATCCCAATGAAAGAAAAGACAAATTAACTAAGCACTATGTTTAGGGTATTGAAAGTTAATTATTGATTGCTCTGCTTTTGAATACTCTAGTAATGCAGAGGTTTTGACCTTTAATAGAGGGATGCAGACCACCTTTTACCTATTAGGGACGACTGGCCAAGCAAACCTTCTTTATGGGGTTGCTGC
>QCKG01000031.1 GCA_003215535.1 Prochlorococcus sp. AG-409-L18
ACCCATTTACTGTAGATGTACTAAAGAAAAATGCCGTAGAGCAAAAAATATGAAGGAAATAAGTTCTTGAGATATTCAAAGGCTTGCCCAAGATTTTATTCACTCTAGTACCAAAACTCTTCGAAATATTGTTGTGGAGATTTTTAAACAAATTGACGGGAATGGCTGGTTGGACTAGCTTGTATATAAATCTTTCCAAAAAACTGGCAATTTAACCTCTAAGGAAATGGAGTCTTCAGCAGGATTCAATAAAAATACTATCGACATTGGAAATAAAGTTCATGAGATTTTAACTACAGAAATCTGCGGAGAGGTTGGTTTAATTCCAATAATGGTTAATGATAAGAAAATTTGCTTAGGGGCGATGAACCCAAGCTATAAAAAAGTAAAGTTAATTGAGAAAAAAATCTCTGCCACATTTGGTATTCCTGTAGAGGTTAAGCAGATCTCGACCTCTGATTGGGAAAAGTGGTTTGAAGATGGTAATACTGATATTAAAATAAACAAAACTAACAATATATTGGGAGAAATTAAAAAACAATCTAAAGGAAACTTGTTTTCGAAAACAATAATTAAAGAACATGAGCAGCATGATAATAACCTTGGAAAATATTCTTCAGGAAATAATCAATTGGATGGTGATATTTTAACTGACAGAGAATTAAAAAAACCTGAAGGTGAATTAGAAGATCAAATTGAAGCAATGAAAGAATTCGAAGCTTTGGAAGATCAATCATCCTTAGAAGAGAGTTCTTCTTATTTGCGAAATGACGATGATGATAAAGTTTCCTATCTTGATCAAATTGATAATGATTCTACAATTGAAGAAGATAAAAATTTAATTGATGAAGAAGATCTTTGTAATTCAGATGATCCCTTGATTGCTGGTGTTGCATCTATATTAAATAAATGCTTTGTATTAAAAGCATCAGATATACATGCAGAACCTCTAGAGGAAAAGTTGAGAATAAGGTTTAGAATTGATGGAATTTTGAAGGAATTCTATTCACTTAATAAGTCTTTAGCGAATCCAGTTATAAGTAGGCTAAAGATTATGGGAAGGCTAGACATTGCTGAGAAAAGATTACCTCAAGATGGTCGTATTAGATGCCTTTTAGACGGTAAGATACGTGATTTTAGAGTAAGTACATTACCAGGCAAATGGGGTGAGAAGGTTGTATTAAGGGCCCTGGAGTCAGACACATCTGTGCTTGATCTAAATAAGCTTATAAATTCAAAAAATGCACTCAAGATAGTTAGAGGAATGGGCCATTCTCCATATGGAATTGTAATTGTAGTCGGACCTACTGGAAGTGGAAAATCAACTACATTATATTCAATATTAAATGAGTTGAATACAGATGAAGTTAATATAAGCACAGTTGAAGACCCTGTTGAATATACTCTTCAGGGAATTCATCAGGTACAGGTAATAAGAGAGAAAGGTTTGGATTTTGCAAAGGCATTGAGATCATTAATGAGACAAGATCCAGATATAATTTTAGTAGGAGAAACAAGGGATAAAGAAACAGCACAGACCGCTATGGAAGCTGCATTGACAGGGCATATGGTCTTTACAACATTGCATGCAAATGATACGGCAACTGCAATTACGAGACTTTCAGAGATGGGTATACCATCGTATCTTATAGGCTCTTCTGTCATAGGGGTTATTGCTCAACGCTTGGTTAGAAGAGTGTGCCCGAAATGTAGTACTAGAAGAAATCTTGATGAAGCAAAGGACAAATTAGCTATGAGTTTTGGAATATCACACGCGAGGAGTCCAAGAATCTTAGTTGGAGGAGGAAAACAATCAACCGATCAAAATGCATGTAAGAATTGTGGGGGAAGTGGATATAAAGGTCGTTTAGGTATTTACGAGATCATGAAGATAAATGATAATTTAAGAGAATTAATTATGTCTGGGTCAACCGCAGATGTTCTTAGAAATAAAGCATATGAAGTTGGGGTAAAAAGCTTATTAGAATATGGTATGGATTTAGTTCGAGAAGAACTCACTACTATTGAAGAGGTAGAAAGAGTTTGTTTACTTGAATCGGAATGACTACTATGAACCATGTAAAAGGTTTAATGGAAGAACTTGTTAGGAGAGGTGGTTCAGACCTTCACCTTACAGCTGGATCAAATCCATTTTTCAGAATCCAAGGGCAAATACTGCCAGCTTCTAGCGAAGTTTTGAGCCCAGAGATTCTTCGAGAAGAACTGATTGCATTAATAGGAACAGAAAAAATAGCGAAGTTCGATAAAGAAAAAGATTTAGATTGCAGTCTTGGGCTTGAAGATTTAGCGAGATTTAGGATTAATTTATTCTTGGATAGAGGAAGTCTCTCATGTGTAATGAGAGCATTAACAACAAATATCCCTACCTTTGAGGAAATTGGATTACCTGAGAACGTTCAACAACTATTAATAAGACCTCGAGGCCTTATTCTTGTAACCGGACCTACCGGCTCAGGAAAAACAACTACACTGGCAAGCATAATTGACTGGATAAATACAAACGAAGCTAAGCATATTATTACAATTGAGGATCCTATTGAGTACAGTTTTTTGAATAAAAATTGTCTTGTAAGACAACGAGAAGTAGGTGAAGATACCAAATCATTCAGTAATGCACTTCGCTCAGCTTTAAGAGAGGATCCAGATATTATTCTTGTAGGTGAAATGAGAGATTTAGAAACGATTAGCCTAGCCATAACAGCAGCAGAAACAGGACATCTAGTCATGGGAACATTACATACTGCATCTGCTTCACAAACTATTGATAGAATCATAGATGTTTTCCCAACTTCTCAACAGCAACAAATAAGAGTTCAACTTTCAGCATCAATGATAGGGGTAATATCTCAAACACTATGCAGAAAAATAGATAATAGTAGAGCTTTGGCAGCTGAAATAATGGTAAATAATGCAGCCATTGCCAATTTAATTAGAGAATCTAACTCTCAACAACTATATTCTCAGCTTCAAGTAGGAGCAAAATTTGGAATGCAAACATTAGAACAGGCATTGAGTGATATGTTTAACAAAGGTGACATTACGATGGAAGAAGCATTATTTAAATGTAATCGACCAAAGGTTTTGAATTCGCTAATAGAAGCGGAAGAAAATCAACCATAACTTATTTAATTAATGGATTATAAATTTGTTCTAGACAGTGATGTTAAGGATAGGTTGCTCAAAGCTCAAGAAGAGAGAATAAATACTATAGAAAAGAAAAATACACTGAATGCTAATCAAATTACTATAAACAAGAAAAAAGAGTCTGGGCCAAAGATCAAGTCTTTGTATACAAATGATCAAAAGAAAAAACATAGAGCAAAGATTTCATCCGTTTTAACTAATATTCGTTCTACAAAGAACACGAGAAAGAGTAATTCATATATATATAGCATTGGAGATCTAGACAAAAGTGGTTCTCGAAAAAAATATATTCGTATAAATTCGCCTACTACCAATGAATTAGCTATAGCTACAAAGCAATTGGCTTCCATGATAAGAACTGGGCTTCCATTATTGGAAGCTCTGAATATAATTGCAGAGAGCAATCAGAATCAAACATTACAATTAGTTTTTAAAGATATTGCTGTTGGAATTACTAGAGGAGCGACATTAGTTGAATGTATGCAAAAATTCCCACAGGTATTTAATGATATGTATATAGCATTAGTGTCTGCTGGAGAGTCTGCGGGACTACTTCCTAATGTTTTACTAAGGCAAGCCAAATTGCTTGAGAACCTTTCAAAGATCAAAGCTGAAATTAAAAGTGCTATGTCATATCCAATAGCTATATTTATACTGACAATAGTTGTAATCATAATAATGTTGACTTTTGTGATTCCTATTTTCATTGATATTTATGCAACAAGTGGAGCAGAGCTGCCTTTCTTGACTCAGTTACTTGTTAATAGTTCAAATTCAATTAGAGACACTGGATTCCTAATTAGACTTATTCCAATACTTACTGTTGTGTATTTTGTATTAAGGCGGGTTTTAAGATCAGAATATTTTCTTTTTATGTTGGATAGAACTCTACTTTCCATGCCAATAACTAGGCAATTAGTCACAAAGACATCTCTTGCTAACTTCTCTCGAACATTGTCTTCACTAAATGCTGCAGGTGTGCCCATTTTAGAATCATTATTAATTGCAAAAAAGACTGTTTCCAATAGGCTTTTTATTCGCGTTGTGGACAAAATGTATAGCGGAATCCAATCTGGTCAACAAATATATAAAACCTTAGAAGAAGAAAGAATAATTCCCATAATGTTTACCTCCATGTTTAGGATTGGTGAAGAGACAGGTGAGCTGACTGAAATGGTAAATAAATTAGCAGATTTTTACGAGGACGATGTATCTACAACGGTGAAAACATTAACGTCTATTCTTGAACCTCTAATGATAGTTTTTGTGGCTTCTATTATAGCCATCATTTTAGTTGCTATGTATTTGCCAATGTTTAATATGATGAGCACAACTGGGTAAATTTTTCTGATTAAATGATCTCTTAGATCAAAATATTTATGATAAACTCATTACCGAAAGTCCATACTAATACACCACCCAAGGATAAAAAAGGACCATAAGCTATAACATCTCCTCGATGTATTGTCCTTCGTATTAATCCTACACTACAATATATTCCACCTAGAAGTATGGAAATCACTACGGATAGACCTAACCCATTAAGTCCAAGCCATGCACCTAACATTGCAATAAGGTTGCCATCACCAACTCCTATAGCTGGCTTCCCAAGTATTAGTTTTGTGATAAGATAAAAAGCTCTGAATAAAATGAAACCAATTAAAGTAGCAAAGAAATTATCTTGAATAACAGAGCTTATAGAATACTGACCAGTGATTGATAATTTTATAAAACTGATTGTTATTAAACCGACTATTATACCTAAGTAGCATAGAGTTTTTGGAAGTAAAAGATATTCAATGTCGAAAATAGTAAGCACTAACAAAATTGAAAAGAATATACATCCGGATAGACTTATCAAAAGATTTGAGGAGCCATCAATGCAGCTAGGGTTGGCAATTATTGAAATTCCAAAAAGTATAACAGATGTTATTTCTATTAATGGGTTCCTCATTGATATTGGCTGTTTACAGTGTTTGCATACTCCTTTCAACAAAAACCAACTTAGCAAAGGTATATTCTCTGTCCAGCTTAAAGGATGCTCGCAGTTATCGCATTTACTTCTGGGAGAAACTATTGATTCACCCTTAGGTATTCTTATTGTGACCAGGCTAAGGAAGCTTCCCCAAGAAACTCCTACCAGTAGAAATATAGGTAGGAATAGAAGCAAAATATTCTCAAAGAAATATCTACTAGTATAGAACCTTTATTTTTGTTTGCATCAAAATATTTACTTCTCTAATAGGAGAATTGAATAAAGCTTTCTCACATTTTTTGATTTTTAGTGGATCGTTAAAACTTTCCTGACCTTTAATATTTCTTTTACAAAATAATAGCCTGTATTATCAAAATTACTGTTTTTGGCTATATTCCTTGTAGGGCTAACCATCTATGGCCATACATTTATCAATTATAACCATCTAAGATGAACATACAGAATCTCTACAAAGAAATATCTAAATCAGAGAAGAACGGCTATACGCTCCCCGTTCTCTTGCTATTAGGAACTATTCTTGCTGTAGCTTCATTAGGGTTAATATCTACATCCATACAAAGGCTCACAAGCGCCCGCTTCAAAAAGTTTGAGAATATGGCAATGAGTGCTTCAGATTCTGGTATTAGTACAATTAGGGCACTTCTAAACGATAGTTCAAGTAGTTTTTACTATTATTTTTGGCTAGTTGATACTTGCATAATAAATGCAAAAGATTATGAATGCCCGATAAATAATTCTGGATTCAGTATAAAGAAAGGCTATGTTCCTGACCCCAGTAAAACCTATTGGATTGATCCTGATTGGTGCGATGGAATTGATGGTTGTATAGGACGACAGAAAGCACCAAGATGTACATATACCGAAAAAATAGACTGGCAAGAGCCAAGATTAAATATAGGAAGGCTAATTGATTCAAAAGGTGAAGAAGTCGGCAATTCTTTAAGCTTTGGTACCAAAGCTAAGGTCAAGCAAATATTTTCTTTAAGATCATCAGACTATATAGGAGATGAAGAATCTGGCTATAATTCAATATTAATAGAAGGCTCAGTTATAAGAGAAGATAATCAAGCTGAATCTAGCAAAGTCAAGGCATCCAATAGTAAGGTAAGGGCAAATATTCAAGTAGAGAAAATTGTACCTACATCTGGTTTCGGATTTATAGCTGCAGGAGAAAATATTAGGGACGAAAATTCATTATTTTTAGGAAATTTATCAGTTGTCGGAGATCGGATTGGATCTATAATTTGGCGAAGAAACTTGCCCTCTATAACGGAAAATATAACTTGTGGGCAAGCAAATTTTCGAGAGGCTGCAAGGGCAAACCGATCTAACTTACCAAACCCATATAGAGGTAATGGTGGCATATGGATTCAACCATTAATGCTCCCTAACTCCCCAATAGATAATGAACTGCAAACATATGACAAGAATGAAATAGGTCCTAACCCTGTAGTTTGTTTGAATTCGAATAATATTAATAGCAAGTTCAATAGATTTTGTAAGTTTGACGAACCAACAGACTCTCTTCGTGTCTATGAAATGGAGGGATTATTTGTAAAAGGTGATGGAGGAACACTTTCAATTACAACATCTGATGATTCCCCGGTGACATTACTAATAAAAGGAGATATAGATGTAAGTAACGGTGGTAAGATTTGTCATAGACATCTTTCAAGCACAGCTCAATGTGGCTCAGGCAAACCCGCTAACCTAACCATACAGGTGCTAAGAAATGATCCAAACAAAGGACTATATACTATTCCATCCACTTGCAATAGAGACCCCAACAGCTTAGGTGGTATTCAATTAGGTGATCAACCTTCTAATGCTAATCCAAGCATATTAATATCATCTACAGGCAAAAATAACGAGAAATTGAGTTCATTTATCTATGCACCAAGGAGCACATTCATTTCCTCGGTAGATTCATACGACACTGGTATTTATGAGCAGGAACTAATTAAAACTCAAAGAAAGTATGGAAATAGTTGGCGTTATGAGAATAATAGAATGGTGATGATTTCAAGAGGTGGGGTTTATAGTTTGTTGGGAGAAGGGCCTTGTAGTTGGAAAGATAGAAGTACAAGATGCCTCACACCAATACCTATTTATACCTCTAACAATAGACCAATAACCTATGAAAATACTAATGATTATATATCAGACCCTATCTTCAAAGGTAAAACTATTATCGCAGATGGCTATGGAAATGGTTTATTTAATTCAGTAACAAATATGCTTCTTGTATACGATCGAAATACAAAACAATATGAATTATGGGGTTATGGTGCATATGGGAGCAGCAGAATTACATTAGATGATAAAAATCATGGAAGATCTGGAAGAGCTACTAGTAGATGTCATAAAGATCATCCTTACGGTACATGTCACAGAATACCTTTAGGACCAGATCCTACTAAAGGCCCTCTGGCTTATACTCCAAGGTATTTTGAGAGAGCAGGTTCAAGAGGAATAAGAACACCACAAGGATATCGTTGGATAGATCATTACCATATAGGTTTGAAAAAAAAGAACACTATCAATAAAAGGAGTTTTAGTGGTTCAATTTGGGTAAAGAATGCTTGTATGGATACTAAAGGTACAAAAGAATGGGAATTCTCTAAATCTTATATTCAAGGATTAACCAAAAGGTATGGCAATAGCTTTAATTGGGGAGTTCCCTATTATCGGGGTAAGCAAATTGAGCTTTGGGATACATTAAGAGATTTCAATTTACAATGAAGAAATTATCTTATTTATATAAGCCTGTAAAGGCTAGCGATCTCTTCTTTATAAATGGTTTTGGCCTTATTGAGTTAGTACTAAGCTCATCAATCTTAGTCATAATTGTATTATTAAGCGTATATTTCACTTCTCTTAGACAAAAGGTTATTCGGAATGCATATATTACTAATGCTATAGGCAATGAAATTCAAAGAGATATTGAGAATATACGATCTATTATGTGGAGAAATAGCTATATACCAGGAGATTTATCCAAGCCTTCAAGCTATGATACTAAATCTGCAGTTACATCTGGAATTTGTAGAGATATCAGAAATATTTTGTCTACTAAAGAGTGGAGTCCGAAATCCTCTCGCAATAAAATAATAAAAGATAATATTAAAATCATTAGAAGTGTTTATTCTGGAAGACCTTTGGGCATTCAATCTTCCAATGTTGATAACAGTCTAAGTAAAATTAATTATATAGTTGAATATGATGGAAAGCAAATTGAATGGATGAATTTTCATATTAATAGTGAAGTTCATAGTTGGTGCCCTCCAGGAAGTTGAATTATGCATAATTACTCACGAGTAATACCGTCCAAAAACTCAGGCTTTTCTTTAATAGAGCTATTAATAGTTATATTTATTTTTAGCATTTTAACTACAATAACATCCCCTTATGCCATTAAATGGTTAAGACGACAGCAAACAACCTCTTATTTAAATGAAGTGAAGGAGTTTATAGGTTTGGTTAGAGGTGAAGCAAGACGCTGGAGCGCATCTTGTGAAATACTATTATCTGAGGAGATTAACCATGGCCACTCACTTCCTTTTAAGGTGAATTGCATATCCGGAAATGATTCGGTAGGAAATATCCGCCTTATTCAACCTGCCCCCCCTAGTGATATTTTTCAGTCACTCAATCAAAAGTTTCTGATTAATCCTCGAGGCAAGGTTGTAGGCGAATCGCCTATCATATTTGTATTTGGCTTCTTTAATGGCTCAAAAAAGGAAGATCCAATGTTTTGCTTGGTAATAGACCCTAATAATAGTCTTATAAAGGAAGGTAATTTTCACATGGAAGAATCAGAGGTACTTGTTATTGCTCCTGATTATGCTGTCAATTTAGACAAAGCTATGTGCAAATAGGAGTAATTACTCAAGGATTTCTATTATAAAAATAATCTAAAATGAATATAAAAATAGCATGTCATTTCCTTTGATTCATCTAATAATAATAGGAGTTATGCTTCAACAATAGAGATGAGTCCTCAGACTTCTCTTAGTAAGGCTTATTCCCAAGACCTTACCTTAGATCAAAGGAGGTCCTTATTTAAAAAGATTCAACGGCTTACTTTCAATGGGGAACATCTAGAGGCTTATAGGCTTTATTCTCAATATTTTCGTTAGGTTCCCTTACTCTGTATTCTATATAGATGAAAAGATACTTATACAAACATCGACTTATTGAAAACTTATATTCAAAGAAGGAAGAGGAAGGGTTTACTCTGGTCGAATTAATTGTCGTGGTGATGATTATAGGAATTCTGTCTTCTATAGCAATTCCAAGCTTTATGAATGCTGGAGATAAGGCTAAACAGCAAGAAGCTACTACTATTGTCTCTTCATATATAAAGGCAGCACAGGCTTATTACATTGAAAATAGTTCTCTAGCAAAAGAAGCCGGTCATTTGGATAAGTATGTAAATGTCACTAACTGCAATGCCCCCAACCCTAATCCACAGAATTGCAAAAATAATTCTGGTACGCGGACTTCCGGAGATTCAAAAGAGTGGCATAGCCCTAGCGGCTACTTCCATGTGAAAATTAGATTTGATGATCTTAGGACTAAAATTACTGCTGAGCCTACAGGCGAATATTCCCAAAGGGGATATGGTGTAGCGGGTTGTTTTAATAAATCAAGTGGATCAACTAAAGTGGTTTTATCTAATGAAAAAGGAACACTCCCTTCAAATGATTGTTGAATTAAGTTTGGCTCGTTATCTGATGAATTAGAGAAATTTGTTGGCCAAATACCCCCCCCACCCCCCCCAGATTGAAGATCCGAGGGGTAAAAAGTTTGACGAATGTTCAACAAGAAAGTCACACTTTCGCCGAAATCGATTGGTATGACTGGGTTTTTATACCTTACGTGAGTAGTACTCAACGTCCCTGAAATCGATTGATATGACTAGGCGAT
>QCKG01000032.1 GCA_003215535.1 Prochlorococcus sp. AG-409-L18
CTCCAATCCTCCGGATCAAAACTTCTACTAGCCTCTGTGTTGTAGGGATACAAGGTAGATTTGTTCACTATGGAGTCACTTTGTTGGAGTTAATACTCGCGCAAACTTTTCTCAGCCGCGAGCAATTGTTCAAATCTCACCTGATTGATTAGGAATACCTGCTTGCTCAAGAACACCTTTGCTACTAGGGATATTCCCATGCCTACGAGGGTCGTATTCCGTTGCCATCCTTAGAGCTCTTGCAAATGCCTTGAAACAGGCTTCGACAATGTGATGAGAATTCGTGCCATCTAATTGCCGAATATGTAAGGTCAGTCCACTGTTATTGACAACAGCAACAAAGAACTCTCTGACTAATTCAGTGTCATATGTCCCAATACGTTGGTTTGGGATTTTTAGCCCGAAGGTGAGATGTGGCCGACCTGAGCAGTCAAGGGCAACTTGAACTAATGCTTCATCCAGAGGAGCCACAAAATGTCCGAAACGATGTATCCCACTTCGATTGTCTAGAGCTTGCGAAATTGCTTGTCCCAAAGCGATCCCTACATCTTCATTAGTGTGATGATCATCGATGTGAGTATCACCATTGGCTTTGATATCTAAATCTATTAGCCCATGACTGGAAATTTGCTGGAGCATGTGATCAAGGAAGGCCACTCCAGTTGTGGCCTTACAGATCCCGCTCCCATCGAGGTTAAGCCGAACAGTCACATTGGTTTCGTTAGTTACACGATGTACCTCTCCTTTCCTTGAAGAATTCATGCTTTTGTTCCTTTTAAGGCCATTTTTGGAGCCATTTACATTCCATTAATGCAATAACCAGCATCTACGTAAATGGTTTGGCCAGAAATACCACTTGAGAGGTCACTTAGTAAAAAGGCCGCGGTATTACCGACTTCAATTTGAGTAACAGTTCTTCGCAAGGGAGCTTTCTCTTCAACGTTATGGATCATGTCGAGGATCCCGCCAATAGCTGAACTGGCCAAAGTCCTTATTGGGCCAGCACTTATAGCATTGACTCGTATTTGTTTGTCTGGACCTAGTTCTGCTGAGAGATAACGCACTGATGCTTCAAGAGCAGCTTTTGCAACACCCATGACGTTGTAATTAGGGATTGCTCTTTCAGCTCCAAGGTAAGTAAGGGTAACTACACCCGCTCCTTCATTAAATAAGGGTTTTGCATACTTGCATAGAGGGGCTAGTGAATATGCACTGATCTCGAGTGCGCGGGCAAAACCTTCGGCAGTAGTAGCGCTGTAATCACCAATAAGCTCTTCTTTGCCTGCGAAAGCGAGACAATGTACTAGCCCATCTAATTCCCCCCATTTTGACTTGATTGCAGTAAATACCTCTTCAATTTGAGAGGGCGCTTGAACATTTAATGGGAGAAAAAGGCTGGGATTCAAAGGAGCAGTAAGTTCTCGCACCTTCGCTTCAAAACGACCTTTTTCATCAGGGAGAAAGGTGATGCCTAGTTCAGCGCCTGCAGCATGTAACTGTTGGGCGATACCCCATGCAATGGAGCGATTATTAGCTATGCCTGTTACGAGGATTTTCTTGCCTTTGAGATCTAGAAGCATCTTTCAAAAATTGCTTGGGATATTGAGATGATTCTCTCTTATGCCGGGTACAGTTCCTTAAAACTGACTATATAAAGCTATTAAGGCATAGGTTGAAGGTTGATCAGATTAGTTCTAAAGCAATGGTCCGAACTGTTTCAACAATGCTGCCTTTGGGAACAAAACTGCCATTTTTTCGCTTGGAAGTTGTGCCAAAAACTAGTTTTTGCGGTGTTAATAAGCAAGAAGTTGTTGGGTATATCAGCAGCAATGATTTGGAAAACAAACCTCTCTTGATAATGGTGATTTGCGCTCATTGCCCTTTTGTAAGGCATATTGAGAGTGGGATTACAACATTGTTTGAGGATTATGGAGATCGAGTTCAGATCATCGCAGTATCAAGTAATAGTTTGGCGACTCATCCACAGGATGGGCCTGATGGACTTGCAAATCAAGCTCAAGAACAGGGTTGGGATTTTCCTTATTTAATGGATCCAGATCAGAAGCTTGCAAAGGCACTCAAGGCTGCTTGTACCCCTGATTTCTTTCTTTTTTCTCCTGCAAAAAATGGAGAACAGGGATTGAGATATCGTGGTCAATTTGATAGTAGTCGTCCTGGGAATGGCGAGCTGGTTACAGGTGAGGACCTTCGAGAAGCCATAGATGCTGTATTAGCTGGCAGCAATGTTTGTAAAGAACAACAGCCATCCATTGGTTGCAATATCAAATGGAATCCTGGGAAAGAACCCTCATGGTTTGGGTGATTCGTGAGTGTGCTTCCCACCCTGTTTTCTTCACTAAGCCTTAAGGTGCCTTGCATGAAGGTGCCTCCTTTTAGTCTTGAAAAACAGTTGTCCTCAATAGGGCCAGAACTTGATGCGGCGTTGTTGCGAGTGCTTCGAAGTGGTCAATACATTGGAGGAGCAGAAGTTAATGGGTTTGAAAAGTCATTTGCAGAAAGCATAGGAGTACCCCATGTGGTGGGTTGCAATAGCGGAACAGATGCTCTTGTTATTGCTTTGAGAGCTTTGGGGATAGGACAAGGTGACGAGGTGATCACTTCCTCGTTTAGTTTTTTTGCAACAGCAGAGGCAATAAGCTCAGTTGGAGCAAAGCCAGTATTTGTTGACGTTGTTCAAAACAATTACCTTATTGATTTTGCAGAAATTGAGAAGGCAATAACTCGATCCACAAAGGCAATTTTGCCTGTTCATCTTTTTGGCTGTCCTGTGAATATGGAACAGTTGATGTCTCTTGCTAGAGCTAGAGGTCTTCATGTTATTGAAGACTGTGCACAGGCAAGTGGCAGCGAATGGAATGGGAGGCCAGTGGGAAGTTGGGGTGACGTTGGTTGTTTTAGTTTTTTCCCAACTAAGAATCTTGGAGCTGCTGGAGATGGAGGAGCTATTAGTACTAAAGACCCTGACTTATCTCAACGAATGAGAGAACTAGCTGTTCATGGAATGCCCAGAAGGTATGTTCATACTGAGTTGGGATATAACAGTCGTTTAGATGCTCTTCAAGCTGCAATCTTGAATGTAAAATTACCAAAACTTTCATCTTGGGTTGAGAAGAGAAACTCTATCGCGATGAGATATTTGGAGTTACTGCAGGGTCTGACTGGTCTAGAACTCCCATGCAGCTCAGTGGAAGGGAATCTTGTTCATGGGTGGAATCAATTTGTAGTTCAGGTTTCAAATAGTTTGAGACTAAATCAAGATCCTGATGAACCCCATCAGACTCCAAGAGACATATTGAAAAAACGTCTTGAAGAAAAGGGTATTGATACTATTATCTATTATCCAATCCCTATACACTTGCAGCCTGCCTATAAGAATCTTGGATATTCATTAGGTAGTCTACCTATTACAGAGAATCTTTGTAGTGAGGTTTTGAGCTTGCCAATCTTCCCAGAATTAAGTATTCATCAACAGAACTACGTGGTCGAATCTATAAGAGATTTATTATGCTAATAAATCAATCATGAGCTATAATTGATGTTTAGTTTTACGCAAAAATATGAATTTATAATTTGACCTTTATAAGTTAAGAAATTTTTTAGCTAGGAACCAAGCAGTAATGCTTTTCCCGTCAAGTGCTTCATTGCCACTTGTGATGGATTTATCTAGTTCATCTGTCTTCATGATTAGTACTTCCAGGTCTTCATCCTCATCTCCTTTTGGACGATCTACTAGCTCTTCAAGATCTCTAGCCAGGAATAAATGAATCATTTCATCTGAATATCCGGGACAAGGAAGCATTTGCCCAAGGGCATCCCATTGAGATGCTTTGTATCCAGCTTCTTCAGCGAGTTCCCTTTTCATAGAGCTCAGTGGATCTTCTCCTTCTTCTAGTGTTCCTGCTGGAAATTCAAGGATGCGCCTCTCAACAGCAAAGCGATATTGGCGAAGTATTACTACTCGACCGTCATTGGTAATGGGAATTGCAAGAGAAGCCCCAGGGTGACGAATTAGGCCAAATGTACTTTGTAACCCAATAGGTAGCTCAATGCGGTTGATTTCAAACCGAATTTTGCGAGCATCCAAAAATCCAGTCCTTTCTATAAAACGTGAGGGCTCAGTAGGAGGTAGAGGCACGATAATTAACACATATCAGGCCCTACAGCATGGCGATTTATTTCATGGAAATGAGGCTTTTTGTGTAATTAGATTTATTCAGGCCAATTTTCTTGAGAGGACATCCGACGTGGGTTCCTTGTCCCAAGGGTAAGGGCCGCCCCTAGAGGCACAATTACAAAACTTCTTTCAATTAGTCGAGGATGAGGGAGGGTAAGAGTTTCATTCTTGATTTGGAGTTCTCCCCATGCGAGTAGATCTAGATCTAGAGTTCTAGGCCCCCAACGAATAGAAGGAAATTCTCGGGTGCGCCCAAAATCACGTTCAAGAGTGAAGAACCTTTTTAATAGGCTCATGGCTCTTGGTTCTGAGGGCTCTATGGAGGCAAATATTGGTCCATCTATTACAAGTGCAGCATTTATATATGAGGGTTGATTGATAGGACCTCCTAATGGGTCAGTCTCAAATAATGGTGACCAACGGAATCTGAGCCCTTTAGCTATTTGGTGCAAGTTTGATTTTCCCTGAAGTGATGATGAGACCCATTTGGAAATTTCTCTTTCTAGTTTTGGTCTTACTGCAATTAATGTCGAGGATGGTGGGCCTAATGAGCTGGGAAGATTTCCTCCTAAGCCAACTGCCATGGTTATTGATTTCTGGATGTTGGGGAAAGTCATTAGCTAATCAGTCAAACTGTAGGAGAATTGATCTGTTGGGAATAACGCCCCATGGTTGTAAGCGGATCGAATGCCAGTGGTAGCTCAGCAGCTTTGAGCGATATAGCAGTTCAGGAGATAGCCAATCGTGCTTTCCCCTTGGCGGCAATAACTGGACATGGAACTTTGAAGCTGGCTTTGATGCTCGCTGCAGTAGATCCTGGTCTTGGTGGAGTAATTATTGCTGGTGGCCGAGGCACAGGGAAATCAGTTTTGGCGCGAGGACTTCATGCACTTTTGCCTCCTATTGAAGTATTAGATGTTGGAGGAGAATCGGAGTGTCTCGACAAAATGGAAGTGCCTTCTTCAGTAGGACTGAATTTGGATCCAAAACTTCCTCAAGAATGGGATGAAGGGACTCAGGCGCGATTTGCCCACCATGAAGGAGTAAAGGAATCGATCCCAAAATTGCCTACAAAAGTAATTTCAGCACCTTTTATTCAGGTCCCATTAGGTGTAACTGAAGACAGGCTTTTAGGTGCTGTAGATGTCACCGCATCACTTGTTAGTGGCTCAGCTGTTTTTCAGCCAGGGCTTTTAGCAGAAGCACATAGAGGAGTGCTTTATGTCGATGAGTTGAATCTTCTTGATGAAGGAATTGTGAATTTGATGCTTGCAGCTGTTGGTGCTGGTGAAAATAAAATAGAGCGAGAAGGTCTAAGTCTTAGTCATCCATGTCGACCATTATTGATTGCGACATATAACCCTGAGGAGGGAGCAGTTAGAGACCATCTATTAGATCGTTTTGCAATTGTTCTTTCTGCTGATCAATTGATTTCTAATGAGCAAAGAGTAGAAATCACTCAATCGGTTTTGGCTCATGGAGAATGCAGTACAAGTTTTTCTAGAAAATGGTCGCAAGATACTGAAGCACTTGCTACTCAATTATTATTGGCTAGACAGTGGTTGCCCGATGTGCAAATTGCCCAAGAGCAAATTGAATATCTAGTTACTGAAGCAATAAGAGGTGGTGTAGAGGGACATCGTTCTGAGCTTTATGCAGTACGAGTGGCAAAGGCTCATGCGGCTTTGAGTGGACGAGACTTGGTTGATTCTGATGACTTAAAGGTTGCAGTGAGACTTGTAATTGCCCCTAGGGCATTGCAGATGCCACCTCAGGAAGAGCAAATGGAGCCACCCCCTCCTGAAGACCAGCAAGAGCCTCAGCCACCAGAGCCGCCTCAGGATGATTCTTCCAATGATGATGAACAAGAGGAGGAGGAAGATGATGAAGATACCCTTGAAGATCAGACACCTCCAGTACCGGAGGAATTTATGTTGGATCCGGAAGCATGTGCGATTGATCCAGATCTATTGCTGTTTTCTTCGCAAAAGTCTAAAAGTGGGAATAGTGGTAGCCGGTCGTCCGTTCTAAGTGATAGTCGGGGTCGCTATGTAAAGCCCGTCCTCCCACGTGGGCCAGTTCGTCGAATAGCTGTTGATGCAACCTTACGGGCTGCTGCTCCTTATCAAAAAGCCCGTCGGGAGAGAGAACCAGCAAGGAAAGTAATTGTTGAGGAAGGAGATTTGCGCGCAAAGCTTTTACAAAGAAAAGCTGGAGCCTTAGTGATATTTCTAGTTGATGCAAGTGGTTCAATGGCTCTAAATCGTATGCAAAGTGCAAAAGGCGCTGTTATCCGATTGTTGACAGAGGCCTATGAAAATAGGGATGAGGTTTCCTTGATTCCATTTAGAGGTGATCAAGCCGAAGTTCTTTTGCCACCTACTAGATCTATAACTGCTGCTCGCAGAAGACTGGAAACAATGCCATGTGGGGGTGGGTCACCTTTGGCTCATGGCTTAACTCAAGCTGCTCGAGTGGGAGCTAATGCCCTTGCTACAGGAGATCTTGGTCAGGTGGTTGTGGTCGCAATCACTGATGGGCGTGGGAATGTACCTCTAGGGACTTCTCTTGGACAGCCTCAGATTGAAGGAGAAGAACCTGTGGATTTAAAGCAAGAGGTTCTTGATGTGGCAGGACGCTATAGAAGTTTAGGAATTAAGCTCCTTGTTATTGATACTGAAAGGAAGTTTATTGGGAGTGGAATGGGTAAAGATTTGGCAGAAGCTGCTGGCGGTAAATATGTTCAATTGCCCAAGGCAAGTGACCAGGCAATAGCAGCTATTGCAATGGAGGCAATAGGAAGTGTCTCTTGATTTCTAGCCTTCATCACTAATTAGGACTGGAAATATTAAAAATTTCTATCTATTATTTGATCCATCTGTATGTGGATATAGCTCATTAAATAGTTCGCCAAGACCTATAGTGACACTTCTAACGGCACTCATTAACTCTTCGTCTTTTATTATTTTATCCATGTCACTTCCTAGGGAATTCATTTTCTCGGTCAAGGCTCTTGTTGAGCTAGCTGTCTTTTGGATATCATTTAGAGTATTTGGATTGTCTAATGCAGCTAATATGTTTTTAATATGATCACTTGCTTCGTATAAGTTATTAATGATTGGACCTGCTCTGGAGATTTCGGACTTAACTTGAATAATTAATTCATCTAAGTTCTTTTGGGTTTGATCGAATTGTTTTGTGGAATCTACCAAGTTAGAAACAACATCTTGCTTATCTGCGTCCTGAAGCATTCTCTCTAGCTCTTCAGTAAGTGAAGAGATGCTGCTAAGAGATTGTCCCTTGATTTCATCTCCTTGACATAGGACTTTGCTACTCAGACATTTTTCAGATCGAGGGGATGGGGAATTTCTTGGAAGATTTTCTCCTTTACTTATTAATGCAACTTGAACATCCCCACCCAAAATAGAACTAGTGATTACTTTTGCTACAACAGGCTTTGCCAAACGTAATTGCCCATCATTTATCTTAAGAGTTGCATTCACTGCTTTTGGTGTAATAACTATCTTTCCAACAGAACCAATAAGAATGCCTCTGTAAGTGACAGGAGAACGTTGCGCAAGTCCGCTTGCATTCTTAAAACTTGCCGTTATATCCCAAGTGTTTGCATTAAGGCTTACACCTCTAAGCCAAAGCATTGTCCCCCCAAGACCTACTAATCCACCAATAATGGATAGGCCAACAAAGGC
This sequence comes from Prochlorococcus sp. AG-409-L18, assembly GCA_003215535.1. Classification (GTDB taxonomy): domain Bacteria; phylum Cyanobacteriota; class Cyanobacteriia; order PCC-6307; family Cyanobiaceae; genus AG-409-L18. The sequence continues at coordinate 7,903 of QCKG01000032.1, forward strand.
ATCACGAATACTGCGACGCATAGGAGTCAACTATCTATAGGTTGCATAGGCCCTTGAAGACTACCTGTACGGAACTGTTTTACATAAGGATTATCACTTTCTCTGAAGTCTTTTATAGAACCATCCCATTGGAATTTGCCACCATAAAGCATCAATACTCTCTCTGCAGACCTTTCAATAGTGCTGCGCACATGGCTAACAACGATTGAGCACCCACGAGCTACTTGAGTTGTTTTAATAATTAAATCTTCTATTCTTGTGCAAGCCACCGGATCAAGGCCAGCAGTAGGTTCGTCATATAAAAGTAGAGGCATTGCATCCATTTCCTTAGAAGGATTGTTTATTAATGCTCTGGCAAAACTAACTCGTTTTTGCATCCCTCCACTTAACTGGCCAGGGAGTTTTTCAGATACGTGGAACAATCCAACCTCTTCTAGGCATGACATTACTTGGTTGTGAATATCTTTCTCAGAGAGGCGACCATCTCGCATTAAAAGGAAGCCTACGTTTTCTTCGACTGTTAGTGAGGCTAAAAGTGCAGGATTTTGAAAAACAAGTCGTACATCTGGAGGATGGCTTTGGTCGAGTCGGAGATAATTTTGAATTTCCCCAAAAAGCTTTAGATTGCCGCCCGTAGGCAGCATTAGCCCAGCTAAAAGCCGAAGTAAAGTTGACTTGCCACAGCCAGAGGGGCCGACAATTGCCAGTCGCTCTCCTGGTTGCATAACTAAGTTGACTTGATCTAAAACGAGGTTGGATTCCCATCTCATTGTTAGATCTTCCAACTCGACCACTGGAGTGGTTTGATGCACGACAGCTCCTAACTTGCAAAGGGTTTATTCATCTTGCCTGCCCTTTGAGGCAAAGGATGTTTCTTTAGAGTTCGCAAAGGCCTTTTGGTCATGTATCCCTCGCAAAAGTGACCTCGCCAAAAAAGATTCCTCAAAATAAAAGTCGCTCAAACCAGCACAGAGGGAGAAAGCGGCGCAACCTCTCTCGAAAAGGAGTTCATCAAAAGGATTTGATGACTCGTTCTAGACGGGCAATTAGATGGCTATTGCCTGGATTAGTTGTTAAACGATGGATGCTGACATCTGGGATGGGCTTGTTGCTTGCACTTTTAGGAGGTGCTATTTGGGCAGATCTTAAGCCAATTTATTGGTCTATTGAGACTTTGATTTGGATGCTTGGTGCGGTTGCAACTTTTTTGCCTAGAAGTGTTACTGGTCCACTGGTTCTTCTTATAGGTGCTGGCCTTGTGCTGTGGGGCCAGAGTCGTAGCTTTGGGTCGATTCAAGAAGCTTTAGCACCAGATAAGGATACTGTTCTGGTTGATGCTTTAAGGGCTAAGAGCAAACTTAATCGAGGCCCAAATATCGTTGCTATTGGAGGAGGTACTGGTCTTTCTACGCTTCTTAGTGGCCTTAAGCGATATAGCAGTCGGATTACGGCAATAGTTACTGTGGCAGATGATGGAGGTAGTAGCGGTATCCTTCGGCGCGAATTGGGAGTGCAACCTCCTGGGGATATCAGAAATTGTTTGGCAGCTCTTTCAACTGAAGAACCTTTGCTTACAAGGCTTTTCCAATATCGTTTTTCAGCAGGAAGCGGTCTTGAAGGTCACAGTTTTGGCAACTTATTTCTTTCAGCTTTAACTGCTATTACAGGAAGTTTGGAGACTGCAATCACAGCCTCAAGCAAAGTTCTTGCTGTTCAAGGACAAGTTGTGCCTGCAACCAATGTGGATGTGCGTTTATGGGCTGAGTTGGAAAATGGGCAACGAATTGAGGGTGAGTCAGCGATAGGAAA
>QCKG01000033.1 GCA_003215535.1 Prochlorococcus sp. AG-409-L18
TCTGAAGGCTTGCTCTCTCTACTAAAGGAAAGAAATGGGGGGTCAATTGAATCAATGCTCAAATACAAACAAATATCGCAGGAGCTAAGACAAGACGTCAAATATTGGCGAGAACTAGCACAAACTTTACAGCTCACTAGACAACGTAACCAACAAGAACTTTCTAGATTAAAGAAAGGGTTGGGCTCAAAGCATCCTCCTAATTAAAGTCTATAAAAAAGACCAGCTTCAATCTGATTAGATTAATTGTCCGAGTTTATAGATCTTTAAAAATTTACATTCCAGCTCCTCATTTCCAATAAGAATCAAATCGACTAAACTCTTAATCCAAATCAATAAAAGATCTAAGCTGAAATCATCTACACAGAAGCAAGCAAGACTATATAGACATCAGTCTATCCACGATTGGTTCTTTAAATCATGGCAAAAACAAGTACAAAAGAGTTAGCTTGAGGTTGTGAATCTTCCCCCTATGGACCTGTCTAGGCCTAGTCCCGACAATCCAAGCCCACTCCAAGGAAAAAGAATTGTATTGACTGCAATTGATCTGGAGCAAAGCGAGCACAGAGGAATCGCCGTTTATTCAAAAGCATTAATCAAAATCTTACGAGAAGCTGGTGCCGAAGTTTGGCTACTTACTCAGTTTGATACTCCTAAAAAAGATCCAATACTCAAACGCCTTCCAAAAGCAACTCAAGTAATCATCCAAAGTTCAAAGGTTCTGAATTCTCTTGCGACAGGAAGAGAACCAGACGACTCTATTTGGATAGAAGGCAAAAGTAGTCTTTTTAGAAAAGCAAGGCGCATCTTCAAACTGCTATTAAACGCTTGGGAGTTGCTAAGAAGACCACGGAAATACAAAAGAAACCAAGTCAGAGAAATTCATCTCAATACATTATTTGACAACCCAAATCTAAGGCACGAGAGATTGGGATACCTCAATAATGTAGAAGGCCTACTTTGCGCTCGCAAAGTCTTCTTCGCAAGCCAAATAGCAGCATTATTAAAACGTCAAAAGCCTGTGCAAATAGATCTAGAAGGATTTGATGCTTTTATCACTAGCTGTCCTTTAAATATCCTTCCCCAAAATGTACCAATATTTATTCAGACTGTTCATGATTTAATTGCACTGGAATATGCACCTCATAATGAGAATACCTTATTATTTAGTCACAGGCTTCAAGCCTGCATCCCTGCCCGCAGAATCTACGTTTCTCAATCAACAGCTATAAAGTTTAAAAATCATATTTTAATTCCGACCTCTTTTAATAAATCAAATATAGATAATAAGTATAAGAGCAACTTTGAATCTATTTTAGTACAGCCGCCATCTCTGATTTTCCCAGAATGGCTTATTGAAAGTGAAAGTATGACTTGTGATCTTCGACCAACTAGTTATTTTCTTAGAAATGAAACTGATCTAAATTTGGAACCATTTAAATACCTACTATTCAATTCCTCTGTCGAAGAAAGAAAAAATCTTCTTTTCCTTGTAAAAGCATATGCAGCATCTGACCTAGGTGGTCAAGGGATTAAGCTATGTGTTACAGGTAAATTGAAGAAAGATTCTTACTCAAAAGAAGTTAGAGAGATAGTCAAGAATGAACCTGCAATCTTGCTGACTGGTTATATTGACGAAAGCACTAAATTAGACCTTTATCTTAATTCGCTAGCATTGCTCAGTCCATCCCTTGTCGAGGGATTTGGTATCCCTGCCCTTGATGCAGCCTGCTTAGGCATGCCAGCCATAGTCAGTGATTGCGAATCCCACCATGAAATTAAATCCATGCATGATTTTTATAAGTACATATTGACAGTTAATACACTAGAGACAAGAGAGTGGGCAACTGCCATGGAATCAGTAGTAGGAACTTCGAAAGAGATATGGAATCGCGCAGCAGAAGAAAGAAAGCGCAGAATTAAAAGGTATAAAAATGAGTCAAGCCTTATGAAGAGTGAGTTTCAAAATGAATTGATCAAATTAATTAAATAAGGAAAGGAAGATTAGGTCCCTCGCGATTTATAAATCGTAAAGACAACCAAACTCCGAAAAGATTAAGTGCAAGCAATAGCAAAGATGGCTCCAACTGAATCTCCCCAGCCATTAGACTATGTCTAATAGGACTCAATATCCTATAGAGTGGATTCAAATCAGCAGTCCATACCATGGCACCAAGACTTTCTTTTTTGTATAAAATAGGTGAAAGCAAAAAAGCTAATTGCAGTACAATTGGTACTAATTGATAAAGGTCCCTATAGCGAGCACCAAGCAAGCAAACACATACAGGTAGCCAATATAAAAATAGTAAGAAGTTTAAAATAGGTAACCAGCCAAATAAAAGAAGGTTAAGCAAAAGATCATGCTGAAAAAAACTAAGTGCAAGAATTACCAATAAGAAAGATTGTACAAAAGTTTGCAGCTGGAAAGCCCATTCTTCCAAAGTATAAAAAACTGGGTTTAGATTCGTATTATGAACATGGGCATGATTATGCTCAAATAAATTTGGAGCAGATCCAATTGCAGCTGCAATACTATTCCAAACAACTAGTCCAAGTCCCAAATACACAACATAGGTATTAAAATCCTGGACTTTAAAAACAGTCCCATAAACAATGGCCAATATTGCAATTGAGAAAAGGTTGGATAACCCTAGCCAGAAACTGCCAAAAAATGTTCTCACAAAACGAGCCTTTGTTCTTGAAGTTGCTGTAAACCACCACACACGTCTCATCTGCCAAGCTTCAACTAAGGTTTGGCGTACTGTTTTTTGAAAATAATTATGAGTAGAGGTCAATTTTTCTGATGATAATAGTCCAGAGCAGAATCCAAAGGGCCATCAAAAATGATTCGACCTTCCTTAAAGACAAGACCACGATTACAAAAACAACGCAAAAGTTGGTCCGAATGCGATGCAAAAAAGAGAGTTCCCGTTGTATTTAAGAAATCATGCAACCTTTGCTGGGCTTGATCAAAGAAACTACTATCACCAGCTCCAAGTCCTTCATCAAGAGCCAAGCATTCATGAGTACAAGCTGTAAGGACAGCAAATAACAATCTTGTAGCCATTCCTTGGCTATAAGTCTTAACAGGCAAGTGAACAAAGTCTCCTAAACCGGAAAAATTAATTACATCTTCGCTGAATAACTTAAAACCTCGAAGGTTTCCATTAACCATCAAATAATGAGCCTTAATAGCTTGCAAGCCACTTAATTCTGAGCTGGTAATAAAGCTCTTGTGGAGCATAGGGAAAACTCGTACTTTGGATTCAAAAAAACCAGACGTGTGCTTATAAATACCAGAAATCAAACGTAAAAAGGTTGACTTTCCTGCACCATTATGACCAATTAATGCAACACGCTCACCTTCATAAACAGTGCAACTTACATCATGTAATGCTGTAATGACTGCCCCTCCACCTCTACTTCGGCTCAGTTTGCCGCCAGTTACTGATCGTATCAAACTCGACTTAAGGCTACGAGTCTCGGTCGTGAAAACAGGAATATCAAGACAAACTTCCTTCAGTGTCAAAACAACAGGTCGCTGGTTACTTTTTAGAGGATCAGAAGTCCTTTCACAATCGGGCGAACGAACCTGCCCCTCCTTGCGAGAATTAAACCCAGTTTGGGAAACTAATGCCAAAGACTTTTTCGGGAAGAGAATCTTCTAGATAATCAGAGAGATTAACGCTTAATCCTTAAAATTAAAAAGGTGAGGAGTTCCCTTTCCTAGATAATACCTAGAAGTGCCTTATTAGAACCTAAATAAATTGATCACAAGGAATAGTTCTCAACAGTACTAAGGATTCCTTCTCTTAGTGAAATTCTGGCCACCCAACCCTTACTGCTCAATCTAGAAACATCCAAGAGCTTCCTAGGGGTACCGTCTGGTTTATTCAAATCCCAATGAATGTCCCCCTGGAAGCCTGTGGCCTCGGCTACCTGCTCAGCGAGCTCCTTAATCCTGAGGTCGACACCAGTTCCAACATTCACAAAGCTTGGCTCCCCACTTTCTAACTGCCACTTCTCCAAACAAAACAAAACTGCATCGGCTAGATCATCTACATGTAGGAATTCTCTACGAGGCTCTCCACTACCCCAACAAGTCACACTGTTTGCCTTTATGCGCACCGCTTCAGAAAAACGGCTAATAAATGCTGCCATCACATGACTATTTTGTGGGTGATAGTTATCTCCAGGACCATACAAATTGGTAGGCATCAAACTAAAAGCCTCAAAGCCATATTGACTCCTTAATGCTTCACACAACTTGATTCCAGAAATTTTAGCAACGGCATACCATTCATTAGTGGGTTCCAGTGGGCCTGTTAATAAGGCCTCCTCAGTAATCGGTTGAGCTGTCAGTTTTGGATATATACAACTACTGCCTAAAAAACAAAGCCTTCTTACTCCTTGCTTCCAAGCAGACTCAATTACATTAGTTTGAATCTTGATATTTTCTAAAAGAAAATCTGCAGGAAATGTTGCATTAGCATATATCCCTCCTACCTTAGCTGCGGCCAAAACTACAACACTAGGTCGTTTTAGCGCCATCCAGGCTTCAACAGCCGCTAAATCTAAAAGATCAACTTCTCCTCGAGTAGCAGTCAATAACGCACCTTGATTATCTTCTCCATAACCAGCTTGTTTTAACCGCCTCAAAATTGCACTGCCTGCCATTCCGCGATGACCAGCTACAAAAATCCGATCACTTGGATTAATTAATTTAGTCACTCTCGCCCTCCTATGACATTAAAACCCTTTCTTAATAGCAAAGCCTCCTTCTCAGCTTCGCCCCTGTCATAAGTAACCATTTCTGTCACTAATTCTTCCAGAGTTGTTTTTGGCTCCCAACCCAACTTCGCATGAGCCTTTGTGGGGTCTCCCAACAAAGTATCTACTTCAGCTGGTCGAAAGTATCGAGGATCAATACGCACAACAACTTTACCGTTATCAATACGTCTACCAATTTCATTAAGTCCCTCTCCTTCCCAAGCGATTCCACCCCAATCAAGCTCACAAGCTGCCAACTCAACAAACTTCCGTACGGATTCCTGTCTACCCGTTGCAATAACAAAATCCTCAGGAGATTTCTGCTGAAGCATTCGCCATTGCATGTCTACATAATCACGAGCATGGCCCCAATCTCGAAGTGAATCTAAATTTCCCATGAACAAGCAATCATCAAGACCAGCCTGGATACGAGACAAACCCCGAGTGATTTTGCGAGTCACAAAAGTTTCACCTCGCCTAGGAGACTCATGATTAAAGAGAATCCCATTACAGGCATACATTCCATAAGCTTCGCGATAATTAACTGTTATCCAATAGGCATATAACTTGGCTACTCCATAAGGCGAACGAGGATAAAAAGAAGTTGTCTCTTTTTGAGGGGTCTCATTAACAAGTCCATAGAGTTCACTGGTGCTTGCCTGATAAATTCGAGTTCTTTTACTCAAGCCAAGTATCCTCACTGCCTCAAGAATTCGTAGAGTTCCAATTGCATCTGTATTAGCTGTGTACTCAGGGCTCTCAAAACTAACTGCTACATGACTTTGCGCTCCCAAGTTATAAATCTCATCAGGCTGAACTTGCTGAACAATCCGAATCAGATTGGTACTGTCCGTTAAATCGCCATAATGCAATTGAAAAGAAGGTAATTCACCTGAGGAGTCAAGAGTGTGTGGATCTTGATAAAGGTGATCAATGCGAGAAGTATTGAAACTACTAGCCCTGCGCTTAATTCCATGTACTTCATAGCCTTTCTCTAAAAGCAGCTCCGCTAAATAGCTGCCATCTTGGCCAGTGATGCCTGAAATCAAAGCGACTTTTGGTGTTGCCATTACTTTCCTAAATGTCTTGCAGCCAATACTTGTCTAAGCATGACTAGATAATTGTCCTAAGTGAAGAAAATAATGGCAAAACATCAATAACTCATCCCGAAGTAATCACAGACTGCAACACCTGAGAAATTTCTTGCGTCTGTTGCTCAATGCTGAACTTTTCAGCATGTACTACCCCTTCCTCTGACAACTCTCTCCATAAGTTTTGATCCCGCACTAATCGCTGCAATTGTGCACCCAAACTTTGCCCCTCATCACCCAATTTAAATAACAAACTATTTTGCTCATGCAATTCCCGATGCACTGCTATATCACTAGCAATAGTTGGCAATCCTCTTACTTGAGCCTCCAATAAGGGATAGTCAAATCCTTCCATCAAACTACAAGAAAGAAGACAAAAGCTAGAACGAAGCAATTGATCAAAATCAAAGGCACTCAAATCCGAGATCCAACAAACCCGATCAGCGAGTCCCAACTCATAAGTCTGACGCTTAAGACTCTCAGAAGCCCTATCTGAAGAGCCTAAAATGACTAAATCACCTTCCCAATGCTGCTCAAGAGCTAAAAAGCAAGCAAAGCCTTCCAAAGCAGCTTGGACGTTCTTGTTTAGAGCATGACGAGCTACGACAAGGATGTTGTTGGAAGCGGGTGATCTAATTGGATTGCTAATGCTCTTAATGCCATTCAGTACAACCTCTATTCGTTCTGCAGGTAAGCCAAATTCAATGAGCTGATCTGCAACAGTACGACTAATTGCGATCACTCTTTGCGCACCATATATATGAAATGGGAGCCAAAAACGACTCCGTAAAAAAGCGCGCCTGCTATTCGGAAAAAAAAGCGGAGTTAAATCGTGACAAGTAATAACTTGAGGAATCGCCTTTACCCCAAATAGTCGATCTGTAAAAGGTGAATAAATCAATTCAGGCTGAGCTTCAGCAATCAAGCGCCCCACAGGAACTGCATGTTGAACCAGCGCATTAGCCTGTAAAAATCTCATTAATCTTGAATTTTGTTTTGTTTGAAGAGCTCGACTGCTAGATAGATGAGCCCTTCCGTTTTCTCCAAGCTTTAATTGCCTCGGGATTGTCCCTGGCCAATAACCCAATATCAATTCCGCATATCGACTTAAGCCATTAGCAGACGCCTTGTAAGGCAAAAAATTAAAAACAACTTCCTGCATCAAGTCAACTGCCGTGCCAAAGCCAATAAACAAACACCAAGTAAATCTGGATTAAGCTCATCCAAGCGTTCTTGTCGACGACGTTGAAGCACATAGTTGAGTTCCTTACGATTCTCAGTCGCCAGCAAAAGTAGGAGCAGCTCTACTAATTCCTGAGGTTCATTAGCAGAAAACCTAAGGGCAGCTTTTCCACCTGCCTCTCTCAAGCCCCTGGAATCAGCTATCAAGGTCACACCGTTCGAAGCCAATGCCTCTACCACTGGCAAACCAAATCCCTCGATATGACTTGGAATGACAACAGCCAAAGCATGCTGATAAACAAGAGCAAGTTCAAAATCACTAAATCCTGCAGCCAAAATCCTCCCTGACAAAGAAGGCATCAAAGCCTCTAGCTCTTGTCCTCGTTGCGTTGCCCCTATACCACTAAGAACTAACTGAAGGTGTTCCAACCCAGGGGAAGAAAGTGCCCTGACTACTAATTCAGGGTTTTTATAAGAACCAATTGCACTTGTACCGGGCAATAAGACGTAGGTAGGAGCCAATCCAGCTTTAACTCTCAAAACCTCCCAATGTCTATTCGACATAGGATCATTGACAATTGAAGCAAATAATGGCGAAGGTGCTGGATGACACCAGGGTATTGAGCCATTAGATCTCTTCAACAGAGTCTCCAAATCTTCAGCAGTGGCAGAGGATACTGCCAAATGAGAACTAGCTCCTTTCAACCATCTATGACGAGCAAGTTTCAATGATCCCGATATTTGATACCTCTCTGGCAAGCAATCATGAACCAAAGCCAACTCAATGCAAGCGGGGATCTGTTGACCACAGAAACTTATCCAACTAGATAAAAAAACTTCTGCACCCCAGCGAGAACTAATTAAAGCATTTTCAGCAGCCAAAGAAGCAACCGCATTTGGGTCAAGTGGATCAATATGTTGGCCTTCTTGTCTTGGGAAACACTCTGTTAGAGCAAGATGACTATCCCTATCAATTAAGCAAACCGGAGCATCTTTAGTAATCAAACCAGGTAATTGCCAAGCATAAAGAATCTGCTCCCAAACACGGGTTATGCCTCCAGGAGGTCGACAGAACCAAACCCCATCCACCAATAATCTAGGGCCTGCACTTCCTTCCAATCGCAACGCAAGCTCCTTCTGCAAAAGATCATCAACTAGTAATGGATTGTCTCGAAGAAGAGAATTCATTTCTTTCTTCGCAGCACTAACCCCATCCTCACGCCAAATCCTCAAAACAGAA
>QCKG01000034.1 GCA_003215535.1 Prochlorococcus sp. AG-409-L18
TATAGCAGATAGAGCAGGACATCTTGGTCAATACATATCTATGGTCAAATGTATGAATCCAGTACCTTCATTCTGTAAAGTTAATCCTCCAGAATTACTAACTAATGATGAAACTGTTTGGTATAGCCCTAGTGGTTTATTCACAGTAAGAATTAGAGATAATAATCGCAGAACTCTTATCACTGCAGAGCCAGCAGGCGAATATCAACAAACTGGGCTTGGGGTAAGTGGTTGTTTTAACCCTGAAACTGGGGCAACTAAAGTAAATTTATCAAGTCAAAAAGGTCCTATACCTTCAGCTGATCTTCCTGACTGCTAAGCATCTTCTAAAACTGAAGATAAAGCAACTTTAAATAATGTGGCTTTTAACCTTGAAATTTTGTTGAAACAGTCCAGCGTGTTCAAACTAAAGAAAGAATGGCAGTCAAAGTGAAACAACGACTAATTCATTACCTGGTCACGAGGAAAGAAGAGGGAGGCTTCACTTTGGTGGAATTAATAGTTGTGGTGATGATTATTGGAATTCTTTCATCTATAGCAATTCCAAGTTTTATGAGTGCAGGGGATAAAGCCAAACAGCAAGAGGCTGCTGTCCTTATTTCTTCTTATATGAAGGGAGTCCAAGCGTATTACACCTCAAATAGCACTCCCCCTATTACTGGAAAAGATCTTTCTGAATTTGTTTCAGTTGTGGGTTGTCCCAGTAATGATCCAATTGCATGCAAAACAACGCCTGTAGTGGGTCCTTCTACAACTCGTTTTTGGAATAGTCCTAGTGGCTTATATGAGATTGCTTTGGGTCAGAAACAAGGTGGTATTACATATATGACTGCTAAGCCTGCAGGGGGGTATGCAAGCACTGGATATGCTGTACTTGGTTGTTTTAATCAACAGACTGGCAACGTAAAGGTCAATTTGCTCCCAAACAAAGGAGTAGAAATTCCAGAAGCAGAATGTTAAATAAGGAAGCCACTTGCTTCTATTAAGTCAAACCTAGATTTGAAACGTTGGAATAGGTCTATGTATTGCGCTTGGCTTGGCTTACTATCTAAAGAATTAGTTAAATTTAGCGGCCAAATAAAACCCCCCCCAGATTGATAATCTGAGGGGTAAAAAAGTTTGAATAAAGTTTGACAAGAAATCCGAAAACCATTGATATAACTGGATTCTTGTACCTTGCGTGAGTAGTACTGAGCCTCGCTGAAGTCAGTTGGTATGACTAGTTCGCAACGGTGCGAACAGGGTTTAACAGGAGTTGGACAAAAATGAAAGAGCTATTTTCAACTTTCAAGAAAACCAAGGCTGGTATTGGCTTTTCTCTTGATTCCATATAGGCAGCAAATTTCGACAGGGGCACCTATTGATTATTGATATTGATTAGAAAGACCCCCTAGGGGATGATGATCCAAGGCTTGTTCATGATCAACTGTTTATGTTTTTTGTGGCCATTATCCAGGATTGATTTGGTTGTCGTCCTTCACACCCTCGTACAGCTTGATCTAGAAACGGAAATTGAAGGAATGATGATACAAACCTCTTGGTGGGATCCTGACGAATTATGGTTTCAATTGAAAATCCTTTATTGATCAACTTCTTAATTAATAATGATGTATTTTGTCTATTTCTTGATAACACGTCAGTTTCAATAAAGAGTAAAACTTCATTTATAGAAGAAGATTTTTCTAAAGATATAGACAAATCATCCAGTACCTCAATCTCTGCCCCATCGACATCAATTAAAACAAGTAACTTTCCTGATGATTTTGCAATACCATCATCGACTGTATTAACTTGTGAGACCAGGTGAGTTACCTTATTTGAATTAGCAACGAATGAAGTTGCTTCCTTAGCACTAGGGTTAATGTCAATTCCAAAGCATTTAATTCCTAGCAAAAGAGCAATTCCTGAAAGGTAATAACCTTCTGCGCTTCCAATATTAACAAAGAAATCTAACCCATGACTGTGGGCATGAATCATCGCTAAAAGTTCGGATTCATATGTGCCTAACCATTTAGGAAGCAAGGAGGATCCCATTGACTTTGGATAAAGAACCATTCCTTTAAATATTCCCGACTGCACATAAATTTTTTCAGATTCTTGTATTAGATTCTCTTCAATAGAAGCTTTATAGAAGGTGAAGGACGCACGGAAAAGTTGTTGTGGACTTAGCCCCTTGTTGATTAATTTACAAATTTCCTTGTTTTCTAATGGCGCAGAATCTGGGACACTATAACTTTGCATGTTTGTTGTTCAACTTTAGAAACTATAACTCTCATTGATTTGGAGTTTTTGAATAGCTATGTAGTGGGCGTGGCTTGGCTCGCTATCTAATGAATTAGTGAAATTTAGTGGTCAAATAAAAACCCCCTGGCTGAGCAGGGGGTGAAGATGTTTGTATGTTGTTTGTATAAAAATACAAACATTCGCTGAGAACCCTTGATATAATTCGATTCTTAAACTTTACGTGAGTAGTACTCCACATCGCTGAGATCGATTGATATGACTTGATCCCAACGGTGGAATCAGGGTTTGACAAAAGTTTGACTAATTAGAAAGTGCCATTTTGGAAGTTGAGCAAAACCCCGATAGGGAGTGGGTTGTTTCTTGATTTCATTGAGGCAGCAAAATCACGCGAGCATTCATTTTTAGCTGTGTCCTTTATGGAATAGGGGCTAAGGGGGTAACGATGGGAAGCCTTCCTATCGCTATTAGGTCTTACTAATTTCTGACAAATTCTCACGTGACTATTAGTCACGTCATAAGAACCCAGTTGTGGACAGGGCTCTTGATTCAGTAGCTCGAAAATATGTCGCGTTTACCCTTGAAATCTTGTTGAAAGAGTCCGGCGTGACCAAACTGAAGAAATAATGGCATTGAAAGCGAAACAACGATTGATTCAACACCTTCTCTCGAGAAAAGAAGAGGAAGGATTCACGTTGGTTGAATTAATAGTTGTGGTGATGATTATTGGAATTCTGTCGTCTATAGCTATTCCAAGTTTTATGAATGCAGGAGATAAAGCTAAGCAAAATGAAGTTTCAATGTTGTTAGCTTCTTATGTAAAGGCAGCTCAGGCATTCTTTGCTGAATATGGTGAGCTCCCAAAAAGGACTTCAGATATAGGTCAGTATGTAACTATTCCAGCCAGAGGTTGTATAGATTATCGCTTTAGTGAATGTCAGGAAATAATTGATCTTTCAAGAAGTTCATCTAATGCTTGGTACACCGCTAGTGGTCTCTATTCAATCAGGATGTCATTTGAAGGCTACAATCAACGCCCAAATTACATCCTTATATTTACTGCAGCTCCAGTAGGTGATTACGAATCCACGGGATATGGAGCGACTGCTTGTTATAATCCAATTAATGGAATTACTCTTATAAAGAAGAGTGAAAAAAAAGGTAAATATCCTGACAGGTCTAGATGTTGGGGTTTTTAAAGCGTACTATTTAATAAAAGTAGCTATTAAAAATAAATTAAGTTAACTGTTTATGCATTAATCGATTTTCCTCTCGTCTTTAATTCGCCTCCTTTTAAGAAATCAAGTCCTGATTTGGAACATTGGAATAGGTCTCTGTATTGCTCTTGGCTTGGCTCGTTATCTAATGAATTAGTGAAATTTTGGGTCTAAATAAAAAACCCCCAGATTGAAGATCCGGGGGGTAAAAAAGTTTGACTAAAGTTTGACAAGAAAGTCAAACTTTCGCTGAAATCGCTTGGTATGACTGGCTGTTTATACCTTACGTGAGTAGGTCTCTACACGTGGTTAAATCCATTGGTATGACTAGAGCTCAACGGTGGGATCAGTGTTTGTATGAAGTTTGTATATTTTGAGACGCCCGTTTGCCTCTTGAGTAAAGCCCAATTGAGACCTGGCTTGTCCCTTGATCCCAGTAGACACGCGTGTCTACTGATAAACGCCTTTTGCAGAAAGGGTTCTCGAGAACGGTTCGGGTTTAAGCGAGTAGATCAGGCGTTGTGGTGTTGGTTCTGTAGCGCCATTTGGCGGTGGGACCACCAGTGGTTATGCATTAATTAAGCAAAGGACTTTTACTTATTTTTACGCTGAATAATCAGAAAACTTGTGGCTCCAATAGCTAAGCAAGCACCTGCTCCTACATAATCTGTATAAGCTATTTCCAGGCAGTAGATAATTTATCTGGATGAAACTTCTTATATAAATCATTATTATAAAGAGGCGTTGAAAAGCATATTACGTTATCAAAATCACCTTTATTGTGCATTTCGGTAATACAAGCCTTTATATTTTCTTTGCTGGTTTTTAATCCGGAATGAGCTAGATAATTCAAAGTTGTTTCTATTGCGGCATCATGGTCAAAAAGAAACTTTTCGCATAAAGCTTCTAGTTTCTCATCTCCCATACTTAAAAGTATCTTCCTAAAACTCTTGAGATTTTCCATTTGAATTGGAGCAAGGAGTTACATTAAACCTTTAAAACAACATAATTTTTATCTCAATAACCAATAGAACCTCTGTGTGTAATGTTAAACAGGTGAGGCTGTAGCTTAAGGAACTTTTGAGAGTTAGATTTGTCTAAAGATAAAGAAAGTTTAAGTACTGTTAGTAAAAACATAGATTGATTCATCTGACACTTGAAATAATAACTTTTTGTCTGGACATTTATGCTTGACTTGAATAACTTAGCTTAAGATACATTGTTGATATGAATGCAGATGAAATTTTTCAATTTAGTGAATCTATTGTTTGGCATCCAGTAGTAGCTATAGGCGGACTAATGATATTAGTTTTTATTGCTAGAAGGATGGACATTAAATATAAAGAAGATCTCAAATTAGTTGAAACTAATTTAAAAGAATACACTCTTAATCTTGGGGATAAGGTCAATAGCAATGAAAGACCATTGCAACCAGAATCTTCTGTTAATAGTTATAGCAACTAACAATGATTTAATCGCAAATTATTTATTATTAAATTTCTTTTCTCTTATGAATAAATGCCTGTTAAAGCTAAACTATTCCTAAATGCATAGCAAATCATAAGGAATGAACTTGCGCCAATACTTAGAAGTATGCCTGTGTAAAGACCATTGGTCTTATATTCTCTTTCTATTGGTGAGAAGTCGGCAACTACAAAGGATCTTCTTGAATATTTACCTCTATCAATAAGACTTGAACCTTTTAAGAATGGTCTTAAACCCCCTGTTTTGATTAAGTCCTGATTATTACTTGGCTTCAACTCCTTGCCCTCTGGAGTCATTTGTAGCTTTTGGGTTAAGTTATCTTCCGCAAAAATTCTTGGAAACATATATGTATGCCAAAGAGCGATTACGCAAACCCAGAAAATTATGCTTGCACCGCTTATACCAAATAGTATTACTCTAAAGGTTTCCATAGATGAGATTAATTGATATCCCAAGTCTAAATTCGATTCAAATTTAGATTGTGATCAATTTATCTGCCAAGATATCAAAAAGTGTAATTTCCTCGGCTAAATATATGCTCATAATTGTGTCAATGAATTCACTGGACTGTCTGAAAAAACATCTCTATAGATTTTCGCCCTGGTTAGTATTTAGAAAATTAGTTGGAATTTAGTAAATGGAAGAAGAATCAGCAGTTATCTCTTCAGTTCAAGTTGAATCAATATTGCCGACCAAAGAGATAGAGGGAAAATCTGCTCAGGCAGAGAATCCATATATCCTTGAAGTTAATCCAATAAATATTTCTTCTATTTTTGAGGCTATTAAAGAGCCTTCCTCAGGATCAAGATGGCAGATATTCTTTAAGATATTTAATCCGATACTTTTCGTTGCATGGTGGTTCCCAGTTGTTTTGATTGGGAGAATTTTTAGGAATAAAAACAATCAGCAATTTATTAAATCAAATAATCAAAGTGATTTCATTATTAGAGGTCCGGAAACTTTGTGGACTGCAGTTAATCCAGCTTTTAAAGGTAGTGTTCCATTAAGATTCTTTGGTATTAGATTCCTTGCAATTTTGGTTTTCCCTCTCTTTATTACAGGAGCTGTAATGGAGTTTTTATTTGTAAGCCCATTAAGGGGTTTAAGTCCATTTAATTAAAGTCACTAAGTGGAGAAACTTTAGTTTGTTCTTTGCATTGTTATGTCAAAGAAAAGTCCTAACTGAGGAATATCAGGCCTTGATTTGGAACGTTGGAATAGGACTATGTATTGCGCCTGTCTTGGCTCGCTATCTAATGAATTAGTGAAATTTAGTGGTCAAATAAAAAACCCCCAGATTGAAGATCCGGGGGGTGAAAAAGTTTAACTAAAGTTTGACAAGAAAGTCAAACTTTCGCCGAAAACCCTTGCTATAACTGGTTTTTTATACCTTGCGTGAGTAGTACTCAACGTCGCTTAGATCGATTGGTATGACTAAGCCTCAACGATGAAATCAGGGTTTGTATAAATTTTGTCTAACTTGAAACTGCCATTTTGGAAGTTGAGTAAAACCCTTCTGGGAATTGGGTTGTTCCTTGATTTCATTTAGGCAGTAAATTTCAGTGAAATTCCCTTTTTATTTTTCAGCTTTAGCAGTAGCAGTTCTCTAAGGAAGCAACTTTATAGCTTGTCCAGATAAGACATTGAAGAGTATCTAAGTATACTTAACCTTTTCAATTGAGCATTTGAGCGTCAAAAAAATTGAATTTGATACATGCTTATTAGATCTATTCTCTACCTCAGTAACCCAATGACTGCTTCGATGCTTTCCGCACAAATCTGTGGAATCCTTGGCCTGGCTGGTCTGGCTATTTTTATAATTGGTGGAAAACAAGATAATGATGGTCAAGGTACTAACCTACCAGTTAAAAAAGCCTGGGAAGTATCTTCAGCTCAACCCCAAGCAGCTGACCCAGGCGAAGACTAAATAAGTATTCTTCTTCGAGAGATTAAGTAAGAGTAAATAGATTTTGATTGGGTTTTCGATTTCATATAGGCATCAAATTGCAGTAAAAAAGTATATTCAGGCTTGATATGACTGGATTCTTACACTTTACGTGAGTAGTACTCTACATCGCAGAGATCACTTGGTGTCACTAAGCCTCAACGGTGAAAACAAGGTTTGAATAAAGTTTGAATGAGTTGAAAATGCCATTTTCAACTTTGATCAAAACCTAGATAGAGACTGATTATTTTCTAGATTCCATATCGGCATCAAATTGCAGCAAGAACGCCTATTCAGTCTTGATATTGATGGGAGAGAGCCCATGGGGGGCAATAATCAAAAGCCTTTGCAATATTGATTCTTTTCAAAGATTTCTAGCCAATTCTCATTGGAACACTGGTTCAGTGAATAAAAGCCCGTGGTGGACTAAGTTTTTTAAAAAGAATTTATTTTCGTTCTCAATTAAGGCAAAGTTATTACATGTCTCGCTTAGTTGTCCTCCAACATTTGGAGAGAGAAGGACCTGGATTGTTTACCAAGATCGCTAAAGAGCGAGGGATGAGCTTGAGTATTTTTAGATTGGACCAAGGGGACCCACTTCCTGAATTAGAGAAAGAAGATTTGCTTTTAGTTTTAGGTGGACCTATGGGAATCAGAGATATCAATGATCCAACTTGTTTATGGATGTCCGAAGAATTAGATTTAATAAAAGATGCTTTGAGTAAGCAAATTGCAATTATTGGCGTTTGTTTAGGAGCTCAACTATTGGCTCATGCCGACGGGGGAGAAGTGGAAATACTTTTAGAAAAACCTTCTCTTCAGCCTTTACCAGAAGTCGGATGGAAGCCAATATATTTTAATGATCAAGGTGAAAAAGAATCATGGGGCTCATTTTTTGAATCTCCTTTTAATGTATTGCATTGGCATGGAGATAGGATTTTATTGCCTTCTTCCGCTGAGCTGATTGCTAGTAGTAATCGTTGTAAAGAGCAACTATTTAAGATTGGATCTTTTGCTTATGGCTTGCAGTTCCATGTTGAAATAGAGGATGAAATGGTTAACAGGTGGATTAATGATGACACTGAATTTATAAAGTCAGCTTTAGGAGAAAATGCTGAGTTGATTTTGCGAAAACAACAAAAAGTATATGGCAACAAAACTCTAAACAATAGATTGTGCTTTTTACGTAAAATATTTGAATTAATTAGATTTTAAACATCTTCTTTAAAAATAGAGAGCTAGAAGCC
>QCKG01000035.1 GCA_003215535.1 Prochlorococcus sp. AG-409-L18
CTTCTTATATCAAAGCTGTTCAAGCCTTTTTTATTATATATAATACTCCTCCTTTGACTGATACTGACTTGTCAGAATTTGTTTCTGTAAAGGGATGTGCTTCAAATGTTGCTAATGGCCAAAGAAATCCAGTCGCTTGCAAAACAGCACCTCTTTCTGGGCCTACAGGAACTAGATATTGGAATAGTCCTAGTGGAATATTTAATATTGCGCTAGGACAAAAAACAGGCATTACATATATGACAGCTCTTCCAGCTGGTGAATATTCTGATTATGGGTATGGAGTAACAGGTTGCTTTAATCATGTCACAGGAAATACCAAAGTAGTTTTGTTGAAACAGAAAGGAAGAGAAGTTCCTGAACAGGACTGCTAAATTCTTTTTGAATCTATCCAAAGTACTTATATCAAAACATTTGTCATGCTCGGATTTAATTTTCAAAAGTATTTGATCAACAAATCTCTTTCCGAAGAAGATGAAGATGGCTTTACTTTGGCTGAATTAATTGTTGCTTCGGCAATGGCATTTACTTTATTAGGAGCAGCATATTTCTTTTTAAATAGCTCTATGCGTATGAATAAGATAAGTAAAAGGAATATGGAAATGAATTCTAATTTGCAGGAAACACTTACTGAAATTACAGATGAAATAAGAAGTGGGACATTATTAATTACAGACCTAGAAGAATATCGTTCGCTTTGCAAAGCTCCTATTAATGGTGAACTTCTTTTGGCTA
Source organism: Prochlorococcus sp. AG-409-L18 (assembly GCA_003215535.1). Lineage (GTDB taxonomy): Bacteria > Cyanobacteriota > Cyanobacteriia > PCC-6307 > Cyanobiaceae > AG-409-L18. Next base: position 736 of record QCKG01000035.1, read on the forward strand.
TACAATTCCCTGCCCAGGCTCTTAGAGCTTCTGATTATAAACCTAATAATGATAAGTCTCCTAACCTAGATACTTCCTTTGGGTGCCCAATTTCTTATATACTTAAGCCTAACCCTGATCCTGATATTCAGGACCATACACTTTATCGATATGGTCCCCCTATTAATGAAAAAGGTTATTATACTAATCAGGCTTATATGACAAAACCTATTCTATATGGAGTGAAATCAAGCCCAATTAAGAAAATTGATTGCGAGGTTAATACTTTTTTGAAGGAAATTAAAGGCATTCAGCTTTGTATTGGAGAATTTGGTAAATATGCAGAAATTAGTATATCAACAGAAATTAATCAGCCTGGCTCTGGAAAATCTCAAGCATATATTTCATCAAGTGCTTTTAGTAGAATTAATGACTTTAATTTTGCTGATCAAATTTCTATAGGAAGAAACGCTAAATCCTCGGGACCATGTGCAACTAAAGATGCATGTGACTTTTTAGGCCAACCCATTATAAGTAACGGAGTAACATTTGCTATTGCGACTAATAGCTCTTTATATCCATTGACTTTCGGAGGATTGTCATATTTGGATTTTATGAAAGCAGAATTAATAAAGACAGTGGAGAATCTTTCTGATGGAGAAACTCTTCAAATTATTACGCTTGAAGGTCGGGAAAGATTTGGAGAAGGAATTCAACAATTATGGTCAACTCCAAAGAAACTTAATTTAGACAGAAGACGTTATGCTCTTAATTGGATTTCCAACCTGAAACCAGGCAGAGGAATAGGATATAAAACAGCAATGCATAACCTTGCAAAAGTAGTCGAGGATAAGAGCATCGGACAATTATTTGTTGTATCTGGACCTGGGTTGCCTAATTATGCTAATTGTAGATTCGATATCCAGAACAATCCAGCAGGCGAAACTCAGCAGTTAGGAAGTTGCTACAAAAAATACAATCAGGAGATAAGAGCTAATGCTGAAGAAGGTAAGATCAGAATTGACACAATCTCAATTGGAGGTAACTGGTGTAGAGAAACAAATTGGGGTGGGGAATTAGCTATTAATATGGGGGGTAAATGTACAGTTATTGAATAGCCATGGTTTTGAAGTTGCTCTTAAGATGAATTAGTACACTAAGAATCTATAGTATCTATTTAAAATTCAAATACTGTTTGAATGGTTGCTTACTATTTATATAACCTAACAGGCTTTAATTAGAACAAAATGATGGTTGAATAATTAATGATATGAGAAGTCTGCTACTACATACCTTAATCGTGGGGTATGCGTTGGTGATGTCAAGCAATACATTAATGGCTATAGTCTAGATTACCTAGGCAAGTCATATGGTGCATATGCCTTATTTGGGTTGATCTATCGTGATCGGTTTCTGTAATGACCCCTCTTCGCCTCTTGAGAACCTCTCAGTCAGAAAGGAACTCTTCTCTTACTCGCTTAAGCTTAAAACTAAGGTTACAGCTTGCAAGCAACCTTAGGAATAAAGACCTAAGCCTTGAAAGTGGATTTACTCTAGTTGAACTAATAGTAGTAGTAATGATAATTGGAATTCTATCTTCAATTGCAATTCCAAGCTTTATGAGTGCAGGAGATAAAGCCAAGCAGCAAGAGGCATCAACACTTGTGTCTTCATACATAAAAGCTGCTCAGGCTTATTACACAGAAAACAGTGAATCTCCAAGAAATGCTGGTAATTTAGCTCAATATGTAGCTGTAGTTGCTTGCAAGGATGCCAATCCCACAACATGCAAAACAGCTTCTCCATTTGTAGTTGGCCCAGGTGAAACTAGTTGGTATAGCCCAAGTGGTCTCTTCCAAATTCGAATGGAAGCAGATAATAACAGGACCAAAATTACTGCTTCTCCAATAGGAGATTATGCGCAAACAGGACTAGGGGTGGCAGGATGCTTTAACTTGCAAACTGGTGCAACTAAAGTAAATCTATCTAATAACAAAGGAGCTTTGCCTGCTAACGAATGTTAGAAAAAAGAGTTATTTAATAATAATGAAATATTTCTAACTGGATATTTATTTAGTTTTCAGGTATAAGTTTCTTAGCTTCTTTTGAGCTTGGTATAAATCCATATCCTTCAACTTTATCGTTGATATCCTTAACTATTCTTGGTGTTACAAGTATAATTAGTTCCCTCTTCTCGCTTGTTCTCCCAGAACTTCTAAAAGCTGCACCTAAAAGCGGTATATCTCCTAAGATAGGCAACTTAGTACGCCTAAGAGTTTTTCCTTCGTCTAGTACACCTGTAATAATTAAAGTATTACCATCTTTGACTCTTATTGTTCCAGTATCTAACCGACGTGTGGTTAGTAAGGATATCTCTCCACATGAAGTTATATCCCTTGTTTCAGAAATACCTGAAATAGCTGGAGAAACAGTAAATGTAACATAGCCATTATCATCAATCCCCAGAATTCTTGCTCCAAAAGTTAGTCCTTCAAGTCCATAATCATAAGTGCAAGTTGTAGCGCCTTCTTCTCTACTTGCATTAATAGCTACTTGATTACCAACCATAACAAAGGCTTCATTGCCTTTAGCTCTGCCTATTGATCCAGTATTTAAAGCAGATCCAATGTCAGAGAAAGAGATAGCCTCTCCACCTACATCGCCTGGAAATTCACTAAGCATTAATGTTGGACTTGCTAAGACCTTGGTATCAGAGGCTACAATACGACTACTTAAAATATTTATAAATTCCTGAGGTCTGTAGTCTGTCCCAGGATTAGGTGTTGAATCCTGTGTGATATTTCCCGATGTAGGAGGTATCCTTGAACCAAAGTAAGTTAACAACTGTCCAGCATCATTAACTATAAAAGTATCTCCAATTAGTTTCGCAAAACTATTAGATAATGAATCTGTATTGGAAGCATTTATATCAAGAATTTGTACTGTTAGTGCTACCTGTAAATTCCTCTGATCTAATTGCTCTAAATATCGCTCTGCAATTCTTATAGTGTTTATATCCCCTATTAAGGTAACCTTCTGTAATCGATCATCCGTAGTTGCCAACAAGCCGAGTAGGGGCCCTATTGTTGATCCATATACACTAACTGAAGTCTGGGCTTGTTCCGTTGTAGTTGATGTACTGGTAGAGCCTTGAACAGATTCAGATTGAGTCGCTCCTGCGGTTACAGAGGTTTTAATAGTATAGGTTTTTGTTACACTTGCTCCTAAATTTGCTAAATAATCAGCTGCAGAGTCGGCACTGACTTGGTTGAGTTGATAGATCTTAGTTTGCCGTTGGGCAAAAACTGTTTTCCTTACATTAGGTCCAACATATATAATGTTATCTACTAGTTTTGCTTGTAATCCACTTGCGATAATTAAGGCATTAAAGGCTTTCTTATAACTAATATCTTTAATGTTTAAAGTAATTAATCTTTGAGAGTCTGCGGTATTATTCCCTGATTGAGACTCAGGAGAGACTCCAGTCTGATTAGATAGATTCTGAGGATAATAGGGAGGTATAGAAGTGAATCTAGAGTCTCTTTCTGATAAGTTATTTATATCAATAAGATTAGTATTTGTGGATTGGTTTTTCTGATTATTGAAAGTTGGATCAGCCTGGACCCATACAAAACCATAATTACCCTTGGAAATTAGATATTCAAACGCTTTTTTTGCTTGAGCTTTTTTAAAAATAAGAGATACTCTTGGCCCAACTAGATCCAAAAGATTTGGATTTGGTATACTGACCTCAGATGATTTTTCTATGGTTGTAACCTTCGTTTTAATATTTTTCTCATCAGACAACTCAATTGTTGATGATTGAGCAAATATAGCATAATTCGATGTGGAAAGTAATATTACAAATGCTGGCTGCAACGATCTAATTAAGAAAGCATGTAATGCCTTCATGAATTCTAAGAAAATAGAACATATATAATACTACTATGAATTTAGCTAAAGTCTATCTGGAAAAAATCATGCTTAACGGTTTAACCCTCTAAGGCTCGAGAAGGCACATTGAAAATAAACTCAGCTTTAATATCGCCTTTATTATTAATACCGCTGGAACCCATGAGGCCTTCACTTCTAAAGCAATTAGGAACAATTATTACATCATACTCTTGGAGGTAGTTAATAAAATTGATAACCCTAATGTAATTACCTTTTAGTTCCAACCTATAATAATTTTCATTATGATTAGAAGGTATATTTGCTTGCAATGGCATTAATCTTTTTCTTTTAGATCCACTTCTTTTCAAAGAATCCTCTGATTTCCCGTGTTGGTCATTTTGAGGTTTTAATAAATTTACTTCCTCGGGACTTAGAGCAATACAAGAGTCTTTTTGCTGAGATTGTATGGGTTGAAAGGAGGTTACTTGGACTTTAGATCTCAAAGATATTTGATTTAGAATTTCAGTTATAAATATTAGCCGATTGTTTAGAAGAATGGAATTATTGATTGGAGAAAACTCTTCAATTATATCTGCTTCGAAGCTTTTTAATTTGTTTATTTTGACTGAAAGCTTTGGGTTTTCATAGGACTCTACTAAATACTTATTGGCTTTGCTTTTAATAGAAGTAAATTTATTGATGCTAGGATTTAATAGAAAAATAATTAAACCGACTGTACTTGTCATGCTAATAATTGGTATCATTAGCGGTGAGCTAATAAATCGTTTTATATCTTTAAGAGAGATATTCTTCAGATCCTCTACATTTATATTATTAGCATTTTCTATTATTTTATTTATATCTACCTTTCTTAGAGTGTTTTTTAATCTTTCTAGGCCTTTATATATTTTCATTTTCCTCCCTCTTTTTCTAGGGTATCATCCAACTGGATAACTCTCTGTAATTTCTTGGACATGCCATCTGATGAAGTTTGATTATATAGCTTAAGTTTCTTCTTTATACTAATTTCTTTTAAAAGACCACTGATTTCAACTAATATCATTGAGTCTTTTGACAGTTCTGAACCCTCGCTAATACTTGACTCTCTTGATCTCGAGAGCTTCTTTAGACTAATTGTAGGGAAATCGATTATCGAGGAAGTAGACATTAAAGAAATAAATTTATTAATAGGATCTAGATTATATGAACGAGCGTTTATTTTAAATGAGCTCTTGTCTATAAGATAGGAAGATAATTGCAAGTCTTTTGGCACTATGTTCTGGAGCTCATATGCAAATAAATAAAGAGGGGCAGCATTATGAAAGTAATTTTTGTGAACTGAAAGATCATTCCTTATCTTAGTGATGTTTTTTGATATTCTCCTGATGATATTGATGTTTTTAGCGTAAACTTCGTGAGAAGGCTTTAATTTATTAATCTCTTGCAATGGTATATTAGAAGCTAAATGAATAATTGTAGTTACTATTACAACTAAAATAGGAGAGTAAAATGAATATGGATTTTGCTTAGAAAATAAAATTAAATTATTTAAGAAATTTGATTTATTGGAATTCTTATCCGCATTTAATAGATGCTTCTTCGCTTCCCAGTGAATTAAATTAGAGGCATTTTTAGTGAAATCGTATTTCATAGCTCTTCTAATGCGAGTGAGGTTAAATGTGCCATGGAAATCATTATTGATGAAATATCACCACTATCTTGTAGTTTTTTTGAAACTGAATATTCAAATGAATTAATTCCTTTATCGAATATATCTGAGAAACCTTTTGGGATTGCTTCTCTTGAATTCATTAATGCATCTAAACCATTTCCTATCAAATAAATATTTTTGATATTATCTAATTTCTCTACTGAGATTAAACTATTGACTGACTGTCGCAGTCTTATGTAGAATTTCTCCACATCACTATAAGCCTTAGTTGAAGTATAAAGCGCAGAACCATACGGTAACTTTCTAGAGATCACCTCACCTTCTTTTTTATTTATAAATATGGTTGTATTGCTAAGCTCTATATCACATAGAATTGTATTAGTTTCGGTATCTTTTTTTGATAACATGTCTAATATATGTGGAGCATGAGTTGTAAGGCAAACAATGGGGCTATTGAGTTTTTCTAATGTATTGAGCCAAGAAGTTATTAATTTCTTTTGAACGTACATTACTCTTGACAATGTTTTGAATTTATTATTTAAGTCCTCGTTTTTAATTATAGTTTCTATTGGTAGATAGGGACTCTTTGCTCTTATTAATGGGTCTAGGATGGTTTTTGATATCAGATCAGAGGAATTGAACGTATATAATTTAAATAATGATGAAGGTAAAAGTAAAATTACTGGTGCATCCTTAATTCCTAAAGCTATTGACATATCTAAAATTATTTTTGACATGTCTTCTGAATCTTGAACCATTCCATCATTAACTATATTCCCAGGTAGAGGTATTTTAAGAACACTTTCTATTGTGGCCTTTGATTGCTCTTGAGTCACTTTTGCGACACTTAGTGTGTAATCCGAATAGTAAATACATCTAAAAATATATGAGTAAACTTTATCCTTATTGGAATTGCCCGTTCTGAATAGGAGTGAATTTATAATATATTCCCAAGTCTTAACTGACTTGTGTAAAAGACTCTGAGTAGAATGTACGTTCTTTCTAGCTTTAAACTTCTTTGAATTTATGGTTTTCAAATTTATTAATTTAGAAAGAGCACCTGACATTTTTCTTCCTATTGATTCATTCCCAGAATATATTGATTATTTCCATTTGAAAGGGTGATTTGTCTATTACCATGAGCAATACTCTCTATTTTATAGCCATTACCTATCTGTTGCCCAATTTCAAATATTTCCTCCCCAGTTGCTGTCTTAATCATTGCCACTATAGAGTCGCCAACTTTTAAAACCCCTGTAAGGCTAATTGAATCGGGCAAATTTCTTTGTCCAGCTATCTCATTGAAGTCTATCGAAGTGAATGGATTTCTCTGAGGAGAAACAGAACGAAGAGCAATTAATTGATTACCTATTGGCATTGGCCTTAGTACAAAAGGAGAAGGATCGGCGAGCTCTTTAACAGGATCTGGTTGAACTTCTAGCTGCTGTGATTGTGCCTGAATTGGTTGAGCCAACTCGGATGCCTGTAGGGAAGGAGAAGGATCGGCGAGCTCTTTAACAGGATCTGGTTGAACTTCTAGCTGCTGTGATTGT
>QCKG01000036.1 GCA_003215535.1 Prochlorococcus sp. AG-409-L18
AGGAGATCAAATTTAAAGCAAAGAATTTTAATTTTTACTTCTATGATGAACATGTCCTATAAGCTACAGTATTAATTATCTGGATTTTAATATGCATAACACTAAGTCCTTACTGAAAACCATAAAAAGGAAATTCGTAGCAACACCATTTGATTCTCTAATTACAATTATAATTATCACCTTAATAATATTCATTTCAGATGAGACATTGAATTGGTTATTTAACGTAGCAGACTGGAAAGTAGTCACAGAAAACTTCTCTCTATATATGTTTGGAAGTTTTCCTCTAGATCAGCAATGGCGACCTATTCTTTGGATTACTCTACTTTTTTGCTTAACACTGATAACATTATTTGGCCCCAAAGTGGGATTAATCCGCAAAATAATTCCAATTATTTGGATAATCATGGCCCCTATGGGAATAATTCTACTGGCCGGTGGTATTGGTCTAAAACCAATACAATCAAACAACTGGGGAGGCCTAACTCTAACTTTACTATTAACTATCTCTAGCATAATAATCGCACTTCCAATTGGAATAATTCTTGCTCTATTCCGACAAAGTAGATTATTTATGCTTCGATGGACATCTAGAATTTATATAGATGTAATGAGGTCTGTACCACTCATATCAGTACTATTTTTTGGACAACTATTAATACCACTTTTCCTACCAATGGAGATGCAAGTTAATAGAGTACTTCGTGCTGTCTTAGCTTTTGGACTATTTGCTTCTGCTTATATTGCTGAGGATATCCGTGGTGGCCTCCAATCAATACCAAAAACTCAAAAGGAAGCCTCCATGGTACTAGGTCTTAGTAAAATTCAAACAATACAATTAGTTTTGCTTCCTCAAGCAATTAGAACAGCAATTCCTGCACTCACAAATCAAGCTATTGGAATTCTACAAAACACCAGCTTAATGGCGATACTTGGATTAGTTGAACTTCTGGGCATAAGTAGAAGCATACTTGCTAATCCAAACTTCATTGGTAAATATATGGAGGCATATGTATGGCTAGCAGCTATATATTGGTTAATTTGCACAGCAATGGCCTTACTTTCGAGGGACCTTGAGCGCCAATTCATTTTACATACAAATTCCAAACCATAGATATGAATTCAGCAATACTAGTGAAAGGAATAACTAAAAGATTTGTTCCAGGAAAACCAGCATTGGATAAAGTCTCCTTAGAGGTTAGAACAGGTGAGGTCCTTGTCGTCATGGGGCCTTCAGGATCAGGCAAAAGCACCTTAATTAGAACATTTAATGGGTTAGAAACAATTGATGAAGGATTAATTAACGTACTTGGTATTTCATTAGATGCAAATCAGGATGATCGACAGATCAGAAGAATTCGTCGAAGAGTGGGCATGGTTTTTCAACAATTTAATCTATTCCCTCATCTCTCAATACTTGAGAACATCACACTTGCCCCGATCAAAGTGCAAAAGCAAGCAAAAAGTCAAGCGGAAGCAAAAGCCATTGAGTTACTCTTTCAAATGGGAATAAAAGAACAAGCCTATAAATATCCAAGCCAACTAAGCGGTGGCCAACAGCAACGGGTAGCAATCGCTAGAGCTTTGGCTTTAAACCCTGAAGTAATGCTTTTTGACGAGCCAACAAGTGCTTTAGACCCTGAACGAGTTAAAGAAGTCCTTGATGCGATGAGAAGCCTTGCAAAACGTGGAATGACAATGGTGATCGTCACTCATGAAATTGGTTTTGCCAGAGATGTGGCGGATCGAGTCCTATTTATGGATGAAGGAAGGGTCATTGAGACATCTCCACCTGCTGAATTCTTCAACAACGCAAAAGAACGGCGAAGTAGACAGTTCCTCAATCAAATGATGTAGCGAAGAAAAGCCTCAGAGGGCCTTAAGTCTCCTTATTATCAATATTGCAAGGACTTCATACATGCTTCTAATTCGATGAGTCTGGCTCCTACTAAGCTTGTCTGACTCTCTAAGAAATATGAACACATAAGCTTTTAGGTTAAATTTGCAAAGCGAATTCGAGCTTTAATGGCTTCAGCAGCTAATTGCGAGGATGGCTTACAGCCAAACCACAGTATTGCTAGGTGGTCTAGCACATATACCCATTATCATTGGTGCGCTTGGATTTCTAGATAAGCAAACAAGTAAAGCTTATCTAGCAGAAAAAGCCGCAAGAGATAAAGCAGAGGCTGCAGCCAAAGCTGAGGCTGAAGCCAAAGCCAAAGCTGAAGCAAAGGCTGCAGAAGCAAAGGCCAAGGCAAAAGCCCAGGCCGATGCAGCAGCTGCGAAAGCAAAAGCCGAGGCTGAGGCAAAAGCTAATTCAGACAAACAATCAGACTAAGAATTTCTCCTTATTATCACTGGATTGCCCATAGGATTCCATATGGCTTTTTATGGTTAATTTTTATGGATATTGGTGAAACAAGACACAATTCACTTAAATGCTAATTGACTATATCTTCGAAAGGTAAGGTTGATTCTTGAGCCTAAATACTTTTTTCTCCTAGGTAAAGAATGTGCCCATGAATCCTGGCAACCTGGATGCATAATCAATAAATCCCCGTCCATTAAAGAAAGCACATGCTTTTCCTTGTTTTTTTTATTAATCAAGAACAATTCACGGGTTGCACCTAAAGAAAGAGAAGTTATAGGAAACTCTCTATCAATTTCTTTCTCATTATCACTATGCAACCCCATCCTATCATCACCATTTCTATAAAAATTAAGCAAACAACCATTGTATTCAACCCCAATGACTTTATTGATTTTATTTAGCAATGGTAAAAACCATTTTGGCCAGCCGAATGCTCTATGAACAAATCCAGAATATTTATACTTAAGGCTTGATTCTCCTATAAAGGTTGTTTTACGGGGAGTTAAATGATTTTTACCATAAACTCTTACTATAGGCTGTTCCCAAGTTAATCTTTGCTCTAATTTGATCTTCCAAAGTTGAGATTCAGAAGGATCCAACCATCGGCGTGAAAGTGTCCACTGACAATGATTAGTTTTACCTTGCATGGGACTAAAATTCTGGAAAAAGTAATTTAGCTAAGAAGTCTTATAATTTAAATGATTTCTCATAATATCACCTTCATAATCTAGGAACTATTCCAAGATGATTTGTATTGATAACCAATTAAAACAACTAGAAATAATCTCAAATTCCTTAATGGATCCAAATTCCTACCCTCATTCAGTAGATAATATAAATGTAATTGAAACGCATATATCATGGGTCATACTAACGGGCCAATACGCTTACAAGATTAAGAAAGCTATAAACTATGGATTTATCAAAACAATAACTATCAAGGAGAGAATACATTTTTGTCAAGAGGAAATAAGGCTAAATCGACGCTTAAGCTTAGATTTGTACATTGGTCTCTCAAAAATAGTCGGAACAATTGAAAGCTCTAAAATAGAGGATTACCCTCAGAATAGTATCCATAACAATCATCTAGGTCTACTAGAAGTTGCTGTAAAAATGAAACAGTTTAAATCAGATAAATTGCTTAGTAATAGGTTGGATAAAAAAAATAACGAACTCAGAAAGTATATAGATTTAGGCAAGAGTCTAGCTAAATTCCATTTTTCACTTCCAAAAAAGGAAATTGATAACATATATAAGTTCAATCAATTATCTACAGATAATATTTATAGGAATATAGATCTACTGAAAACCATTAAAATGAACAAAGTCCAACTAAACATGATTGATAGCCATTACTTATGGGTAAAGAATGAGGCAAAAAGGTTAGAAAAAGTATTTTACAAAAGGATAGAGTTAGGAGTAGTCAAAGAGTGCCATGGAGATTTACATTGTGAAAATATATGGCTTAATGAAAATGAAGATTTTGAACCTTTTGACTCTATTGATTTCAACCCTAATCTTAGGTGGATAGATCCAATCAGCGAAATTGCTTTTTTGTCTACTGACCTAGAAGTCAGAGGTCTATTTAAAGAATCTATTGAGTTAGTAAATACATGGCTAGAAGAGACAGGAGACTATTGTGGTGTTACAGTACTTAATTGGTACTCGGCCTATAGATCATTAGTAAGAGCAAAAGTAGTTGCTTTGACGTTAAAACAATTTAACTTGAAAACCTCTAAGTTTGGCAATTCAGGGAAAAGCAAACAACAGTTAAATAAATTACTTAATTCCTATATTTCTACAGCAATAAAAAAACAACACTATAATAATAGATTCCTTATCATCATGCATGGTATAAGTGGAAGTGGGAAATCTTATTTAAGTAGAGTTTTAATCCAAGAGTTTCAAGCAATAAGAATTAGATCTGATATAGAAAGAAAAAGGATTTTCGGAAAGTTAGATATTCAAAAAGAATTACAGGTGCGAGATTACCTATTGGAAAAAGAAATCCCAAATAATTTTACTAATACAAATCTTTATAGCATCAAAGTTACTAATTGGTTGTATCAAAAAAGGATTCCTTCACTAGTTGAAAGCTGTATTAAAGGTGGTCAGAATACAATCATAGATGCAGCTTTTCTCAAATTCGAAGAGAGAAAATCTATAATCAAAGTCGCTAATTCTCAAAACACTAAATATATAATAGTAAATTGTGAATGCAATGATTCAATAGGCTTTCAAAGAATAAGAGACAGAATAAAGAAAGGGAATGATCCATCAGATGCAGATATCAATATAAGAAGCAAACAGAAATCTTGGCTTGAGCCACTAACAAGTGATGAAAAGAAATTTGAAATCAACTACAATGAATACACATCATTAAAACAAGTCATTTCCAAAATACGCTTGATTATAGAAGCAAATTAGACTTTCTAAATTTAGGTTATAAGTTCAAAGACCTATTATCCATTTAACAAACTAACTCTTTGATAGCAGAACCATAACCATTGCTGAAACAATAAATTCCTATGAGAGCGCCAAGAAGTCTGAGGATTCTCTGCATCAAAGTTTTCAGGAGGAGGAACATCTCCCTTTGCCATATCCCTCTCCATTTCAGACAATATCCTGCCAGCATTGTACTCAGGATGACCAAGATGCATCAGCTGGCGTTGATCTGTAGTTTCAAATATTGTGTAACCAACTTTCTCACCGTGTGCCAATAAACGTAACCTACCTTGCCTTTGAGCTGCTTCCATCTCAACATCTGGTAATCCTGCATACCTACTTTGAGGACAAAGGAATTTGTCATCTTGGGTACCCATAAGTGGGTGGCCTGGGACAAGGCTTCTCATGGGAAAGACCCCAAATAATTTTTCTTGAAAACACTTCTTATTAACACCTGCCAAATAGGCCAACGCGAATCCTGCCCAACATAAACCCAAAGTACTTGCACATGTAATTCTTGCCTCTTCTATAAGTTCAACTAGTTCCGGCCAATAAGAAACTTCTTCAAATGGTAAATGCTCAACAGGTGCTCCAGTAATAATTAATCCGTCTAATGGTCTTGGTGATGTAGCCTCTTGCCAACTAACATATAGTGCATCGAGATGAGAAAGATCCCAAGTCTTATATGCGTGACTTTTAAGTCTTATCCAAATTGGCTCTATTTGTAGAGGGGATAGGCCAAGTGGGTGTAAAAGGTTGAATTCATATTGTTTACCTAATGGCATGATATTCAATATGCCTATTCGTAATGGTCTTATATCCTGTCTTTCTGCAAGAGCTGGCTCAATCCAGGAAATATGATTCCTTTCAACAGATCCTATTTTATGATAACTACGTGGAAGGATTAGAGCCATTGAATACCTCCTACATTAATTAATAGCTTCCAAAGCTTTTTCGAAATCTGCCTTGATATCTTCTATATGTTCAAGGCCAACAGATACTCTTATCATTGTGGGAGAGACACCAGCTGATTTCTGTTCATTCTCAGAAAGTTGTTGATGTGTTGTAGAAGCTGGATGAATAACTAAAGTTTTAGCATCACCAACATTTGCAAGGTGACTAGATAATGACAAGCTATTTATAAAAGTGACTGCATCATCAAAGCCCCCTTTCAATGAGAACATAAGCATGCATCCCATTCCTCTACCAGTTAAATACATTTTAGCCCGCTCATGATAAGGATCCTCTTCTAGGCCTGGATAACTAACACTTTCAATAGATGGGTGATTAATCAACCATTTAGCCAAAGCCATTGCATTTGAAGTATGACGTTCTATTCGCAAACTTAATGTTTCAAGTCCCTGCAACAACAAAAAGGAGTTAAAGGGACTTTGAGCTGGCCCCCAATCTCTAAGTCCCTCAATTCGAGCCCTTAAAGCAAATGCAACATTGCGATCTTCTGGCACTCCAAGCATTGAGCATATTTCACTGCCAAAACCAAAAGCCTCCCAATGAATCAAGCCATGATAAGCATCGCTTGGCTCACTCATTAAAGGGAACTTTCCATTTCCCCAATCAAAAGTTCCTGCATCAACTATTACACCACCAAGACTTGTACCATGACCTCCAATCCACTTTGTAGCACTTTCAACAACTACATCAGCTCCATGCTCTATAGGCCTAATCAATGATCCTGCTGCACCAAGTGTATTGTCCACTATAAGAGGAATATTATTTGACTTTGCAAGTTCAGATAAACCAGAAAAATCTGGAATATTAAACCTTGGATTGCCCATAGATTCAACATAAATAGCTTTTGTGTTTGAATCTATTTGCTTAGAGAAGCTAGCTAAATCATCTCCTTCAGCAAACCTAACATTGATTCCTAGACGTGGAAATTGAACCTTAAATTGATTATAAGTTCCACCATATAGAAACGAAGTTGATACAAAGTTATCTCCTGCTTTCATGCAATTTGTTATCGCAATAAACTGGGCAGATTGGCCTGAAGATGTTGCGAGAGCAGCTACACCACCCTCAAGGGCCGCTAAACGTTTTTCAAAAACATCTGTAGTCGGATTCATTAAACGGGTATAGATATTTCCAAATTCCTTAAGTCCAAACAAATTAGCCCCATGTTCAGCATCGTTGAAGACATAGGAACTAGTCTGATAAATCGGTACTGCTCTTGAATTGGTAACTGGATCAGGAGTTTGACCAGCATGCAACTGGAGTGTTTCGAAACGATGTGAATGCAAGGAATCAAAAATACTAAACTTACTTTCCTTTCTAGCTAAAGAATTTCATTCGCGACTCCAATCGTCAGGAGGATTAGGCTTGTCTGTATCAAATAAAGAAGGAAGCAACTCACGCATCAGTGGGAGTAATACACTCCTGACCTCTAAACGGAACTCTTCGACACAGTTTCCTGAAACGACAGGATATGACTTATCTCCTTCTGGATGTCCATCTCTCAAATCTCGCCAGTTACTAGGTGTCTGGTCCTTAAGTTCTTTAAGAGGAGCCTCAAAATCAAAATTCTTGATCTTCACATCCCCTTTAATAATAGAAGAGACTCTTTGAACTAAGTCCTCACGAGCAGAGCAAAGTCCTTTTGCTTTAATTGTGTCTGGCAAACCAAGCACTGGCTCATAATAATCAATAGCTCTTAATTCCTCCTCAAGAAGAATTGGCCATATACCTCTATCACCTTTTTTTAAATCTAGTTTCTTTTCCGCCTCATCCATTGAATCCAGGAAAAAACGAAGCCAGCGATAATAGGACTTTTCTTGAGTAGGTTTTTTTGTAGAGGCTTTTGGACTCTGAATTTTAGGAAGAGCAGCCTCAGCCTTACGAAGAAATTGGCGATCCTCTCTTTCTAGATTTATCGCACCCCATCTTTGGCGATAATCCCAAAGCTCTGCATAACGAATAACATCTTCATTT
>QCKG01000037.1 GCA_003215535.1 Prochlorococcus sp. AG-409-L18
AGGTGACGTTGTGGACGAAAGATTTCCAAATCACCAATTCCATGACGATTAGAGGTAACTAAAGCTACTTGCACTACACGATTCTTCGGCACGACAATATTCTCTAAGACTATGGATCGCTTGGTTAGGCGAAAAAAACCACCAACCGGTGGAGTTATTCGCATTACCTCATTAACGATGGCATCTAGTCTTGGAGCATTTGCAGGTTCGAAGGCCATAGCTGCTTGCTTAGGTGCAGGAGGCCAATCGAGAGTATTTATCTCCTCACGAAGCCATTCTTCTATTTGTGGATTAAGAAGTAATTCACGCATTAAGCAGCTTAGGGCAGAAGCTGTGGTTTCGTAACCAGCGAATAAAAGTAGAAGTAGTTGCTCCCCTAAATCTTCATCTGTAAAAGGAATTCCTGCTTCGTCGAGACTCCCTGCAATTAAATCCAAGCCACCTTTGTTATTGATAGGTTTGATAAGTATTTCTTGAAGCTTTTCAAGTAGACGTTCTCGTGCCTTAAGTGCTTTAGAAAAGGGAGTGCCAGGAAGGGATATTGGAATTGAGAAGAGAGCCTTGGTCCAGATCTCAAAATCACAAAACAACTGATCAAGATCATTGCCCTCTAGTCCCAGTACAGTAGAAGCAATAACAGAAAAGGCGAAACGTCGCATTTTTTCGGCTAAAGGTATAGATGCTTTTGTAGTCTTCAATTCTTTGCTTAGTTCATTGATCAAACTGATAATTCCAGGGCTATATCTTTGAAGTGCTGAAGACGAAAATAATTGAGCCACTACTTTTCTTCGTGCTTTATGTGCTGCTCCATTCCGGTTTGCGAGTGAATAGCTACCTAAAAGTTGTCGAACACTATCGGGCCACCAACCTTCAATCGCTTCAGGTTGAGACAACAGATCAGAAATAGCCTTATTCCCTTGAATAAAGACCATTGGCTTCCCAAGCATTGACGTCTCAAAAACGTTCCCAAGACGATCAAATCGCCTTTTGGCGAAGGCAGGATCACGGAAAAATGCTAGGGCCTCAAAAATTCCAGTTATGGCACCTGTAGTTGGCAGAGGACGTAATTCAGAGCCAGTTAAAGATTCAAGATTGAGCATCAGATACCTGTTAGATTGACTACCAATTAATCACTGTCATATCAAAGGGTTTGGGCTGAAAAGGGTGATTTACACAAAGTTTGAATCAACTCTCGATCTCTTGGCTTTGCTTTATTTATTAGTTCCCAAAACGATAGTGCTTTCTTACTGTCTTATGCACTTCCCAAGTGCAAGACATACCTTGAGGGAAGACAAGTAGATCACCGACGCCAAATCTTACAGGGTTACCTTCATCAGGTGTAACGGTTACATCTCCTTCCAGAATTAAACAAGTCTCCTTTTCGCTATATGTCCAAGGGAATGAGCTTGGATCGCAAGTCCATATTGGCCATTGCTTAATCCCAAGTTCATTGATTGTGCTTTCAGGACAAGGGGAGGTGACGGAAATTGGCAACTACTTTTCTAAAGCTCAATCTCTTTCTAGCTATTGATAGTTGTTGTCACAACATTTTTAGATTAGAGACTTACGCAAGACTTTTTGAAATAACTGCGTCTAGGAATGCGTCGTTTAATTCTTCTAAAGGATTATTAGTCCAATCATTTAGAGCAGATCTCATTGCACAAGAACCATGCCTATAGGCAACTGTCATCTCTGCGCCAGTCAATTGATGAGTCCCTAGGAGAATCCCGAAGACTAGTTCAGGGTTGCTATGGGGGTATCGCGTTAAGTGAGTTTGAAGTTCGCGCAAGCCCACAGTAGAATCAATTCCCTTCTTTCTTAAATGGGTTTCAAATATTTCTTTTGCAACTTCACCATAATTCTTTGCACCCTTGTCAGTAAAAATAGTTCCTATTCCTTTTTCATTTACATGCAAATCCCCATCAAGATTGAGAGCCTTTTCTATCCTTAGGAGCCTCTCTTCAAGTTTAACAGAAAAAGCAGGTGAGGTATCTGGTGGAGAATTTTTTAGCTTCTGAATGACAAATTCTGTTAATGTCTGTCCATTCTTAATGGCTTGAGATTTGAGCTCTATCAGCAACTTGGGGTCAATATTTATATTCAATTGAGTCCTTTCTCTTCTTGGCATTATTCGATATGGAGCGAGAAATTTATTCTACCTAGAAAAGTTATATACAACAAGAAAGGAATAAGATTAAATAATATAGAATGGCTAGCCGCAGGGCAGGCTTGTTTGATCAGCAAGCATGCGATTTACGGAAATTTCTCAGAACCATCAATTGTCGACTTGAATGATTTCATAGTAAGGACGGTCTTCGTAGTCTGCATCAGAGCAGCACATATCTGAGTACACTTCCTCTAATAAGTTATAGGCATCATCGTAGTTGTCGAAATCCTGAGAGGTGATGTCGTCTTCATCTCCATCGAATCTAGTAATGCGATAGGTCATTGATTAATTCTCTTAGGTTTCCCAGTCGACCCCATCATCAGTTTTGTCATATTCATAATTCCATAGAGAGTATCTATCCTTTTCGTTTTGACCCTCTTCAGTTGTGAGCGGATTCTCTTTTTCCATTTTCACTATTTTTCAAGCTTGGATAGAAATTCATGATTCCCTGATGATAGCTGCTATCAATCAAATGGAAGCTCCCATTAGGCTATTTCTTTAAACCAATTGACCATAACTAATATTAAATTAAGTTTTTATTTGGCAGGTTTAGAATCAAATAATTTCTGATAATGCCGAAAGATAAGAGCTCTTAATCTTCAATAATATGCAGTTTATTGCGTAAAAGGTATTAGGTTTTGATGATACTATTCTTTAATGACTGTATATATTTTCGATAATAACTTAAAGCTTGTGGAAGGGAAATATATTTCTAATTCAAGTCTTATAAAGGCTTTTGCTTGCATGTTCTCGCTTTCTCTGCGAGGTGAAGGCAACCGAACCTTCACATTCCGTAATAGATTTGTTAGAGTTCTTAACAGGTCATGAGTGACCAGTATTTCACCTTCGCATTTATTCAATGGAAAACACACCACAACTTGACGCCATTGCCAATCCTCGTCTGGCTGAACGTATTAATGGGTGGGCCGCAATGATGGGATTTTGGGCATTAGTTGGTGCATATGTATCGACAGGCCAAATTATTCCTGGAATTGTCTAACAAACTAACTAAAACATCCAAAAACTAACTAAAACATCCAAAACAATGAACGAAAAAGCTGAACTTCAAAATGGTCGGTGGGCAATGATCGGCATCTTTGCTGCTCTGTCTGCCTACGCTTTTACCGGCCAAATTATTCCTGGAGTTTTTTAAAATAATGGAACTAAACCCTTTCAAGCCTTTAAGGCAATTTGTTCAGGGGATCTACAAAAGATCTTCTTCATATTCTTAGAGAGGAATTTTTAACAATGGGACTTGGCAAATTATTCCTAACATCCATAACAAGTGGAATTGTTACCCAACAAGAATTGAAATGGATAGCTATGAATCAATTGAATTTCTCAAGGTGTGAGCAAGCTACTGCATTACGACTTGGACAATTAGTTGATTCAGGTCAGATTCAGCTTGGATGCAGGATTTGAATCACATTAATGTTGTAAGTCCACTTAAAACACATTTTTCATGACGACCTCAACTTTCATCTCGCAAAAAGATCGCTATAAGGTGCATAAATTGTTCCTTCCTGGGTTCTTCATTATCAGTTCATTATCGGTTTTTACGCTGGCTATGGAATTTCACCATCAATATCTTCACAACCCAGCCGTACATATCTTTTTTCAATCAAAAGGTATTTTCCTTTTCTGAAGTTGAGTGAATTTGTTATAGTCAGTTATAATTAAATCTAAACATTAACCAGTTAAATTTTATTTTAGCGCACCTATTAGAATTCAAATGACTAAACAAATTTCGTTTGCTCTAAACTCACCATTTAGAGATTTACTTGAGTTTGGCTTCTTTTGTGTCATTGGTTTCGCGGCTGGGTCAATTGGCTTGTTGTGAACCTCTTCCCAATGATTTGATTGACTCTTTTGTATTAACTCTTGTTTTTCTATATAGAGACCTGCCAAGATGAAGGCCATTTAGCTAATCACCTCTTCCCTTAAGATTTTATTTGATCCTATGTCTTTAGTTGAGCTTCAATTATCTGTGGAAAGCTTTCCAGTATGGAAAGCTTTCCTTTGGTGTTTTTACCCAATAACAGTTCTTGTGCTAATAGAACTTCTTTTGCGCACTTTTGATGATGATGATGATCAAGATGGAGGTAAGCTTATGCCAGTCTTCCAAAGAGTTTCAAATTAATTTTTTTATCTAACCTTCTTGTTTTTATTTAGAATTATGACCTTGCAAATTGGCGATTCAATTCCTCACTTTTCTTTGGTTGATCAGGAAGGGAGGATTAGATCAATGAAAGAGTGTAAAGGTAAAGTGCTAGTTCTCTTTTTTTATCCTAAGGATAATACTCCTGGATGCATAACAGAGGTCTGCGGATTTCGTGACAAATATGAATTGTTTAAATTTTTAGGAGCTGAAGTATGGGGAGTTAATAATGCAACTGCAGCTAGTCATCTTAGGTTTTCAGAACAAAATAAACTTCCATTTGCACTATTATGTGATGAAGGTAATAAATTAAGAAATCAGTTTGGGGTTCCAAAGACCTTAGGAGTCTTAGATGGAAGAGTTACTTATATAATTGATTCAAAAGGAATTATTCGACATATTTTTAATGACTTCCTAAACGCTCCTCAGCATGTAACGGAAGCGTTGAGAATTCTAGAAGAAATCAGATGATTTAGTTGTGTCAGTATGGTTGAGCTGTTGAATTGACCAATGACCGACAAGAAGAAACCAAGCCCTATGAAGGATTTTACAGATAAGCTCTTTGATCTGTGTAGGGAATATCAGCAACAGATACCGCCGAACAAACTTGCAGAGGTTCTACGGGACTATGCCGATAGGCTGGATGGATGAGACTCTCTTTGGTTATATTTATGATTAATGCTCTGTATTTATTTTCTTAGTAATTATCTACTCACTGAGTATTTATTTCTATTTAGAAGTAGCTGGGTATAGATATGAACTTAATAGACTTATTTCTGGGGTTAGAATCTTGTCTATTTTAAATTTATGGAAGGAGCCAGGTACGGCCTCTACTTAAACTTTTTGCTCTCAATTACCAGGCTATCGAAAAGGATTAAGCCTTAGCAGCTCATCTATGACTTTGACTACTAATGGCTAAACAAACTCCTAGTATGTGTTCTTAAAGATAACGAGAATTAGAGTAATAATGGTAAGTTTCATGCTGGTTCGGATTTTCTTAATTCAGGTCTGATTGCATTAATTTCATCGAAGGGCTACTTTTTGTGTTTTCTATCACTTGGAGACAGAGAGTGCTTCCAACGCGAGAGTTTTTCAAAGAAAAGTTTTCCAGAAATAGGCATTAAGACGGATTCCAATTATGTAGCAACGGATACAATAATTATATTATTGTAGTTTTGATGGATTCATGATCGATGCTCCACCAGACGGGTTTGCAAGAAGCAATCTGGTTCTCCCCCCCCCCTTGACTTAATAGCTTTAGGGAGAAAGGGGATGGACAGATTGATTAGAGGTAAGGAGTGAGGGGCTCTTCTTATTGCTAGATGATGTGTAAGAAGTTTATGAGAAAATTTAAATTTGAACCGACCTTTTTTTGATAGAAAGGAAAGTTCAACTTTTCTTATTTAAAAACAGAATTTAGGCTAGGTTTTATTTGCTCATGACTTAGGATAGTTAAATAATTGTTAATCGAGGTTTTACTAGTAAGAATAACTTAAGTAGTTTATCTTTTGTTGCTAAATAACTAAAATATAAATTTTGATGGTAAGGTTGCTGCCACCATTAAGGAGGTGCAAATTATGCCTGCATTTCAATTAAATTCTATGCAAGAAATTGACATCGAACATGATGCAATTGATGAGTATTTTGAATGCATTACCTCATGCTCTTTAGGTGATGATGGAATGAAATGTGTAACCCAATGCATTGAAGTACATCTAAAAAAGGAGATAGATAAATGATTAACCAAATCCCTTTCTTTGTAAGCGCTAAAGGCGGTTCTATTACTTGTTTTATAGGCGATGATGGTCGGGTTTTTCGATCCTGTTCGAGAACACATTGCTTGTACGCAGCTGATTTGCATTCTGCTAAAGTTAATTTGGATATTTTAGAGAGTAAAAATAATTTGCTTTGTGGTGAAGCAATTAAGCTTCCCGCTCAAAGGAAAACCACATTGAAGTGGAATAGTGATGGAGAGCTATCTGCAATTGATATGGCGAGAATTCTCGACCGCCTTGCTAATCCACAGCTTATCTCATGTGACCTGGCTTGTAATTTAAAGGATTATTCTTCTAATCAACGAGAGGGTTCATACTGTATGAGGCTGCCTCTAAGCTCTTGGCTCCCGTGAATGGATAAGATTTTAGCCATTAAAAAGCATTTTTTTAAACCGAGAATATTGAGCCTAAATACTTTAGTAATAGCATTGTAGACATTTCTGACTATATCAAGTAAAACATAATTAGAGCCAAGATGAGCTATACAAGTTTGATGCTCTCACTGGCTTTAGGGGGTTTTGGTCGGAAGCTCCTCAAACCTTTCTAAGGAGGCTGACGATCAACCATCAAGAAGCCTGGTGCTTTGTGAATCTATTCCCTCAATAGTTGTGGGAATTACGCTTGGCGGCTTGGCTTTTATTGGTTTCCAAGAGTTTTGAAATGAATTTTTAGTTGCACTTGTAGGAGATTCCCAATGAAACTAATTTCACCTTTAACCATCTTTAGGGATGTAGTAAATGAAAAGGCTCCCTATAGCTCAACGTGTTTTATTGATGAAACTGAAGTCGCTCTGAAGGAGTGTGGTGTTCTGATAGAGGAAAAGCCCGAAGATCCAACATTAGATTTTTGGGATCAAGAATGTGAGGAGCATCCAACTAATTCACATTGCAAAGTGTTTGATGAATGAATTTTGGATTAATTGATCTAGATTGAATAATGGAATGTGAATGCTGAGCTGACTTCCTTCGCTTCTTTCTTGTTGGCTAGTATCCATATAGGTTTTGAGATATTCATTTTTTCATGGTTATAGCTATTAAGCTTGTTCATTAACCTAAAAACAACAACCTTGTCTAACGCCCAGGCGCGGAATAATGGGGGCTTTGATTTTTAGGCTATTAAAGGATCAGAGCAAGCCCCCATAAATAGTACTTTTGACTATTAATGTTAGGAACCACACCATAAGTAGTGTGTATCTACCGATGACAAAGCTCTTGACAGCGATTAGGCTTGCCTTGGCCGGGTGATGGGGATTGTTCGGTCTTTAAGTACAGGTAAGCCTCCGAACTGCAGGGGGCTTTTTAATGAGTGTTTGTTCGGGCCTAGAAGAATTTGGAGAATTTGGATGACCCACCGCCATCTTTCTGAAGAACCTTTTTTGGTTTAGGTAGCAATTGAGAAACAGATAAATCAGATGGGAAGTTGATATTCGTTAGATGAGTTTTAGATCTTAATTGACTCAATTCTTGACCTATTCCTAAACTTCATTTTTTACTAAATCAATGTTCTGACAGAATT
>QCKG01000038.1 GCA_003215535.1 Prochlorococcus sp. AG-409-L18
CAAGAGGATGTGGTCTACATGCGGTCGAACTCCAAGAAGATTTCCTTATATTACTTGGCAGGCGAGCGATATAGCTTTGAAAAGATCGATAGTATTTCAAGTTAGATTGATCATTGTAAATTACAAGATAAAATCCCTTACCCTCTAAATTTAGATGTGCAAATGAGCCTCTGGCCATTATCACATGAAATAGTCAGATCTTTGTCTGCTGTTAATTGCATAAATCTCATTCACATATCATCTTATCCACATGTGAATCTTTATTTTTAGAGGCATCAGAATTCTTACCAGCTTCAAGGATTCTCTATATATATGGTCCTTTTAAATTAATGGTTTGCATATCATTAGAAGCAATGAGGATTTTGATGCCTATCTTCGAAGAATAGATTCCAGTTGGGGTCTTAGGGATGTAGATGATCTAATTCGATTAGCAACTAAGACTAATTTTTTATTTGAGCAGTTAATTAAATGCCTTCTAATAATGTTCCTTGGTTTTTAAAGAGCAAGAGCAGGTCTGGGATTAGTTATTTACACCTATAGGTTAGGGCTTGCTCTCTCTTTTCCTGCTCGAGATTCTGTGTTTTTTAGTCTTTAGATGAAATGTGTTTGAGTCCCTATTGCTTTTTGCTCCATTGGGTTGCATAAAGGTGTATATGACTATCGATCCCCTTTGGTTGTTATGCCCTCCTTACTATCGAGTATAAAAAAATGAACATTGTCAATTATCTTCAGTTTTTAGAACCTGTGCAGGAGCATATTACAAATGTGTACTCGACAGCCTCAGAAATAATCACTGTGATTTTGGTACTTTGGTGTTTGAATTTCTTAGCAGGATTGATTCAACGTACTTATGGGACAGGAGTAGCCTTTGGTAGGTTTTATCGAAGTTATTTGCACAAATACTTCTCGTTAATCTTTTCCAAGATAACTAATTTGTTTAAGAGGAGGCGCAAGTTATCTTCCCCTATTAATCCTGGAGCCTTTCAAGCTAGATAGGTAAAATAATATAGGGAGCTAATTAAAGATTATATGGGTTTTATATTGATAGAGAGGACTATTATTTATTGATTTTTGAGTAGCCCTCTCTTTTATGTTTTTTAATTTCCGAGCAGAGTTGCTACTACCGTTCCAACGGCAATTACTAGACCTCCCCACTTTATTACTGGTTGTGCATTATCAAAAGAGTAGGCAGTTAGAATTGCGGATAGTTGAATGACTACAATCTCTTGGTTCATTGTTATAAGACAATAAACCTTTTTTATATCAAGTTTTGACAATGGAGTCTATTGACTTTGATAAAATGAATTAGATCCCTTCAATGCCAGTAGTAATGTTTAAGACTGTACATATGCCTTCGTCTAAAGTTCCACTTAACTTGTAATTAAAAGTTCCAATGAATCATTTTTGATAGAAACCAATAAGTTCCGTTTTATTTAATATAGATAGATATTACTGAATTCTTTATTTTATTCATTAATTTAGGTCATATAAATATTTAATTCCAATATCTAATAGCCATTTAACAACTAGATTGCCTAAGAATATTGTTAGTCAATAGGTCTTGAGACATGGATATGAAATTTATTCCATATTATTTCCTTTCTCCTATACCTTACTCTTGATAGTAGACTTTAATAGTATCTGCAAATTACTTGTTTTTTATCTAGGAAAGGATTAATTCGATGGATTCCTGTAAATCAAATTATAGAGAAATAATATAATTTGATTATACCTCTAAAGAGCAGTTAATGCCTAATTCAAAGGGCACACAACTGTTGTTTAATTTAAGAAGATCTAAGCTTATTGATGCGATATCTTCTGGTTGGGTCATATCTTCTTTTGGTTTGGCCTGTACGGCCGAAGCCATATCTGTATTTACCCAACCAGGACATATTGCGGTGACTCTTATACCATCATCCCAACCCACATTCTTCATGGTTTGGCAAAGTCCCATTAAAGCAAATTTGCTCATTGAATAAGCTGCTAATTTCCCTTTTGACCTTTTACCACTCATTGATACAAGTACAACCACTCTTCCAGTTCCACTTCTTGCCAATGTGTCCCAAGCGTATTTTGTTAAATACCAAGGGCCCATAACATTGACCTTCCAGATGTTTTCAATATCTTCTTCTTCACCATCTTTAAATATAAGTTGAGTTGATTTAAAAATTCCTGCACAATTTATTAATGTATCAAAATTTCCAAATTTCTTCAAAGAAGCATCTACCCAATTTTTGGCATCTGAAGGACACGTGGCTTCATATTTATTTAGAAGTATTCTTTCATGACCTGAAATTTCGGGATCTAATGATGATCCTTTTAGGTCTCTTACATTTCTTACTCCTAGGCTTAATCTGTGCCCATCTTGTAATGCTTTTTCAGCTATAGCTCTGCCAATCCCACGGCTGCTTCCGCTTATTAGGATTGTCCTCATTGATCATTTGGTGAGATTTGCTTATATTAAAGCATTTTTGTTGTTAGCTAAATATAAAATCTAATTTCTAAATCTTCTAGTGTTTTGCTCTGTCTTGCTATACTGATTTATACTTAGGAGTAATTTTTACCTTATAGGCTTTAGAAATTCCCATAGAAGTGATAATTCCCTTCCTTCCATTTGCATTAAGCCCCACCTAACATTCCATGGCGCATTGATGAACATCGTTACCATTGCTTTAACAAGCTCACGTACGGAAAGTGTGTTGGTCAGAAATCCGTACCATTGTGAATTAGGGAGACTAAAGAAACTAGTGAAGAAATCCCTGAGTTGTTGTTCTTCAAATCGCATTAATTTCTCTAGTCCGAATTGGTAAAGTGCTTGCTTCCTTCTTAATTCAGCAGGCCATAAGGCAGCCCAACCTGCTGAGGAAATTTGTAATGAATTTGCTTCTTTATTATGCATTGCCTTTGCGATTGCTTTTGCAGTAATTGGTGCTCTCCTTAAGAGACCCCCAACTAAATAACCTGAGGCAGGGTGAACCATTGCAGCTGAGCCACCAAAACCCAATACAGGTTGATTTAAATAAGGTATTTGTTTGTTCATTGGTAGAAATAAGCCTAACTCTTCGTATTCCAATGAGGTGATTTCAAGTCCTCTATGATTAAGTCTTTGATTTAATCTAGATTTTAATGTTTCCAATGTTAATGGAGGAGCTAGTCCCAATGATGTTTCTTCCAGAAAGAAACGACCATCTCCCATGTCCATTGCATATAAGAAGGTAGGTGGTTCTTTTCTCTCCTTTAAACTGAGATGATCACATCTGTAGTCCATCAATACAAATTGCCCTTCTTCCACAGGCGGCAGATTGAATCGACCAACTATTCCATAACAGGTTTGAACTGCAACTGGTCTTGATTTTTCCGACTTTATAAAAATAGGCTCGTAGCCAGTGGCATCAATTATCAATCTTGCTTTGATTTTTTGTCCTTCTGTTGTAGTAATAGTGCTAGTTTTTTGTTCAATTGAGATGCTAGACGCACAACCTCTGTGCCATAAGACATGAGCATTATCGCATTGTTTTAACCAGTGTTGTTGCAACTTTTTTTTATCAAACAAACCATAATCACGCCCATGTTTAGTTGCTTGATTGGCTATATCCTTCGGCTCTATGGAACCATCCCCGAAATAACTAACCGTGTTGCACCATCGATGTTCTAAAAGGTGGTCTAGGCCTAGATCATCTACCTCTTCACCCCAAATTCCATATGTATAAGGCCATGGGTCCCTTCGATCATTAGCTGAAAGGACTTCAACCTTGAGGTTTTCTTCACTAAGAGCAGCTGCAATTGCTAGTCCTCCAGGACCTGCTCCAAGAACTAAGACATCTGGACTTGCCTTTGATGTCATGAGCAAAGTCGCCTCAATTGTTTGAAGACCTTCTTATTTGCTGGAAGATTACAAAGGTTTGGTTTTATGCATCTGAAGTAAGGGCAGGTGTCGTTAGTCACTATGTCCTCCTTCAGATTTAACTCTTTGAGGTTACCTCCCCTCGACCCAGTCAAATAGAATTGATGATTCGACAAAATCACTTGATCGACGCCCCTAGTCATTGAAATGGGTGCCATGAGGCAGTATTTATCTGCTTTATTGCAATTGATATAGCTTCTTTGTGAAGCCTCGTCGAAGTCTAAATAAAACAATTCTTTTCTTTTCTGGTTCCTTTGGAGGCCTTGAGTCAATGGATCAAAATCACAAGCGGATTCTATTGACTGGTTCAAGTTCCGGTATTGGATACGAAGCTGCAGTACTTTTGCTTAAGGAGGGCCATAAAGTAACTAACCCGTGTCGAAACAAAAAGACCTGCAATGAGACATTATGCAAATTAACCAATGATATTTCTCCACTTAGTTTTGGGAACGACTTATGTAACACACCAATCTGTGATTTGTCTGATTTGAATAGTGTCGAATCTTTAGTTCAAAACCTTATAGCTTTAGCTGAACCGATAGATACCCTTATACTTAACGCGGGTCTTCAATATACGGGAGCAAAAGAGCCGAGGTGGTCTTTTCAAGGTTTCGAATTGACCTTTGCTGTTAATCATTTGTCTGGTTTCTATTTAACCCGTAAATTATTACCACTTTTATTAAAATCCAAGTCTCCACGAATTGTTATAACAGCATCGGAAGTTCATAATCCAAAATCTCCTGGAGGACGGGTAGGGAAACCGGCAGGCTTAGGGGAGCTGTTAGGGCTAAAACAAGGCAGAGGATTTTCAATAGTTGATGGAATTACTAAATTTAATGCTGATAAAGCATATAAGGACAGCAAATTGTGTAATGTACTTTTTGGGAAGGAACTTTCATTAAAGCTTAAATCTAAGGGTTACAATATACCTGTTATAGTTTGGGCTCCTGGTCTTGTCATACCAAGATCTAAAAAAGGATTCTTTAGATATAGCCGACAATATAATGAGACGTCTCAGCGTATTTTTGCTTTTTTAGCAAGAGATATATTGAGGGTTACAGAAAGTCCAATAAAAGCAGGCAAAATTCTAAAAGATTTATCTATAGAAGAAAGGTATCTCTCAAATCACTTTGAATTTTACAGTAATACTCTAAAGAGTTTAGGTAATCTCTCCTTTAATAAATCAACCATTAGTGAAGAAGCATCTTCATCAGAATCAAGTAAATTACTTTGGGATTATTCTTCTGAAGTTCTTGGATTAAATAAAGACTTGGATTGAATTAGTGGGATATTAAGTCTAAAAATACAAAGGATTATGAATCTGTACTCTTTTCTATAGATAAATCACATATGGATTAATTTAGATCAATTGCTTTTAACCTAAGTCTAATAGCTTTTAATTCTCTCTTGTATAATTCTAACTCTCCATTTGTCCAATTATTTGGTGTATTTAGTCTATATTCTATATCTTTAACACGTCGCTTTAATTTATGACGTATTTGTTCTTTTTCTTCATTGGTCATTGGTTTAATTATTAAATAGAGGAGGTTTTGAATCTTTAGTATCGCTAGACATAAAGCTTTTATATTTGGAAAAATTTTGTTAATGAGCAAACTGCTTGGGCTAAGACTAAGGGTTTAATCTTTTAAGGTGGAGTGTTTGAGTTGGATATGCAAAGTCTATACCCTTCTCCTTAAAAGTCTTCATAATATTAAGGTTAATACTTTCTTGAGCTTTCATAGCCCTTATATAGTCATTAGTCGGTACAAAATAGACAAGTTCAAAGTCAAGGCTTGAGCTATTAAACTCTACGAAATTACAACGGTCAAATATAGCATCAGTAGTTGTATTTACTATTGATTCTATAGTATTAGGTATATCTTTCATTTTTGATAGATCTGTTTCATATACTACACCTAACTTGTGAACAATACGTCGATTTTTCATTTCAGAATAATTAGATATTACCCCTTTAGTTAGAGAACTATTACTCATTACTATGATCTCACCATTTATACTTTTAAGCCTTGTAGATCTCACTCCAACCTGCTCAACTGTGGCCCAAACATCCTCAACATGTATAAATTCCCCCCTTTGAAAGGGTTTATCAAGAAGGATAGTTATATATTCAAAAAATTCTTGCACTGGTTCTTTAAGTGCTAGACCCGCTCCAATACCACCGGCACTTAGAAGAGCCCATATTGCAGCCATCTGGACTCCCATGTTTTGCAGGTAAAAGACGAAACCTACAGCCCAAACCAAGGATCTAATCATAGGACTTAATGAATCTATCATTGTGCTTACTGCTGTATCATTAATATGTATAGACCAACGATTAATTAACCTTATTAGTATTTTATTTGATGCTCTGATTATAATTAGAAGGACAATTAACTTTGATACACCCATTACGAAATTATTTGTTCCAGGAGCTATAGGTAATATCATCCACGCTAGGGACACGCTAAGAATAATTCCTAAGGGTTTAACTATGCCTACAATCACCTTGGCGATATAATCATCTGTTTCTGTTTTTGTTCTCTTTGTTATTTTATCTAAAACGATCTTTGCTACTTTGCTAGTAATAAGAGTGATTAGGATTCCAGCAATAAGAGAAGCTAAAGAGGGTAGAAGACTCTTATAAAAATCATCCATTGATCTAGTGGCTCTTTATGCCCACCTTGCCTCCTTTCTGGGGGATGTGCCACTAAAATATCAACTTTATCTTAAAAAGCCAATAATTTACTAAATTGAATTAGATAAACAATGTAGCGTGTGAAAAGCTTTAAATATAATATTGGTTATTCAAACTA
>QCKG01000039.1 GCA_003215535.1 Prochlorococcus sp. AG-409-L18
ATTGTCGTAATGAGCGTTCTAGGTCTCGAAGCAGAGAAAACTTATTTCGCTAAGGCTGAAATTATTGGAGGAATACTCCCAAATCTCATTGCCTTTGGTTTGTTTCTAGTAGCTATTGGCTATTTTTTGTGTACGGGACCCTTATTTGGTAAAGGTAATAAGGATGGATGACTGGCCAACTGTTGAGGCAGCCAATCGAGCAATAGGGACTTTCGGTTTGCTTTTATTCGCTGGAACTACGGCCTACCTGGTTTGGCAGTTCAAAAGGTTTTTTGGAAAGCAATAAAGATCGATGACTCTTTCCTCGCATAGACAACACAAGATTTACCTCGCGGCAACGATGGGATATGGACTTGGTTCAGATGACTCTGAAGAGATCGCCTACTACAACAAAGTCAGGGCAGAGATCAAAAAGAACAAGAAGTACAGAAATATGGGAATACCTAGAAAAGATTAATGCGTTACTTCTTGCCTATAGCCTGTACCCTTCTCTTTCTATCACAACACTCTTTGTCTATCTCTTTGATACTGTTTTACCTATATTTGTTAGAAAAATCCACTGAATTCATTACATACCCTATGTAGGGTAAACCCTGAGGCTAAAACCGATAGAGAGCTCAAACCACTAAAGATGTTGTTATCGTGCTGATTACTCCGTTGAGAATGACTTCTTAAATTCGTTTTGCTTGTTTAGCCTTGCAACCTAACCCCCTTAACTACATCTGCAGTTAGCCATTGGAATCAGTACGGACTAGTTCAAGTAACTTAATCCTTAGTTCGTTTTCTGGTCATATGAGGGCAACAGAACTCTCAACCCTTTTAAACTCCAACTGAAAGCCTCTGCACTGCCTTGCGAACTCTAAGGTTATCCTCGTCTCATTTTGTTTAATAGGACATTTCAAGACGTAGTAATCATCAAATCCATACTGAATAACTGATCAGCCGATGAAATCAATTCGTTAGGGATCTCAAGTAGAAGAGATCACCTTCATCATTGAGAAATAAGGTTAAGGGACATTAGTCAGAAAATGCTTTGGTTACCGACAAGACCCTGCTCAAGGAAGTCACAAAAGAGTTGTGGCAGTCAGTCAAAAAACTGCGTCCTGGACTCCCTAAAGATGCACGGATGCAACTTGTACTGAAGGCGCTCATTACAATTGGCGACCTTGCTAATCCTATTGAGGCAGCCATGGTCGTTGGTGTCTGCTTAGAAATGGAGGAACAAGATGAAGCCCCGAAAGAAGAAGGGAAGGAGGTTCCTGAAAATGAAAATTCGAAAGTAGAGGAGATGCCTGATGGCAGAAGAATTGTACGTAGAAGATCTTCTTCTAATTGATAGAAAGTTCATTTATCTATTTGATGATGACTATGAAGACAATCTAAATTGGTGAAATCAAGCAATGTCATTAGGAAAGAAAGGTCTCACCTAAGCCCCCTTACCCTTGGACAACTTCCAACTAAGTTGGGCGAGAAGCTTAGCTAAGCAGAGTGGATTATTTTACTTTTTACAGCATTAATCTGAATCTAATTAAGGTTGACCACATCATGTAGATAGAAAAACTTATATTTAATTATTTAGGATTTTTTCTTGGGAGAGTTTAAATAGATGGAGTTAAGAAAGTTTTTCTTAAGTATAACAATCTTAAATTTTATATTGAAGCACCCATGACTGCGAATGGAACTTAGCCATTTGGAGCAGTCATTTTATGGATGCTGACGTTTTGCTTTGCCGCCAAAGCTAATCTAGTACTTTTTAAGTCTAAGGTTTTTTTGCTTTATGAAACGAAACTAGGCAATGAATTTTTCATAAAGACCTTTAACTAATTCGAGACTATAAAGTCCACTCCTTGTAGTGTTTCGCATGTAAATATTTAGGTTCTTAAAATTATGCAGACGTATGGAAATCCCAACGTCACCTATAACTGGTGGGCTGGGAATTCATCGGTCACAAACCGATCAGGCCGATTCATTTCCTCGCATGCTGCGCATACAGGGATGATTGCTTTTGCTGCCGGAGCCAATACCCTTTTTGAGCTTTCTAGATTTGACCCCTCTTTACCTATGGGTGCTCAGGGTTTAGTGAGTCTTCCACACCTTGCTGCCATTGGGGTCGGCTTTGATTCTCTAGGAACCTGGACAGGCGCAGGTGTAGTAAATATCGCTGTTGTTCACCTCATTCTCTCAATGGTCTATGGGGCTGGAGGTCTGTTGCACGCAATTTATTTTCCTGGGGATATGCAGGAAAGCAACGTTATCCAAGCTAGAAAGTTCAAGCTGGAATGGGACAATCCTGATAATCAGACTTTCATCCTTGGGCATCATTTGATTTTCATGGGTGTCGCTTGTATCTGGTTCGTTGAATGGGCCAGAATTCACGGGATTTATGACCCTGCTGTTGGGGCCATTAGACAGGTTAATTACAACCTTGACCTTTCCTCTATATGGAATCACCAATTTGACTTTTTAACTATTGACAGTCTTGAAGATGTAATGGGAGGCCATGCCTTCTTAGCCTTTGCAGAGATAACTGGTGGTGCATTCCATATCGCCACCAGACAAGTTGGTGATTACACCAAATTCAAAGGAGCTGGTCTGCTGTCTGCAGAAGCAATCCTTTCATTCTCTCTTGCGGGGATTGGCTTCATGGCAATTGTTGCTTCTTTCTGGGTCGCAACTAACACCACTGTTTATCCAGTCGAATTTTATGGTGAGCCTTTGAAGCAGGTTTTCCGAATAGCTCCTGCGTTTGTAGACACTATTGATTACAGCGGAAGTTTGCCAGGCTTTGCCCAATTCTCTGGACGTTGTTATTTAGCTAATTTCCACTACATCGTAGGTTTCTTCGCGCTTCAGGGACATCTTTGGCATGCACTTCGTTCAATGGGATTCAACTTCAAGGAAGTTGGAGCAAGGTTGAAGGTAGCAAGCTAAAGCTTTTCGCTTTATTAGATAAAAGCCCCGTTTTGATGACGGGGCTTTTTTGTGTCTTTTTAAAGCTTTGGTTTGAAATTATCTGAATAAATCATGTTAGGTGAAAAAACGAGCTATTTACCGCTCCGAACAATCCCTTGCAGGTGTTGTGTTGATCCAACTCCTTTATATACAAGCATCGCGACCTCAGGAGCAATGTTGGCGGTGCGAAAGCTAAATATGGCCTCTATGGGAAAATAGAAGGCAATTAAACATGAGTTGTTTTTATTGACATGCAGTCGACTTCATTCCTAAGAAAACATCGATTAGATTCTCTTTTCATATTCATAATATTCCTGAATTTCTTCCCTGCTAAAAGTCAAGATGTTAATTACGATCTAACAAATGGAGACAGGGTTAGTGGCGAACTGATAGAAGAGGAGAGCTCAATCAATACGAAAGTTATTATTAGCCCCTTATTTGGGAAAATAAAGATAGATTCCTCCTCCATTGCAAGAAATGATTCGAGCCCGCAACCTTCTAGGTGGGGTACGGAATTCTCAGTGGGTTTAAATTCTTCAACTACAGATGCAAATATAGGTTCCAACTATTTAATTGATCTTTCAACCATTTATACCGGAGAAAACAATACTTTAAGGTTAGATATTGACTATAAATATGACCAAGTAATTGAAGACAGTCAAACATCTGTAGGAGCAAGCAATGGAGGGTTTGACATTAGAAATGATTTCAAAGACTTTGGAAAGTATAATCTTTATGCAGATATAGAATACGATTACGATGGATTGAATACTTCAGGGAAGAATAGAACCATTGCAAGCTTTGGAATATCTAAAACATTTTTTGAATCCCAGAATAAATCGTTAATCTTATCTTTAGGGCCAGCTTTTCTCTCAAGCTTTGGAGGTGAAGAATGTTCTAGTGATAATTATTGCGGCCAATCCTATTACTCATCAAAATTCCAGGCAACATATAATTGGTCAATTAATAAGCTTCTGGAGCTCATATTGGACCATAAATTCACAGCTATAAATGCCTCGAAGTTATTGAGAGGAATGGAATCTACTGCATCTATGAAGTTTATCCCAAGTGTCAATTCCTCCTACTACTCAAAGTTTGAATACAAGAACAGTTATCAGGAGTTGACACTGCCTAGCACCCAAAATACTTATACAATGAGTGTTGGGAAAAGCTTTTAGTAATTAAGATTCAAATTGCTTCAAAAGCATCATAATAAACATACATCAATCTCTGTACCTTATTCCTTAAACGTTATATCAAGAAGAACAGCTGTAGTGAGATATGCCTCCAGAATTAAAGAATTCCTTGGGCTTTACGCGGTCGTACTTCGCTCCCACTTCTGATGATTGTTCGTCGTAGGGATTGCTGAGCACAGCTTGTAACTCCTTAATCAGTCTGTAATCACCTCGCTCAGCCTCTCTATAAGCGGTTGCGATCATCCACTCACGCCAGGTGTACTTGGGGTTTAAGCGTTTCATTGCTGCTGATTTCTCTCTGATGTCCCCACCACAGCTCGTGATGCGATCACGCCACCTTTGCAGCCAGCTAATCCACTGCGCATCAACTTGCCCTTGGCTCGGCACATAAAAGCTCTCTTTCAAGTCATTGAGTTCTTCTGGAATGTGAGACAGCCTTCGGAAAAAAATTGTGTAGTCAACTTTAGAGACAACCATGAGCTGTATTAGTTCGTTCACCAGATTTGCGTCATAGTCAATTAGACCAAGCTTCTTGGCCCACATGGACTCCATTTCTTGATTCATTGCTTTAGCAAAGCCGTCTCGGATGTGATCCAGTTTTGCCAGTGCATCCTTGTTGTTGCTGAGTAAAGGTCGAATGGCCGCCGTGAACATTTGATAATTAGCTTCGGCAGCAGCAGGTTGATTAAAGAATGAGAAATGTTCACCGCCTCCTGTCCAGGGTTGAAATCTGGGATCAAAGAGTTCGCAGAAACCGAAGGGTCCGTAGTCGAGAGTGAAGCCACCAGCTGCGCAGTTATCACTATTGAAATTGCCTTGGCAGTAGCCAACGCGAATCCAGTTGGCCACCAATGTTATAAGCCGTCCGCGAAATAAATGGGCTAGCTCGACTACTTGATCGCTGAAGGAAAGACTCTGGTCAATTACCTCTTTGTAGTTTCGCGTGATTAGATGACTTACGATAATTCTTAATTCATTAAATGCCTCTTGATGCGTATTGCTGCGGACACGACGGGCAAATAGCTCAAGTTGGCCGACACGTAGAAAGGATGGTGCGACCCGTGTTGTTATTGCCACAGGGTTGTCCACCATGATGTCGGGATCGAAAGACTTGGAGTCTTGGGCGTACCAAGGCCTACGTACTGTTTCTGATCTGGAAACATATAACGTTAAAGAGCGTGAGGTCGGGACTCCAAGGGCCTGCATATAATCCTGTACCAGAAACTCCCGTACGCTGGAACGGAGTACTGCTCGTCCATCAGCACCACGGCAGTAAGGCGTCGGCCCACCGCCTTTAAGTTGCATCTCCCAACGTTTTCCATTAAAGACACCTTCGAACACAGAGATTGCCCGGCCATCACCGTAGCCGTTGCCTGTTCCAAATGGGCACTGCTGAATGTATTCAGTGCCATAGATCGACAAGGCATAACCAGTTGCCCAACCTATCGAACGCATTGGTTCCGACGCTACAGTGATGTCGCCTGTAAATAGACGTCTAAATTGTTCGTCCTGGACAAGTTCATGGCTCAGGCCAAGTTCGTTAAATAAGTTTTTGCTGTGCGCAATGTATTCAGATGTTGGGATGACAGTGGGGGTCACCGGTACATAATGCCCAGAGAAAACTTGACGGGGCTGATGATCGTGGCCATCTTTTGTCGACTTAGGGTCCGCTCGGAGTGAGTCCATGAGCGAGTAGTCAGCTTTTTGTGAAAACTCAGCGAAAGTCCTTATATTAGGCAATTCGAATTCGCTGGAATTGTTTGACATGGATCCGGTCTTCACTTGTCCTTAAGTTTTTGGGTTTGTTAGGCATGGTCTTGTAGATGAGACCATCATCGGTTACCAATTTATTATCGATTAAAGAGAATTAACCCTAGAGTTGATTGGCATTTATATGGCTCAACTCAAGGTCTAACTTTATTGAGAGTCTCTTTTTTTCTGGAATTTGATTAATTGGCAGTCGACCATTAAAGGATTTTCTCTTTTAATAGGGTAATGGACCCATTTGACCCTGCGTTACAAAGCACATCAGTTACTGGCTTAAAGCCATTGCTAACACTTGGATTGTTTGCAGGAATCGGAGCATTTTTCTTTGGTGCTTTAGTCACTGCTATTACGCGAGGGATTAAAGAAGAGGGTTGGTTTGGCGAAAAAAAAAAGGATGATTGATACTCACCTCAGTTCTTGGCATGTATCTCGCGAAGCATTCGTATTAATCGCATTTGTTAATAGAGGCATTTAAATAAGTAGATATATGTAACTAAAGCTTCAATAATTGGTATTGGATTATTTGTTGTTTAGCTGCTAGGCCATGCAGGTTTTATGTTTTGGTGTGGAAGATTTGGAACTGGGAGCCTTACAGCGAATGATTCTTTTGTCTTAGATTCCTTTTTATCACTAGCATTCGCATTCTTCCTCAACAAACGAAAGCCTCTATTTTGATTAAAGTTGCCTTTATCTATGAACCTATTGGGAGTCAAACAGTTAGTAGTTCATGGCAACGTTTAATTAGTGACCTTATGAGC
>QCKG01000040.1 GCA_003215535.1 Prochlorococcus sp. AG-409-L18
GATCCTTTAGAAACAGCCATGAAGGCTCTATTGCGTTTTGTAAAGAGTACTACTAAGAAGTGTAAAGTCCTCGCTAAAAGGTCAGAATTTTAAAAAATTTAAGTAGAAATACCTACAAGCTAAAGGCCGCCTACCTGTCCTTGAGATAACAGCCAAGAAGCTGTTCTTAAATAAATTAATACTCCTGCGACATCAGTTGCAGTTGTAATGAATGGAGCAGACATCAACGCTGGATCCAAGCCCATCCGATCAAACAGCAAAGGGAGTGCAGCTCCTGCAGTAGCAGCCAAAGTTGATATCGCCATCAGGCTTATACCAACGGCAGCTCCAATCAAAGGATCTTCTCCTCGCCACCAAGCGAAAGGGACCACCATTACCAACATCAAAAGTCCCAAGAGTGCACCTGCCGCTGTCTCTCTCAATATTGCTTTCATGAGGCCAAGGGCCTGAATACGTTGAGTACTCAAGCCCCTAATAACAACTGTGGAGCTCTGGGCTCCAACATTTCCACCCGTACCAATTAGTAATGGGATAAATGCTGCAAGAAGAACAACTTGTTTAAGCACCTCATCATTCATTGCAATGACTTGTGTTGTTAAGCCATTCGCGATAACCAGAACAGCTAACCAGACCACTCGACGCCTTGCTACAACAAACAAATTGCTCTGAAAATAATCGTCCTCATCTCCTGCCTGAACAGCTCCAGCTGCATAAAGATCACGAGTTGCTTCCTGCTCAATGACGTCAATCACGTCATCCACAGTGACAATCCCAACCAACCGCTGCTCTCTATCCACTACTGGTAAGGCAAGAAAGTCATAACGCTGAATAGCCCTGGCCACCTCTTCTTGGTCAGTGTCCGTTCGGACACTGACCACATCCCTAGTCATCACATCAGCTATTAGATCACCAGGATCTGCTGTTACCAGGTCTCTCAAAGACAAGATGCCTGTAAGATGTCTCTCCCGATCCGTTACGTAAAGGCTATAAATAGTTTCTGTATCTGAAGCCTGACGTCTGACTATGGATAAAGCCTCTTCAGCACTGTGAAATTCTTTTAAATCTACAAATTCTGTAGTCATCAAACGACCACCCGTTTCTGGCTCATAACCCAGCAATTGAGCTGTCACTCTTCTTTCTGCAGGACTCAACTCTGAAAGCAAACGCCTTACGACCTTCGCAGGCAGTTCATCAAAAAGACGCACCCTGTCATCAGGGGACATCTCCTCAACTAGCTCTAAAACCTCTCCAGACCGCAGCCTATCCAGCAGACTCTGCTGGACGACTGGATCAAGGTACTCATAAACCTCAATAGCCTCATTCTTGCTAAGCAACCTGAAAGCCAAGGCCTGGAGTATTAAAGGAAGACTCCCAATTGCCTCAGCTATATCAACAGGTTGTACCGGTTCCAACAAAGTCTTTACTTCGTCATAGCTCCCATCAGATAACAACTGTTCTAAATCCTGAACCACACCATCTACGAGGTGAGGGGGATTCCCACCAGAAGGCACAGTTGCTGATGCCCCACTTGCCTCATTCATTGGCATACTGCCAGGGCTCCAATAGTGTATGGCTAATGTCGACAATTAATAGAGACAAATCCATGGGCGTGAACATCAGTGCGGTAGTGGTTCAAACAATTGATGGGAAGGGGAAGCCCCTAAGCGACTTCAAAGGTCAGGTGCTACTGATTGTCAATGTTGCCAGTCAGTGTGGATTCACGAAGCAATACAGAGGACTTCAAGAATTACAACGGCTCTATGGTGAACAAGGGTTTCAAGTACTCGGTTTCCCGTGCAATGACTTTGGAGGGCAAGAACCAGGAAGCATTGAAGAAATTCAAACATTTTGCTCAACCAACTACCAAGTCACCTTTCCTATCTTCCAAAAAGTCCACGCGATCGGTAATACCACTGAGCCATACACCACTCTCAATCAAGTAGAGCCTGCAGAAGAAGTAGCATGGAACTTCGAGAAATTCCTTGTAGGGAAAGAAGGAGATGTGATTGCACGTTTCAAAAGCTCAGTTGAGCCCAACAGTCCAGAATTGACAGCAGCAATTAATAGTGCTTTAGAGCAATAATCTTTCTACCTATAAAGAAACCTATTGCAGCTGCTAAAAAGCCAAATACAAGAGTAAAGAATAGAGTCAATAAAACTTTTAGCCCAAAACCTTTAAGAATTAATTGTGTGGATTCAACCATCCAACTGCTGAAAGTAGTTAAAGCGCCACAAAAACCAACACCAAATAACAAATAGTTTCGTGAGTTAACTCGTAATCCCACAATGAAACCCAAAAAGAATGTTCCTAACAAGTTAACTATCAAATCATTTTGAATCTGCCAACGAAGCAAAGCACCTGGAACCGCACCAATAGCTAAAAACAATAACTTGTTTAATTCAATGCGCCACATATAAGCCTAAAAAATATTCCCAATTCCTAGCCCAGCAGCTGCGGCGAATAAGCCTCCCAGAACAGAGTAAGTTGCAAGTAAAAAAGACTCTTTATAACGACTCTTCAAAAAAGTCTCAAACACTTCTAATAAAAAAGTAGAAAAAGTACTAAACCCACCTAAAAAGCCTATACAAACAAACAAAACCCAACCAGATGAATTCGAAGATACTTCTTCTAGAGAGGATTTCGTAGTAACCAAGCCAAGAGAAAAAGCAGCTGCAGTATTTACTAAAAAAGTTGCAAGATACTTTCTAGACAAGAGACTACATAGATAGTTAAGGGAATAAAATCTGAGGCAAGTACCTAAAATAGATCCAATAGATAAAAGTAAAATATTTCTCCCTACTAACTGATCAAATTCAAACATTAATCCAACCCCGTCCTCCCATATTATTAGCTCCCATCAGTTGACTAGATTCAAGTTGTACTTGCAGCCAATTTTTACCTTCAAGACATCTCCATGCCCTCACGACTCTCAAAGGAGTCCCAACTTGAAGTCTCCTCAAGGCTGGAGCGATGGTTAAAGGACTAACTCTTAAAACACAATTATTTCCGGCCAAAAATGGTCCGAGACTATCTCCACGACTAAAGTCAGACCTCCCTCTAAAACCTCCCGCAGGAAGTGCTATCGGAAGAATCAG
Organism: Prochlorococcus sp. AG-409-L18; assembly: GCA_003215535.1. Taxonomy (GTDB): domain Bacteria; phylum Cyanobacteriota; class Cyanobacteriia; order PCC-6307; family Cyanobiaceae; genus AG-409-L18. The sequence continues at coordinate 3,097 of QCKG01000040.1, forward strand.
AGCCAAGACCAAAAGCCAACTCCAACGTAGGAATATTCCCATAGAAGCAATTAAATATCTAAGGAAGACATATCAAGCTCGATACTATGAGTTTCAATAAATTCTCTACGTGGAGCGACCTTATCTCCCATAAGGATTGTAAAAATACGATCTGCTTCTAAGGCATCCTCAATCTCTACTCTTTTCATCATCCTAGTTGTGGGATCCATAGTTGTTTCCCACAACTGCTTTGGCATCATTTCTCCTAAGCCTTTAAACCGCTGAATATTATAATTAGCCTTTTCACCAAACTGAGAAAGGGTTTTCTGTAAGTCACCTTCATTATAACAATAAGTATGATTTTTCCCTCTCTCTACTTTATAGAGAGGTGGACAAGCAATGTAAATATAACCACCATCCACTAGCTCTTTCTGATAACGATAAAAGAAAGTAAGCAAAAGAGTACGTATATGAGCACCATCAACATCTGCATCTGTCATAATGACAACACGATGATAGCGAAGATTTTTCGCATCAAATTCTTCTCCTTTAATGCCTAAACCTAAGGCTGTAATTAAAGCCTGAATTTCAGTATTCTTATATATCTTTGCGTCATCAGTTTTCTCAATATTTAGAATTTTACCTCTTAAAGGAAGAATGGCCTGGAATCTACGATCCCTTCCTTGCTTTGCAGATCCGCCAGCAGAATCGCCCTCAACTATATAAATTTCAGATTCTGATGGGTCTCTTGAACTGCAATCAGCAAGTTTACCAGGAAGAGTAGAACTTTCTAGAACACTTTTTCTCCTAACGAGTTCACGAGCTCGTCTAGCTGCTTCTGCAGCATTAAAAGCTTGAATAGCTTTTTCTAGAATTAAATCAATAACACTTGGATTAAACTCTAGATATTGGCTTAAAGCCTCACCAACCAATGAATCAACTATTCCTCTAACTTCTGTATTTCCTAATTTTGTCTTTGTCTGTCCCTCAAATTCAGGCTCAGGAACCTTGACTGAGAGTACAACTGTCAAACCTTCACGAATATTTTCCCCGGCAAGATTAGTATCACCTTCTTTCCGTTTCCCTCGCTTACGAGCAAAAGTATTCAAAGTTCTTGTTAAAACTGTCTTCAGACCTTCAATATGAGTTCCACCATCCACAGTCCTAATATTATTAGCAAAACCCAAAATGCTATCTGAAAAAGCATCTACACACCATTGAAGCGCCGCTTCAACTTGAACACCATCTTTCTCTGCGTTTACATAAATAATCTCAGGGTGTAAGGCATCTTTTTCTTTATTCATATATGCCACATATTCCTTTATTCCTCCCTCATAAAAATAAATTTCCTCATATGGCTTACCAGTGGAGTCCAATGCGTCGATTCGTTCATCACGAAAAACAATTCGAACTCCCCCATTTAAATAAGCAAGCTCTCTTAAACGGGAAGATAAAGTGGTGTAATCAAAAGATATTCCTCCGCTAAATATCTCAAGATCAGGCTTGAAACAAATACTTGTTCCTGTCTCTCCTTTCTCACTGGCTGGTTGATCTGTTGAAGAAAGAGTTCCAATCGCTGCGCCTCTTTCAAACCTCTGTTTATGAACTTGACCTTGCCTTCTAACAGTAACTTCAACCCACTCACTTAAAGCATTAACTACTGAAACCCCAACACCATGAAGACCTCCTGAAACCTTATATCCACCACTACCGAACTTACCTCCTGCATGAAGAACAGTCAGAACGGTCTCTAATGCACTCTTGCCAGTACGAGAATGGACGTCTGTTGGGATTCCGCGCCCATTATCCGAAATCGTCGCAGAGCCATCATCACCAAGCGAAACCAAAATCTTGTCGCAATGACCTGCTAGAGCTTCATCAACAGAGTTGTCAACAACCTCATAAACCAGGTGATGTAATCCTCTAGGACCCGTGGATCCTATATACATTCCTGGTCGCTTCCTTACAGGCTCTAAGCCTTCAAGGACCTGTATTTGTTCGGCGCCATAGGCTGCCTGGACCTTCTGGACCTTGGAGTCTTCGCTCATTCGGGAAATAAACAGCCAGGAAGGGATATTCGTAGAGGCCTCAGTGACCAGAAACCTCAACCTGGCAAGCTCAATTTACCACTGGCCATCAAAAAAGCTTGCGGAAGATTGCTTATGCGAGGGTACTGATTGTGGTCATGCAATTTCCTCTCTACTAAAGGCTCTGAAGATTCATGTCCACACCCAAACCTCTGGCAATAGTTCTTCTAGGCCCTACCGCTAGCGGGAAAACAGCCCTTGCCCTGGAAATAGCTGAGCAAATTGGTCTACCAGTCCACAATATTGATTCTCGCCAGATCTATATCGGCATGGATATAGGTACCGCAAAGCCAACTAAGGCAGAACAAACAAGAGTGGTTCATAGCCTTATTGACCTTCGCCAACCTAATCAACCCATTACTGTCAAAGAATTCCAAGCAATAGCCCAAAAAAACTTAGAAAAAGCTTTTGAAGCAATAGGGATGGCATTCTTAGTAGGAGGTAGTGGCCTATATCTAAAAGCCCTAACTGAAGGGCTGATCCCTCCAGCAGTGTCTCCTCAGAACCATCTCCGAATACAGCTCAAATCACTCGGTCAGAGCATCTGTTATCAGCTTCTTGAATCAGCAGATCCCAATGCAGCAAGAAAGATCTCATCTACAGATTCTGTAAGAACTCAACGCGCACTAGAAGTCCTCTACGCAACTGGGAAGCCGATCAGTTGTCAACAAGAGATAAAACCGCCTCCTTGGAAGATTTTAGAGCTTGGTTTAGATCCCCAAGATCTGCGAGAAAGAATTGCCAGAAGAACTGTCAAGCTCTATGAAAATGGGTTAATCGAAGAAACAGAGCAATTATCTATGCGATTTGGTCGGGATCTACCAATGCTTCAAACAATCGGTTATCAAGAAGCACTAAAAATCATTGAAGGTCAATTAAATACCACTGAAGCTATCGCTATAACAACCAAGCGCACTCAACAATTCGCCAAAAGGCAAAGAACTTGGTTTCGCAGACAACATAATCCGTTCTGGTTAAACGATCAGGAACCTCTTAAAGAGGCTCTTTCTCTGATCGAGACCTTACTGGGTTTAACCGTTTAGGCATAAACTTAGTTTCAGCTTTGATCTTCCCAGTCCCCTCAACGCACTGAATGCCCCCACGTCCTCGTTTTGATCGTCGCGCTCCAGTCCGGGAGCTCCCTAACATCAATGATCGAATTAGCTACCCAAAGTTGCGGGTAGTTGACTCAGATGGAACCCAACTAGGAGTAATCAACAGAGAAGCAGCTCTGGAGGTGGCTCAAGAAAGAGAGCTTGATCTTGTACTTGTTAGCGAAAAGGCTGATCCACCAGTCTGCCGAATCATGGATTACGGCAAATTTAAATTTGAACAAGAGAAAAAAGCCAAGGAAGCAAAAAAGAAGTCTCATCAAACCGAAGTCAAAGAGGTAAAAATGCGGTACAAAATTGACCAGCATGATTACGACGTTCGGATTGGCCACG
>QCKG01000041.1 GCA_003215535.1 Prochlorococcus sp. AG-409-L18
TTGCAGGATTGGAAAAGAAAAGTCGTGTTCTTCAAGAAGATGAGAAGAAGATTGTTGCGTATCACGAAGTTGGGCATGCAATTGTTGGGCATCTCATGCCTGGTGGAAGCAAGGTTGCCAAGATTTCTATTGTCCCAAGAGGTATGAGTGCATTGGGATATACATTGCAGCTGCCTACTGAAGAAAGGTTCTTGAATTCCAAAGAGGATTTGGAAGGACAGATTGCAACTTTGTTGGGAGGGAGATCCGCAGAGGAGATAGTTTTTGGGAAAATCACTACAGGGGCCTCAAATGATCTTCAGCGAGCGACTGATTTGGCTGAGCAGATGGTTGGGACGTATGGAATGAGTGAGATTTTGGGGCCTTTGGCTTATGACAAGCAAGGGGGCGGAAATTTTCTTGGCGGTAATAACAACCCTCGACGCGTTGTAAGTGATGCAACGGCTCAGGCAATTGACAAGGAGGTAAGAAATCTTGTTGATCGTGCCCACGAAAATGCTCTTTTTATACTTAGGAATAACCTCTCTTTATTAGAGAATATTTCTCAAAAGATCCTTGAGAAAGAAGTAATAGAAGGAGATGAGCTAAAGCAGATGCTTGATGAGAGCTCCATTCCAGAGGGTTCTTTTAAAGGTTGAAGAGTTAGGGGGGCTTGACTAAATAGCCTTTTTCTCCGATAAAGGCTATTTGAAGCTTCCTCCATGGCTTCCTTCCCCCATGGTGTAGCTGCCGTTTTGGCTCCTGTTAAAGGTGCGGATTTTCTCTCATCCTCCGATTTAACTTGTGAACAGACGGCGGCTTTGCTCGACTTGGCTATTCAGTTAAAGAGAGGAGAACGTCGAATAGATCTTGGGAATCGTGTCCTAGGACTTATTTTCAAGAAAGCTTCTACTCGTACACGAGTGAGCTTTCAAGTTGCAATGGCTCGACTTGGAGGACAAACTGTTGACCTTGACCCACAAGTCACACAGCTTGGTCGAGGAGAACCTTTAGAGGATACAGCCAGAGTCCTTAGTCGTTTTTGTGATGTATTGGCAGTTAGAACTTTTGCTCAAAAGGAGTTAGATGACTACGCCAAATGGGCGACTATTCCAGTAATTAATGCCCTGACGGATCATGAACATCCTTGTCAGGCTTTAGCTGATTTTTTAACTATGCAAGAAGCCTTTGGAGATTTAAAAGGACAAACACTTGCTTATGTAGGAGATGGTAATAATGTTGCCCATTCTTTGATGATTTGCGGGGCTCTCTTAGGAGTGAATATTCGTATTGGCTCCCCAAAGGGGTTCGAACCCCTCTCAGAGGTGGTTGAGCAAGCAAACGCCTTAGTAGTTGAGTCAGGTTCAAGTATTACGGTTTTAAATGATCCTTTTGAAACTGTTAGAGGCGCTCAGGCCCTTTATACGGATGTTTGGGCCTCTATGGGGCAGGAAGAAGAGCGACTCAATAGAGAAAAGGCGTTTCAAGGTTTTTGCCTTGATGAGGCGCTTTTAGCAAAAGCAGATTCGAAGGCAATAGTTTTACATTGTCTTCCTGCTCATCGAGGAGAGGAGATCTCCTCAGGATTAATTGATGATGGGGCTAGTCGAATTTTTGATCAGGCGGAAAATCGACTTCATGCGCAACAGGCCTTGTTGGCAGCCTTGCTAGGGGGACTTTGAAGCTTGTCAGAATCGACTTAAGTAGGTACACCTGTATTGACGAACAAATGAATTGCCGGTGAATAGTTCATCTGGAGAGACCCTCACACCTGCTCAAGAAGAGCTTTATGACTGGCTTGTTGATTACATTGGCACTCATCATCACAGTCCTTCTATAAGACAAATGATGCAAGCAATGGGCTTGCGTTCTCCTGCGCCAATCCAAAGCCGACTCCGACATTTGCAGCAAAAAGGGTGGATTACTTGGCAAGAAGGGCAGGCAAGGACCTTGCAGTTGGTTGGTGGTTTGGTTTCTGGTATTCCAGTACTTGGAGCGGTTGCAGCAGGTGGATTGGTAGAGACATTTGATGATGTACAGGAAAGGCTAGATTTAAATACAGTTCTTGAGACTCGAGGTTTGTTTGCATTAACTGTTAACGGAGATTCAATGGTTGATTCTTATATCGCAGATGGAGATGTTGTGCTTATGGAACCTGTACAAGAGCCTTCTAGATTGAGGAATGGAACTGTTGTAAGTGCAATGGTTCCAGGTAGTGGAACTACTCTTAAGCATTTTCATCGTAATGGACCTTTGGTAAGACTTGAGGCTGCTAATCCTGCTTATGAACCAATTGAACTTCAGGCCGATCAGGTACATGTTCAAGGCAAACTTCTTGCTGTGTGGCGACAGGTTTAATTTTCTTTCCGGTGTAAAGTTGTTTCTAGACGTAGGTACGAGCCCAGCGGTATCACCGACGTTACTAATGGGGCCATAGCTCAGCTGGTAGAGCACCTGCATGGCATGCAGGGGGTCAGCGGTTCGAATCCGCTTGGCTCCACTCCTGAAAAGTCCCTTCTCATAAGGGTTTTTAAGAGGAATTCGCCTATAGATTCCTGCTTTCTTCTCAGGTTAAAGAATCCTTTGGTTCTGCTTTTAGTGACAAAGTCAATTCGAATCATTTAAATGATTAGAGGTATTTTCATTTAAAGACTTAAAATCTCCAAACGGTTAGATAAAGGCAATGACAGCTACTGTTTCTAATGCCCCATCTGTTAAAGGGGCTCCTGGTAGGAATCAGCTTCCTCCTCATCTTTCTGAGAACCTTCTTTCCCCTCGGTTCTATACAACTGAATTTGAGAAAGCAAGTAAAACCGATCTTGAGATAGCTCGATCAGATTTTGAGGCTATGTTTAAGGAAATGGAGGCCGATTACAACCTCAAACATTTTGATCGAAAGGCTTCTTTAGAGCGTTTACAAGATCTTTCTCCTGAGGATAAAGCTGTATATGAGAGCTATTTGGTTCGCTCAGTTGTTTCTGAGTTCTCAGGCTTTTTGTTATTTAAGGAAATATCAAATCGATTCAAGAAGGCAGGCCGGCAAGAGCTTGGACAATTTTTTCAGTTTTTAGCTAGGGATGAGGCTCGTCATGCTGGCTTTCTTGGAAGAGCATTAAAGGCAGAGGGAATAAACGTTGATTTGCCAAATTTGGGTAAGAAAAGAGCTGCTCAGTTCTTTCCATTGAGTTGGGTTCTTTATTCCTTATATCTTTCAGAGAAGATTGGATATTGGCGTTACATTTTGATCAATAGGCATCTTGAAGCAAATCCAGACAAGGCTTGTGCGCCACTATTTGATTTTTTTGAGCCATGGTGCCAGGACGAAAATCGTCATGGCGACTGTATAAACATGATGATGCGTTGTTGGCCAGGGATGACTAAAGGTTTTAGAGGAAAGATGCTTAGTCGCTTCTTCCTTTGGACTGTTTTTCTTACGCATACTCTTACTGTTTGTGAACGTGGTGATTTCTATAAACTCTTGGGCATCGACCCTGTCCTTTTTGATGAAGAGGTCATTGCACAAACCAATAACACGAGTCGTAATTCATTCCCATGGGTATACAAGATGGATGACGGTAAATTCCTGCAGATGAGAGTTCAGATCTTGGACGCATTCAAGAGCTGGAGGAAGAGTTCTGGTATAGCAAAACCATTGGCACTAGGAAAATTTGTCTCATTAATTCTTAAACAATTTGCTCTACCTATGGAACAAACAAATGCTATTAGATATGGATAATAAGCTATTAAACTCAGTCGTATTCAATAATCTAAATTACTTAAAATAAAATTTATTCTTTTACACTTAAAAATAACAAATATATTAATTCAATCCTCTTTATAAGTCAAAAGGACTACCTGCTTTTGCTTTGACCTCTCCAAGGTATTTGCCAAATTGCATTTCGTATACCTCATCCTCGTTTTGGGTCTCAGCAACAAGAGGACCTATTGCCCTCCCAATACAAAGCAAGGCATATCCTTGATCTCGCATTTCTTTTGAAAGACCAATGCCATCAGTCTGGTCTAGTTGGCCAGATAAGATTCTTACTGCGCATGTTGTGCAACAACCATTCCTACAGGATGAAGGGAGTTTTTCTCCTTGAGATTCAAAACTACGGAGAATATATTCTCCTTCGGGGACTTCAAAAGTGATTGAGCGCTTGCTTTCGCGCAGGTGAATTGTGATCTTGTGCTTAGGTTTCATCTTGAGGATTTTCTTGAAGGGGCTATTGGTTCTCTAAAGGATTGATTATCAGTGATGTTATGCGAGAGTATTCCTAGTAGTGGAAAATCTCTTAAGATTAAATAATTAGGCTGTATGTTTATTAAACGCTTATATCTTTAAACCTTGGTGCTGGTGGTAATCCTTTGGCTTCTTGACGTAATTGATCGATATCAAATTGAGAGGTGCAACTTTCTCCACCGAAGCGTAATTTCAGCCAATTTATTGAGGAAGACTCTTCAGCAACTATTGCTTCTAAGTCTTGACCAGGAAGGCCAAACCTTTTAACCAATTCAGGGGAAAGATACCAAAATGGAACTTCATCCCCTTTTCTATTGCGTTGTTCTTTTACAGTTTCTCTTAATTGCCCATTGCCACTGAGTTGGCCAGCAGGGGCTAAAAGTACATAAAGATCTTTGGTTTCTGACATGGACAGTTGGGTTCGTAGATCTTCCTTAAGGAAAGGATATCGCGTGGAGAGGGGCCTCACCTTTTGATTGAGGACTCTTTGAGTAGGTTGATAGAGATTGCAAAGGCTTCTAAAAGCTAGATTGTGATTCGCAGATGCTCGAAATTTTACTTTTGAGGAACAAGCACCTCAGCAGATGGTTTGCTCAGATTAGTTTTAAGGTCACTCCTAAAATGACTTAATCCCTTTGCTGGAGAAGGTTTATCGGCTAGAGCTAGCTTCGTATCTTGATTTGGGAGGTTTCGCTCCTTAAATAAGATCAATCAAATCACTAAAAATGGTACCGATTTAGCCGATTTGCTGAGATACTCATTGGAAAGGAATTCAACTTTAAGGATGAACTTCGATTATCACGCTGTAGCTGGCATTCTCCATGCTGCAATACCACTAGCTGCTGGGGCAGCAGGTATTGGATACTTTGTATTGAGATCAAAAGGAGCGGGTTTTAGCTCCTCTCATTTGCTTGTGGGAGTACCCATGTTTGCCGTGGGAGCAGCAGCAGCAGCTTTCTACTATGTAACTGCCCCATAAAAACAGAAGTTAGTATCTCAAGTTGATCTAGGAATCGGCGGCCTCTTTTAGAGAGCCGCCGATTCATTGTGAATATAAATACATGACTAGCTTGTCCATTGGAAACCTTTAAATAGTCTCTATACAAGCCTCAAGCTCGAAAATAGTTAGTTCTTTTCCATATGAAGATAGTTAAACGTTAAACCAATTTCATTAATTTTATTTCCTTCTTTATTAGCTAGTTATTAGGCAGAAACACTATTTATAGGGATAGCCTGGTCATTATTTAAATCATTCAATCGGATAAAGACTTAAGAAAAATTAGAGCTAAACATTAAAAGTGACAAGGCGAGGCCATAGGCACCGTCTTGTCACTCAAAGAAAGTTTTATGTTTATGCGGTGTGACTAATTGGAGAGAGCCTGAACAGGTGCTCTATAACTGTCACTTGCGCCTAGACCATTACAGTCAAGGCTGTCATAAGTTTTGCCAGTTGCTCTTTCACAGAGCGCTTTCTGTTGAGGCAAATCAAGTGTTGCACCGGAGAAATCTGCACCATCTATTAGTGCTCCATCAAAAACACTCTTATCAAGGATCGCATTGGTAAGGGTTGCGTTTGATAGATCAGCTCCGTCAAAACGAGTTGCATAAGCAATCACGTCTTTGAGGTTGGCTCCACGGAAATTTGCATTTCGTGCATTGGTAACACTGAAGAAACTTCCGGTGAAGTCTGCATCACCTAAATCTCTGCCAGAAAGGTCGTATTTGACATACTCAGTGTTCTGTAGGTTTTGCCCGTGCAAACTGGTGTCAAGCACATCTACTGAAGATGGGTCGCTTGGATATAGGGCTCCTACTGATATTGGACTTATGCAAAGGCCCAGCACTACTGGTAACAAGACCAGGAGTTTTGTAAGAGAGCGTTTCAGAGAGGAAAAAAGAGAGGCCATTTAGAACGCCAGCTACTGACGGAAGCACCACACAACACCATTCTTTCACGGGGTGGGAGTACCACTGGCAAGGAATCACGAACTGTTGCAGCTTTTTTCTAATAAGCTTCTAAAAGCCTTTTGCAGAGAAGGTCTTAGGGGGAATGAGCATGTCTTAGATATGTAAAGGTTTCTGTGTTTGTGACGTTTTTTTTGGGTTTTCAAGCATTTTTCTAATGGGTTTTTGACTTTTTTTGGCGCTTTAAACCCTTTTGAGAGGGCAAAAGGGGCTTGAATTTGAGTTTTTGGTCCGTTGTTTTCAGGAGAAATGAATGGCGGGTGTCTTTATTTGATTCTTATGTGTCATTCATTAGACCAGCTTTTTCACCTTGATGCAGTGGTTTAAGCGTTCAAGCATC
>QCKG01000042.1 GCA_003215535.1 Prochlorococcus sp. AG-409-L18
ACCTAAAGTAAGCAAGCAATTTAACTCAAGACTTTTAGATATTAAGGCGTCTTCTAACAGGCCTAAATGAGGTCGAGAGAGAGCTGATTAGAGAACGTACTTTGGAGTCGATTGAGCACAGAAGAAAGAATGGACTGTCCATAGGTGGCAGACCTATGACAAGTCAACAAAGAGAAAAGCTGGTACTAGATCTTCGAGATCAAGGTGACTCCTACAGGCAGATCAGGGATAAGACTTCGATGGGATATCACACCATTCGAAGAATCATCCTCGAAAAGGAGGCAGCGGCGTGATGGTACCGATAGAACGAAGTCGCATCTGTCGGTACTGCGGATTAGAGGCACCGAGAGCACACTGGAGACCTTTCACTTGGACAGAGAAACACGAGGCGATATGTCCAAAGAACCCTTCTAATAGCAGGGATACAGGCGACTGACTAAATGTTTCCTTAGTTGGCAGGAAAAGAATTCATAGATCAAAACAGCTAAAAATAAGGAATACAGACTTACAGGTAATTAATGGGGAACAACTTGTTCTATAAAGCTTTAGCTGGTTTAAGTACTGTTGGAGTTCTTGTGATTGCAGCATCATTGGTTGTTCCCATAGTTAGTCCAAAAGGGAATGACCTTGAGGAATCAATAGCAAAAACACAGCAAGAATTAAAAAAAGCTAGGAATGATGCTTTAGGAGAGGTAAAAGCGTTTAGGAAAGACGCCTTAGATGATGTCAGTACAGCCAGGAAAGAAGCCTTGTCTGAGGTAAAAGCAGCTAGGGCGGCATCTTTGAAGGCAATACAGAAAGCTCAAGGTACTAACAAAGAAAGGATTTGGTTGGTTGTTCGAGTTGGTGGCTATAACAGTGGTGGCTGGAGTGATATGCCAGTAGCCCTTGAAAAAATTGAGATGGAAAGCCTTGAGCAATGTGAGTTACAAGGTGCTCTTTGGGTAGCAAGTAAGAATATTGCCAACAGAGATTATTTAACTGGTTTTGAATGTTTAGAGGGCAAATAGGTATGCGCAAGAACTATCTCACTGTTCTTGCAGTATTAATTTCTGCTTTATTACCAAATCCAGCAAAGGCTGATTTTGGTGATGCAGATTTCCCTGTAGGAATGTTCAAAGATGGACCGAAGAGTTATCACGATGCTTGGTGCAGAAGTATAAAGAATAAATGTCGTGTTCGTTTTCAAGGACCAGCAATGTGGGTCGAGGGACAAGGAGGTATTCAGCGTGATCAACTAATTAGATATAGATATGATGTTGATCCTGGAGAAGCAGGTTTATTTACGGGACTTAGTGTTGGTGACTATTATAATTACGTCTCTTATACATCAAAAAGTGGTATTCAACGAGAAGCTCTTTTCATCTTCTCGAATCGACCTGCTCAAAGAGACTTTATAAAGGCTTTTGTTCGTTGGAAGAAACAAGAATCGAGACCAATTCCTAACTATCGACTTCCAGCAAGTCAAGGTCCACAAGACACTCACGGAAGAGATAAAGGACTCAACCCGTACGACAATCCTCCTATCACTGACTGGTCTGAGAAGACGACTAAGGAACGAGATCCAAAATGCAATTCTCCTGTATATCGAAACAAGCCAGAGTGCAGGGAATGACTTGGTGGTACACAGACGGCATACTGAAAACAGGGCGATGGTACTAGCCGTGTACCACCTATGTACCACCACCATTTATGGCGAAAAGAATTAGAAAAAGAGATCTAATAATTGAGTTCTTGCAACTGATTACAGGAATCGGTCTCAAGAAAGGTAAGAAGGCGGCACCCAGATTCGAACTGGGGATAAAGGATTTGCAATCCTCTGCCTTACCACTTGGCCATGCCGCCGTTAGGGAGATTGTCTCTTCCTCAGCGGATCGTATCAGCTGCCCTCGAAAGCATCTTTTGGTTTTATGCAATGGACATGGAGAAGACTTGATCGCAGTACGTATTTTGGAAGCACTTCATGAGCTATTACCTGATCTTTCGCTGTCAGTACTTCCTCTGGTTGGCGAGGGGCAGTCATTTGACTCAGCAATCTCTTTAGGTTGGCTGAAGCGCATTGGACCTTCAGCGCGCTTACCTAGTGGAGGCTTTAGTAATCAAAGCTTTAGGGGCTTATGGGGAGATATTGCTGCAGGCTTACTTGGAATTTCTTGGGATCAATGGACTTGTGTTCGCCAATCAGTCAAAAAGGGAGTAGTAATTCTTGCGGTTGGGGATCTACTCCCATTGTTTTTTGCTTGGAGTAGCGCAGTTGATTTTGGATTTGTAGGGACACCAAAAAGTGACTACACATGGATAAGTGGACCAAATTATGCCCTAAGTGACTGTTACCACAGGATAAAAGGGACTGAATGGGATCCTTGGGAATATTTTTTAATGCGATCCTTTAGGTGCAAGGTTGTAGCCGTACGTGACCGCTTAACTGCTAGAGGTTTGCGTAGAAAGGGGGTAAAGGCTCAAGCACCTGGAAATCCAATGATGGATGGCCTGAGGAAGTCGATTTGTCCGTCGGAATTTGAAAGGTATCGTCGCTTGCTTTTGTTGTGTGGTAGCAGGATGCCAGAGGCTGCTCAGAATTTTGAAAACTTACTGCATGCAATTCTTCTTACTGAGAGCCCAAAGCCTTTAGCGATTTTTGTTCCGCTTGGGGTAGAGCCTAGTTTGATGGAAGTTCAATCAATTTTAAAGGCTTTTGGCTTTCAAAAAACTCCACTCCCTGCAAAAAATATAGGTGCTCAAGCAGCTTGGCTAAAAAATACTACTTTGGTTTTCATTGGACCTGCTCAATTTCCATTGTGGTCTAGTTGGGTTGAGGTAGGGCTAGCGAATGCAGGGACTGCTACTGAGCAATTAGTTGGTTTAGGTATTCCTTCACTATCGCTGCCAGGTAGAGGGCCGCAGTTTCAAAAGAGCTTTGCGATGAGGCAAAGTAGATTGCTAGGAGGTGCAGTAATACCTTGTAGTAGCCCTGCAGGATTGGCAGAAAGGCTTAATTTATTACTTAGGGATAGACCGTTACGTAATCGATTGGGAGCTGTGGGAGCCAGGAGAATGGGTGGCCCGGGAGGAAGTTTGGCCTTGGCTGACTTGATTGCAAAGCAACTTGTGCGGTAATTCACAAGATGTTTAATTAGGTGCATACTTAAAATTAACTATCATTTTCAAATGGCTGCAATTGAAGACCATGGATATATGAAAGTTTGCGCAGAGCTTGCCTCATGTTTAAGTATTAGTATTGCTGCAGCACGAAGAAAAGTAGAACGCATTGCTTCTAAGAATGGAGATAGGGGATTAGTTGCTCGAATAAAGATTGCAGAGACCCTTTTGCAAGATGCTCGATCAGTTCCAAGAACAGGTGCTGGTTCAATAACAGCTGAGTTAGATCAATTGTTGGAAGCTTTGGACCATGAGAAGAATTTCATGCTTGAGGATTAATTCTTGTAATTATTTAATGCTCAAATATTTGGCCGAAGCGTAATCTATCAAGTTCTGCAATTACAGGAATACATTCAAAGCAACTCTTTGATAGCTCCCATCTATTTTCTCTTTTTAACATTTTTTCTAATTGTTTTTTTGCTTCCAGTAGATATCTAACGTCATTTGCTGCATAGATTAATTGAGCGTCAGTAAGCTCCTCGACTTTGCCCCAGTCACTGCTTTGTGCATGTTTGTCGAGCTCTATCCCAACGAGTTCCATTACTACTTCTTTGAGACCATGTCTTGGCGTATACGTTCGAGCAAGCTTGCTGGCCACCTTGGTGCAGAATATCGGCTGAACACGAATACCAAGATTTTGTGCGAGAGCTGCCAAGTCAAACCGAGCGAAATGAAATACTTTTTCTATGGAATTGTGTTCCATTAAAGCTTTGAGTTTTGGAGCTGAGTCTTGGCCTGGCCCAATTTTTATGCAGGCAACATTATCTTTTTCGTCGCATATCTGAACTAGGCAAAGTCTGTCACGACCATGAATAAGTCCCATAGCTTCTGTGTCCACGGCAAGAGCTGATGCCATTCCAAAGCGCTCAGTCCAGTCTGAATCAAGATCTCCTTCAAAGACAATGAAATTTGCAGGTGATGTGGAAATGTCGGCCATAATTTAAATAGGACATGATTAGGCTAGCTCCTACGCGAATTTAGGTTGTTCTAAACTCTTCAAATACTTGGAATACATGATGAGTCTTCATTTGATTAGAAGCTTGAAAGAAAATTCCCAGTCTTT
>QCKG01000043.1 GCA_003215535.1 Prochlorococcus sp. AG-409-L18
ATCTTTTTATATGGAGTTGAGCTAACCATTTTTTTTAATTGATTAATCGTTCCTCCTAGCCTTGCTGGGTTTTGTTCAGTATAAATAATTCTTATTTTAAATATATTTGCTGCTTCTATGATTTTTCTGCAATTCCAGATGAGCTGATTTTTAGTTGGAATTAATTCCAGCAGTTTTTCCTGCATGTCTACCATAAGTAGCATCGTTTCACTCGATTTCATGCGAAAAAGAAGATCTAGTAGAGCCTTTTTATAATTTTATCAACAAAGTACTAGTTGTTCAATATTTACTGACATTCAAAGAAATTGAGTTATTCTCCCTGCTTATTATCAATTAGATTTACTTTCTATTTGCTTTAATAATTCTTTTTGTCTTTTTTGTATTTCATTTTACTAGAACTCTCATTCGTTATCTCATTAGCAAGTATTATTGAGAAGGTCTTTCTGGTTGGTCCTCTTGGCTGTCCATTTGCCTTTGAATCGTTTCGAGGGGACTCTTGAGGTTGGCCTTCATCAAGATGGCCGTAGACTTACACCACAGAGGAGAATAGTTCTAGATCTTTTTCAGAGGATAGGTACAGGCACTCATTTAAGTGCAGAGGATGTTCATCATCAGCTATTAGATGCTGGCACTAGAGTCTCTTTGGCTACCATTTATAGAACATTAAGACTCCTTGTGGAGATGGGCTTTCTTCATGAACTTGAATTAAGTGAGGGAGGCCATAGATTCGAACTAGCAAGTCATGATCATCCAGACCATCACCATTTAGTTTGTGTTCGTTGTGGTCGAACTGAGGAATTTGAAAGCGAGGAGGTACTAAAGGCAGGTTTAAATGCAGCTGAGTGTATTGGATTTAAATTAATTGAATCGACTTTAAATGTACGTGCATTATGCCCATCTTGTCAGGCTAACTAGTTGAGGATACTAATTTAAGTAAGTTGCCCACTGCAGCTTGAGCCAGCTCCTGCAGTACATCCATAACAATGGTTGCCTACAGTTATCTCTTTTCCTTTTAAATTTTGTTTTAATTTCACTAAAGAGTTGAGATTTAAATTGTGATCTTTAACCCTTAAACCTAATTGCTGATTGAAATCACAATCATATATTTCTCCTTTCCAATCAACACTTATTAAGCTTCTACACATTACTTCCTTGAGATTGTTCTTATTGTAAGAATCCCTTAGTAATTTGTTGTAGTCATCTAATTTTCCGGATGTCTTGAGGCTTGTTGCAAATCTATTTATGGGCATATTCGTAATTGTATACAAACTCGAGAAAACAATTCCATATTCCTTGAAAAGTATTTTCCTGTAATTCTCTTCTAGAGCTATTTGGGGAGGTGCCAATGCTGCTCCTATTGGGTTATATACAAGATTTAGTTCTAAATTGCTATTTTCTTTTCCATATCCAAGAGAATTCAATTCTTTTAAGCCATTAATGCTTTTGTTGAAAACACCTTTACCACGTTGCTTGTCAACATTATCTTCCATATAACAAGGAAGAGACGCCACGACAATAACTTTGTATTTAGCAAGAAATGAACCAAGATCTTCTTGACCTGGTTCAGATAAAATCGTAAGGTTGCATCTGTCTATTACTCTTATACCCCTTTGAGAAGCTTCTTCTATTAAATATCTAAAATAATCATGCAATTCTGGTGCACCTCCTGTGAGATCCAGGCATTTAACATTATATAGATCAATAAACTTTGGTATTAATTTTATTGTATTGATATCCATCATCTCAAGTCTATTTGGGCCTGCATCCACATGACAATGTGAGCATGCTTGATTGCATTTATAACCAAGATTAACCTGCAATGTAGTAAGTTCATCTCTAAATATTTTCGGGAAATCAGAGTTTCTCACTTTTTTATATATCCATAATTCTATTTTATCATGGCATATCAATGGTGTTGATATGCAAATTTAATAGATCTATGATATTCGCCTTTCTTGCCGAAAAAAAAAGAAAGGCTAGTGATTCAATATAGAGGAAGAGCACTTGAATTGATTGTTCTAGATATGTGAGAGTTAATTTAGGCTTGTATATGATCTTTTTAAAGCAAAATCACTAAACCAAGATATATACCCTTTAGGTCCATCTTCAAAAATCATGTCAAATTTAAGGGTATCTTGACTATCACTTATTCCTACAAGATCAACAGTAGACATCGATGGTCTATCTACTTCTCCTCCACTACTGTCTACTAATAATACTTTGTTTCTTAGTTTATAAGTTTCACCTATCATTTGTATCAATGTTAGGAACTGTCTATCGCTTCCACCTCTTAACCAGGACTTTCCATCTGACGATAGACATGATGTCACAGTGTCTCCCACACCCACTAATAATGGCATCTCATCCCTTCCTATTGAATTAACACATAATGTAATTAATTCGTCAAGAGAATTCGGTGCATTCCTGGCTGTGAAATCAACACCAAATGGTCTTCTTCCTGTAGTTGATTCAATATAATTGTTTAATAAAACAAGTACTCCTGCCTCTTTTCTTGCTCCACTTAGCATAAATTGAATATCTGTAGTTCCTACATCATGAGGTGCGGCCAGTTTGATCAGCTCTTTGTTTTCATTCTTTCCTAAATTAGGAGCTTTATGCAAATAAAAACTTCCATCTAGACCTGCATTAATTGACTCAATGATAAAGTTTTCCATTATATCTTCAAGCATTAATTGGACACTTTGTTGCAATTTAAAATTATCTTTTATTACTAGGAAGATGCCATTTAGATTTATTGTTGGTGATAGGTCATTGTCAAGGACTGATTCTCTTGCTAAAAAATGAATATCTTCTTTATTAAATTCCACTAATATCTTTTCAAGGCCTTCTTCCATGCGACTGATCATTTTGGGGGCTAAATTACTAAGAAAGGATTTTTCTCTAGAGCTAACACCAGGAGTACTAACCTTACCAAACCTATCTTGTAGCTGTATCCCACCAGCAGCTAGTCCAGGGAAATAAAGACCATTATTCACTGCGTAACTTTTATCTTCATACAATTTCTCTATTATTCTATTCACACCTCTTTTGCCTTCATGTTCACCATTTGTAAGAACAGCAAATTCATTACCAAGCAAATGTACGGAATTTACATAATCTGAATCTATAGTTCTAGTTAAAGGATTTTTTACTAATGGAATGCATACGCCATCTAAATCCTGTACTATTAAGATATTCGTTTTGTTTATCAGGTCATCATTCAATAGCTTCAGCCTTTCTTGCTTCATGGAAATCCTAACCCATTATCTACTAAGTCACATATAGCATAATTATTAGTGATTATGCTATATGTGATCACCAAAT